>NZ_JACHIK010000004.1 GCF_014203155.1 Shinella fusca
AGAAGGTCGTAGGCGGCCGCCACCTCCTTGAACTTCTCCTCCGCCGACTTGTCGCCCGGATTGAGGTCGGGGTGCAGCTTCTTGGCAAGCTTGCGGTAGGCACTCTGGATCTCGGCCGGCGAGGCGCTCGCCGAAACGCCAAGAACCTCATACGGATTGCTCACGGGTACGCTCCGGTTGGGATTGAATTCGTCATTATATGAGGTCGGAGCCCGCCTTCGGCAACGGGCAGCCTTTACGCGTTCGCCTCCCGCGCCTCCTGCAGCCGCATCAGGATATCGATGAGGCGAGGGGCCATTTCTCGGATCTCGGTGAGGTGGATGGCGGTCAGCCGTTCGAGCACGTCGTCGGCCTTGTCGGTCAGTTCCAGCGTCTGGCGGCGGCGGTCGGCCGGATCGGTGCGGCGGCGCACATAGCCGGCGGCAACCAGCCGGCCGACCAGTTCTGTCGCCGAATGGGGCGCGATCAGCAGGCGCTCGGCGAGCTTGCCCACTGTCATGGCCTCGCCCTCCCGATAGCCGCGGATCGCCAGCAGGGCCTGATGCTGCTGGGGCGGCAGCCCCTCGCCATGGGCCGCCGACGTGCTGAAATCCATGAACCGCCGCAGCGTGTAGCGCAGGTTGGACAGGCCCTCGTAGTCGGCATCGGTCAGTTTTTCCTTCGGCATTCCCCCATCCCTGCTTTCCGTGACGCGTGCAACCAGCCTTAACCCATTGCGCCGCAAACGTGTAGGCCGGCCCGATGTCGTCGCTTCGGCACGGCACCTGTTGATTTATATCGCAGTACGATATATTGGCGGCCTCCACCAGAACGCAAGCGACAGGACGCAGCATGCCGCAACAGAAAAGCCCTCACCGGCCGCACGACTTCACCGGGGGCCTTGCCCGGCGCGAGGCCGGAGACTTCACGACGGACAGGCGCGTCCTCGCGCTGATCGGCATGGCGCTGATCATCGGCACCGCCGGCGCCTTCTCCGCCCGGCTGCTGCTGGATCTCATCGCGCTCGTCACCAACCTCGCCTGGTTTGGGCAGTTCAGCATCGGCCCGGCCACGCCCGGCGAAGCCCACCGCTCGCTGTGGATGGTCGCGGTGCCGGCCATCGGCGGCCTCATGATCGGCCTGATGGCCCGCTACGGATCGGAGAAGATCCGCGGCCACGGCATTCCCGAGGCCATCGAGGCGATCCTCATCGGCGGCAGCCGCATGTCGCCGAAGGTCGCGGTGCTGAAGCCGCTCTCCTCGGCGATCTCCATCGGCACGGGCGGCCCCTACGGCGCGGAAGGCCCGATCATCATGACGGGCGGGGCCATCGGCTCGCTCTTCGCCCAGTATTTCCACCTGAGTTCGGCCGAGCGCAAGACGCTGCTGGTCGCCGGCGCCGCCTCCGGCATGACGGCGATCTTCAGCTCGCCGATCGCCGCCGTGACGCTCGCCGTCGAACTCCTGCTCTTCGAATGGAAGCCGCGCAGCTTCATTCCGGTCGCCGTCGCGGCCTGCGTGTCGGCCTGCTGGCGCCCCTTCCTGTTCGGCAGCGGCGCGCTTTTCCCCAAGCAGTTCCACATGGACCTGCCCTGGTGGGTCATCGGCCTCTGCGCGCTGATGGGCATCGTCACCGGCCTGCAGTCCGGCCTCTTCACCGCGCTGCTCTACAAGATCGAGGACACCTTCGAGGCGCTGCCCATCCATTGGATGTGGTGGCCGGCCATCGGCGGCGCCATCGTCGGCCTCGGCGGCCTGATCGAGCCGCGCGTGCTCGGCGTCGGCTACGACATCATCGACGGCCTGCTGAACAGCCGGCTGCTGCCGCAGGCGGTGCTGACGATCCTCGTGGTCAAGGCCTCCGTCTGGCTCGTCTCGCTCTCCTCCGGCACATCGGGGGGCGTGCTTGCGCCGCTCCTCATCTTCGGCGGGGCGCTCGGCTGGCTGATCGGCCTCGTCTTGCCCGGCGACCCGGGCTTCTGGGCGCTGCTCGGCATGGCCGCCATGATGGGCGGCACGATGCGCGCGCCGCTGACCGGCACGTTCTTCGCGATGGAGCTGACCGGCGACGTCTCGATCCTGATGCCGCTTCTGGCGGCGACGGTCTCGGCCTATGCCGTGACCGTGCTCCTCCTGCGCCGGTCGATCCTCACGGAAAAGATCGCCCGCCGCGGCCAGCACATCACCCGCGAATACGGCATCGATCCCTTCGAATACACGCGGGCGCGCGACATCATGATCGGCGAGGTCGACACGCTGCCGGCCGACATGACGGTCGAGGCGGCCTCCGCCTTCTTCGCCGAGACGGCGCGCACGCACCGCGTCTATCCGGTCGTCGATGCGGACGGGCTGGTCAAGGGCCTCGTCTCGCGCGGCGACGCGCTGCGCTGGCAGCAGGACCGGACGCCGGACAAGCAGACCCTCGACGATCACGTCTCCGACACGTCGGTGCCCGTCGCCCATCCCGACGACACGATCGGCTACGTCGCCGACCTGATGCTCGCCGCCGATGTCGGCCGCATCCCGATCGTCGATCCGCAGACGGGACGCCTGCAGGGCCTCCTGGCCCGCAAGGACCTGCTGCGGCTTCGCCATGCGGCCAATGCGCTGGAAAACGAGCGGAAGCCCTATCTCGGGCCGAAAAAGGCGGAAGCCGGCAAGGCCGGCTGAGCGGCGCTGCCGCGGCGGCGGCGGCCAAGGCCGCCGCGCTTCTCAGCGCGGGAGCACGGAGCCCTGCGTGGGGGACTGGCCGGCCGGTTCCGTGTTGAACCCGGAATCCACTTGGCTCATCCACTGGCGGGCATGGTCGAAGAGCAGCGCGAAATCGTAGCGCCATTCGAGGAGAAGAAGCTGCCACGCATTGCCGTCGAGGCTGCCCAGCCGCTCGTCGAGCTTGCTCTTCAGCGCCGCCATCTGCCCCGAGGGAGGCGTGGCGGCGGCCTCCGGCCCGTGCGCCTGAGGGCGCGCGGCAAGCTGGAGTTGGCGGTCCAGTTCGAGAAGCTCGGCTTTCAGGCTTTCCAGGTTTTCGGACATGGCTTCGGGTCTCCATCCAAGATCGCCATTATATCGTATCACGATATAATTTCAAGCTGGCCGCGCGGGCCCGGAACCGGACCGCATTGCAAGCGATTGTGCTTTGCACCATATTCCCGCTCACCAAGCAGATCGCAGGGATCCATTCCATGACATCGTTGCACGCCGCCGCCGGCGACAAACCCGAACTGCGCAAGTTCCTTGTGCTGCTTCTCGGCTCGATCGGTGTCGTCTACGGCGACATCGGCACCAGCCCGCTCTATGCCTTCCGCGAGGCGCTGCGGCCGTTCGTGGCCAACGGGGTCGTCCGGCAGGACGTCGTCATCGGCCTCATCTCGCTGATGGTCTGGACGCTGACGGTCATCGTCACCTTCAAATACGTGCTGTTCCTGCTGCGCGCCGACAACGACGGGGAGGGGGGCACGCTCTCGCTGCTCGCCCTTCTCATGAAGAAGTCGGGCAGCTACCTGCCGGTCCTCTTCTTCGCCGGCGTCATCGGCGCGGCGCTCTTCATCGGCGATGCGATGATCACCCCCGCGCTCTCCGTCATGTCGGCGCTCGAAGGCCTCAACCTCGTGACGCCGGCCTTTGCCGGCTACGTGCTGCCCATGTCGGCGGCGATCATGGTGGGGCTCTTCCTCGTCCAGTCGAAGGGCACCGCCGCCGTCTCCAACTTCTTCGGCCCGGTCATGGTGCTCTGGTTCTTCGCCATGGCCTGGGGCGGCCTCATCCACATGGGCGACGACCTGACGATCCTTGAAGCGCTCAACCCGCTGAACGCGCTCTGGTTCATCACCCATGCCGGCAGCGTCGGGCTGATCGTGCTCGGCGCCGTCTTCCTCACCGTCACCGGTGCCGAGGCGCTCTATGCCGACCTCGGCCATTTCGGCCGCAAGCCGATCCAGATCGCCTGGTTCATCCTCGTCTTCCCGGCGCTCGCGCTCAACTATCTCGGCCAGGGCGCGCTGATCCTCACCCATCCGGAGGCGGTCGCCAATCCGTTCTTCCTGCTCTATCCCGACTGGGCGCTGCTGCCCATCGTCATCCTCGCCACCATGGCGACCATCATCGCCAGCCAGGCGGTGATCACCGGCGCCTTCTCGCTTGCCCGCCAGGCCGTGCACCTCGGCTTCCTGCCGCGCCTGATGATCAAGTTCACCTCCGAGACCAATACCGGGCAGATCTACGTTCCGGCGGTCAACGGGGTCCTCTTCATCGGCGTCATCGTCCTCATCTTCTCCTTCCGCAGTTCCGAATCGCTGGCGACGGCCTACGGCATCTCGGTCACCGGCGCGATGGTCGTCACGACGCTGATGGCGCACCAGTTCCTGCGGCAGATCTGGCGCTATTCCACCGTCACCGCCACGCTGCTCCTCCTGCCGCTCCTCATGATCGAGGGCGTGTTCCTGGCGGCGAACCTCCTGAAGATCCATGACGGCGGCTGGGTGCCGGTGGCGCTCGCGCTCTCCATCATGATCGTCATGTGGACATGGACGCGCGGCACGAAGTACCTCAAGGACAAGACAGCGCAGAACGACGTCCCGCTCACCGACTTCATTGCCGCGCTGGACAAGAAGTCCGCCCATGCCCCCGCCATCGTGCCCGGAACGGCCGTGTTCCTGACCAGCGTGCCGGATCGCACCCCGGCAGTCCTCCTGCACAACATCAAGCATAACCACGTCCTGCACGAGCGGAACGTCATCCTTACCGTCTGGACGCAGGACAAGCCCTACGTGCCGGAGGAAAACCGCATCGCCATGCAGACGCTCAGCGACCGCTTCCTGCGCATCGACCTCACCTTCGGCTTCATGGAGGAGCCGAACATCACCAAGGCCCTCAGCCTCTGCCGCAAGAAGGGCTTCAAGTTCGAGATCATGCAGACCTCGTTCTATCTCGGCCGGCGCAACCTCGTGCGCTCGCCGACGGTCGGCCTGCCGGCCTGGCAGGAGCGGCTCTACATCGCGCTCGCCGATTTCGGCATCGACCCGTCGGACTATTTCCGCCTGCCGGCCAACCGCGTCGTGGAACTCGGCGAGCAGGTCGCGATCTGAGGCCCGAACCTAATTCTTGACAGATCGTTCCAGTATTCCTATATCCCCCTCATGGCACGGAACAAGGAATTCGACAGGGACGACGCGCTGGACGCGGCAATCGGGGTTTTCCGGGAGCACGGCTTCGAGGGCACGTCGACGGACATGCTGGTGCGGGCGATGAAGATCGGCCGGCAGAGCCTCTACGACACCTTCGGCGACAAGTGGAAGCTCTACTGCCTCGCCGTCGAGCGCTATTCCATCGCCGAGACGCGCGCCCATATCGCCACGTTGCGCGGCGAACCCCGCGCGGTGGACGGCATCCGGGCGATGATCGGACGCGTCGTCGAGGATGCGCAGCGGGCGTGCCTCGGGGTCGGCTCGATCTGCGAATTCGGCGAGAGCCGGCAGGAGCTCTCGGCGCTCCGCCAGACCGCCGGGCTCCAACTCAAGACCGCCGCCGAGGAGCGTATCCGTAAGGCACAGGCCGACGGCGACATCGCCGTCGACGCCACGGCAGGGGAGATCGCGAACTTCCTCATCGCCGGCATCGCCGGGATCCGCGTTGCAGCGCGGGGAGGGGCGAGCCGCGACGACCTGCGCTCGCTGGGCAGGATGACGCTCCGCGCCATCGCCTGAGCAAAAAATTTTCGTTAATTCTGGAATAAACAGTCAAGAAAGGACACGAAATGAAAGCCATCGTCATGAACGGCATCGGCGGGACCGATGTCATGGACCATGTCGACCGCCCCGAACCTGTGGCCGCGCCCGGGCACGTCGTCGTCGAGATCGCCGCCGCCGGCGTGAACTTCATGGATATCGGCGTCCGCCAGGGCATGGCCTGGACCGAGACGGCGAACCCGAAGGTTCTGGGCGTCGAAGGGGCAGGACGGATCCTCGCCCTCGGCGAGGGCGTGCGGGACTTTGCCATCGGCGACCGGGTGGCCTGGGTCTATGCGCCCGGCAGCTATGCCGAGCGGCTTTCGATACCGGCGGATGGGCTGGTCGCCATTCCGGACGGCGTCGACGACCGCACCGCCGCCGCCGTGATGATGCAGGGGCTGACGGCAAGCCACTTCGCCACCGATTTCTACCCGGTGCAGCCGGGCGACACCGCGCTCGTCCACGCCGCCGCCGGCGGCCTCGGCCTGCTCCTCACCCAGATCGTCCGGATGCGCGGCGGGCGCGTGATCGGCCGGGTCTCGTCCGAGGCCAAGGTCGCCGCCGCCAGGGAAGCCGGCGCCGAGTACGTCGTCGTGGATGCGAAGGGAGAATTCGCCGATGCCGTGCTGGCGCTGACCGGCGGGGAGGGCGTGAACGTCGTCTATGACGGCTCGGGGCCGGCGACCTTCCAAGGCTCGCTGGCCGCGCTCAGGCGGTCCGGCACCTTCTGCTGGTACGGCCCGGTGCTCGGCGGACCGGGGCCGCTCGACATCATGAGCCTGCCGAAGAGCATCAAGCTCGGCTATGCCGTGTTCTCCGACCACATCCACACCCCGGCGCTTTTCCGCGCCCATGCGCAGCAGCTCTTCCGGTGGATCGGGGAGGGGGCGTTGAAGGTGAAGATCGGCAACGTTTATCCGCTCGCCGATGCCGCCGCGGCCCACGCGGCGATGGAACGCCGGGAGACCACCGGAAAGCTGCTCCTCGTCCCCGGCATGTCCTGAGCGGACGTCAGAAGGCGACGAACTGGTGGGCGCTGGCGACGGCCTTGCGGAGATCGCCGATCGCGTCGTTCGAGGCGGCCGGCAGCTCCTCGCCCTCCAGTTCCCTCGGCATCTTCCAGCCGGGATCGACGCCCTTCATGTTCGGCAGCTCGTGCGCGATGCCCTTGTGGCAGTCGATGCAGGTCGCCTTGCCGGTCAGGAGGTATTTCGAGTGGATGTCGGCGGCGCGCTGCGTCTGCTTGGTGAAGTCCATCGCCACGGCCGAATGGCAGTTGCGGCATTCCAGGCTGTCGTTCGCCTTGAGGCGCGCCCATTCGTGCTTGGCAAGCTCCAGCCGCTTGTCGAGGAATTTTTCGCGCGTGTTGATCGTGCCGAAGATCTTGCCCCAGACCTCCTTGGAGGCCTGCATCTTGCGGGCGATCTTGTCGGTCCACTGATGCGGCACATGGCAATCCGGGCAGGAGGCGCGCACGCCCGAACGGTTGGTGAAGTGCACCGTGTTGGTCAGCTCCTGATAGACGTTGTCCCGCATCTCGTGGCACGAGGTGCAGAACTTCTCCGTGTTCGTCAGCTCCAGCGCGGTGTTGAAGGCGCCCCAGAACATGACGCCGCCGACGAAGCCCCCGAGCGTCAGGAAGGCGAGGCTGAGGGTCGCCGCCGGCGTGGTCAGGATCGTCCAGACCCAGAGGAGGATTGCCTTGATGCGCGCCATCATCGTCACTCGCTTCCCGCGCCGGTGACGCCAAGCTCGCTCATGTCCTTGAACGTGTTGCCGACGAGCGGCTTCCTGTCGGCCTGCGGCACATGGCAGGCGGTGCAGAAGTAGCGGCGCGGCGAGACGTCGGCGAGCATCTGGCCCTCGCGGGTCATGTAGTGGGTGACGCTGATCATCGGCGCGCCGGCATCCTGCGAGAACTCGCGCTTGTGGCAGGAAAGACAGCGGTTGGTGTTGACCGAAAGCTGGTAGCCGTCGATCGAGTGCGGAATGATCGGCGGCTGCTCGGGATAGGCGCGCATGCGCCGCAGGTCGTCGATGATCCATTTCGGCAGCGGGTCGGCCGGCAGCGTCTGCATCTTGTCGCCGTCCGGACCGGAAAGCTGCGGCACCATCTGCGCCATGGCGCTGGTGGCGATGACGGCCACGCCGAGCGCGGCGAAGACCCACCTGCGACGGGGGGTCATGCGACGGGTTCGATCTTGACTGCGCATTTCTTGAAATCCGTCTGTTTCGAGATGGGATCTGTGGCGTCGAGCGTGACCTTGTTGATGAGCTGGCTGGCATCGAACCACGGCACGAAGATCACGCCGGGCGGCATGCGGTTGCGCCCGCGCGTCTCGACCCGCGAACGGATCTCGCCGCGCCGCGAGACGATGCGGATTTCCGAGCCCTGGTTGAGGCCGCGCTTGCGCGCGTCGTCCGCATTCATGAAGCAGCGCGCGCCGGGAAAGGCCTTGAAGAGCTCGGGAACGCGCATGGTCATGGAGCCGGAATGCCAGTGCTCCAGCACGCGGCCGGTGACGAGCCAGGTGTCGTATTCCTCGTCGGGCGATTCGGCCGGCGGCTCGTAGGGCACGGCGATGATCGCCGCCTTGCCGTCCTTGTTGCCGTAGAACTTCACGCCCTCGCCGGGCTTCACATAGGGGTCGTACCCTTCGCGGTAGCGCCACAGCGTCTCCTTGCCGTCGACAACCGGCCAGCGCAGGCCGCGCACCTCGTGATAGGTGTCGTAGGGCGCAAGGTCATGGCCGTGGCCGCGGCCGAAGCTGGCATACTCCTCGAAGAGACCCTTCTGCAGATAGAAGCCGAAATGCTGCGCCTCGTTGTTGTCGTAGCCCGGATCGACCTCGCTTAACGGGAACTTGGCGACGTCGCTCTCGGCATAGAGGACCTGGTAGAGCGTCTTGCCCTTGTATTGCGGGTTTGCGGCGAGGATATCCGCCGGCCAGACCTCGTCCGTCGTGAAGCGCTTGGAGAACTCGACGAGCTGCCAGAGGTCGGAGCGCGCCTCGCCGGGCGCCTGCACGAGCTGGTGCCAGACGTGTGTGCGCCGCTCGGCATTGCCGTAGGCGCCTTCCTTCTCCACCCACATGGCGGCCGGCAGCACGAGATCGGCGCTCATCGCGGTGATCGTCGGATAGGCATCCGAGACGACGATGAAATTATCGGGGTTCCGGTAGCCCCGGTAGGTCTCGTTGGAGGTGTTCGGCCCGGCCTGGACGTTGTTGTTGACCTGCACCCAGTAGAAATTGAGCTTGCCGTCCTTCAGCATGCGGTCCTGCTCGACGGCGTGATAGCCGGGTTTTTCCGGGATGATGCCGTGCGGGATGCGCCAGATCTCCTCGGCGTGCTTGCGGTGCTCGGGGTTCGTCACCGTCATGTCGGCGGGCAGGCGATGGGCGAAGGTGCCGACCTCGCGCGCCGTGCCGCAGGCCGAAGGCTGGCCGGTCAGCGAGAAGGGGCTGTTGCCCGGTTCGGAGATCTTCCCCGTGAGCAGGTGCAGGTTATAGACCATCTGGTTCGCCCAGACGCCGCGCACATGCTGGTTGAAGCCCATGGTCCACAGCGACATGACCTTTCGGTCGGGGTCGGCATAGAGCTCGGCGAGCTGCTTGAGGAAGCCGGCCTCCACGCCCGTCATCTCGACGGCCTTCTCCAGCGTGTATTCCGAGACGAAGGCCTTGAAGGCCTCGAAATCGATCGCCTCGGTCTTGCCGGGATCGGCCGAATTGGCCGCATTCACCTCGCGCGGATTGTCCGGGCGCAGGCCGTAGCCGATATCCGTGACGCCGCGCACGAACTTCGTGTGGTTCTTCACGAAATCCTCGTTCACCCGGCCGGACTGGATGATGTGGTTGGCGATATAGTTGAGGATGACGAGGTCCGTGCCCGGCTTGAAGACCACCGGGATATCGGCAAGGTCCATGCTACGGTGGGTGAAGGTGGAGAGCACCGCCACGCGCACATGCTCGTTTCCGAGCCGCCGGTCGGCGATGCGCGTCCACAGGATCGGGTGCATCTCCGCCATGTTCGAGCCCCACAGCACGAAGGCGTCGGCATGCTCGAAATCGTCGTAGCAGCCCATCGGCTCGTCCATGCCGAAGGTGCGCATGAAGGCGTAGGCGGCCGAGGCCATGCAGTGGCGGGCGTTCGGATCGAGGTTGTTCGAGCGGAAGCCGGCGCGCATCAGCTTGGTCGCGGCATAGCCCTCGAAGATCGTCCACTGGCCCGAGCCGAACATGCCGAGCGCCGTCGGTCCCTTCTCCTTCAGCACCTTCTTGGCCTGCTGGGCCATCACGTCGAAGGCCTCTTCCCAGGTGATCGGCTCGAACTCGCCGTCCTTGGCGTAGGCGCCGTTGCGCTTGCGCAGGAGCGGCGTCGTCAGCCGGTCGGCGCCGTACATGATCTTGGAGAGGAAATAGCCCTTGATGCAGTTGAGGCCGCGGTTGACCTCGGCCTGCATGTCGCCGTGGGTGGCGACGACCTTGCCCTCCTTGACGCCCACCATGACGCCGCAGCCCGTGCCGCAGAATCGGCAGGGGGCCTTGCTCCACTTGATTTCCAGCGCGCTCACCCCGCCGGGCACCGGCTGGGCGGCCGCGGGCAGGGCGATGCCGGCGGCCGCTGCCGCCACGCCCGCCGCCTGGGCCTTCAGGATGTCACGCCGCGTCAGTTCGCTGCCCATCAGCCTCGTCCTCTTCCATTTCGACATGTTCGAAAACCATGTTTGCCGCGATGACCCCGTCGAGGACGGAGATGCGCATCAGCGTATCGCCGAGCACGCCGGTCGACGGCCCCTCGATGACGATCACGACCTTGCCCTTGTCCGCGCCGTGCACCTCGACATTCTCGAAGCCCGCAAGGGCGGCAAGCACCGCGTCGAGGCAGCCCGGCTTTGCGGCGATGACCGCGCTTGAAATGTGATGGCGCCGCACCTCAGGCATGGGCGGCCTCCATCTCCGGCAGCGCCACCGCGACCGCCCCGACGGGACAGACGGCGATGCACGCGCCGCAGCCCGTGCAGGCATCGGCGGCAAGGTCCGGCACGAAAGGCCCGCCGCGCACCGGGCGAAAGCGGATCGCCCCCGTCGGACAGGCATCCCGGCAAGCCTGGCAGTCCACGCCCTGGAAGGGCAGGCACGAGGCGGAGAAGGCGACGATATGGTCGAAGCGGCCGGCAACGCCATCGGCGAAGACCGGCTCGGGACAGTGCTGCGCGCAGGCGCCGCAGAAGGTGCATTCGCCGACCGCAAAATCCACGGCCGGCAGGCCGTCCGCAAGGCTGAGGATGCCGGCCGGACAGTGCGCGACGCAGGCGCCGCAGCCGGTACAGGCGGCAAGCCCGTCCTCGGCCCCGTCCTCGGCAAACCCGGGCGGACGGATGCGCAAGGGGCCGGCCCGCCGGCTGCCTCTCAGGAAATCACGCCTCGACAGTGCCTCGTGCCGCATGGCGCCGCCCTCAATGTCCGGGCGGGCCGGGCGGCCCGTAGATGATCTGGAACATCCAGACGAGGAAGCCGTAGCCGCCGACCACGCCGACCGCGACGACCGGCCAGATGCCGAAGGCGAGAACGAGGAAGGTGATCAGCTCCCGGCGCCGGCTGGAGCGCGGCACCTGCGAAGGCGCTTGTTCTGTCGAAATCTCTGACAAGACACTTCCTCGCTTAGGCAAATCGGTGAGCGGATACTAGCATCATCGCCTTGAAAAGAAAGTAGAATAAACTTTGTTCCCGCAATCGCCATGAAAATCGCGTAACAACAGTTATGGAACTATTCCGGAAAATACATCGCTCTGCACCAAATCGGAACGGAACGCCCGTGCAGTTCAAGATTTCCTAAATTCTAAATTTGACGCGTGCCGGGAATTACATGCGAAGGCGCGCCCGCCTTCCCCGGCACCCCGGCATCGTTTCTCCACGATGCCCCTGCGACGCTATTGCACTTTCACCGTGCGGTCCGTTGCGCTAAAAGTGGCATCGCAAATACCTCTTATCGCATGCGGCCCGTCCATGGCCCGGGGGACATTCCGTGCGGATGACGCTTCACACCGATTATGCCTTGCGCATGCTGATCTACATCGCCTCGCGCCGGGACGGCCTGTGCACCGTCAACGACGTCGCGGAGGCCTATCGCCTGTCGCGCAACCACCTCCTCAAGGTGGCCCAGACGCTGCGCGGCCTCGGCATCATCGAGACGACGCGCGGGCGCAGCGGCGGCATCCGCCTCGCCATGGCGCCGGGCGAGATCAGGGTCGGTGCGCTGGTGCGGGCAACGGAAGAGGAGTTCTCGCTCACCGAATGCATGCAGGCACACGGCCGGTCCTGTGCGATCTCCCCGGCCTGCCGGCTCAAGGGAATGCTGCACGAGGCACTCGCCGCCTTCCTGGCGGTACTCGACAAATATACACTCGAAGATATCGTACGCAACAGGGCCACGCTCGGCCCTCTGCTCGGGCTCGACGCCGCGGCGGCGTAAGACGGAAGGAAAACGGATGGTCACGGGATTGACGGTTTCGGAGCGCCATATGGCTCTCTTCGTGCTCGGCGCGCTGGCGCTCGCCGGGCTTGCCATGGCGGTCGGCGGGCGCGGCGATCCGCTCGCCGTGCACGGCTATATCGTTCTCGCCTTCAGCCTCGGCCTCGGCTTCGTCGTGCTCTCGGCGCTCTTTGCGCCGGAGCCGCCGGAAAGCCGGCTTTCGGAATATTACGACGACCCGACGCGGGTGGGCATCATCCTGTCGCTCGCCTGGGCGGTCGCCGGCATGTTCGTCGGCGTATGGGTCGCCGCGCTTCTCGCCTGGCCGGAGCTGACCTTCGTGGATTCGGCCTGGGCCAGCTTCGGCCGGCTGCGGCCCGTGCACACCAGCGGCGTCATCTTCGGCTTCGGCGGCAACGCGCTGATCGCCACGTCCTTCCACGTCCTCCAGCGCACCTCGCGCGCCCGCCTGCCCGACCAGTTCAGCCCGTGGTTCGTGCTGATCGGCTACAACCTCTTCTGTCTGATCGCCGCGAGCGGCTATCTCATCGGCGTCACCCAATCGAAGGAATATGCCGAGCCGGAATGGTATGCCGACATCTGGCTGGTCATCGTCTGGGTCGCCTATTTCGTGCTCTACATCCGCACGCTCCAGCGCCGCAAGGAGCCGCATATCTACGTAGCCAACTGGTACTACATGGCCTTCATCCTGGTCGTGGCGGTGCTGCACATCGTCAACAACCTCGCCGTGCCCGTCACCTTCGGCCATGCCAAGAGCTATTCGCTGTTCTCCGGCGTGCAGGATGCGATGACGCAATGGTGGTACGGCCACAACGCCGTCGCCTTCTTCCTCACCTCCGGCTTCCTCGGCATGATGTACTACTACCTGCCCAAGCGCGCGGGACGGCCGATCTTCTCCTACCGGCTCTCCATCATCTCCTTCTGGGGCATCACCTTCATGTATATGTGGGCGGGCGCGCACCACCTGCATTACACGGCGCTGCCGCAATGGGTGCAGACGCTCGGCATGACCTTCTCCCTCGTGCTGCTGGTTCCCTCCTGGGCCTCTGCCGGCAACGCGCTCGCCACGCTCAACGGCGCCTGGCACAAGGTGCGCGACGACGCGACGCTGCGCTTCATGATGGTCGCGGCCGTGTTCTACGGGCTTTCCACCTTCGAGGGCTCGTTCATGGCGATCCGCGCCGTCAACTCGCTCTCGCACTACACCGACTGGACGGTCGGCCATGTCCATGCCGGCGCGCTCGGCTGGGTGGCGATGATCACCTTCGGCTCGCTCTACGCCCTCGTGCCATGGATGTGGAAGACGGAGCGCATGTATTCGCCGAGGCTGATCGAATTGCATTTCTGGCTCGCGCTCGCCGGCACCGTCGTCTACGTCTTCGCCATGTGGAATTCGGGCATCATCCAGGGCCTGATGTGGCGCACCTATAACGACAGCGGCACACTCGCCTACTCCTTCATCGACAGCCTGGTTGCCATGCACCCCTATTATATCGCCCGCGCCTTCGGGGGCCTCCTGTTCCTGACCGGCGCCGTCGTGTGCTGCGTCAACGTCGCCATGACGATTCGCATGGCGCGCCATGCCCGCAAGGCCGAAGCCGGCGGCGACGTGCCGCTCTACGGCCAGGCCGGCGCGGCACAGGCAGGAGAATGATCATGAAGGAATTCTTCCACCGCAAGATCGAGCGCAACGCCATCGGCTTCGTGCTCGCCATCGTCGGCGTCGCCTCCATCGGCGGCCTCGTCGAGATCGCCCCGCTCTTCACCATCCACGAGACGGTGGAGGAGGCACCGGACATGCGGCTCTATACGCCGCTGGAGCTGGCCGGGCGCAACATCTACATCCGCGAGGGCTGTTACGCCTGCCATTCGCAGATGATCCGCACGCTGCGCGACGAGGTGGAGCGCTACGGCCCCTATTCGCTGGCCGTGGAATCGAAATACGACCACCCGATGCTCTGGGGCTCCAAGCGCACCGGGCCGGACCTTGCCCGCCTCGGCGGCAAGTATTCCGACGCCTGGCACGTCGCGCATCTCATGAACCCGCGCGACGTGGTGCCGGAATCGGTGATGCCGCGCTACGGCTGGCTGAAACGCAACGCGCTCAGGATCGACGACCTCGGCGAACACCTCGCCGCCCAGCGCGACGTCGGCGTGCCCTATACCGACGCGATGATCGAGAACGCCGTGGCCGATGCCCGCGGACAGGCGAACCCCGACGGCCCGGAAGCCGGCGGCGTTGCCGAGCGCTACGGCGAAGCGACGAACGTGCGCGCCTTCGACGGCAACCCGGGCACCCTGACGGAGATGGACGCACTCGTCGCCTATCTCCAGATCGTCGGCCAGCTCACGCAGGCCGCCCATCAGGAAACGGCGGCGAAGGAGGAATGACCATGGGCATCGACCACGAAAGCGTCGTCGCCGTCTCCAAGAGCTGGGGGCTGTTCTACCTCATCGCCATGGCGGCCGGGGTCCTCGTCTACACGCTCTGGCCGGGCAACCGGAAGCGCTTCACCCGCGCCAAGACGAGCATTCTCGACAAAAACGACCGGCCGGGGGAATAGGCATGGCAACGGAACGACACGATCCCGCCACCGGGCGGCTGACCACCGGGCACGAATGGAACGGCATCGAGGAACTGGAGACGCCCATTCCGCGCGTCGTCTTCTTCTTCCTCGCCGTCACCACGCTCTTCGCCATCGTCTACTGGATCCTCATGCCGGCCTGGCCGGTCGGCGTCACCTATACCAAGGGCCTGCTCGGCATCGACCAGCGCGCCGTGGTGACGAAGCAGGTGGAGGACGCAGCCACCGCGCGCGCCGCCTGGACCGGCCGCGTCACTGAAGCGAGCCTTGCCGACATCGCCGCCGACCCCGAGCTGATGCACCACGTCCGCGAGACGGGCCGCACGCTCTTCATCGACAATTGCGCCGCCTGCCACGGCGTGCGCGGCACCGGCGGGCCCGGCTTCCCGAACCTTGCCGCCAAGGCGTGGCTGTGGGGCGGCGATCCGGACACGATCGAGGAGACGATCCGCATCGGCATCAACGGCACGAGCCCGGACACCCGCGTCTCCGAGATGATGGCCTTCGGCCGCGGCGGCATCCTGGAAACCGACCAGGTGCGCGCGGTGGCCGCCTATGTGCGCTCGCTCTCCAACCTGCCGATGGGCGAGGCCGACAAGACGCGCATTCCGGCGGGCAAGGAGATCTTCGCCGAGAACTGCGTGGCCTGCCACGGCGAGGATGCCCGCGGCAGCACGGATGCCGGCGCGCCGAACCTCACCGACGCGGCCTGGATCTACGGCAGCGACGCGCAGACCGTGTTCACCACGATCTATTCCGGCCGGCAGGGCCATATGCCGAGCTGGGAGGGCCGCCTTTCGCCCGTCGACATCAAGATGCTGGCGCTCTATGTCGGCACGCTCGGGGCGGAAAACCCATGAGTGCCGGCGCAAGCCCCGGGGCACCGCGCATCAACTGGCGATGGACGTCGCTTGCCATCGTCGTCGCCGGCACGCTGCTTTTCATCGGCGCCAATGCGCATCTCGTCCATGTCGCGCTGCGCTCGCAGCCCGACTGCGTGCAGCACCTGAAGAGCGAAGGCGCGGGCGGAACGTTCCGCGCCGCGCAATCGTCCTGCTGAAAGGAGGAACATCCCATGGCCACGAGCGAAAAGATCGCTGACGCCCCGCTGCCGCTCGCCGAACAGCGTCGCCGCCACCTGCCGGCCGGCGCGGCCTTCGGCTGGCTTGCCGCCGGCTGGCGCGACCTCTGGCGCACCCCGCTGCCGAGCCTCGTCTACGGCTTTGCCGTCTTCCTCCTGTCGGCGGCGGTCGTCTGGTGCCTCTTCCGCATGGAGCTGGACTATATCCTCTTCCCGGCGCTTGCCGGCTTCATGGTGGTCGGCCCACTGGTGGCCATCGGCCTCTACCGCAAGAGCCAGGACCTCGAGGCGGGCATCCAGCCGAGCCTTGCACGCATGGTCTTCGTCAAGGCGCAGTCGGGCGCGCAAGTCTGGTTTACCGGCGCGATCCTGTGCCTCCTGATGCTGGTCTGGATGCGCGCGGCCGTCATCATCTACGCGCTCTTCGTCGGGCTTCGCCCCTTCCCCGGCCTCGACAACATCGTCGCCATGCTCACCTCGACGCCGGAAGGGCTCGGCATGCTCGTCGTCGGCACCGCCGTCGGCGGGCTCTTCGCCGCCTTCTCCTTCGCCATCAGCACCTTCGCCATCCCCATGCTGCTGGCCGAGAAGACCGACGCCTTCACCGCCATGGGCACCAGCATCTCGCTCGTCTTCCGCAACCTGCCGGTCATGCTCGCCTGGGGCGCCATCGTGCTTGTCCTTACCCTCATCGGCCTTGCGACGGGGCTTCTCGGCCTCATCGTGATCTTCCCGCTGCTCGGCCACGGCACCTGGCACAGCTACCGGGCGATCCGATGAGAGGAAGGCCCGCTCCCGCCCGCACCGTGGTCATCGACGGCAAGCTCCTGCCGGAGGTGCTCGACGAGGCGATGGTCCACGCCGTCGTGCACGGCTTCTACGACGAGATCCGCAAGGACGACCTGCTCGGCCCGATCTTCAACGGCGTGATCGCGCCAGAGGACTGGCCGGTGCACCTCGCCAAGATGTGCGACTTCTGGTCCGCCACGCTGCTGCGCACCGACCGCTACGACGGCCGGCCCCTGCCGCCGCATCTCGCCATCCCCGAACTCGGGCAGGAGCATTTCCACCGCTGGCTCTCGCTCTTCCGCGCCACGGTCGAACGGCTCTGCCCGCCGGAGGTCGCCGACCTCTTCCTCGACCGGGCGCTGCGCATCGCCCATTCCTTCCGCCTCGCCATCGCCTTCCACCGCGGCACGGATACCACCGGCATCGTGCCGATCTCGCGGGAGGCGTTGTCATGACGAAAGGACCGCTCACGCTCGCCCGCGATGCGGAGGGCGAATTCGTATTGCCGGCGGACCTGCTGGCCGAGCGCTTCGGCTGGCCGACGCAGACATTGCGCGACTACATGCGCCGCGGCCTCGTCGCCTCGCGGGTCGAGCGCGGCGAGGGAGAGGACGAGGGCCGCTGGCGGCTTTCCGTGCGCTGCGGCAACCGCCGCTGGCGGGCGGTCGTCGAGGCCGACGGCACCGTCGGCGCCCAGCAGGTCGACGTCCTTTCCGCCCAGGCGCCTCGTTAAAGTCTACCCCGAACGCCCCTCGGTGCTGACGAAATGCCCCGGATGGAAAGCGACGCGCACGGTGGTGATGGGGCCGAGGTCGTTCCATGTCGTGCGATGGAGGACCAGAAGCGCCTCGCCGTGACGCGCCCCGAGCAGCCGCGCGTCCCGCCGGTCGGCGTTCTCTGCCGAGAAGGCGAGATCGGCGTGCAGGTAGGGCGTGTTGAGCACCAGCCATTCATTGGCGTTGAACCGGCCGAGATCCACCTTCTCCAGTCCCGGCACGGCCTGCGGGTTCAGCCAGCGGTCCTCGATCTGGAACGGCCGCCCGTCGCCGTAGTGCACGGCCCGCATGTGAACCAGCACCTCGCCCTCCGGCAGGGCGAGTCGCGCGGCGATCTCCGCGGGGATGGGGCTTTGCCGGTACGCGACCACCCGATGGCTGTAGGCCATGCCTGCCTGCTCGACCTGTTCGCGCACGACGGGAATGGCGAAGACCGCCTTGTGATGGATGGCGACGCGCGTTCCCGCGCGGCGGCGGCGGTCCAGGAAACCCTCGTCCGCCAGCATCTGCAGGGCCTTGTTGACGGTCGCGCGCGCGGCGTCGAATTCGATGGCGAGGTCCGCCTCGTCCGGGATGCGGTCGCCATGGCGCCATTGGCGCTCGACGATGCGCCGCCGCACCTCGGCGGCGATGGCCTGCGCCTTGGCGACCGCGGAACCTGATCGCTTTCCGGTCATCCGCCCCTCCCCCTGCCGGTCGATGCACACCGGTGGATTCACACATAGCACAAAAATATGTCTAGACATATGAAGTGTTATGTTTATACATATTGGCGTGGATCGGCTGGGAGGGCGCATCACATGCAGGCATCGTGCGACAAGGCGTCCGCGCCTCTTGCCGGCATCAAGGTGCTGGATCTTTCCCGCGTTCTGGCAGGCCCCTACTGCACCGCGCTGCTCGCCGATCTCGGCGCCGAGGTCATCAAGCTGGAGCCGCCGGCCGGCGACGACTATCGCCATATCGGCCCGTTCCGCGACGGCGAAAGCGCCCTCTTCACCCTGAACAACCGCGGCAAGAAGAGCCTCGTGCTCGACCTCAAGGACCCCGAGGACCAGGCGATCGCGCAGGCCATTGCCGGGCGCGTCGACGTGGTGGTCGAGAATTTCCGCCCCGGCGTCGCCGCACGGCTCGGCCTCGGCGCCGAGACCTTGCGCGCGGCAAACGCCCGGCTGGTCTATTGCTCCATCTCCGGCTTCGGCCAGCAAGGCCCCTTCAAGGACCTGCCGGCCTACGACCTCGTGGTGCAGGCCATGTCCGGCCTGATGGCCGGCACGGGCGAGGAAGGCGGCGCGCCGCTGAAGACCGGCGAAAGCATCGCCGACCTCGTCGCCGGGCTCTTCGCGAGCTGGTCGATCATGGCCGCGCTGGTGCAGCGCGAGCGGACGGGACAGGGCGCGACGCTGGACGTCGCCATGTACGACGCCCTCTTCTCCATGCTGACCACCAGCCATGCGCTGCATTTCTATGCCGGCGCCCTGCCGCAGCGGGTCGGAAACCGCCATCCGCTCTCCACCCCCTTCGGCTGTTTCGCGACGAAGGACGGCCAGGTGGTGATCGCCGTCCTCAGCGGCAAGCAGTTCGCCGCCCTCGCCGCGCTGATCGGAGCGCCGGAAGCGGCAGGCGACCCGCGCTTTGCCAGCGACGAGAGCCGCACGGCGCACGAGCCGGAGCTGAAGGCGCTGATCGAGGCCTGGTCGCGCGGCCTGACGACGGAAGAGGCCGTGGCCGCGCTTTCCGCCGTGGGCCTTCCGGCCGCGCCGATCTGGGATATCGCGCAGGCCGCCGGCAACGAACATGCCGCCGCCCGAAACCTCGTCAGCCACCTGCCGCATCCGGTGCTCGGCACGGCCCCGACAATCGGCCAGCCGGTGCTTTTCGACGGGAAGAAGCCCGCCGCCACCACCTCCGCCCCGCGCCTTGGCGGCGACATCGCCGCGATCCTGAAAGAATTCGGACTGGAGCAGACCCGATGAGCGACGACTGGCACATGCTTTCCGAGGAAGAGGCGCTGTTCTGCGACGTGCTGACCCGCGTCTGCGCCGAGCAGATCGCCCCCCTCGCCCACGAGACGGACGAGACCTCCGCCTTCGTCCACCGCCAGCTGAAGATCCTCGGCGACGTCGGCATGATGGGCGCGAACCTGCCGGAAGAATACGACGGCAGCGGCATTTCCGCGCCGGCCTTCCTGCGCGCGGTGTCCATCGTCGCCGGCGCGTGCGGCTCCACCGCCTCGGCGCTGACGGCCCATTATCTCGCGACCGATTCCATCCTCATCGGCGGCAGCGAGGCGCAGAAGCGGGAATGGCTGCCGAAGGCGGCCAGCGGCGCGGCACTTGGCGCCTTCGCGCTCACCGAGCCGGGCGCCGGCTCCGACCCCGCCGACATGAAGACCCGCGCGCGCCGCACCGATGCCGGCTGGCACGTCAAGGGCACGAAATGCTTCATCTCGAACGGCGGGGTGGCGGATTTCATCGTGCTCTACGCCGTCACCGACCCGGAAAAGGCCCATCGCGGCATTTCCGCTTTCATCCTGCCCAAAGGCACGCCCGGCCTTGACGCCGGCCCGGCGGAAAAGACCATGGGCCTCAAGGGCGGCCACGTCTTCACCCTCAACATCGACTGCCACCTGCCGGAAAACGCGCTTCTCGGCGAGGAAGGCCGCGGCTTCCGCACCGCCATGCAGGTGCTCGACAACGGCCGCATCGAAGTCGCCGCCCAGTGCCTCGGCCTTGCCGAGGCGGCGATGACATCCGCCATCGCCTATACGAAGGAACGCGTGATCGGCGGCCAGCCGCTCAGCGAGCGGCAGGGCATCCGCTGGATGATCGCCGACATGGGCGTCGCCTACCGTTCCGCCCTGCTGCTCTCGCAGGATGCCGCGCGCCAGCGCCAGAAGGCCCATGACGAGGGCGGCCGCTTCACGCTCGCCTCCTCCATGGCCAAGCTTGCGGCCTCGGAGGCCGCGGCCAAAGTGGCCGATACCGCGCTGCAGCTTCACGGCGGCTACGGCTACACCCGCGACTTTCCCATCGAGCGGATCAACCGGGATCTGCGCATCATGCGGATTTACGAGGGATCAAGTGAAATCCAGCGCATTATCATCGCCGGCAATATGCTAGCGTGACGTTCGACGGTGCGCCGGACACGCATTGAATACCAACCAACCAGAGTCTAACCAGGAGGATGAAATGACCCTTTCGAAAACGTTGAAATCCATGCTGTTCGGCGTCGCGGCCCTTGCGCTTGCCGGCCCGGCCCTTGCCGACCAGCTCGCCGACATCAAGGCCGCCGGCAAGATCGTCACGGCGACCGACATGCACTACGCCCCCTTCGACATGCTGGTCGACGGCACCTATGACGGCATGACGAAGGACCTCTTCGACGGCGTCAGTAAGGAACTCGGCGTCGAGCCGGTTTATCAGGACATTCCGTGGACGGCCGAGCTGCCGGGCCTCGAAGTCAAGAAGTTCGACATCGTCATCGCGCCGGTCACCATCACGCCGGAGCGCCTCGAGCGCTACGCCTTCTCGCTGCCGATCGCCGATGCGACCGTCTCGCTGGTCAAGGCCGCCGGCAACAAGGACCTGAACAAGCCCGAGGACATCAAGGGCAAGACCGTCGGCGTCCAGCAGGGCACCGCGCAGTTCCGCCAGCTCGAAGCCTACGGCAAGGAGCTGGGCGGCGTGACCGTCAAGGAATACGGCACGACCGACGAAGCCTATGCCGACCTTGCCGCCGGCCGCCTCGACGCCGTCGCCGGCTCGCTGCCGAACCTCACCTACCTCGTGAAGAACCGTCCGGAGAGCTTCGCCCTGTTCGAGCCGGCTTCCTTCGGCCAGCCGACCTACTTCGCCTGGGTCGCCCGCAAGGACGCCGACAGCGACAGCTTCGTCAAGGCCGTCAACGACGCCCTCCTGAAGATGACCGACGACGGCCGCATCAAGGCCATCCAGGAAAAGTGGCTCGGCGCCTACACCGAGCTGCCGCGCGAAGTGCCGACCAAGTAAGAAAAGCCGCGGGCGGGGCCTTGCGCCCCGCCCGCCTTCCGGCCCGGCCGCTGCGAAGCGTTGCGGTTTGCGGCCCGGAAAGATAGAGCGTTTGCGCGCCCGGAAAGGCCGGCGGCGCGCCGAACCACCGCGAGGGGCCATGTTCTCCATCTCCGTCTTCCTGGAAAGTTTCGGCCCGTTGTTCTGGGCGGCGCGCTACACGCTGCTGATCTCGGTGCTGGGCATCGGGCTCGGGCTCGTGATCGGAACGCTGATCTGTGCGGCGCGGCTGTCGCCCTATGTCTGGCTTCGCCGCTTCGCCATGCTCTGGGTCAGCTTCCTGCGCGGCGTGCCGCTTCTCGTCCAGCTTCTCGTCTTCTACTACACGCTGCCGGTGATCGGCCTCGACGTGCCGGCCATGGTGGCGGCGGTCGTGACCGTCGGCATCTGCGCCAGCGCCTATATCTCGGAAATCTGGCGCGGCGCCATCGCCGCCCTGCCGAAGGGTCAGGCGGAAGCCGCCATCGCCATCGGCATGACCCCGCAGGACGTGTGGATCCGGGTGATCCTGCCGCAGGCCTTCAATCTGTCGCTCCCCGCCCTCATCAACGAACTGATCCTCCTCGTGAAGGCCTCCTCGCTGGTCTCCGTGGTGGGCATCCTCGAAATCACCCGCGCCAGCCAGGCGCAGGCCGCGACCACCTTCCGGCCGCTTGAGGTCTATATCGCGGCTGCCTGCATCTACCTCCTGATCAACCTGTGCCTTGCGGTGCTCGGTCGCTATCTCGAACACAGGACGGCTATCTGATGGACTGGAGCATCCTGCAGCAATACGGCCCCGGCCTTCTCAGCGGCTTCGGCACGACGATCCTGTGCTGGCTGCTGGGCACGGTCTTCGGCATGGCGCTCGGCCTTGTCCTCGCCCTTGCCCAGCGCTACGGCGCGCGCTGGCTGAACCGGGTCATCCAGGTCTATGTCGAGATCATCCGCGGCACGCCCTTCCTCGTGCAGCTCTTCGTGCTCTATTACGGCGGCCCGCTGGTCGGCCTCCGGCTCGACGCCCTGCCGGCGGGCCTCCTCGGCCTCACCGTCTACGGCAGCCCCTATTTCGCGGAAATCTTCCGCTCGGGCTTCCGCGCCGTGCCGCACGGCCAGATCGAGGCCGCCCGCGCCATCGGCATGACAGAGGCCTCCATCGTGCGCCGCATCCTGCTGCCGCTCGGCCTCGTCTCCTCGCTGCCGGCGCTGGTGAATTTTTCCATCATCCTCACCAAGGAAACGGTCATCCTGTCCATCATCACCGTTCCCGAGCTGATGTACCAGGTCCAGCGCATGTCGACCGAGACCTTCCGCTACCTCGAAGCCAACCTCGTCCTGGCGCTGTTCTTCTGGGCGCTCGTCGAGGCCATCTCGAATGCCGGCCGCTGGCTCGAGGCGCGCATCACCAAACACCTCGTCGAAAGGACCTGAGATGGTTTCCGCATCCTCCGTCGAAATCCGCAAGGTCAACAAGCACTACGGCACCTTCCACGCGCTGAAGGACATCGACCTCGTCATTCCGCCGGGCAAGGTGACCTGCCTCATCGGCCCGTCCGGCTCGGGCAAGTCCACGCTGCTGCGCTGCGTCAACTTCCTGGAGGAATACGATTCCGGCGAGGTGCTGATCGACGGCACGATGATCGGCTACGAAGCGCCCGGAAAGAAGATGCCCGGCCGCAAGCTCCGCGAGATGCGCCGCTCGATCGGCATGGTGTTCCAGCAGTTCAACCTTTGGCCGCACATGACCGCCCGCGAGAACGTCGCCGAAGGGCTGATCCGCGTGCGCGGCCTGTCGAAGAGCGAGGCGCACCGGCGCGCCGCCGACGCGCTCGCCAAGGTCGGCCTTGCCGACAAGATGGCGAACCACCCCTCGCGCCTTTCGGGCGGCCAGCAGCAGCGCGTCGCCATCGCCCGCGCCATCGCCATGGAGCCGCGGCTGATGCTGTTCGACGAGCCGACCTCCGCGCTCGACCCGGAACTGGTCGGCGAGGTGCTGAACGTCATGAAGACGCTGGCGAGCGAGGGCATGACCATGGTGGTCGTCACGCACGAGATGGGCTTTGCCGCCCATGTCGCCGACCAGGTCGTCTTCATGGAGAAGGGCGAGCTCGTCGGCGTCGACAGCCCCGACCGCATCCTGCACCATCCCGAGGACGCCCGCATCCAGTCGTTCCTGCGCACCTATCACGAGCGCAACAGCTTCTAGGAGCGGCCTTGCGGCGGGCGTCCGACGACGATATTCCCGCAACGCGGAATTTTTAGGAATTCCATTTCTGTCAAATTGCGGCGGCGCGGGGCAAACCTGTGCCCGTCGCCTGTGACGCAGGGTCGCTCCCCGCCGTCTTCGCATCGCGGAGTGGCGATGCTATCCCGTCGGGCGACCTGACTGAAAGCGTGAGCTGAAAATGACACTTCCCACCGCCTCGAAGGACGAGGCGCAATCCGCCCCCATGGTGCTCTTTGCGGGCGCGACCAAGCGCTTCGGCGAGGGCGACAATGCCTTCGTCGCGCTCGACGGCGTCGACATGGCCGTCGGCCGCGGCGCGATCACCGGCATCATCGGCCGCTCGGGCGCCGGCAAGTCCACCCTCATCCGCCTCGTCAACGGCCTGGAGAAGGCGACGTCCGGCAAGGTCGTGGTGGACGGAACGGAGGTCGGCGGGCTGGACGAGACGGGCCTTCGCACCCTTCGCCGCGAAGTCGGCATGATCTTCCAGCACTTCAACCTGCTCTCCTCGCGCACCGCCTTCGACAACATCGCCCTGCCGCTGGAGATCGCCGGGCTCGACCGGGCCGCGATCCGCGCCAAGGTCGGCCCCCTTCTCGACCTCGTCGGCCTCGGCGACAAGGCGGAGCGCTATCCGTCCGAGCTTTCCGGCGGCCAGAAGCAGCGCGTCGGCATCGCCCGCGCGCTTGCCACCTCGCCGAAGCTGCTGCTGTCGGACGAGGCGACCTCGGCGCTCGACCCGGAAACGACGCAGTCGATCCTCGCGCTCCTCAAGCAGATCAATGCCGAGCTCGGCCTCACCGTACTCCTCATCACCCACGAGATGGAGGTGGTGAAGACCATCGCCTCGCATGTCGCCGTCATCGACAGGGGCCGCATCGTCGAGCAGGGGCCGACCTTCGGCATCTTCACCGCCCCGCAGCACGAGACGACGCGCATCCTCCTTTCCTCCGCCCTCGGCACCACACTGCCGGAATGGCTGCGCTCGGGCATCAAGCCTGAACCCGCCGCCGGCGACCGCGTCCTCGTGCGGCTCACCTTCTTCGGCGCAACGGCCTTCGAGCCGCTGACAGCCCGGCTCGTCACCGAGATCGGCGGCAACGTCAACATCCTTGCCGGCGCCATCGAGGAGATCGCGGGCGAGCCCTTCGGCACGCTCGTCGTCGCCTATCCGGCAACGCCCGATGTCGTCGCACGTGCCGACCGCTTCTATGCCGAAACCGGCCTTGCCACGGAGGTGCTCGGCTATGTCGCCTGAAATGCTCGTCGATCTCTTGTGGAAATCGCTGCTCCAGACGCTGCAGATGGTGGCCGCCTCGGGCCTTCTCGGCTCGCTGATCGGCCTGCCGATCGGCATCTTCCTCGCCACCAGCGGCAAGGGCGAGCTCTTCCCCGCGCCGGCGCTCAACCGGGCGGTCGGGCTCATCGTCAACGCCGCCCGCTCGACGCCCTTCATCATCCTCGTCGTCGCGATCATTCCCTTCACGCGGCTCCTCACCGGCACGTCGATCGGCACCACGGCCGCCATCGTGCCGCTGACCATCGCCACCATCCCCTTCTTCGCGCGCCTCGTGGAGGCGGCGATCCGTGAGATCGACAAGGGGCTGATCGAGGCCGCCCGCGCCATGGGCGCGACGCCCATGCAGATCGTCTTCAAGGTGCTGCTCGCCGAAGCGCGGCCGGCCATCCTGCTCGCCTTCACCATGACCATCGTCAGCCTCATCGGCTATTCGGCCATGGTCGGGGCGGTCGGCGGCGGCGGGCTCGGCGACCTCGGCATCCGCTACGGCTACCAGCGCTTCATGCCGGACGTGATGCTGGCCGTGGTCGTCGTCCTCATCGTCCTCGTCCAGCTCGTCCAGAGCGCAGGCGACGCCCTTGCCCGCAGCTTCGACAAGCGCAACCGTAAGGGCTGATTTTACTCCTCCCCTCCCAAGCCATGTAATATCAAGGAGATACACATGTTGAAGTTCCTCGCCACGGCGGCGCTTGCCGCCCTCATCAGCGTTCCGGCACTCGCCGAAGACATCAAGGTCGGCGTGACGCCCGGCGAACACGCCGAGATCATGGAGAAGGTCAAGGACATCGCCGCCAAGAAGGGCCTCAATATCGAGATCCTGGAATTCTCCGACTACGTCGTGCCGAACCAGGCGCTGGCCGACGGCGACCTCAACGCCAATTCCTTCCAGCACCAGCCCTATCTCGACAACCAGATCGCCGACCGCGGCTTCGATCTCGTTGCCGTCGGCAAGACGATCACCACGCCGATGGGTGTCTATTCCAAGAAGGTGAAGAGCCTCAGTGAGCTTGCCGACGGCGCGACCGTCGCCATCCCGAACGACCCGACGAACGGCGGCCGCGCCCTCCTCGTCCTCGCCAAGGAAGGCCTCATCAAGGTCAACCCGGATGCCGGCCTGAAGGCAGGCCCGGCCGACATCATCGAGAACCCGAAGAACATCCAGATCTCCGAGCTCGACGCCGCCCAGCTTCCCCGCTCGCTGGACGACGTGGACGCCGCCGTCATCAACACGAACTACGCGCTGGAAGCCGGCCTCAACCCGACGAAGGATTCCATCGCCATCGAAGGCAGTGAGTCGCCCTATGCCAACGTGATCGTCGTGCGCAGCGCCGACAAGGACGCTCCGTGGGTGAAGACGCTTGTCGAAGCCTATCACGACGACAGCATCAAGGCCTTCATCACCGACCATTACAAGGGCGCGATCATCGCTTCATGGTAACAGTCGGGCTCATCGCCCAAAAAAGCAACGCCCTGCCGAACGGCAGGGCGTTGTCGTTTCAGGACCGGTCAGCCGGCCGCCGGCTGCGGCGCGGGCATGGCGACGCCGAGCCGTTCGGCATCGCGGCGGAGCTTTTCCCACGCGGCTTCGCCGACCGGCACGCCCTTCTCCAGCGCCGCCCGGCGCTTCTTCGCCGCACTGTCGCCGGGCACGCGCACGGCCCCCTTGTTCCAGGGCGCCGGCGGGTTGCTGCGGCAGGCCTCGGCCGTGAAGTCCGCCTCGGCGGTAAAGGCATCGAGCCCGGCGAAGAAGGCGGGGTCCATGACCTGGAGATAGGCGCTCTGGGCGAAGGTGCCGGCGGGCGTGTTCGCCCTGCCCTTGCCGGAAAGGCCCTGCCCCATGATGTCCACCATGAGGGCGAGGCCAAAGCCCTTGTGCCCCTTGTCGACGCCGCCGAGCGGCATCATCGTGCCGCCGCGCTCGGTGATCTCGCGCGGCTCGTCGGTCGGCTCGCCAGCGGCGGTGAGGCCCCAGTCGCCCGGGAACTTCTCGCCGCGCTTGGCGAGCGTCTGCGTCATCGTCGTCGTGGTGATCGAGCACGAGACGTCGATGAGGATCGGATCGCCCGAGGTGGGATAGCCCGCCGCCGTCGGGTTGGGCGTCAGGAGCGGCTTCGTGCCGCCGTAGGGCGCGACGCGCGCGGCCCCGGGATTGGAGACGGAAAGCTGGACGATGTAGCCGCGCTCCGTGACACGGCGCATGAAGGCCGAAAGGGCGCAGGTATGGTGGCAGTTGCGGATGGCCGCCGCGACGATGCCGTGATCGGCGATCCGCTGGCAGGCCTGGTCGAGCGCTTTGGTCAGCAGCCAGGCCCCCGGCAGGAGATTGCCGTCCCACACGAAGGTCGCGCCCCGATCGGCCACCACGTCGTAGCTGCCGGCCTTTGCCATCGAGCCTTCCTCGATCGCTTCGAGATACCAGTGCAGGAGGCCGACGCCGTGGGTCTCATGACCGATCATGTCGCCCTCGACGAGGATTTCGGCGGTCGCCGCGGCCTTGTCGGCCTCCATGCCGACGCGGGCGAGCATGTGTTCGACGAAACCCGTCAGGGCGCGCTGGTCGATAAGGGGCATGGAAGATCCGTTCTTTCTCTGTCGAAGCGCGGGCCGGCCTCAGCCGGCCCGCGGATGGCTTTCTACTTGAACTTGATCTGGGCAAGCTGGAGTTCGGAGTTTGCCGCAATCGTCGGCTTGAAGTCCAGACGCGGCGAGACGCGGGTGAAGCCGACCATGTGGAACATCGGGATATCGGCGATGATCTCCTCGTTCACCTTGGCGAACAGCTCCTTCCACAGCTTGGTGCGCTCGTCGCCCGTCGCCGTCGTCGCCTTCTCGATGAGGGCGTCGACCGCCGGGTCGCGTACCATCGAATGGGCCCCTTCCGAGGCATATTTCACGAAGGCGGTGAAGACCGGGTCGCCGGTGGCGTTGTCATGCTGCGACTGGGTCAGCGTCGGGCCGGAATCGGCGACATAGGGCGCGACGAAGTAGTTGTTCCACACCGACACGTCGTACATGTCGAGCTTCACGTTGAGGCCGATGTCGTGGAGCATCGCCATGATGGCTTCCATCGCCTCGGTGGCGTTCGGATACTGCCCGTTGCGGCCGATGATGCGGATCTGCGTGTCGACCGGCACGCCGTCGGCCTTGGCTTCCTCCACCAGCTTCCTGGCCTTGTCCGGATCGTAGGGCCAGACCGGAATATCGGCGTTGTAGCCGATGGTGGTCGGCACGACGAGCTGGGTCGCGACCTTCGCCTGTTCGGGGAAGAGCGTGCCGATCATGGCCTGCCGGTCGATCGCAAGGTTCATCGCCTCGCGGATGCGCCGGTCGTTGGTCGGTGCGATGCGCGTATCGATGCGCAGCGACGTCGTTTCCGAGTTGGGATAGGCGAAGTCCGTTTCCTTGTTCGTCGCATCCTGGAGCGCGATCGAGGGCACGATATCGGCTTCGCCCGCCCCGACCATGGCAGCGGCGACGGCACTGTCGGACCGGAAGAGATAGGTCGCCTTCTCGACCGCCGGCTGGTCGCCCCAATAGTCCGGATTGCGTTTGAGGGTGATCGACTGGCCGACTTCCCAGTTGTCGAACGTATAAGGGCCCGTGCCGACCGGTTTGCGCGTGAATTCGTAGGCCGGCGTCGCATCGGCCGATTCCACCGGCATGACGGTCATCAGCAGCGGAAGGATCGGCTGGGCGGGGTTGGTCGTGATGCGGATCGTGTGCGGATCGGGGCTTTCGAAGCTGAACTCGGTGCCGCCGAAATACTTGCCCCCGACCTCGCAACTGAACTTGGCGTTCTTGTTGCGCTCGATGGTGAACTGCACGTCCTTGGCGGTGAATTCCTTGCCGTCGTGCCACTTGACGCCCGGCCGCAGCTTGAACTCCCAGGTGTCGGCGTCGACCTGCGACCATTCGGTGGCAAGGCGCGGCTTGAGGCCGCCGTTCACATAGTCGAACTCGACGAGCATCTCGTTGACGTTCTCGGAGATGACGCGGCCGACATCCTGGCGTGCGGCCATGCAGGGCTCGACGACGTCGACGGTTTCGGCAAGCACGATCGTCACGTCCTTGCTCTTGTCCTGTGCCATTGCGGGGACGGCGCAGAACGCCAGTGCGGTGGTTGAAAGGCAGAAAGCTGCCATGCGGAGTTTCATTTCGGTCTCCTCCCTGCGTCCCGCGGGACGCCTCTTTCAATGATGAAAATCAGACCTTGAGGCCGTGGTGATGATCCGAACGGCAATTCCCCTCCGAATTGCGGATCATCTTATGCACATGCATACTAATATTTCAATTTACCTCCTATTTCAAGCGTGGATGAGTCGGTTGGCTTTCAGAAAGCGCTCCAGAACCGCCTGCTGCTCGGCCGTCAGCGGCCAGGAAGCCGGCGGGCGCGTGGGACCGCAGTCGGTGCCCATGGCGGCAAGGGCCGCCTTGACGCCGGTGACATTGGTGCCGTTGAGCTCCATCGCCCGCACCGCCTCGAAGGGCGCCATGTCGGCGATGAGCACGCGGGCGCCGGCATAGTCGCCGCCGTCGAGCGCGGCGAGGATGGCGAGCGAGCGCTCCGGCCAGACATTGATAAGGCCGGAGGTGAAGCCCCGCGCGCCGACGGCGTAGAGCGCGGGCGCCCACACTTCGGCAAGGCCGCCGACCCAGAGGATGGCCGGATCGCAGGCGGCGATGGCCTCGGCAAGCTTCATCGGGTTGGGCGTCGCCCATTTGACCCCGACGACGCCGGGCACGGCGCAGAGCGCGGCGATGGCGGCCGTCCCGATGGCGTCGTTGCGGAGATAAAGCATGATCGGCAGGCCGTCCGCCGCCTCCGCCACCCGCCGCACATAGTCGGTAACGCCGCGCGGCGAGGCGAAGGGATCGGGCGGCTGGTGGATCATCAGGCCCGCCGCACCCTCCCGCCGCGCCGCGGCGGCAAGGCGGCAGGCCTCCTTCACCGAGCGCCCGACACCGGCAAGCACCGGCGCCCGGCCATCGACCAGCGCGCAGACCTCGCCGATCATCGCCTCGGCCTCGTCGACCGCCAGTGCGTAGAACTCGCCGGTATTGCCGTTGACCACCGGCACATGCAGGCCGGCGGTAAGCGCCCGGTCGAGGATCGGCCGCAGGCGCGCCGGCGCGATGCGGTCGTCCGCATCGAACGGCGTCACCAGGATGCCGGAGATGCCCGCAAGCGCCTCTCTCAACGGAGCCGGCGTCATTTGGCGGACTCGATGAGCTGCCGCATCATGTCGACCTCCTCCTCGGTGAGGTCGGTGAGCGGGGCGCGGACCGGACCGGCCGTAAAGCCGCGCAGGCGAACGCCGGCCTTGACGGCAGAGACGGCATAGCCGGTCTTGCGGTCGCGGATACGGGCGAAGGGATAGTAGAAATCGCGCAGCATCTGCTCGCAGGTCGCATCGTCGCCGGCAAGGAAGGCGCCGTGGAACTTCAGCGCCGTCTCCGGCACGAAGTTGAACACCGCCGAGGAATAGGTCGGCATGCCCGCGCCGCGATAGGCCTGGGCGAAGAGCTCGTGCGTCGGCATGCCGCCGATATAGGAGAGGCGGTCGCCGAGCATCACCGTCACGCGGCGCACGGTGTCGATGTCGCCCGTGCCGTCCTTGAAGCCGATGAGGTTCGGGCATTCGTCGGCGAGTTTCGCGAGCTGGTCGGCCGAAACGCGGGCCTGGCCGCGATTATAGACGATGACGGCCATGCTGGTCGCCTTGCAGACGGCGCGGATGCGCGCGGCGATGCCCTCCGGCGGGGCTTCGGTGAGGTAATGTGGCAGGAGCAGGATGCCGTCGCCGCCGGCCGCCTCGATCTCGCGCGCCATGTCGCAGGCGATGCGCGTGCCGTAGCCGCAGCCGGCGATGACCGGCGCGTCCTTCGAGACGGCGCGCGCCGTCCGGACGACCTCGACCACCTCGCCCGGCGTCAGCGAGAAGAGCTCGCCCGTGCCGCCGGCGACGATGAGGCCGGCGACGGGATAGGAGGAGAGCCATTCGAGATGCGCCGCGAACGGCTTGGGCGAAAAGCGGTCCTCGGCATCGAACGGCGTGACGGGGAAGGACAGGAGGCCGTTGCGGATGATCTCGCGCAGGTCGGTGGGGGCGATCATGATGTTCTCCTCATTCGGTTGCGCCGGCCTTCGGACGGAAGAGCGACGGGAAAATTCCTAAGCTGGAGGACCCGCGGCACGCGGGTCCCCATGGCCGGAACGCGCGGCTCCGGACCCAGACTGTCTTTCTTTCGGCTGTGCGCCCGGCCTAGCGGCCGTTCGCGGCCCGCCATTCAGCAAACAGCGTAAGATTGCTTTCGTCCGTCGCCGGATAGAGGCCTACGATGGTGTGGCCCGCCTTCACCCGCTCGACGACGAAATCCTCGTAAGCGGTCATCTCGACGGCCTCGTCGGCGATCTCGTCGGCGATCTCCTGCGGGATGATGATGACGCTGTCGTCGTCGCCCACCACCACGTCGCCGGGAAACACCGCGACGTCGCCGCAGCCGATCGGCACGTTGATGTCGATGGCCTCGTGCAGCGTCAGGTTCGTCGGGCTGGACGGGCGGTTGTGATAGGCGGGGATGTCGAGTTCGGCGATGGTCATGGAATCGCGGAAGCCGCCGTCGGTCACCACCCCTGCCCCGCCGCGCACCATGAGCCGCGTGATGAGGATATCGCCGGCCGAGGCCGCGCGCGGGTCCTTGCGGCTGTCCATGACGAGCACGGCGCCCTCGGGGCACGTCTCGATGGCCACGCGCTGCGGGTGCTTCGGATCACGGAAGACCGACATGGGATTGCGGTCCTCCCGTGCCGGCATGTAGCGCAGCGTGAAGGCAGGCCCGACCATGTTGCGGCCCTTCGGCCGCACGGGGCGCACGTCCTGGATCGTCTGGTTCTTGAGGCCGCGCTTGTAGAGCGCCGAGCACAGGGTCGCGACGGAGACGCCCATCAGCTTTTCGCGGGTTTCGGGTTTCATGGTTCCTCCTCCTCAATGGCCGAAGCTGCGGGTTTCGACGGTCCAGTCGCGCGCCTTGCCCGTCAGGGAGCAGCCGAGGCCGGGGCGCGGCGGCACGACCATGCGGCCGTCCCTGATCTCGAGCGCCTCGTTGAAGAGCGGCGCCAGCCAGTCGAAATGCTCCACCCAGGGCTCGTGCGCATAGGCGGCGGCGAGGTGCAGGTGGATTTCCATGGCGAAATGCGGGGCAAGGCGCATGCGCCTGGCCTCGGCCTGCGTGCAGATGCGCAGGAACGGCGTGATGCCGCCGACGCGCGGCGCGTCGGGCTGGATGAAATCCACCGCATCGGCCTTGATGAGCGCCATGTGCTCGTCGGCGCTGGCAAGCATCTCGCCGGTCGCGATGGGCGTTGCAAGCTCGCGGGCGAGCGCGGCGTGGCCTTCGGCATCGTAGGCGTCGAGCGGCTCTTCGATCCATTCGAGGTTCAGCGGCTCGACCAGCCGGCCGAAGCGCAGCGCCGTCGTGCGGTCCCATTGCTGGTTGGCGTCGACCATCAGCGGCGCGCGGCCGGCAAGATGGCTGGTGACCGCATCGAGACGCCTCAGGTCCTCCATGGGGTCCGGCTGGCCGACCTTGATCTTGATGCCGCCGATGCCGGCCGCGAGCGAAAGGTCGATGGCGGCGCAGATCTCCTCCACGCTGGACGACAGGAAGCCGCCCGAGGTGTTGTAGCAGGCGACGCTGTCGCGATGCGCGCCGAGCAGCTTGGCGAGCGGCAGGCCGGCACGCTTGGCCTTCAGGTCCCAGAGCGCGATGTCCATGGCGGCGATGGCCTGCGTGGCGATGCCGGAGCGGCCAACCGAGGCGCCCGCCCAGCAGAGCTTGTCCCAGAGCCGGGCGGTGTCGTTCGGGTCCTCGCCGATGAGGTTTTCCGCGATCTCGCAGGCATGGGCGTAGAGGCCCGGCCCGCCGGCGCGCTTGGAATAGCTGAAGCCGAGGCCCTCATGGCCGGCTTCCGAGACGATCTCGCAGAAGAGGAAGGCCACCTCGGTAAGCGGCTTCTGCCGGCCCGTCAGCACCTTGGCGTCGCTGATCGGCCGGGCGAGCGGCAGGTAGGCGAGCGAGAGCTTGACGGAGCGGATGGCGTCCAGCTTGGCAGGCCCTGCCGCAAAGCCGGCCTTCGGCGGCTGGGCGGGGATGACGCGGACATCGGGATTAAACATGGCCCTCTTCCTCAGTTGATCGCCGGTTCCGGCGTCTTGCCGCCGAACTCAGTGCGCAGGAAATCGAAGTCGCAGCCCTTGTCGGCCTGCTCGATATGCTTGGTGAACATGAAGCCGTAGCCGCGCTCGTAGCGGGGCTCGGGCGCCTGCCAGGCGGCGCGGCGCGCCGCCAGCTCGTCCTCCGCCACCAGCATGTCGAGGCTGCGGGCGGGAATGTCGAGCTCGACGATGTCGCCGGTCTTCAAAAGGGCGAGCGGCCCGCCGACGAAGGCTTCCGGCGAGACATGCAGCACGCAGGCCCCGAAGCTCGTGCCGGACATGCGGGCATCGGAAATGCGCACCATGTCGCGAAGGCCGAGCTTCAAGAGCGCCTTGGGCATCGGGATCATGCCCCATTCCGGCATGCCGGGGCCGCCCTGCGGGCCGGCATTGCGCAGCACCAGCACCGTGTCGGGCGTCAGCGGATAATCCGGGTCGTCGATGATCTTCTTCATCTCGGCATAGCTGTCGGCGACGAGCGCCGGGCCGCGATGGCGGTGGAATTTCGGATCGCACGCCGCCGGCTTGATGACCGCGCCGTCGGGCGCGAGATTGCCCTTGAGGACGGCAAGCGAGCCCTCGTGGTAGACCGGGTTGGAGAGCGGCCGGATCACGTCGTCGTTCCACACCTTGACGTCCTCCAGCCCTTCCACGAGCGGCCGGCCGGTGACGGTGATGGCGGTCGGGTCCAGCTTGTCGCCGAGCTGCTTCATCAGCGCGCGAAGCCCGCCCGCATAGAAGAAGTCTTCCATGAGGTAGGTCGTGCCGGAGGGGCGGATATTGGCGATCACCGGCGTCGTGCGGCCGATGCGGTCGAGATCGTCGAGTTCGAGCGGAATGCCGGCGCGGCGCGCCATGGCGATGAGATGGATGATCGCATTGGTCGAACAGCCCGTTGCCATGGCGACCGTCACCGCGTTGTTGACGGCGGCCGCGGTGAGGATCCTGTCGGGCGTCAGGTCCTCCCAGACCATCTCGACGACGCGCCGGCCGCAGGCGGCCGACATGCGCTGGTGGTTGGCGTCCGCCGCCGGGATCGAGGAGGCGCCCGGCAGGGTCAGCCCCAGCGCCTCGGCGATGGCCGTCATGGTGGAGGCGGTGCCCATGGTCATGCAATGGCCGTAGCTGCGGGCGATGCCGCCCTCGATGCCCTGCCATTCCTCCTTGGAAATGGTGCCGGCGCGCCGCTCGTCCCAGTACTTGAAGCCGTCCGTACCCGAGCCCAGCGTCTTGCCGGCATAGTTGCCGCGCAGCATGGGGCCGGCCGGAAGATAGACGAAGGGAATGCCCATCGAGACCGCGCCCATGACCAGCGCCGGGGTGGTCTTGTCGCACCCGCCCATCAGCACCGCGCCGTCGATGGGGTGGGAGCGCAGCAGCTCCTCCGTCTCCATCGCCAGCATGTTGCGGTAGAGCATGGTCGTCGGCTTGACGAAATTCTCCGACAGCGAGAGCGCCGGCAGCTCCATGGGAAAGCCGCCCGACTGCAGGATGCCGCGCTTCACCCAGTCCACGCGCTCGCGGAAATGCATGTGGCAGGGCTGGGCATCCGACCAGGTGTTGATGATCGCGATGATCGGCTTTCCCTGCCAGTCCTCCGGCGAGTAGCCCATCTGCATCGTGCGCGAGCGGTGCCCGAACGACCGCTGGTCGTCCGGCATCATCCAGCGCGCCGAGCGCAGCTCCTCGTAGGTTTTCCTCCCGGTCATGTCCGTCTCCTTTCGCGGCAGACCATTGCCGCGCCTCATCATCCATACTAATATTTCAGTTCGACATCTATATCAACACCTATATTTCTATTCTTGTGTATGAGTTGCGGCCCGGCTAACACTGAGCGAAAAGGATCACCCCATGAACACATCGCTTGCCCAGACATTCGGACTTGCCCCTTCCGGCTTTCCCTCGGTCGCCGGCAGCACCGTCCAGCGGGTCTATGACGACCTGCGCAAGCGGATCATCACCATCCAGCTTCCGCCGGACACAACGCTCTCGCGCACGGAACTGACGGAGACCTACGAGGTGAGCCAGACGCCGATCCGCGAGGCGATGCAGCTTTTGAAGCAGGAAGGGCTGGTGCGCATCTATCCGCAGTCGCGCACCGTCGTCACACGCATCGACGTGCCGCAGATCTACGAGGCGCATTTCCTGCGCGTCGCGCTGGAGACGGAGGTGTGCCGCCGCCTTGCGCTGGAGCCCGATTCCCCGACGGTCATGCGGGCGCGCTCGATCATCAAGATGCAGGAAGCCGTCGCCGACGACCCGGAGCAGCTCTCGATCTTCCAGGAGCTGGACGAACTGTTCCACCAGACGCTGTTTGCCGGCGTCAGGCGCAGCGGCCTGCACCAGCTCATCCGCGAGCGCTCCGGCCACCTGGAGCGCATCCGCCGCCTGCACCTTCCCGAGAAGGGCAAGATCATCAACATCCTCGACGGGCATCGCGCCATCGTCGAGGCGATCGCGGCCGGCGACGAGACTGCCGCCATCGCCGCCATCCGCGATCATCTCAGCCGCACGGTCTCCAAGGTCGAGGACCTGCGCGCGGAGTTCCCGCACTACTTCGCCGCCTGACGCCGGTCAGTTCACGGGCGTCAGCAGCGGCTTACCGGCGAAGAAGGCCGCAAGGTTGTCGATGACCAGCTGGGCCATCCGGTCGCGCGTCTCCTCCGTGCCGCTGGCATGGTGCGGATAGAGCACGACATTGTCGAGCGCAGCGAAGGCCGGGTCCGGGTTCGGCTCGTTGAGATAGACGTCGAGCCCGGCAGATGCGATGCGTCCCTCCTGGAGGGCGCGGATCAGCGCCGGCTCGTCGACCACCGTGCCGCGCGAGATGTTGACGAGGCTGCCTTCCGACCCGAGCGCGTCGAGCACGTCCGCGGAAATCAGCTTCTCCGTCTCCGCCCCGCCCGGCGTCGCGACGATGAGGATGTCCGCCCAGGCGGCGAGCTTCACCGGATCGTCGAAATAGGCGTAGTCGTTGCCGGCCTTCTTCGATCGGCCGTAGTAGCCGATCGTCAGGCCGAGGGCCTCGCAGCGCCGCGCGATGGCAAGGCCGATGCGCCCGAGCCCGACGATCCCCGCCTTCTTGCCGGAAGTCGAGGTCGTCAGCGGCATCATGCCCTTGCGGCCCCAGTCGCCCGAGCGGACATAACGGTCGCCCACCACCAGCCGGCGGCGCGCCGCCAGCATCAGGAGCAGCGCCATGTCCGCGACATCGTCCAGCAGCACGTCCGACGTGTTGGTGAGCGTGATGCAGCGCCGGGTCATCGCCGCAACGTCCATCTGGTCGAAGCCGGCCGAGGAGCAGGCGGCGATCTTCAGCGCGGGCAGTCTTGCGAGGAACGCGTCGTCGATGGCGACATGGCCGTTCACCACCATGGCGGTGCAGCGCGGGCCGACCTCGGCCAGCATCGCCTCGCGCGCCTCGCCCTCCAGCAGGTCGAGACGGTGCACCGTATAGGTCTTTTCCAGCATCTCCATCTGGCGGGGACGCAGGGGATAGGCGACCAGAACATCGGGTTTCATGCTATTTCAAGTCCTTCTTCGAGGTTGCGGGCGGCACGGCGGGCGGCCTGGATTTCCGGATCGGGATCGAGGCTCGCGGCAAGAAGCGCGCGGGTATAGGGATGGGCGGGCGCATCGAAGATCTGCCGCACCGGCCCCTCCTCCACGATTTCCCCGTCCTTCATGACGACGACACGGTCGGCGAAATCGCGCACCACCGGCAGGTCGTGGGCGATGAAGAGATAGGACAGGCCGAACTCGCGCCGCAAGCCGTCGAGAAGCGCGATGACCTGCGCCTGGATCGAGACGTCGAGGGCGGACACCGCCTCATCGCAGACGATGAGCTTCGGCTCCATGGCGAGCGCCCGGGCGATCGCGATGCGCTGGCGCTGGCCGCCGGAGAACTGGTGCGGGTAGCGCGCCGCCATGTCCGGCTTCAGGCCGACCTTGACCAGAAGCTCGGCCACCCGTTCCTTCCAGCGTGCCCGCGGCAGGATGCCGGGATGGATGGCCCAGGCCTCGGAGATGAGCTGGAACACCGTCATGCGCGGGTTGAGCGACTGCGTCGGATCCTGGAAGACCATCTGCAGGTCGCGGCGAAGGCCAAACAGCTCCCTGGGGCTCATCGCCAGGAGATCGCGGCCGCGATAGAGCACCTGCCCCGAATTGGGATCGTCGAGGCGCAGGATCGCCCGCGCCAGCGTCGACTTGCCCGATCCGCTCTCGCCGACGACCGCCACGGTCTCTCCCGGCATGATGGCGATATCGACGCCCTTCAATGCATGGAACGCGCCGTAGGTCTTGTGCAGGCCGATGGCCGAAAGCAGCGGCTCGCCCTTGCGCTCCTGCTCGTCCGGCATCTCGCCCTTGCCGGGCGCGGCGTCGATGAGCTTCTTCGTATAGGGGTGCTGCGGGTTGCGGTAGACTTCCGCGGCATTGCCGGATTCGACGATGCAGCCGGAATTCATCACCACCACCCGGTCGGCGATCTCGGCGACGACGCCGAGGTCGTGGGTAATGAGCAGGAGGCCCATGCCGGTCTCGTCCTGCAATTCGCCCAGAAGCTCCAGCACCTGGGCCTGCACCGTCACGTCGAGCGCCGTCGTCGGCTCGTCGGCGATCAGGATGTCCGGCTTGCAGGCAAGCGCCATGGCGATCATCAGGCGCTGGCGCTGGCCGCCGGAGAACTGGAACGGATATTTGTTCATCGCCAGCTCGGGCCGCGGGATGCCGACGCGCTTCATGAGGTCGAGCGCGCGCGTGCGCGCCTCCTCGCGCGGGGCGCCGTGGGTCGTCATCATCTCCGTGATCTGCCAGCCGACCGTATAGACGGGGTTGAGATGGGCGAGCGGGTCCTGGAAGATCATGGCGATGCGCGCGCCGTTGATCGCCCGGCGCTCCTCCGCGCTCATCGCCAGCATGTCGCGGCCGTTGAAGAGGATCGTGCCGCTGGTGATCCTGCCCGGCGGCATGTCGATGAGGTTCATGATCGCCGAGGCGGAGACGGACTTGCCCGACCCGCTTTCGCCGAGGATCGCCAGCGTCTCGCCGCGGTCGAGATGCCAGCTCACGTCCTGCACGGCCTTGACCGTGCCGGCGGCGGTGTGGAACTCGACCGAAAGGTCGCGCACTTCAAGCAGGTGTTCAGCCATTTTTCCGGCCTCTCATTTCAAGGCGCCAGCGCTGCGCCGGATCGAGCGCGATGCGCAGCCAGTTCGACAGCAGGTTCAGCGACAGGGTGGTGAGGATGATCGCAAGGCCCGGCCAGAAGGAAAGCCACCAGGCATTCGTCAGATAGGGCCGGCCCTGGCTGACCATGAGGCCCCAGGTGATCTCCGGCGCCTGGATGCCGATGCCGAGGAAGGAGAGCGAGGATTCGGCCAGCATGACGAAGGCGAAGTCGAGCGTGGCGATCGTCACCAGCGTCGGCAGGATGACCGGCAGGATATGGCGGAAGACGATGCGCCGGTGCGAGGCGCCCATGACGGTCGCCGCCTGCACGAACATGCGCTCGCGCACCTCCAGCACCTCGGCGCGCGTGGTGCGCAGGTAGATCGGGATGCGCGTGATCGCCAGCACCAGCACGATATTGGCGACGGACGGCTCCAGCATGTAGAGCACGATGACGGCAAGCAGCAGCGAGGGGAAGGACATGATGACATCGCCGAGCCGCATGATCCACTGGGCGGCCGAACGCCGGCTGTAGCCCGCAACGAGCCCGAGGGCAGCGCCGACGACAGAGGAGGCCGCCACGGCTCCCGCGGCGACCAGCATGGTGTTCTGCGCCGCCACCACGATGCGGGCGAGGAGCGGCCGGCCGAGCGCATCGGCGCCGAGCACGTAGATCCAGCCATGGGTGAGGTCGAAGGGCGGGGCGTTTCGCCCGCGCAGGTTCTGCTTGGTGGCATATGCATCCAGGAAATGCGGGCCGAGGATCGCACAGAGCAGCACGACGAAGAGGAAGAGCGCGGCGAAGAAGGCGAGCTTGTCGGCCCACAGCATGGAGAACCAGCGCCCGAGCGCCCCGCTCTGCTTTCGCCCGGAAAGGATTTGCGTGTCTGTCATGGCCATCGCTCAATACCGGATGCGGGGATCGAGCAGCGCATAGGCGAGGTCGATCAGGAGGTTCATGATGAAGATCGCCAGCGCCGACACCATGATGACGGCGAGGACGACGGCAAAATCGCGCAGCAGGATGGAATCGATCATCAGCTTGCCGATGCCGGGAAAGCCGAAGACGGTCTCGACCACGACCGCGCCGTTGAGGATGGCGGCGGCCTGGTCGCCGATGACCGTGATGACCGGCAGCATGGCATTACGCAGGCCGTGCACGAAGATGATGACGGGCGTGCGCACGCCCTTGGCGCGGGCCGTCTTGACATAGGCGGAGGAGAGGACGCCGATCATCGAGCCGCGCACCACCTGGAGGATGAGGCCGAAGGGGCGGATGAAGAGCACGGAGACGGGAAGGATCCAGTGCCAGGGCGTGCCCGTTCCCGAGGTCGGCAGCCAGTGGAGCTTGACCGCGAAGATGACGATCGCCACGATGGCGAGCCAGAAATCCGGCGCGGCGGCGCCGATCAGCGAGAAGAAGGTGGCGATGCGGTCGAAGATGCCGCCGACGCGGAAGGCGGCGAGCGAGCCGATGACGATGGCCGCCAGCGTGACGCAGGACATGGTGATGACGGCGAGCCAGAAGGTCCAGCCGAACGCCTCGAGCACCACGTCCATCGCCGGGCGCGCCTGGCGCAGCGACTGGCCGAAGTCGAGCCGGGCGAGATCGGCGACATAGCGGCCGAACTGCACGATCAGCGGATCGTTGAAACCATGCATCTGGCGGAACTGGTCGCGCATTTCCGTGGATGCGTCGAGCGGCAGGTAAAGGTCGGTCGGGTCCCCCGTCAGCCTCGACAGAAAGAACACGAGCACGACGAGCCCTATCAGCGAGACACCGCTCGCAAGGGCCCGCTTGCTGATGAATGATTTCATATCACTCCTCCCGAGTGAGAATTTCGTTGCACGGCATTCTCCGGGGTCGTGCCCGCGAAAGCCGCCGTTCCGGCTCATTGGCTCCTCAGGAGCGGGCACGGACCGCGGTCCGAACTCACATCCGAGTAATATATTAGTGCATCTGAGATTTTTGTGCATCTGTTTTTTTGACCTTCATCAGCCTTCGTCCTCGAAGCGGCGCCGGCGAAGGCGCGCGCCGCCGGCGGCGGCGAGGGTCGCGACGAAGATCGTCGCCGCGCCGATCCAGGTCGTCACGGGCGCCACCTCGCCGAAGAACAGGAAGGCCATGACGGCCACGACCGGCAGGCGCAGGAAATCGAGCGGCGCGAGATAGGAGGCGCTCGCCATGGCGAAGGCCCGGGTGATCAGCGTCATGTTAAGCGCCCCGAGCACGCCCTGCAGGGCGAGGAGGCCGAGCTGCATCGGCGTCGGCGTGACCCAGACAGGCACGGCGGCAAGCAGCCCCAGCCCCACCATGGCGAGGAGGTTCCAGGCGACGAGGCGGTCCGTCGTGTCGCGCAGCGCCATGCGCCGCAGCATCAACTGGCTGACGGCCGTGAGGATCGCGCCGGCAAGCGCGAAGAGCAGCCAGGGGTCGAACGTGCCCGCCCCCGGCCGCACGATGATCATGACGCCGACAAAGCCGGCAAGCACGCCGCCGATGACGGAGGGCGCGACCTCCTCCTTGAGGAAGAGCCAGGCGCCGAGCGTGAGGAAGATCGGCATGGTGAAGTTGAGCGCCGTCGCATCGGCAAGCGGCGCATGGGCGTAGGCGATGAAGAGGGCGACGAGCGAGGCGAACTTCAGCCCCGCCCGCACGACATGCGCCGCCCGATAGGGCGAGGCCAGAAGCTGGACCCGGCGCATCATGAAGGGCAGCACCGCGCAAAGGCCGAACAGGGCCCGGAAGAACGCGATGGTGAAGGGATGCACCCCGCCGGCGAGCATGCGCACGATGACCGCATCGAACCCTGCCAGGATGGACGCCGCCGCCATGATAAGGACGGCGGCGCCCGTCCGCTGGCCGCTCATGAGCCCGCTCATCGGATCCGGCCTCGAACCATGACGGACCGGCATCGACAGGATTTCATGGCGCTCTCCTCACTGCTACGGATCGTCTTATACACTAAAATATAAGAACACCAGTCCGCAAATCGGCTTGCCCACGGGTGTGCGTCGGAGGCTTCAAGGAACAATCGCGGCCGCGCCGCATTGCTTCCGCTTTGCAGCGGAGGGCGAAACGTGGCGCCGAGAGCCAACTGGAAAGGTTTCCTGAAACTGGGAGAGCTGGTCTGTCCGGTCGCCCTTCACACCGCCGCCTCGACGAGCGAACGCGTCTCCTTCCACCTCGTCAACCGCAGGACGGGTAACCGGCTGCACCGGGAATTCATCGACAGCGAGACGGGCAAGCCCGTCGAGAAGGAAGACCAGGTGAAAGGCTACGAGACCGGCGAGAACGACTATATCGTGCTCCAGCCGGAGGAGATCGCCGCCGCCGTGCCCGAGAGCGACAAGACGATGGCCGTGGAAGCCTTCGTCGCCTGCTCCGACATCGACGACCTCTACTTCGACAAGCCCTATTACCTGCGCCCCGCCGACCGGCAGGGCGAGGAGGTCTTTGCGCTGATCCGCGAGGGCATGGAGGCGAAGAAGGTGGCGGCGGTGGCGCAGGCCGTGCTCTTCCGCCGCGCCCGCACCCTGATCATCCGCGCCCACGATGCGGGCCTCATCGCGACGACGCTCGCCTACGACTACGAGGTGCGCTCCGCCAAGGAAGCCTTTTCCGACATTCCCGATATCGAGGTGAAGGGCGAGATGCTGGAGCTTGCCGAGCACATCATCAGGACGAAGAGCGGCCGCTTCGATCCCAAGGGCTTCGACGACCGCTACGACGCCGCCCTTGCCGAGGTGGTGAAGGCGAAGATCGAGGGCCGCAAGATCAAGCCTGTCCGGCCGAAGGCCGAGGGCAAGGTCATCGACCTGATGGAAGCGCTGCGCCAGAGCGCCGGCGAAACGAAGAAGAAACCCGCGGCGAAGCGCAAGCCGGCAGCCGGCCGGCGGAAGGCAGGATGAGAATGGCGACGCTCGACGTCTACCGGCAGAAGCGGGATTTCCGCACCACCGCCGAGCCGAAAGGGCGCAAGGGCCGCAAGGGCGGCCATAGCTTCGTGATCCAGAAGCACGACGCCACGCGCCTCCACTACGACTTCCGCCTCGAGATGGACGGCGTGCTGAAGAGCTGGGCGGTGACGCGCGGCCCGAGCCTCGTGCCGAGCGAAAAGCGCCTCGCCGTGCATGTCGAGGATCATCCGCTGGACTACGGCGACTTCGAGGGCACCATCCCCAAGGGCGAATATGGCGGCGGCACCGTCATCGTCTGGGATCGCGGCACGTGGACCCCGCTCGGCGACGCCCGCAAGGCCTATGCCAAGGGCCATCTCGAATTCGAGCTCGACGGGGAGAAGCTGCACGGCCGCTGGCATCTCGTGCGCATGCACGGCAAACCGGGCGAGAAGCGCGAGAACTGGCTGCTGATCAAGGGCGACGACGAATTCGCCGTGCCGGAAGACAAGGACGATCTTCTCGAGGAACGGCCGGAATCGGTGAAGACCGGACGCGACATCGAGGACGTCGCCGGAGAAGCGCCCGGCTGGTCGTCGAAGACCGGCCGCATCCGCAAATCCGCCCGCCGGAAGGCCGAGCCCGAAAAGGAGAAGCCCGAAGCCGAGGCACCCGATCCTTCCGCCATCAAGGGCGCGCGCAAGGCGAAGCTGCCCGATTTCGTCCCGCCCGCGCTGGCGACGCTCGCCGCCGCCCCGCCGCCCGGCGCACGCTGGCTGCACGAGATCAAGTTCGACGGCTACCGCCTGCAGGCGCGCATCGAGGCGGGGCGGGTGAAGCTCCTCACGCGCAGCGGGCTCGACTGGACGAAGAAATTCGGCAAGGCTGTCGTCGCCGCGCTCGCTGAGCTTCCGGCCGGCACGGCGCTCATCGACGGCGAGCTCGTCGTTGAGACCGGCTCGGGCGCCTCCGATTTCTCCGCCCTCCAGGCCGATCTCAGCGAGGGGCGCGACGACCGCTTCGTCTTCTACGTCTTCGACCTTCTCCATCTCGACGGCTACGATCTCACCCGCCTGCCGCTGGAAGAGCGCAAGGCCCTGCTCGAAAAGCTCGTGCCCGGCAACGGCGGCATCCTGCGCTACAGCCACCATTTCGAGGAAAGCGGCGCGCTGGTGCTGAGCCATGCCTGCCGCCTCAGCCTCGAAGGCGTCGTCTCCAAGCTGCGCGATGCGCCCTATCGCGGCGGGCGCAGCAAGAGCTGGATCAAGTCGAAATGCTCGGCCCGGCAGGAATTCGTGATCGGCGGCTTCGTGCCCTCCTCCGTCTCGCGCCAGGCGATCGGCTCGCTTCTCCTCGGCGTCTACCGGGACGGCAAGCTGATGCCGGTCGGCCGCGTCGGCACCGGCTTCGGCGCGGCGGTCGCCACGGACCTTTTCCGCCGGCTGAGCCGCATGCGGACGGACGAGAGCCCCTTCGGCCGGAAGCTGACGGCGGACGAGGCGCGGCAGGCACGCTACGTGCGGCCGGAACTGGTGGCAGAGGTGGAATTTCGTGCCTGGACGGCGGACGGGCATTTGCGCCATGCTTCCTTCCGGGGCCTGAGGGAAGACAAGCCGGCAAGGGAGGTCGTTGCGGAAATGCCGAAATCGAAAACCGCACCCGCGGCCGAGAAGCCGCCGCGACGCACCGTGCGCCTCACCCACCCCGACCGGATCTACTGGCCGGGCGAAGGCGTCACCAAGGAAGGGCTTGCCGACTATTACACCGAGGTCTGGCGCTACATGGCCCCGCATGTCGTCGGCCGGCCGCTCGCGCTCCTGCGCGCGCCGAGCGGCATCGACGGCCAGACCTTCTTTCAGAAACACGCCTGGAAGGGCATCAACGCCAATATCATTCAGGTGCAGGATCCGAAGGAGAAGGACGAGGAGCCCTATGTCGCGATCAACGATTTCGACGGCCTGATGGGCCTCGTGCAATCGGCCACGCTGGAAATTCATCCCTGGGGCTCGACCCTTGCGGACTGGGAGCGGCCGGACCGCATCATCATGGACCTCGACCCCGGCGAGGGCGTCGCCTGGCAGGCGGTGATCGACGCGGCGGAGGAAACGCGCCGGCGCCTCGAGGCGGCCGGCCTCAACGCCTTCGTGAAGACCTCCGGCGGCAAGGGCCTGCATGTCTGCGCGCCGCTGAAGCCTTCGGCCCGCTGGCCCGCCGTCAAGGCCTTCTGCAAGGGCATCGCCGACGCCATGGCGAAGGACAGCCCCGAAAGCTACGTGTCGACCATCACCAAGTCGAAGCGCCGCGGCAAGATCCTCATCGACTACCTGCGCAACCAGCGCGGCCAGACGGCGGTCGCCCCCTACTCCACCCGCGCCCGGTCGGGCGCGGCCGTCTCCATGCCGCTCGCCTGGAGCGAGCTCAGCCCGGAAATCGGCCCGGCCTATTTCACCGTGGAGAACACGCCGACGCGCCTTCACGCGCTGAAGGCCGACCCGTGGGCGGATTTCAAGGCGGCGGCCGAGCCGCTGAAGGCGGGAAAGGCGAAGGGGTGAGGCCTATTTGCCCTTCCCCTCGGCCTTGATGCTGCGACGCAGGGCATCCATGATGTTGACGACATTGCCTGCGGTCGGCGGCGGGGCCTTGCGTTTGGCCGGGCGCTTGCGGCCCTTCTTCTTGGCCGCGATGATATCGAGCAGGCGGTCCTGCACGGGATCGTCCGCCATCTTCGGATCCCATTTCTTCGTGCGCTCCTTGATGAGCGCCTTGACCAGCGAGAGCGCCCTGGCCTCCGGCTTCGCCTTTCCGAGGCCGGAGAAATAGTCCTTCTCGTTGCGTACCTCGTCGCCGTAGCGCAGCGTCCACAAGACGATGCCCTTGCCACGCGGCTCCAGCATGACGGCCCGCTCGCGCCGGTAGAGCACGAGGCGCGAAATGCCGACCGTGCCCGTCGCGGCCATGGCCTCGCGGATGACGGAGAAGGCCTCCTCGCCCACCGTGTCGTTCGGCACGAGGTAGTGCGGCGTGTCGTACCAGATCCAGGCGATCGTCTCGCGCGGCACGAAGGTCTCGATGTCGATGGTGCGGGTGCTTTCCAGCGCCACCGCCTCGATCTCCTCGTCCTCCAGCATCACATAATCGTTCTCGCCGCGCGGATAGCCCTTCACCTCGTCGTCCTCGTTCACCGCCTTGCCGGTGACGGCATCGACGTAGCGGCTGACGACGGGATTGCCCGTCTTGCCGTTGAGGGTGCGGAAGCGCACCTTCTCCTCCTCGGAGGTCGCCGGCATCATCGCCACCGGGCAGGTGACGAGCGAGAGCTTCAGGTAACCCTTCCAGAACGAGCGCGACGCCATCAGCCCTTCCCTCCGATCGGCAGATGCCTGGAGAGGGCGAAGCGCTCGGCGAACTTTATGTCTTCCTGCGTGACGACGGGGATGGGATCGGAAAGGATCGCAAGCAGCGCCTCGCGCGGGATGGAATCCTCCTCCAGCGCCTCCATCAGCGCGCCGCGGGTCTCGCGTTCGGCCCGCAGCAGGGCGGCGAGCGCCAGTATCAGTCGGTCCTTGTTGTCCATGGCAGTCTCCGGCAAGGGCGCATTCACACGACTAATGCGCCATGCGCCCGCGGGTTCCGGAACATTCGGCGGGGCTGCGCGGTTCGCTCCCGAAAGGAGGCTGAGATGGCCGCGAAACGCAAATGGTCGCAGGACGTGACCGAGAACAGCGATGCGATGGACCTCAAGGAAGGCGTCTTCAAGCAGCGCAGCGCGAAGAAGATCGCCGATTCCCTCAAGCATTCGGCGGAAAGCAGCCACCGGCGCAAGTCGAGCCCGTTCCGCTCGGCCATGTCCATGCTGACCTTCTACATCAACCGCGCGGGCGACCAGCTTTCAGACAGCCGCCGCCGGACGCTGGAAAAGGCCAAGGACGAACTGCGCAAGGACTTCGGCAAGGAACCGAAGTCCGGCAAGTGACTAGCGTTCCCCCGGCATCGCCTTGACGAAATCGATGAAGGCCCGAAGCGGCGCCGGCACCAGCCGCCGGCCGGGATAATAGAGGAACGGGCCGGAAAAGCTCTGCCACCAGGGCTCCAGCACGGGAACGAGGGCGCCGCTCGCAAAATGCGGCCGCAGCCAGTCCTCGAAGAGCGAGACGATGCCGGCCCCGTCGATGGCGGCCATCACGCCGAGATCCGAGCCGCCGCCGGCCTGCACGACGAGGCTGGCCGGCGGATCGACCCGCACCAGCTCCCCTTCCCGCTCGAACTCCCAGGGCATCAGCGGCCGGCCGGCAAAGCGCGAGCGGATGCAGGCATGGGCAAGAAGGTCCCGCGGATGCTCCGGCCGGCCCCGCGCGGCAAGGTAGGCGGGCGACGCGCCGCTGGCGAACCGCTGGACGCGCGGGCCGATCGGCACGGCGATCATGTCCTGCTCCAGCCGCTCGTCGTAGCGGATGCCCGCGTCGCAGCCGGCGGCGATGATATCGACGAAATTCTCGTCCGTGACGATTTCCAGCCGGATATCCGGATAGGCCGCCAGGAACGGCGGGACGATCCTCGGCAGCACCAGCCGCGCCGCGCTGACCGGCACGTTGAGCTTCAGGGCACCGGCCGGCCGGCCGCTGAGGTTCCTGGCATGCTCCAGCGCGGCGCCGATCTCGCCGAAAGCCGGTCCCGCCCGTTCCATCAGGACGCGCCCCGCCTCGGTCGGTACGACGCTGCGCGTGGTGCGGTTGAGAAGCCGCACGCCAAGCCGCGCCTCGAGCCTTCGCACCGCATCGCTGAGGGCGGACGAACTGCTGCTCGTCACCCGCGCGGCCTCCCGGAAGCCGCCCGCCTCGGCCACCGCGAGGAAGGCGCCGATATCCGCCATGTCCGCTTCGCCGTGCTTCATGCCGCCTCCATCGATTGTCCGCTTTTGCGGACAGCCTGTACGGATTAATGCGGATTATCGAACGGGGCAACTGCGCCTATCTCCAGGGCGTCTGAAGAATGGAGGCACATATGTCCAATCTCGAAAAATCCGGCACGTTCCCGCTCGGCGGCTTCACGGTGAAGCGGCTCGGCTACGGCGCCATGCAACTTGCCGGCAAGGGCGTCTTCGGCCCGCCGAAGGATCGCGCCGAGGCGGTCGCCGTCCTGCGCGAGGCCGTGGAGAGCGGCGTCGACCACATCGACACCAGCGATTTCTACGGCCCGCACGTCACCAACCAGATTATCAGGGAGGCTTTGCATCCCTATCGGGACGGCCTCGTCATCGTCACCAAGGTCGGCGCGACGCGCGGTGCGGACGCTTCCTGGAACCCCGCCTTCTCGAAGGAGGCGCTGACGGCGGCCGTGCACGACAACCTGAAGAACCTCGGCCTCGACGTCCTCGACGTCGTCAACCTGCGCGCCATGTTCGATGTGCACGGGCCGGCGGAAGGCTCGCTGGAGGAGCCGCTCACGGTGCTCGCCGACCTGCAGCGGCAGGGGCTCATCCGGCATATCGGCCTTTCCAACGTCACCGCCCGGCAGATTGCCGACGGCCGCAAGATCACGGAAATCGCCTGCGTCCAGAACCAGTACAACCTCGCCCATCGCGGCGACGATGCGCTTATCGACCAGCTGGCGCGGGACGGCACGGCCTATGTGCCCTTCTTCCCGCTCGGCGGCTTCTCGCCGCTGCAATCGGCGACGCTCTCGACCGTCGCCGCAGAACTGGAGGCAACGCCGATGCAGGTGGCGCTCGCCTGGCTTCTCCAGCGCGCGCCGAACATCCTGCTGATCCCCGGCACGTCGTCCCGCGCGCACCTCCGGGAAAACCTCGCGGCGACCGATATCGCGCTTCCGCCGGACGCGCTCGCGGCCCTCGACAGCATCGCCGGCTGAGGCATAGGCACTGGAGCGGTCAGGCCCGCTCCAGTGCCACCGCGATGCCCTGGCCGACGCCGACGCACATGGTGGCGAGCGCCCGCGCCTTGCCGGTGAGGGCGAGTTCCAGCGCCGCCGTGCCGGCGATGCGCGCACCGGACATGCCGAGCGGATGGCCGAGCGCGATCGCCCCGCCGTTCGGATTGACGGCCGCGGCATCGTCCGCAATGCCGAGCTCGCGCAGCGTCGCAAGCCCCTGCGAGGCGAAGGCCTCGTTGAGCTCGATCACGTCGAAATCGGACGGCTTCAGGCCGAGACGGGCGCACAGGCGCTCGGTGGCCGCGACAGGGCCGATGCCCATGATGCGCGGCGGAACGCCGGCCATGGCCCCGCCGAGGATGCGGGCGACGGGCGTCAGGCCGTATTTCTTCACCGCGGCCTCGGAGGCGACGATGAGCGCCGCCGCGCCATCATTGACGCCGGAGGCATTGCCTGCCGTCACCGTGCCACCTTCCTTCCTGAACGGGGTCGGCAGCCTGGCGAGCGCTTCCAGCGACGTGGCGCGCGGATGCTCGTCCTTCTCGACGACGACGGGATCGCCCTTCCGCTGGGGAATGGTGACAGGGGTAATTTCCTTCGCCAGCCGGCCGTTTGCCTGCGCGGCCGCGGCCTTTTCCTGCGAGCGGACGGCGAAGGCATCCTGGTCCTGGCGGGAGACCTTGAAATCCTCCGCGACGTTCTCGCCCGTCTCCGGCATGGAATCGACGCCATATTGCTGCTTCATCACCGGGTTGACGAAGCGCCAGCCGATGGTCGTGTCGTGGATTTCCGCATGGCGGGAAAAGGCGGTCTCCGCCTTGGGCATGACGAAGGGCGCGCGGCTCATGCTCTCGACGCCGCCGGCGATCATCAGCTCCGCCTCGCCCGCCTTGATGGCTCTAGCGGCGGCGATGACGGCATCCATGCCGGAGCCGCAGAGCCGGTTGATCGTCGTGCCGGACACCGAGACGGGAAGACCGGCGAGAAGCAAGGCCATGCGCGCCACATTGCGGTTGTCCTCGCCCGCCTGGTTGGCGCAGCCGAGGATGACGTCATCGACGGCCTCCCAGTCGATGCCGGTATTCCGCGCCATCAGCGCCTTCAGCGGGATCGCGCCGAGATCGTCGGTCCGCACGGAGGAGAGTACCCCGCCGAAGCGGCCGATGGGCGTGCGGATATAGTCGCAGATATAGGCTTCGGACATCGTTTCCCCCCTAGAGTTCCGGCACGACGAGATCGGCGACGGGGCCTTCGACATGCAGCCTCGCGCCCGTCATCGCCTGCAATTCCTCCAGGCTCATGCCGGGCAGCTTCTCGCGCAGCACGAAGCGGCCGCCGGTAACGTCGATGACGGCGTGGCTCGTATAGACACGGGTGATACAGCCGACGCCGGTCAGCGGGAAGGTGCATTTTTCGACAAGCTTCGGCTCGCCGTTCTTGGTGACGTGCTCGGTGATGACGACGACCGACTTGGCGCCGTGCACGAGGTCCATCGCCCCGCCGACGGCCGGAACGCCCTTCGAGCCGACCCGCCAGTTGGCAAGGTCGCCGTTCTCGGCCACCTGGTAGGCGCCGAGGATGGCGACGTCGAGATGGCCGCCGCGCACCATGGCGAAGCTGTCGGCATGGTGGAAGAAGGCCGAGCCCGGCTTCAGCGTCACGGCCTTCTTGCCGGCGTTGATCAGGTCCCAGTCCTCCTCGCCCGGCGGCGGGGCCTCGCCGAAATCGAGGATGCCGTTCTCCGTGTGGAAGATCGCCGAGCGGCCTTCCGGCTGGTAGCGGGCGACCATCTCCGGAAAGCCGATGCCGAGATTCACATAGGCGCCGTCGGCGATATCCTGTGCTGCGCGCCAGGCGATCTGGGCGTTGGAAAGTTTGATATCTTCGCGTGTGTCGGTCGTCATGCGTAGGCCACTCCTGCGCGGATGAGCTCTTCTTCCTGCCTTGCATCCGCCACCTCGACCACATGGTCGACGAAGATGCCGGGGGTGACGACATGCTCCGGGTCGATGCCGCCCGGCTGCACCAGCTTCGAGACCTGCACGACGGTTGTCGCGGCGGCCATGCACATCAGCGGGCTGAAGTTGCGGGCGGCCTTGTTGTAGGAAAGGTTGCCATGCGTATCGCCGACATGGGCCTTGACCAGCGCAAAATCCGCCTTCAGCCAGCGCTCCTGCACATACATGCGGCCGTCGAATTCCGCGACCGGCTTGCCCCTGGCGAGTTCGGTGCCGTAGCTCGTCGGCGTGTAGAAGGCGGGAATGCCTGCCCCGCCGGCCCGGATGCGCTCGGCAAGCGTGCCCTGCGGCACCAGCTCCAGCTCGATCTCGCCGGCGAGGTACTTTTCCGTGAAGGCGCGCGGATCGGACGAGCGCGGGAAGGAGCAGATCATCTTCCGCACCATGCCGGCGTCGATCATCGCCGCGATGCCGATGCGGCCGTTGCCGGCATTGTTGTTGATGACCGTCAGGCCCTTCGGCCCCTTGTCGATGAGGGCATGGATCAGCTCGATCGGCGCGCCGGAGCCGCCAAAGCCGCCGATCATCACCGTCGCCCCCTCGCCGATGCCGGCAACGGCCTCTCTCAGGCTCCCGATGCTCTTGTCCATGCGAAATCTCCTGTGGTCGCACTAGAGGTAAATCCGGACGCGGCGTGCGGCAATCGCTTTGTGCGTTATTTGACTTTTGTTCAATTATCGCACAAACTGCTGTGACACCCTGACGAATGCGCTACCTCTCCCTTCGTCATCCTCGGGCTTGACCCGAGGATCCACATTCCACGGCACGCCGCGGCTTGCGGCATGGATGCTCGGGTCAAGCCCGAGCATGACAACGGAGAGGGCAGAGAAGGCGGGAGAAAGCGGAGAGAGCGTAGAGACGAAGAAGGCAGAGCGTAGAGAAGACGGAGAAGCGAAGACGGCGGAAAGAGGCGCCGCTGCGAAAGTTCAAGGAGCGGCCATACCGCCGCCGGCTGGAGGTATCGATGCGCGAAACGGATTTCATCGGCGGCTTCGCCAAGGGGTTGAGGGTCATAGAGGCCTTCGGCGAGGCGAAGCCGCGTCTCACCATCACCGATGTCTCGAAGGACACCGGCCTCGACCGCGCGACGGCGCGGCGCTGCCTGCTGACGCTCGCAGAACTCGGCTATGCCGCCTATGACGGAAAGTTCTTCGAGCTGACGCCGAAGATCCTCAGGCTCGGCCATGCCTATCTTTCGGCAACGCCGCTTCCCCGCATCGTCCAGCCCTATCTCGACCAGCTTTCCGAAAAGGTCGGGCAGAGCGCCTCCGTCTCCGTGCTCGACGGGGCGGAGATCGTCTATGTCGCGCGGGCGGCGCAGAAGCGCGTCATGTCGATCAGCCTGATGCCCGGCTCGCGCCTGCCGGCCTATTGCGCCTCGATGGGACGCGTGCTGCTCGCGGCCCTTCCCGAGGCCGAGGCGCGGGCCATCGTCGAGGCCTCCGACCGGCGGGCGAATACGCCCTTCACGAAAACCGACCCCGAAGCGCTGATGGAGGAGCTTTCCCGCGTGCGCCGGCAAGGCCATGCGCTGATCGACCAGGAACTGGAGATCGGCCTGCGCTCCATCGCCGTGCCGCTGGAAAACGCCCGCGGGCGCGTGGTCGCCGCGCTCAACATCGGCGCGCCGGCCGCCCATGCGGCGGCCGAGGACATGGTCGCGCGCTACCTGCCGGAAATGCGCGCGGTCCAGGCGGCGCTACGCCCCCTCCTCGCCTGACCGATCCTTGACAAACGCCAGGGCGCGGCCCCACCTTTTGCACCGCAACAGGAGGCCGCCATGAGCGACGACGAGACCAAGCTCACCCGCACCAAGCGCCAATGGGCGGACCAGGGGAAATTCCTGACCGGCCGCATCGCACGGCCGGAGACCGATCGCCTGCCGCCGGGCCAGCATCTCGTCAGGGACTGGCCGGTGCTCGACCTCGGCCAGCAGCCGGTGATCCGCCCCGAAAGCTGGCGGCTCGACGTCAAGGGCGGCGCGGAGAACCCGGTCTCCCTTGGCTGGACCGATTTCCTCGCTTTGCCGCAAAGCCACAAGCTCACCGACATCCATTGCGTGACCACCTGGTCGCGCTACGACAACCGCTGGGAAGGCGTCGCCACCCGCGACCTCCTCGACCTCGTCATGCCGCGGCCGGAAGCGCACTTCGTGATGCTGACGAGTTACGACGGCTACACGACGAACCTGCCGCTTGCCGATTTCGCCGCCGAGGACGCCATCCTCGCCACCCATTGGGAGGGCCGGCCGCTTTCCGTCGAGCATGGCGGGCCGATGCGCCTCGTCGTGCCGCACCTCTATTTCTGGAAGAGCGCCAAGTGGCTGACGCGCATCGATTTCCTGCCCGGCGACCAGGCCGGCTTCTGGGAGCGCAACGGCTATCACATGCGCGGCGACCCGTGGGCGGAGGAGCGCTACTCCGCCGACTGAGCGGCAAGCCGCGCCCGCTCGGAAAGCCGGAAGGCGCGCGGCGTCTCGCCCGTCTCGCGCAGGAAATAACGCGAGAAATAGGCGGGGTCGGCAAAGCCGAGGCGAAGGCCGATCTCCTGCGCGGCAAGGTCGGTGAAGACGAGTTCGCGCTTCGCCTCGTCGATCAGCTTACGGCCGATATAGGCATGGGCCGTCAGCCCCGTCGCCGCCTTGACGATGCGGTTGAGATGGGTCGGCGAGATGCCGAGTTCCTGCGCATAGAATCCGGCCGGCTTCTGGCTACGGAAATGCTGCTGGACGAGGCCGTTGAGATGTTCCATCCGCCGCTCCGCATCGTCCGCGTCCTCCGGGGTGCCGCGCCCCCATAGCCGTGCCGTCAGCGTCAAGATGGAGACCAGATAGGCCTCCATCAGGTCCGTGCGCCCGCCGCGCCGGCCCGCCCATTCGCCGGCCAGCCGTTCGAGCGTCGCCAAGACGAAGGCGCCGTCCGCATCGAGGGGATCGAGGGCGGTGACGCGCGGCGCCGCCGCAAAGCGCCCCACGGCGCCGGAAAGGCGCAGATGCGAGGCGAGCAGCGTGAAGACATAGCCGTCGATATCCCGCGAGAAGCGGAACCCGTGACTCACGGCCGGCGGCACGGTGACGACGGCGGAAGGCTTGAGGGCAAGGCGCTCGCCGCCGAACAGCGCATCGCCCGATCCGGCGGAAATGTACAGGATCTGGAAGAAGCTCTCGTGCCGGTGCAGGCCGATCTCGTAGCGGTGCAGGCTGCTGCGCGAGGGGATCGTTTCGCAGTGCAACCAGAAATCCGGGGCATTTCCGGTCTTTTCACCGTAGAGCTCGTAGGTCGGGACAGGTCTCGTCATCTCGGCACCCGGATTTTCGATGTTCGATTTGTACAAGCGGAAGACCGTTCCGTCCATTGTCCTGCCCGGCCCTTCCCGCCGACAATTTGTCAAATGCCAGTTTGAGGGAGGACATCATGCGCGTTCAGGTCGCGATCATCGGCTCGGGTCCGTCGGGCCTCCTGCTCGGCCAGTTGCTCGGCGATGCCGGCATCGAGACGATCATTCTCGACCGCGCGAGCCGCGAGCATATCCTTTCGCGCGTGCGCGCCGGGGTGCTGGAGGAAGGCATGGTCGGCCTGATGGACAAGGCCGGCGTCGGCACGCGCATGCATGCCGAGGGCCTGCCGCATGACGGCTTCTCGCTCGCCTTCGACGGCCGCGATCACCGCATCGACCTCTTCGGCCTCACCGACGGCAAGCGCGTGACCGTCTACGGCCAGACAGAGCTGACGCGCGACCTCATCGAAAAGCGCGAAGCGGACGGCCGCCCGACGGTCTACGAGGCGGCGAACGTGACGCCGCAGGGTTTTGACGGCGAAAGCCCCTTCGTCACCTACGAGAAGGACGGCATCACGCACCGCATCGACTGCGATTTCATCGCCGGCTGCGACGGCTTCCACGGGGCGAGCCGCAAGGCCGTGCCGGAAAACGCGATCCGCACCTTCGAGAAGGTCTATCCCTTCGGCTGGCTCGGCATCCTCGCCGACGTGCCCCCCGTCAGCCACGAGCTGGTCTATGCCAACCACCCGCGCGGCTTCGCGCTCTGTTCCATGCGCTCGCAAACCCGCAGCCGCTACTACATCCAGTGCGCGCTCGACGAGAAGGCGGAGGCGTGGTCGGACGGCCGCTTCTGGGACGAACTGCGCCGCCGCCTGCCCGCCCACCATGCCGAGGCGATGGTCACCGGCGCGAGCTTCGAGAAATCCATCGCGCCGCTGCGCTCCTTCGTCGCCGAGCCGATGCGCTTCGGCCGGCTCTTCCTCGTCGGCGACGCCGCCCATATCGTGCCGCCGACCGGCGCCAAGGGCCTGAACCTTGCGGCCAGCGACGTGCACTATCTCTTCGCCGGCCTGATGGAGCATTACAAGGACCGCTCGAATGCCGGAATCGAGGCCTATTCGGGCCGGGCGCTCGCCCGCGTCTGGAAGGCCGTGCGCTTTTCCTGGTGGATGACGACAATGCTGCACCGGTTTCCGGATACCGGCGATTTCGACCAGAAGATCCAGGAAGCCGAACTCGCCTATCTCACCCATTCGCGCGCGGCCGAAACGGTGCTGGCGGAAAACTACGTCGGCCTTCCCTACTAGACCCGGTCTTACGCGGCAGGCGACACCCTGCCCGCCACCTCGCGGATCGTCTGCATGAGGATGGAGAGCGGCATGGAGGGCACGGCGTCGGTGCGCATGGTGAGGCCCACCGGCCCCTTCGTCTCGCCCGTCCCGATGGGCAGCGCGGCGAGCTTGCCTTCCGCGATATCCGCCGCCACGACCCCTTCGGAGATGATCCAGATGGCATCGCTCTGGCGCACGAAGGCGCGGCCGAAGGCGTCGGAGACGGTCTCGATCTGGTTCGGCAGGCCGGCAACGCCGTTGGCGATGAGGAAACTGTCGACGAACGGCCGGATGATCGAGCCGTGCGTCGGCATCAGCACGGGATAGGCGTCGAACCCGGCGAAGGCCGCGCCGCCGAGCAGCGGATGGCCGGCGCGCACGCAGAAGACGACCTTCTCCGAATAGAGATGCTCGAAGGAGAAGCCCGTCATCTTTTCCGGCGCGGCCAGCCGCCCGACGACGAGGTCGAGGTCACCGATGCGCAGTTGCTCCAGCAGCACGGCATTCTCGCCCGTGACGATCTTGATCCGCGCGCCCGTCTCCTCCTTGAGGAACAGCATCATCGCCTGCGGCATGATGCGTGTGGAGACGGTCGGCAGCGCGCCGATACGGATCGGCGGGGCGTCGCCGGAGCGCGCCTGCGAGACGGAATCGAAGCCGTGGCGCAGCGCCGCCAGCGCCGCGCCGGCATGCTTGAGGAAGACCTCGCCGTAGCGGGTGATCTTGATGCCCCGGCCCTCGCGCTCGAAGACGGCGACGCCGAGGACTTCCTCCAGTTCACGGATCGTCTTGGTCACCGCCGGCTGGCTGACATGCAGCAATCCTGCCGCCTTCATCACGCTTCTCTGGCGCGCCACCTCGACAAAGGTCTGCAGATGGCGAAACTTGATCCGGCTGTCGATCATGGCTTTCATAACCCCACAGTTAACGGAACGGCATGAAATATCATTTTACCTAACCAGATCAAGGGATCAATCTCAGCGCACGGAGGAGAGAGACGTGCAATTCGCGACCGTCAACGACGTCATCCTGCATCATCAGCTGATCGGCGGACCGGCCGGCCGGCCGGTGATCGTGTTCGCCAATTCGCTCGGCACCGATTTCCGCATCTGGCGCGACGTCGTGGTGCGCCTTGCCGGCGATTTCCCGATCGTCACCTACGACAAGCGCGGTCACGGCCTCTCCGATCTCGGCCAGGTGCCCTATTCCATCGACGACCATGTGCTCGATCTCGCCGCCCTGCTCGACCGGCTGGACGTGAAGGACGCCGTCATCTGCGGCGTCTCCGTCGGCGGCATGATCGCGCAGGGGCTCGCCGCAAAGCGCCCCGACCTCGTGAAAGCCCTCGTCCTCTGCGACACGGCGCACAAGATCGGCACGGCCGAGATGTGGAACGCCCGCATCGAGGCCATCGAGGCGAAGGGCATCGAGAGCCTTGCGGACGCCGTGCTGGAGCGCTGGTTCACCCCCGCCTTCCGCCGGCCGGAGAACGCCGCCTATCACGGTTACCGCAACATGCTGACCCGCCAGTCGGCGACTGGCTATGCCGCGACCTGCGCGGCCCTGCGCGATGCCGACCTCACCGAGAGCACGAAACGCATTTCCGTGCCGGCGCTCTGCGTCGTCGGCGAGGAGGACGGCTCGACGCCGCCGGACCTCGTGCTCTCCATGGCAAGGCTCATCACCGGCGCGCGCTACGAGGTCATCAAGGGCGCCGGGCACATTCCCAGCATCGAGCAGCCGGAAATCCTCGCCGAGATGATCCGCGCCTTCCTCGCCACCCTACCTGCCGGAGACGAACCGCATGGCTGACGCCCATACCTTTTCCGACCACTACCGCCAGGGCATGGTGACCCGCCGCGCGGTGCTCGGCGACAGCCATGTCGACCGCGCCTCCTCCGCCGCCACCGCCTTCGACCAGCCCTTCCAGGAGTTGATCACCGAGGGCGCATGGGGCACGGTCTGGTCGCGGCCCGGCTGGACGAAGCGCGAGCGCTCCATGGTGACGATCGCCCTGCTCGCCGCCCTCGGCCACGACGAGGAGGTGGCCATGCATGTGCGCGCCACGGTCAACACCGGCGCGAGCCGCGACGATATCGCGGAGGCGCTTTTGCATGTGGCGATCTATGCCGGCGTGCCGGCGGCCAACCGGGCGATCAAGGTCGCCAAGCAGGTTTTCGAGGACATGGACGCCGAAAAGGCGGCCTGAGGCAGAGATGACAGATTTTTCCAACCGCAAGCCCGAAACGGGCGCTTTCTTCTCCCGCGACCGGCTCTGGCATCCGCCGGGCCTGACGCCCGGCTACAAGACCTCCGTGCTGCGCTCGCCGCAGAAGGCGCTGCTCTCCCTCGACGGCACGATGTCCGAGATCACCGGCCCGGTCTTCGGCCATTCCATGCTGGGCGAGCTCGACAACGACCTCATCCACAATTTCGCAAAGCCCGGCGAGAGCGCCATCGGCGAGCGCATCATCGTGCACGGCCGCGTGCTCGACGAGCGGGCGCGGCCCGTGCCGGGCGCGCTGCTCGAATTCTGGCAGGCCAATGCCGCCGGGCGCTACCGCCACAAGAAGGAAAGCTATCTCGCCCCGCTCGATCCGAATTTCGGCGGCTGCGGGCGCACCATCACCGACGAGGACGGCTATTACGCCTTTCGCACCGTCAAGCCCGGCCCCTATCCCTGGCCGAACGGCGTCAACGACTGGCGCCCGGCGCATATCCACTTCTCCGTCTTCGGCCACGGCTTTGCCCAGCGGCTCATCACGCAGATGTATTTCGAGGGCGACCCGATGATCTGGAAATGTCCCATCGTCCAGACGATCCCGGACAAGGCGGCCGTCGAGCAGCTCGTCGCCGCCCTCGACTGGGCCAACACGATCCCGATGGATGCGCGCGCCTACAAGTTCGACATCGTGCTGCGCGGGCGCCGCTCGACGCTCTTCGAGAACCGGATGGAGGGCAACTGATGGTGCAACCGCTCGGCTACCTCAAGGAAAGCCCCTCGCAGACGGCGGGGCCTTACGTCCACATCGGCCTGACGCCGAATTTTTCCGGCATCGGCGGCGTCTATGACGCCGATCTCGGCGCCACGATGGTGAACGAGAAGACGCTCGGCCGGCGCATCGCCGTCATCGGCCGCGTTCTGGACGGCACCGGCACGCCGCTGAAGGATGCCCTCATCGAGATCTGGCAGGCGGACGCCAGCGGCCTCTACAACAGCCCCTCGGAGCTGCGCGGCAGCGCCGATCCCAACTTTACCGGCTGGGGCCGCTGCGCGACGGACGGCACGACCGGCGAATACCGCTTCGAGACCGTCAAGCCCGGCCGCGTTCCTTTCAGGGACGGGCGCCCGATGGCGCCGCACATCTCCTTCTGGATCGTCGCCCGCGGCATCAATCTCGGCCTCAACACGCGGATGTATTTCGGCGACGAGGAGGCGGCCAACGCGGAAGACCCGATCCTCGCACGCATCGAGCACCGCGTGCGCGTGCCGACGCTGATCGCACCGGCGGACGGCGACACCTACCGCTTCGACATTCACCTGCAGGGGGAGAAGGAGACGGTGTTCTTCGACATCTGATGGCGTATGGTGAGCCTTCCGCTCATGGATCCTCGGGTCAAGCCCGAGGATGACGAAAGAAGAGAGGGCGAGGCTTTCCGGATGGCCCCGTTTGCCGGACCGTTCAAGAGACCGGCGACATATCCTCCCCTCCGTCATCCTCGGGCTCGACCCGAGGATCCACCTCCGCCCACCGTTCACCTCGAAAGCGCGCCCATGACCGTCTCGCCCTTCGATCACCCCTATCTTTCCGGTCTTCTCGGCGACGAGGAAGTGGCCGCGCTCTTCTCCGCCGCCGCAGAGATCGAAGCCATGCTCGCCTTCGAGGTGGCGCTGGCAAAGGCGGAAGTCGCCGAGGGCATCATCCCGGCCGCGGCGGCGCGCGCCATCGAAAGCACCGTCCGTCGTTTCTCGCCGGATATCGCAAGCCTGCGCAAGGCGACCGCGCGCGACGGCGTCGTCGTGCCCGACCTCGTGCGCCAGCTTCGCGCCGCCGTCGGCGAGCCGCATGGCCGGCATGTGCATTTCGGCGCGACCAGCCAGGACGTCATCGACACCGGCCTGATGCTGCGCCTCGCCCGGGCGCTGCCCATCTTCGAAGACCGGCTGAATGGGCTGATCGGCTATCTCGTCGGCCTCTCGGTGCGTTTCGACGGCCGGCAGGTGATGGGCCACACCCGCATGCAGCCGGCGATCCCGATTGCCGTGGCCGACCGCCTCCGGTCCTGGTGGGTTCCGCTGGAGCGCCACGTCGAGCGGCTGCAGGACCTCACTCTGGAAGGCCTCCCGGTGCAGTTCGGCGGCGCGGCCGGCACGCTGGAAAAACTCGCCGGCAAGGGCCGCGAGGTGCGCGCCACGCTGGCGGCCGAGCTCGACCTTGCCGACACGCCGCAATGGCAGAGCCAGCGGGGCGACCTGCTGGAGCTCGCCGGGCTCCTCGCCGCCATCACCGGCAGCCTCGGCAAGGCCGGCGGGGACATCGCCCTGATGGCCGACCGCGGCGGCGAGATCGCGCTTGCCGGCGGCGGCGGCTCCTCCGCCATGCCGCACAAGCAGAACCCCGTCGCCGCCGAGATGTTGGTGACGCTCGCCCGCTTCAACGCCGTGCAGCTCGGCGGCATGGCGCAGGCGATGGTGCACGAGCAGGAGCGCTCCGGCGCGGCCTGGACGCTGGAATGGATGATCCTGCCGCAGATGGTGGTGGCCTGCGGTGCATCGCTTCGCCTCGCCGACGAGCTCTTCTCCTCGATCGAGGAATTCGGCACGGGCTAGGTTAGTTTCATAATTTCTAAGTTATGAAATTGGCCGATTTTTTCATTTTACATCACCGTTTCATCTGGCAATCTGACAAAAGCTATTTTGGGGCGGCTCGAACGCCGGCGGGAGGCCGGTCTTTCAGGGAGGAAAACATGAAGAAACTTGCATTTGCCGCGCTGGCGGCTGCCCTCATGGGCGGCGTCGCCCACGCCGATACGATCAAGGTCGGCGTCATCGGGCCGTTCTCCGGTCCCTTCGCGCTCCAGGGCAAGAACTTCAAGGCCGGCATCGACGCCTATATGGCGCTGAACGGCAACACCGTAGGCGACGACACCGTCGAGATCATCTACCGCGACGTGCCGACCGCCGACCCGGCGCAGTCGAAAGCCCTGTCGCAGGAACTCGTCGTCAAGGAGGGTGTGCAGTATCTCGCCGGCTTCTACTTCACGCCGGACGCCATGGCCGCAACGCCGCTGCTCGAGCAGGCGAACGTGCCGATGATCGTGATGAACGCCGCGACCTCGGCCATCGTCACCAAGAGCCCCTATGTGGTGCGCACCTCCTTCACCACCTGGCAGACCTCGACGCCGATCGCCAAGGTCGCCTTCGACGGCGGCGCGAAGAAGATCATCTCCGTGGTCAGCGACTACGGCCCGGGCATCGACGCGGAAGCCGCCTTCAAGGCCGGCTTCGAGAAGGCCGGCGGCGAGGTCGTCGAGGCGATCCGCATGCCGCTCCAGACCAACGACTTCTCGCCGATCATGCAGCGCATCAAGGATTCGGGCGCCGACGGCGTCTTCGCCTTCCTGCCCTCCGGCCCGACGACCCTCGGCTTCGTCAAGGCCTTCAACGAGAACGGCCTGAAGGATGCCGGCATCAAGTTCTTCGCGCCCGGCGACCTCACGCAGGAATCCGACCTGCCGGCGCTCGGCGAGGCAGCCCTCGGCCTGACGACCACGTTCCACTACGCCGTCTCGCACGATTCGCCGGAGAACAAGAAGTTCGTGGAAGCCGCCGGCAAGGCGATCGGCAACCCCGCCGAACTCTCCTTCCCCGCGGTCGGCGCCTATGACGGCATGCATGTCATCTACAAGATGATCGAGGCGACGGGCGGCGAGCAGGACGCGGCCAAGGCCGTCGAAGCCGTCAAGGGCCTCGCCTGGGAAAGCCCGCGCGGCCCCGTCTCGATCGATCCCGAGACGCGCCACATCACGCAGAACATCTATCTGCGCGAAGTCGCCAAGGCGGCGGACGGGACCTATTACAACAAGGAAATCCAGACCTTCGAGAAGCAGGGCGACCCGGGGCTGGAAGCGGCGAAATAAGGGGCGGCTGGCGCAGGAGGCGGTGGATCCTCGGGTCCAGCCCGAGGATGACGGTGGGGAGGAAAGGTCGCGCGCTGCATCGAAGGTTGCGGCATGCGGCAACGCCGCCTCGATCCGCGGCCCTCTCTTCTTGCGTCATCCTCGGGCTCGACCCGAGGATCCACCCGCCCGGCTCGCCCTGCACGAACGAACGGCCGCAAGCCCGGCAATACAGGACAGGTCCATGCAAACGATCTTCAGCATCGGTGTCGACGCCCTTGCCTATGGCATGGTGCTCTTCGTCATCTCCATCGGCCTTTCGGTGACGATGGGGCTGATGCGGGTCGTCAACCTGGCGCATGGGGCCTTCGCGATGATCGGCGGCTATATCGCCTCCTATGCGGCGCGCGACCTCGGGCTTGCCTATGCGCTCGCGGTGCTGCTGGCCGTCGCCGGCACCATCCTCATCGCCATTCCCATCGAACGCTTCCTCTACCGCCGCATCTACGGCCAGCCGGAGCTGACGCAGGTGCTGATGACCATCGGCATCACATTCTGCGTCATCGGCATCGCCAACTACGTCTTCGGCCCGACGCTGAAGACCATTCCGACGCCGGATGCGCTGCGCGAGCCCGTCAGCCTCGGCTTCCGCACCGTCTCGGCCCACCGGCTCTTCGTCATCGGCTGCGGCGCCGCCGTGGCGCTCGGCCTCTGGTACTTCATCGAGCGCACCGCCTTCGGCGTGAAGCTGCGCGCGGCGGTCGACAATGCCGCCATGGCCGCGGCCCTCGGCGTCAGGACCGAGATCGTCTATGCCGTCAGCTTCGCCGTCGCCGTCGGCCTTGCCGCCTTCGGGGGCGTCGTCGGCGCCGAACTGCTGCCGATCGAGCCCTATTACGCGCTGCGCTACATGGTGACCTTCCTCGTCGTCGTCTCGGTCGGCGGGGCGGGCTCCATTCCGGGCGCGCTCGCCGCCTGCCTCCTCCTCGGCGCCATCGACACGACGGGACGCTACCTCATGCCGGAATTCGGCGAATTCTTCTTCTACCTCGCGGTCATCGCCATCGTCTGGCTCTTCCCGCGCGGCCTTGCCGGAAGGGCGAAGTAATGGCGCTGACCACCAATTCCGGCGCGGCCTCCCTCACCGGCGGACGGCTGACGCGCGACGCCATCGGCGTCCTCGCCATCCTCGCCGTCGCCGTCCTCGGCTATTTCCTCTTCCCCAACAACCTGGCGCTGCTGACCCGCATCACGGCCATCGCGCTGCTCGTTCTCTCGCTCGACCTCGTCACCGGCTATTGCGGCGTGGCGACGCTCGGCCATGCCGCCCTCTTCGGCGCGGGAGCCTACGGCGCGGGCATCGCGGCCGCGCATTTCGGCATCACCGACCCCATCGCCATGCTCGCCGCCGGCATTCTTGCCGGCGCGCTCGCCGGCCTCGTTTCCGGCGCGGTGGTGCTGCGCGCCCACGGCCTGCCGCAGCTCGTTCTGTCCATCGCCATCATCCACCTCGCCCACGAGGCGGCCAACAAGGCTTCCGGCTGGACCGGCGGCAGCGACGGGCTCGCCGGCATCACGCCGGACGCCCTCCTGGGCCACTGGCAATTCGACCTCTGGGGCCGCACGGCCTATGTCTTCGGCATCGTCCTGCTCGTCCTCGCCTTCGTCATCCTGCGCCAGATCGTCCGCTCGCCCTTCGGCATGCTGTGCCGCGGCATAAGGCAGGATCCCGTGCGCGTCCGCGCCATGGGTGGCTCGGTGCACGGCACGCTGGTGAAGATGTATGCCATCTCCGGCGCCGTCGCGGGGGCCGGCGGAGCACTCAACGCCATCTCCACCCAGGTCGTCGGCCTCGACAGCCTTTCCTTCACGCTTTCGGCCGAGGCGCTGGTCATGCTCGTTCTCGGCGGCACCGGCTCGCTCTACGGCGCGCTGATCGGCACGGCCGCCTTCATGTGGTTCGAGGACGTCGTCTCGGCGGCCAACCCGTTCCACTGGCTCACCATCGTCGGCGCGCTGCTGATCGCCGTGGTGCTCTTCGCGCCGAAGGGCCTCTACGGCTCGCTCGCGGCCGTCTTCGAACGCCGCGGGAGGAAAGCCCCATGAGTGCGATCTTCGACGTCCGCAACCTGAAGAAGATGTTCGGCGGCCTTGCCGTCACCAACGACGTCTCGCTCGCCATGGCGCCGGGCGACCGGGTGGCGCTGATCGGCCCGAACGGCGCGGGAAAGACCACCTTCGTCAACCTCGTCACCGGCAATCTTCTGCCCGATTCCGGCAGCGTGACGCTCGCCGGCGAGGACGTCACGCGTCTCGGCCCAACACCGCGCGTGCGCCGCGGCCTCGTGCGCTCCTTCCAGGTCACGCGCCTCTTTTCCGAGATGACGCCGGAGGAGCACGTCGCGCTCGCCATCCTCCAGCGGGAGGGCCGCTCCGGCGGCATGTTCTCAAGCCACCGCGCCATGCCGGAAGTGATGGACGAAACGCATGCGCTGCTGTCGCGGCTCGGCATCGCCCATCTTGCCCGCCACCCGGTCAGCGAGATCGCCTACGGCCAGCAGCGTCTTCTGGAACTGGCGCTGGCACTCGCCCTCAAACCCCGCGTGCTGCTGCTCGACGAGCCGGCCGCCGGCGTGCCGCAGAGCGATACGGCACGCATCGAACAGGCGATCGCCGACCTGCCGGCCGACCTCGCCGTCCTGATGATCGAGCACGACATGGACCTCGTCTTCCGTTTCGCGAAACGGGTCGTCGTGCTGGCGGCGGGCGAGATCATCTTCGACGGGTCGCCGGATGCCGTCACGAAGGACGCCCGCGTCCGCCAGGCCTATCTCGGGAGCTATGCCGATGCCCGCAGCGTCGCTTGAAATCTCCGGCCTCTCGGCCGGCTACGGCCCGACGCGGGTGCTGGAGGACATTTCCTTCTCCGCCCCCGCCGGCCGTCGCCTCGCCGTGCTCGGCCGCAACGGCATGGGCAAGTCGACGCTCTTCGCCACCCTCGCCGGCCAGACGAAGCGCTACGGCGGCGAGATCCGCCTCGGCGGCGCGGCCATCGAGGGCATCGACAGTGCGGCGCGTGCCCTCAGGGGCCTCGGCTACGTGCCGCAGTCGCGCGACGTCTTTCCCACGCTGACCGTCGAGGAGAACCTCTTCGTCGGCCTCAAGGCCCGGCCGCGCGCGGCCATCGAGGAGGCCTACGCCATGTTCCCGCGCCTCAAGGAGCGGCGGAAGAACCTCGGCTCGCAGCTTTCCGGCGGCGAGCAGCAGATGCTGACGACGGCGCGCACCATTCTCGGCCAGCCCTCCGTGCTGCTGCTCGACGAGCCGCTGGAGGGGCTCGCCCCCGTCATCTGCGAGGAGCTGATGGCCGCCTTCGGCACGCTGGCGGCATCCGGCGACATGACGATCCTGCTCGTCGAGCAGCGCATCCAGAGCGCGCTCGATTTCGCCGACGAGGTGATCGTCCTCGAGCGCGGCCGCATCGCCTGGACGGGCACGCCCGCGGCGCTCGCCGCCGACCAGCATGCGGTGGAAACCCTGCTCGGCGTCGGCGGCCTGCACTGAGTCCTAGGACCGGATATCGATCTCGCCCTGCAGGCGCACGAGCTCGAAATCGCTGATCAGCACGTCGACGCGCAATTGCCACCGGCCGGCGAGCGGAATGACGACGCCGGCGGCGCGCCAGCTCCCGTCCGCCTGCAGTTCGGTCTTCCGGCGCATCGGCTCGACGCCCGCCTGCGGGTTGGAGAGCACGAACGTCACCTCCTTCGCGGCCAGCGGTTCGAACTCCGCCGAGAGGATGACGGCGGAGATGTCCACCGGCCCGGCCCCGCCCGGCGTCACCGTGACCTCCGCCATCGCCTTGTCGGAATGGATATGGATCGAGGCAGGCTCGGCGGCCGCGACGGCGAGCGCGCGCGGCGGCGGCGTGAAGCGCCATGTCGCCGCGACGGCGAAGACCGCAAGGACGATCAGGCTCTCGACGGCGATAGCCCGGCAAAGCCGGCGCACCGCTTTGGCCTCCCCTTTCGCGGCCGGGCCCGTGAGCCTCCAGCGATTGACGGCAACGAGGGCGAACAGGAGGAACAGCAGGGCGATCTTCGCCAGGAGCACATTGCCGTAGGCCGTCGAAAGAAGGGCGGCCGGCTTTCCGACCTGGACGACCGCGAGCACGATGCCGGCGAGGACGAGCAGGCCGACGCAAAGCGGGATCAACCTGGAGAAGCGGCCGAGCGCCTTGCGGCCAGCCTCCCCATCGCGCCGCAGCGCGGAGGCGAGCGGCAGGAGCGCGCCGATCCAGATCGCGATCGTCAGCGCATGCACGAAGACCGCCGGCCGCATCAGCCATTGGGGCGCGGCGGCGCTGGCATGGCCGCTCAGCGCCAGCGCGCCGCTTCCCGCAAGAAGGGCGACCATCGAAGCGCCGCGCCGCATTGCCGGCGAGCGGGATCGTGTTGCGAGGACGGCAAGGCAGAAGGCCGCGGCCAGCACCACGACGGTCGCGCCGAAGCTCGTCGCAAGGCCGGCCTTCCACGCAGCGAGATCGAGAAGGCCGGAAAGCGGCGCACCGAGGGCGTCGAGGCCTTGCAGGCCGAGGGAAAGGACGGTCGCGAGAAGACCGAGCAGCGTGGCCGCCCTTACCGGCGCGGGACCATCGCCGTCATCGGCGATCAGCCAGCGCACGGCGAAAACGCCGCCGATGCCGAAGAAGAGGCCCGCATAGAGCGCGATCCTCGCCAGCCACAGCGCGCCGCGCACCGGCCAGTCGACGGCGTTCGCGGCCGCCTGCGGCGCGCCGCTCGGCGCGCCGATGGAAAAGATCGTGGACCCGCCGACCGGATGCCCGTCCTCCGACACGACGCGCCAGGTCAGCACATGGGTTCCCGTGCCGAGATCGGCGGGAGGCGTGATCTCGAGGGTCCGGTCGCGCAGCACGAAGGTGTCGAGCGCCCGCGCCCGCCCGTCCGGCAGGACGAGCTTCAGAACGAGGGGTGAAACCGGCTCGCTGAAGGAGAGCGACAGGGTCTTCGGCGGCGCCGCGACGACGGCGCCGTCCGAGGGCACCGCGCCCGTCAGCGCGGCATGGGCCATCGCCGCCGCCGTCAGGCAGCACCACAGGATGCCGGTAAGGGCGGCCAGAATGCCGGATCGGCCAGGATTGCGGTTCCGCACGAACACTCTCCTCATCGCGAAGGCTTGGCCGGCGCCAGACGGCGCCGGCCGGAACGGCCTCAGTGGCCGCTCGTGGCTTCGAGCAGCTTCACACCCGGCGCGGGAAGTTCAAGGTCGTCCGCCGACTGGCCTGCGGCCGGAAGCTCGATCCAGCGTTCGGCAACGCCATCCGGGCATTCCTGCACGACGGGGAAATAGAGCGTGTCGCCCGCCTTCAGGTCCTTGGTGAGGTAGACCCGGAGCACGAACTCGTCATATTCGTCGTCGCCGAGAGTGCCGCCGCTCCAGACGATCTCCTTCACGCCTTCGCTGGTCGGCGTGCCGTAGTAGTCGTAGGACTTCGCATAGGCGCCCCTGACCTTTTCGAGCGTCCAGCCGGCCTTGGGCTGCGGCTTGACGGCGATCACGCCTTCCGGGATCTGCACGCGGACCACGTTGGTGGGCTTGCCTTCGCAGCCGTGCGGCACCTGGAAGATCGCCCGGTAGGACGAGCCGACCGGCGCCTCCTTCACCTGCAGCGAAACATGGGCGAAGGCGGTTCCTGCGCCGAGCACGAGGGCGGCGGCGGTGACGAGGGTTCTTTTCAGCATAGTTGTCTCCGATGAAGCCGGTCATCTGCCGGCATGGTTCGGTTGGAATGGAAAAATCGCAAAGGGGGATGCGCGGGGCGCTGCCGGCGGCGCGAGGAGCGGCGTTTGGGGTGAGACCCGCCCTGCCCTGCGCATAGGCGCGGCGGCAGGATCCGTCCGTCATGCCGGCGGCAAGGCCGGTCCGCGGTCAGGCGATTGCCGGAGGCCCGCGCGGGTGGCCGGGAAGATCGTCATGCACCGGCCCGACAGGGGCGGCGTAGCCGTCGGGCATCCGCTGCGACGGCTGGGCAAGCGGATTGAAGAGGATCGCGACCGCCCGCTCGGTGGAAACGAAGCCCGCCGCCATGCCGCAGGCCAGCGTGCAGCAATCGGGCGCGTGGGCACGATCCTCCTTGCCGGGCGCGGGCGGCTCCTGCCGTTCGACGATATGGGTGATGCAGAGCGGATTGCCGAAGGCATCGACCGGCGAAGGGGCGGCGGCGGTTGCGAGCGACAGCGTGCCGAAAAGCGCCTGCAACGCCATCAGGACGGCGACGACAAAGGCCACCCTTCCGATCCCGCGCTGGTGCAATTGCTTTTTCATCGAACCCTCTCGGCAGGAGGCTTACCAATCAAGCCCGGGCGTGACCAGCCTCCCGCCCCAGCCTAATTGTCGCATTGTTTGTCCTGCGGCAATGAGGAGCGGCAAAACATCGGGCGTCCCGATGGCCGCGTTACGCGCTCGTCGAATATCCGTTCCGTTTCGGGAGATATAATTAAGCGAAATCTAACCATATCCATGTTTCATGGGCCACCCACCACAACAGGCCTCTTCCATGCGCAACATCCCGGTTATCGGCAAATTCCTCGTCATCCTCTGTGTCTTCGGCCTCTTCGTGGCCGGCGTGGCCGGCTTCAGCACGTCCCGCATCTCCTTCATCAACACGTCCTATTCGACGCTGCTGGATGAGGATTCCGAGGCGACCCTGATGCTGGCCCGCGCCAGCCGCAGCCTCGTTTCCATCCGCTCCGCGATCGCCGACATCCTGATCGCGCGCACGCAGGAGGCCAAGGACGCGGCATCCGCCGACATGAAGCTGAGCGAGGGTTTCTTCGGCAGCCAGATGGATACCGCCATCGCCGCCGCGCCGTCCAATGCGCGGATCGGGGCCATCAAGGCCGCCGCCCTCAGCGCGCTCAACAACAATTGCGGCGCGCTGATCGCAGACGCCAAGACCGCGCTCGACGAGGCGAACATCGCCCGCACGCAAGCCGATTTCGCCGCCACCTGCATGCCGGCCTTCACCGCGGTGATCGCCGACATCACGGACGAGATCGGCAAGATCACCGAAGCGGCCGAAGCCCACCAGGCCGCCCTGCAGGAAACCGCGCGCAGCACGATCGTGACGACCGTGCTCGCCGTGGTGATCGGCCTTGCCGTCATCCTCGTCGCCGGCTTCCTTGCCGTCCGTGCCTGGATCGCCCGGCCGCTGAACGGCCTTTCCGCAACCATGGCGACGCTCGCCGGCGGCGACCTCGACACCACCGTCGCAGGGACGGAGCGCCGCGACGAGATCGGCGGCATGGCGCGCGCCGTGCAGGTCTTCAAGGACAACGGCCTGCGCACCCGCGCCCTCGAAGCCTCCACCGAGGCCGAGCGCACGGCGGCGGACGCCGAGCGCGAGCGCAACCAGGAGGTCGAGCGCACCCGCGCCGCCGCCATGGCACAGGCGACCGGCGGGCTTGCCGAAGGCCTGAAGCGCATGGCGGGCGGCGACCTCGGCTTCGAGCTGACGCAGTCCTTCTCGCCGGAATTCGAAAGCCTGCGCCAGGATTTCAATGCCGCCATCGGCCAGCTTCGCAGCACCCTGCAGGCGGTCTCGCAGGCGACGGGCTCCATCGACAGCGGCTCGCGCGAACTGAGCCAGGCCGCCAACGACCTGTCGCGCCGCACGGAGCAGCAGGCCGCGGCGCTCGAAGAGACCGCCGCCGCGCTGGACGAGATCACCGCGAACGTCTCCCAGTCCACCAAGCGCGCGGAGGAAGCCCGCAGCAGGGCGCTGGAAGCCAACGGCTCGGCCGATCACTCTTCGAAGGTCGTTTCCGACGCCATCGCGGCCATGCAGCGCATCGAGGCCTCCTCCAGCCAGATCTCCAACATCATCGGCGTGATCGACGAGATTGCCTTCCAGACGAACCTCCTGGCGCTGAACGCCGGCGTGGAAGCGGCGCGCGCCGGGGAAGCCGGCAAGGGCTTTGCCGTCGTCGCCCAGGAAGTGCGCGAGCTCGCCCAGCGCTCGGCGCAGGCGGCAAAGGAGATCAAGGAGCTGATCCGCAATTCGGCCGGCGAGGTCGAGGGGGGCGTGCGCCTCGTGACCGAGACCGGAGAGGCGCTGAAGGTCATCGGCCAGCACGTCAACGACATCAACACCCAGCTCGACGCCATCGCCACCTCGGCGCGCGAGCAGTCGGTCGGCCTTGCCGAAGTCAACGCCGCCGTGAACCAGATGGACCAGACGACGCAGCAGAACGCCGCGATGGTCGAGCAGTCGACGGCCGCCAGCACCTCTCTTGCGGCGGATGCCGACAGGCTGCGCCAGCTCGTCGGCCGGTTCCAGGTCGGAGCAGCTTCCGCCGCGCCGCCCGTCAGGGCGGCACATGCGGCCTCGCCCAGCGTCGCCTCGCCGGCAAGGCGCATGATGGGCAAGCTCGCCACCGCCTTTGGCGGCGGCGCCGCGGCCCCGGCCGCGCAAGCCGGCTGGGACGAGTTCTGAGACACGCGTGCCGGGGTGCTCCCGCGCCCCGGCAAACCCTATCGCCAGGACAACTGGTCCTTCGGCAGCCGCCCGCTCGGGTCGATGACGGTCACCTTGTGGGGCGGCTCCGGCCCCCAGTCCCAGAGCACGAGATTGCGGTCGTCGCTTTCCGCGCCGGGCGCAAAGCTCGGAACGAGGATGCCGGCAATCCCTCCCGCGCGCAGCCGGTCGTATATGGACCAGGAGGCGGGCCGTTCCCCCTCCGCAAGCGCCAGGGCCCAGGCACAGGCCATGTCGTCGAACGCGACGGAATGGGCCTGCCTGCCCTCCCGCGTCGTCAGGTCGGCGATGTCCTCGCAATCGATCTCGTAGGCGCAGAGCACGCAGGGGTCGATACGGTGCGCAAAGCCCTGGTTGGCCTCCTTCACCGCCGTCATGATGCTGAGGGCGAGATAGAGCGCGGGAACGGATTTCGGGTTGAAACGGGCGCCGCGGATCGCCGCTCCGTCACCGGAGACCGGCTTGAAGGACCAGCGCGGATCGTGCGCCCGATAGCAGGTTCCGGCGAACCTCAAGCAAAACCGCCGAGCGCCATGTGGTCGAGATAGTCGCGGACGGCGGCGGCCTTGCCTTCCTTCACCAGCGCCTCTGCGGTGCGCCCGCCGAATGCGGGAAGCGGCTGGGCCCGGTACCAGGCCATGGCCTGCTCCTTGCCGCCCGCCCAGTCGGTGACGCGGCTGATGATCTCCAGCATCTCGCGCAGGCGGCCCTGCGTCTTCGCCGTGCGGCTGCGCTCGGCCCGGTAGAGCGTTTCGCGCGCCAGCCCTGCCGTCTCGGCAAGCTGGGTCTTGGACATGCCGAACCCGTCGGCGAGCGCGTTCACCGCGATCCGGCCCGAGCGATCCATATAGGAAAGGATCAGCGGTCCGTTCTGCGCTTCGATCTTCAATGCTCCGGCGGATGCCCGACTTGCCATATCCAATGCCTCTTTTTACAGGCAGAATATACGACGCCGGCCGGCAAAGTTCAATCCTCGGCTTCGGCTCAGGTCTCCCGCACCCGCATCAGCCGGAAGACCGCGGCCGCGCCGGCGACCACGGTAAGCACGCGCACGAGATGATGCACCACAACGAAAGGCACTTCCACATCGAGGAAGAGCGCGATGAGGCTCATCTCGGCGACGCCGCCGGGCGAATAGGCGAGCACATAGGCAATGAACCTGTCGCCGCCGGCCAGCGACAGGAGCGAGGAGAACAGGAGCGTCGACAGCAGCATGAGGACCGTCGCGCCCGCTGAAAGCACCATGGCCCGCAGCACCATGCGCGGCGAGGCGCCGGCAAAGCGGCAGCCGATCGTCGCGCCGATCACCACCTGCGCGACGGCAAGGGCCGCCGCCGGGAGCTCGAAATCCGTCACGCCGGCAAGATGAAGCGCGGCGCTGACCAGCATCGGCCCCAGGAGGAAGCGGGCCGGCAGCCTGAGGAGCACCCCGAGCACGGCGCCGCCGGCCACGGCTCCGAGGAACCAGGCGGCATCGTCCATCGAAACCGCGGCTGTGCCTGCCGAAACAACGCCGGAGCGGTCGATGTCGAGGCCGGTGAAGGTCTCGATCAGGAAAGGAAGCGTCAGGACCACGAGGAAGATCCGCGCGGCATGGATGAGCGCGATCATGCGCTCGTCGCCGCCTTTTTCCGAGCCGAGCGTGATCATCTCGACGAGGCCGCCGGGCATGGCGGAGAAATAGGCGGTCACCGGATCGAGCCCGGCGATGCGCCGGAAATAGGTGAAAGCCAGCCAGCCGGTGAGCGCGATGAAGACGACGAGGCCGAGGAGCGAGACGATCCAGGCCCCGGCATGGCTGAAGACCTGCGGCGAGAAGGACGTTCCGAGCATGGCGCCGATCACCGCCGTCATCGGCGGGCGGGCATGCCGGGGAAGCGACACGGGAACATGCAGGAAGGTGCAGAGCGCCGTCGCCAGCATCGCGCCGAGCAGCCAGGCGAGCGGCATGTGCACCAGCCACATCAGCAAGCCGCCCGCAGCGGCGATGGCGAGCGTCAGCGCGAACCGCCCCGCCGACCGGGCCGTCGTCATCCGCCTCACGGATGCGCGCCCTTCGACGCCCCCTCATGCTCGGCATCGATGGAGCGCTCCTCGCCGGTGGCGATCATGGTGCGCGTCGCATCGATGGAGGCATAGACCCAGAAGATGCGCATCGGCCTGTCGGTGGGGTTGATGAAGCGGTGCGGCACGTTCGCCGGGATCCACGTTGTGTCGTTCGTGCCGAGACGGTGCTGCACCCCGTCGATCTCGGCGATGGCCTCGCCCTCGATGACCATCACGCTCTCTTCGCAATTGTGCTTGTGGAGGCCGATGGCGGCGCCCGGATCGAAGGCGGTGATGCCGTTGATCATGCTGGTGGAGCCGCATTTGCGGGTGACGAGCGGCGTGGTGCGGGCGCCGTTGCCGCGGTCGTTCGTCGTCAGTTCCCCCGGGCGGAGGATGGCGGGCTGCGCTGTCATGGTCTTTCCTCGCTTTCCGGGCGGGCCTCAGCGGGCCGGGCCGACCCATACCGTCTTGATGTTCACGAATTCGCGGATGCCGTAGACGCCGAGCTCGCGGCCGTAGCCCGAGCGCTTGATGCCGCCGAAGGGATAGCGCGGATCGGAGGCGACCATGCCGTTGATGAAGACGGCGCCCGCCTCGATCTGGCGCGCAAGCCCGTGGGCGCGGCCGGTATCCCGCGTCCAGAGCGCCGCGCCGAGGCCGAATTCCGTCTGGTTGGCAAGCGTCACCGCCTCCGCAGCGTCCTTCACGCGGATGATCGCGGCGACCGGGCCGAAGGTCTCCTCGCAGAAGGCGGCCATGTCCGGCGTCACGTTGTCGAGCACGGTCGGCGGATAGTAGAAGCCGGCGCCGCCGAGCGGCTTTCCGCCGGCCTTCAGCGTGGCGCCTGCCGCAAGCGTGCGCTCGACCTGCCCGTGCAGGCCGGTCATCAGGTTCTCGCGGGCCATCGGGCCGATATCGGTGTCGCGCTCCATCGGATCGCCGATCTTCAGCGCCGCCACGCCTTCGAGGAAGAGGTCGACGAAGCGGTCGGCGACGGCCTCCTCGACGATGAAGCGCTTGGCGTTGACGCAGGACTGGCCGACATTGACGTAGCGGGCCTTGACCGCGACCTTCGCCGCCGCCTCGAGGTCGGCATCGGCCAGCACGATGAAGGGATCGGAACCGCCGAGTTCGAGCACCTGTTTCTTCAGCGCCTTGCCCGCCTGCGCGGCCACGATGGCGCCGACCTCCGTCGACCCGGTCAGCGTGACGGCGGCGATGCGCTCGTCGGCGATGATGCCGGCGACCTTCGACGGCTCGATCAGGAGCGCGGCGAAAAGGCCCTCGGGGCAGCCCGCCTCCTTCATGACCTCCTCGATGGCGAGCGCGCATTGCGGAACGTTGTTGGCATGCTTCAGGATCGCGCCGTTGCCCGCGGCGAGCGCCGGCGCGGCAAAGCGGAAGAACTGCCAGAACGGATAGTTCCACGGCATGATCGCCAGCACGACGCCGAGCGGATCGAAGACCACAAGGCTCTCGCTGGCATTGGAGGCGACGGGCTCGTCCGCCAGGAATTTTGCGGCGTTTTCGGCGTAGAAGTCGCAGTTATAGGCGCATTTCTCGATCTCGGCCTCCGCCTCGGCGATCGGCTTTCCCATCTCGCGGGTGATCATTGCCGCATAGCGGGCCTTGCCGGCGCGCAGCACGCGGGCCATCGCGGTCAGCAGACTGCAGCGCCCGGCGACCGGCACCTTCCTCCAGGCGGCCTGCGCCGCCTTCGCCGCGCCGAGCGCGCGGTCGACATGGGCATCGTCGTGCAGCGCATGGCGTGCAAGCTCCCGGCCGTCGGCCGGATTGATGGAAACGATCATGCTCTTCTCCTGGTGTAGTCCTGCTGCGCACACCAGGCCTGCAGGAAGCCGAGGCTTCCCGCGGTGGCGGCGGACGAGGGAACGAATTCGAAGCCGATGGCGCCATCGAAACCCTGCGCGTCGAGCGCGGCGAGGACGGCCGTGAAATCGATGGCGCCGGTGCCCGGCTCGTGGCGTCCGGGATGATCGGCGATATGGACATGCCCCAGCCGGTAGCCGTTTGCTGCGATCCAGGCGGCCGGGTCGACGCCGGATGCAGCCGCATGGAACGTGTCGAGCAGCAGGGAAACGTTGCCGGGGCCGAAGACATCCTGCACCCGGCAGGCCGCTTCCAGCGTGGAAAGCGCGTAGCCGGGAACGGCCGCCGCGCTGATGGCCTCGATGAGGATCTTCACCGGCGTCCCGGCCGTCCGTTCGACGGCATGATGCAGGTTGGCGAGATAGACGCCCTCGGCCTCGCGCGCATCCTCCGGGCGCGGAATGCCGGCCATCGGATGCAGGTAGGGCACGCCGGCCGCGACGGCGAAATCGAGCGCCCTGTCGAACGCCGCCCGGAACTCTTCCTGCCTGCCGGGAAGGGCGGCAAGCCCCTTCTCGCCTTTTGCCGCGTCTGCGAATGCGAAGGGCATCTGCGCAAGGCGCAGGCCGTGCGCCGCCAGCAGGCCGGCGAGCACCACCGGGTCGAGGGTATCGTCGTGAGGATGCTCGACGGCATCGAACCCGGCGGCGGCGGCCGCGGCGAAACGCTCGGCAAAGGGCAGTTCCCGGAAGAGATAGCCGATATGCGCGGAAAAGGAATTGCGCTTCCCGTGCCTGCCGTCCAGCCTCGCCGTCCGCATGGGTCTCTCCTTCGATCAATAGCCGCCGAAGACGGCGTTCAGTTCGGCGACGTTCTCCGCCGTCAGCAGGCGCTTCGGCGCATCGCGCAGCAGGACCAGCAGCTTTGCGGTCTCCTCCAGTTCCTCGGCGGCATAGACCGCCGAGGCGATGTCCCAGCCGCTGACGACCGGGCCGTGATTGGCAAGCAACACGGCGGCATGGCGGCCGCCGAGCGCCCGGATCATGTCACCCATCCGCTCGTCGCCCGGCTTGACGTAAGGCAGCAGCTTCACCTTGCCGACGCGCATGACGACATAGGGCGTCAGCGGCGGGACGCAGTCGTCCGGATCGGTATCGGCAAGGCACGACAGCGCCGTCGCGAAGGTCGAATGCAGATGGACCACCGCGCCCGCCTGCGGCCGCGTCTCGTAGAAGGCCCGGTGCAGGAAGACTTCCTTGGAGGGCTTGTCGCCCGACACATGGTTGCCGGCGCGGTCGAGCTTGGAGATGCGGGCCGGGTCGAGAAAGCCGAGGCACGAATTCGTCGGCGTCATCAGGATCCCGTCCTCGACTGCGGCGCTGATATTGCCGGCCGAGCCGACCGAGAAGCCGCGGTCGAACAGCGATTTCGACAGGCGGGCGATCTCCTCGCGCAGCTTGTTTTCCGCGCTCATCGTCCAGCCAGCCTTTCCAGCGCCTTGGCGAAGAAATCGGGGGCGCCGAAATTGCCGGACTTCAGCGCAAGCGCCACGGGCCTTTCCCCGCCGGAGAGGAGCACCGGCACGCCCGGATCGATCTCCGCCCCGATGGCGAGCGCGCCGAGATCGAGCGCCGAGACCACCGCGCCGGAGGTTTCCCCGCCGGCAACGACCAGCCGCCGGATACCGGCCGCAACCAGCATGCAGGCCGTCTCGGCAAAGAGGGCATCGAGCGACGCGGCGACGCGCTCGCGCCCGAACCGCACCTGCAGGGCCTCCACCTCCTCCGGCGTTCCCGAGGAATAGGCAAGCGGCGCCCTGCCCCCGTTTGTGAGAAGGAAGGACGCCACGTCCGTGGCGCGCACCGTTCCCGCGACGACGCCGGCAACGTCGATGGCGAGCGTCGGATGATCCCGGCGATGGATCTCGACCTGTTGCCGCGTCGCGCCGGAGCAGCTTCCGGCAAGAATGGCCTCCGGCCCGTCGAGGCCGGCGGCATTCGCGCCCGTGCCGCCCGCAAGGCCGCTCTCGATGAAGTTCGCGGCAAGGCCGATCGCGATGCTCGAGCCGCCGGTGACGAGAGGATGCCCGGCCGCCGCACGGCCGATGGCGGTAAGGTCCCCGTCCGTGATCGCATCGACGATGACGAGCGTGCGGCCCTTAGCGCCGTTCTCCCGCAGGGCCGCCTCGATTGCGACGGGGCCGCGCTGGACGGTCGCCATATCGACATGGCCGACCTCGGTTTGCGTCTGGAGGCGCAGCCAGCGGCGGATATCCGCATCCGTCATCGGGTTCAGCGGATGGTTCTCAAGGCCGGATTCATCGAGGAGCCGGTCCTTCACGAAAAGATGGCCCTGGTAGACCGTCCGGCCGGCACCCGGAAAGGCCGGGCAGGCAATCACGCCCCTGACGCCGAGCGCCTCCGCCAGCGCTTCGGCGACCGGGCCGATATTGCCGGCCGGCGTGGAATCAAAGGTCGAGCAATATTTGAAGACGACCTGCCGGCAGCCCTGGTCCAGCAGCCAGCGAAGCGCGGCAAGCGATTGCTCGACGGCAAGTGCCGCAGCGATGGACCGGCTCTTCAGCGCGATAACGCCGGCCTCGACGGCCGGATCGGCCTCCACCTTCGGAATGCCGAGATATTGCACGGTGCGAAGACCGTCCCCGCCGGTGAGCCCCTTGGCGAGCGTGTTGGCGATGTCGCTCGCCCCGGTGAAGTCGTCCGCAATGACGCCTAGCAGCATTGAATGGTCACTCCCGAAAGAAGGTCAGGCCGCGCCGAGAAGGCGCTTCAGCTTGTCGATGGCCGCGCCCGGGCTCGACAGGACGGGGATGTCCGTCACCGCCCTGACGGCCGGCACCGCGCGCGCGGTGGAGAAATGGGCAAGGGCGATGCTGTCGAAGCCCCCGAGCCGGGCGGCGGCTTCGGCGACAAGCCGGTTGTGCGTTTCGGCGTCGCCGGCGCGCACCGCATCGATGGCGCCCGCGACAAGGACGCTCTCGATGACCGCGGCCGGGTCGATCCGCGCCGCCTCCTCCCGGAATTCCGCCTCCATCCCCTCGCGTGCCGGCGGGAAGGTGTAGAGCATCGCCGTCCGCCCGCCCTTGCGGATCGCCGCCTCGAACATCGCCTCGTTCGGCTTCAGAACCGGGATGTCGAGGGTCGCCGCCGCCGCCTCGATCGCCCGACCGAAGGCCGAGCAGGTGAAGAGCACGGCATCGCTGCCGATCTGCTTGCCGTAGTGCGCGAGCGCCGCGATCCGGGCGGCCAGCGCCTCGGTGATGTCGGCGCTCTTCGCCCGGTCGGGCGAAAGGCTGTCTTCGAGCAGGTTGACGACATCCGCATCCGGCCAGGCATCCGCAAAGGCCAGCCTGATCGGCTCCATGGCGATCGGCGTCGCATGGATGAGGGTTATCCGGGGCTGTTTCGACATGTCAGTACCCTTGAAAGGGGCGACCGCCGGGAGGAGCGGCGGCCGCCGGCGGCGGCTCTAGTGCTGGCCTGCCGAGAACACCCAGACGCTTTCCGAAGGAATGCGCGCCCAGACCGTGCCGGTCGAAAGCTGCCGGGCGCCATGGGCCCTGGCGACGAAATCGCCGCGGCTGAGGCGATATTCCCAGCGGTCGCCGAGATAGATGCTGTCGTCGAGGGTCATCTCCAGCCCGCCGGCTTCCGGCCGATCGCTGACGCTGATCTGCTCGACGCGGATCACCGCCCGCGCATCCTCGGAGGCGGCAAGGCCAGCGGCCTCGCGCACCGTGCCGTCGAGGCTCCAGTTGTCGCCGCCGATGACGGTGCGGCTGCCATCGACGGACCTGACCTTCGCCCTGACGATGTTGTTCGCCCCGAGGAAATCGGCCGAATAGAAGCTGTTCGGGTTGGAGTAGATCTCCTGCGGCCCGCCCTGCTGGACGATCCGGCCGTCCTGCAGGAGAAGGATGTTGTCGGCGGCGGCGAGCGCCTCGCTCTGGTCGTGCGTCACGAGGATGGCGCAGATTTCGAGGTCGAGGATCAGCTTGCGGATCCAGTAGCGCGCCTCCTCGCGCAGCTTCGCGTCGAGGTTGGACAGCGGCTCGTCGAGGAGGAGGACGCGCGGCTCGTAGACGAGCGCGCGGCAGATCGCGACGCGCTGCTGCTGGCCGCCGGAAAGCTGCGAGGGGAAGCGGTCTGCAAGGTGGCCGAGGCCCATGCGCTCCAGGATCGCCTGCACGCGCTTTTCGATGTCGGCGGCCGTGACGCCGCGCAGCTTGAGGCCGTAGCCGACATTCTCCTTCACCGTCCGGTGCGGCCAGAGCGCGTAGGACTGGAAGACGAGGCCGATATTGCGCTGCTCGGGCGGCAGCGCGATCTTCTTCGCGCCGTCGAGCACCGTCTTGCCGCCGATGACGATCTCGCCGATTTCCGGCTGTTCGAGGCCGGCGACGCAGCGCAGCAGCGTGGTCTTGCCGCTGCCCGAGGCGCCGAGCAGGGCGACGATGGAACCGCGCTCCGCGGTGAAGGACGCCCCTTTCAGTATCTGAAGACCGCCCAGCCACTTCTGGACATTGCTGACGACGAGTTCAGTCATGGATTTTTGCTCCCAAACGGAGGGCGAGTGCGAGGCCTGCGCCCGTCAAGACGATGCTGATGAGGGAAAGGGCGGCAATCGTGTTCATGGCGCCGGTCTGCAGCAGCGAGACCATAAGCGAGCCGATGACTTCCGTGCCCGCGCCCATGAGGTAGACGCCCGTGGCGTATTCGCGCAGGAAGATGATCATGATCAGCGCCCAGGCGCCGGCAAGGCCGGGCCGGATGATCGGGATCACCACGTCCTTCCAGGTGCGCCCGATGGTGGCGCCCGTGGTGCGGGCGGATTCCTCCAGTTCCGGCGCCACCTGGATGAGCGTGCCCTGGAGAAGCCGGAGACCGTAGGAAAGGCCGACGACGAGATAGGCGACGAAGAGGCTGACCAGCGTCGGGCGCAGCGGCGTGAGCAACGGCACGAAGAGGAACACCCAGAAGAAGGCAAGGCCGACGACGAGGCCCGGAAGGGCTCGCGGCAGGAGGACGATATAGTCCAGCACCGTGTTCGACAGGCCCCAGTTGCGGTGCCCGGCAAGGCCGACCATCAGGTAGATGGCAACCGCCGCGGCCCCGCCGACGACGGACAGGAGCACGGTGTTGACGATGCCGCGCACCAGACTCGGCACTTCGAGCATCCGGTCGAAATTCGTGAAGGTGAGCTGGTCGAGAAGATTGACGCCCTCGCCCCAGGCATCGACGAACGCCCGGACCGCGATGCCGCCGATGGGCAGGGCGACCGAGACGAAGAGCCAGAAGCCGATGATGGAAAGCGCGATGACCTGGCCGCTCGTGCCGAGCTTCAGCGTCGCCACGCGCGCCCCCTTGCCGCCCATCGCGGCGTATTTGCGGGCGTTGCGCAGCAGCTTGCGCTGCATCCAGACGAGCGGCAGCGTGATGAGGATGAGCACCACGGCGACGACGGCCATGAGCTGGTAGGTCGGCGTGCCGAACAGCGTGGTGAGCTTGTAGATATAGGTGGTGAGCACCATGATGCCGTTCGGATCGCCGAGCACCAGCGGAATGCCGAAGGTCTCGAAGCCGAGCAGGATGTTGAGGGCGGCGGCGAAGATGAGCGCCGGCAGCACCATGGGCAGCGTCACGTCGCGCGAGACCTGCCAGATGGAGGCGCCGGTGGTGCGCGCGGCTTCCTCGAGATCCGACGGCAGGTTGCGCATGGCCGCCGAGACGTAGAGATAGACGTGCGGCACATGGCTGAGGCCGGCGATCAGGATCATGCCGGGCAGGCTGTAGATGTTCCACGGCACGAAGCCGACGAGGCCGCGGATGAAGAGCGAGACGAAACCCGTCGGGCCGACCGAGACCGTGTAGCCGAAGGCGAGCACGATGGAGGAGATGAACATCGGCACCAGCACGAGGATTTCGAGCAGGCGCTTGCCCTTGATGTCCGTGCGCGTGATCAGGAAGGCGAGCAGGCCGCCGAGCGGCACCGAAATGGCCACCATGCCGAAGGAGAAGATCGCCGTCGTGCCGAGCGCGCGGTAGAAGTTCTTGTCGGTGAAGACGTACTGGTACGCATCGAAGCCGAACTTTGCGCGGGGGCTGAAGAACGCTGCCGTCAGGAAGCTCTGGTAGACGATGAGGCCGACGGGGGCGAGCACGGCGAGCGCGAGCAGGCCGATGACGATGCGCCGGTAGGCGCCGGCATTGCCGTGCCGCGGCATCTTCGCCGGATACTTCTTTTCGGCCGCCGCCTTGCTGAGCGCAATGGCAGCCGGTGCTTGGGTGTGGGTAGACATTCTTGCCTCTCGCAAACGGTGGCGGGATCGCGGCGCCGCGGGGACGCCGCGACCGGCTGGACATCAGCGGCCGAGGGCGGCTTTCCAATCGTTGAGGAACTGGACGCGCTTCATCTGGTCCATGTATTCCAGAACGCCCTCATCGACCGCGATCGGCTTCAGGCCGCCGCCGACGCGCTCGTTCAGCGTCTTGACGTTGAGACCGGCGGTCACGTCCTCGCGCACGGACGGCAGGCCGCCTTCGGCGAGAAGCGACTGGCCTTCCTTCGACAGCATGAAGTCGACGAAGAGCTTGGCGGCGTTGGGGTGCGGCGCGTCCTTGGTGATCAGCGCGAGGCGCGAGAAGGCCGGCGTGTAGTCGGTGGCGAAGTGGACGCCGAGGTTCGGGCTTTCCTTCACCCAGTCGAGCGCATAGGAGCCGATGATGTTGATGGCAATGACGTTCTCGCCCGAGACCACCGTTTCCTTCATGCCGCCGGAGCTGGAATAGATCTTCGCGCCGTCATCGCCCATGGCCTTCGCCAGATCCCAGAAGTCGGAACGGTTGCGGGCGTCGTTCGAGTGATGCAGGAAGCCCGAGCCGCTCTTTTCCGGGTCGAAGGTCGCGACCTTGCCCTGAAGCTCGGCCTTGTTGTCCTTCAGGAAGGCGATCATGTCGGCATAGGTCTTCGGAAGCTTGTCCTCGGACAGCGCCTTGGTGTTGTAGATCACGCCGATCGGCTCGACGGTCGTGGCATAGAGCGTGTCCTTGTAGTTCGCCCAGGCCGGCAGGTTGGCGATTTCGGGCGAGGCGTATTCGCTCGCATAGCCGTCCTGGACCAGCGTCATCTGCAGGTCCATGGCCGAGCTCCAGACGACGTCGGCCGTGGTCTGGCCGGCGGCGGCTTCCGAGATCACCTGGTTATAGGCGCCGTTCGTGCCGAGGTCGTTGTAGGCGATGGAAACGCCGTATTTCTTGGTGAAGGCATCCTGCAGCCTCTGCGACTGCGCGGCGTCCGTCGAGGTATAGATGGAAACGGTGCCCTCCTTCTTGGCCGCCGCGATCAGGTCGGCATAGCCGTCCGGATAGCCGGCGGGAGCCTCCTGTGCGAAGGCCTGAGCCGCGAAGGTCGTCATGATCGCGGTGGTGACCGCAAAGGCCATCGAGCGGCCGGAAACATGCTTGTTCATCTTCTCATCTCCCAAAATGTGCCCGGCTCCAAAGCTCCTCCGGGCGGTTCCGCGAGGGCCACTCCTGCCCTCGCGCCTCCATGCCTGTACTTTGGCTTTTATTGTTCCAAAGTACAAACCATTCATCAGGCGCTGGCGCGCTCGCGTGCGCCGTCGCCGCTGCGCACGGCCTTCGCGACGAGCGAGCCGAACGCATCCGTATTGGTGGTGCCGCCGAGGTCGCGCGTGCGCGTGGCGGGGTTGGCCAGAACCTCGTCCACCGCCCGCTCGATCTCCGCCCCGGCCGCCTCGAACTGCGGCAAGCCACGCTGCTCGCCGAGCCAGCTCAACATCATCGCCGCCGACAGGATCAGCGACGTCGGGTTGGCGATGTTGCGGTTCTCGATGTCCGGCGCAGAACCGTGCTGCGCCTGGGCGCAGACGAGGCCGGTCTCGGCATTGGCGTTGATCGAGCCGGCAAGGCCGAGACTGCCGGAAAGCTCGCTGGCAAGGTCCGACAGGATGTCGGAGTAGAAGTTCGTCGCCACGATCACGTCGAAGCGGGACGGGTCGCGCACCAGATGGGCGGCCATCGCATCGATGATGAATTCGTTGAGCGTGACGTCGGGGAATTCGGCGGCGACCTTGCGCACTTCCTGCAGGAACAGGCCGTCCGTCAGGATGAAATTGTTGGCCTTGTGGACCGCCGTCACCTTCCTGCCGCGCTTCATGGCGAGCAGGAAGGCCTGCCGCGCGATGCGTTCGCAGGCCGATGCCGTGATCTTGCGCACGGAGAGCGCGACGTCCGGCGTCGGCATGAATTCGCCCGTGCCGGCATACATGTTGCGGTCGGGATAGAAGCCTTCCGTCGCCTCGCGCATGATGACGAGGTCCATCGTCTTGGCATCGTTGAGGAACGGGCGCGAGCGCGCCGGACGGACGTTCGCGTAGAGGTCGAGCTTCACGCGGAAGCCGGCGGAGACGTTCACGCCGCCCTTGTCGCGGGCGGGGTAATCCATGTGGGACTGCGGCCCGAGGATGATGCCGTCGAAGGTGCGGGCCCGCTCGATCGTCTCGTCGCGCAGCGTCGTGCCGAACTTTGCAAGGCTCGTGAAGCCGGTGTCCTCGAAATGGTATTCGAGGCCCAGACCGAAGGCCGCATCCGCGGCTTTCAGAACCTCCATGGTTGCCGCGGTGATCTCCGGGCCGATCCCGTCACACGGCGTCACGAATATTTTCATCAGATAATCTCCCATGAGGCGGCAAGCGATGTCGCCGCTCTGCGTCACAGGCGGATTATTGGCTTTTTAAATCTGAAAATGCAATCACTATTTTTCGAGACCGTCTTTTTCATGCGCCTGGTGCGACCAGGACCAGGTCACGGGCGACTTCTTGGAGAGCGCTCCGCCGAGGTGGCGGCGCATCGCATAGGAGGCCTCGACGACCTCGCCGCGTTCAAGAAGATCAAGGATTTCGAGATGTTCCTGGCATTGCCGGACGGTGCGGCTGCGGTCGACGCGGGAGCGGTATTCCAGAAGGCGCCGCATGCGGTTCACCCGGACGAGGGAGATGTGGAAAAACGGGTTGTTCGACATCTTGATGAGCTCCTCGTGGAAGAGCGCGCCATTGTGCAGGAGGCGTTCGGCCGGCAGGCGCTCGATATCCGTGTCCAACATCCGCAACTGCGTGCGGCGCTGCTCCTCGATGATCTTGCGGTCGAGCGCGAATTCCGGCTCCAGCATCGCGGCGGGCTCGATCAGCATGCGGAAACGATAGATCTGCTCGAAGGCCTGCGGCGTCTTGGCAACCGGCAGGAAGCGCCAGCCGTAGCCCTGCTTGCGCTCGGCCCAGCCTTCGCGCGAGGCGCGCATGAGCACGTCGTTGACCTGCGACTTGGTCAGCCCGTAGCGCTCGCGCAGCGTCTGCTCGGTCACCTCCGCCGGAATGCGGTCGGTCAGCCAGTCCTCGGCAAGGCGCTGGTAGTCGTTGGCGACCTCGAAGGGCTCGGCATCCTCGCGCACCCGCTCGACGATGGCGCCCGGCGCTTCCTTGACGAAGAAGCCGCGGTTCTCCTTCTGCTCCAGAAGCCCCTGCCCGGCCAGCATGTCCATCGCCTCGCGCACGGGAGAGCGCGAGACGCCGAAGCGGTCGGCGAGCTGCTGCGTCTTCAGGTGCTCGCCGACGCCGAGCTCCCCGGAGGTCACGAGCAACGTGATTTCATTGGCGATGGTCTGTGCCAGTTGGCTGGAACGCATGTCGGTTCATCCCGGATCGTGAGGCTGGTCGGCGCGCGACGATATTTCACGCGGCGGGCGAAGGAAACCTTCCCTCCGCCATTTTTGCATATCGATCCAGCAAAAAAGCCAATTACCGGGTCGAAATGGATTGACTTCCGTATAAATGTGGATTTTTAGATTTAAAAAAGCAATATGGAGCGACCGACATGGCCTTGCGCATCCCGACGGAAGACGGAGCATTGAACGCGGTCGATCTCGAAGCGGACTTCGGGGCCGACTACCGGCGCCTTCCCTGGGTGCTGCGCATCCTCCTCGAAAACGTTTCGCGCAGGGACCCGGCCCGGCTGGAGGCGACCGCGGCCGCCCTGCGCGCATGGCTCGATAGCGGCACGAGCGAGGCGGAGATCGCCTTCCACCCCTCCCGCGTGCTGATGCACGACACGACCTGCGTGCCCGCCCTCGTCGACATCGCCGCCATGCGCGACGCGATTGCCGAGGCGGGGGGCGATCCGTCCGGCCTCAGCCCGGTCCTTCCCGTCGACGTCTCGGTCGACCATAGCGTGGCGGTCGACCGCTATGGCGGATCGGACGCCCGCAGCTACAACATGCGCCGCGAGATGGACCGCAACAGCGAGCGCTACCGCCTGATGAAATGGGCGACGACGGCGCTGCCGGGCGTGAAGGTCCATCCGCCGGGCACCGGCATCATGCACACGATCAACCTCGAACAGCTCGCGACCGTCATCACCATCGAGGAGCGCGACGGCGAGAGATGGGCCGTTCCCGACACGCTGATCGGCACCGACAGCCATACGCCGATGATCAACGGCATCGGCGTCCTTGCCTGGGGTGTCGGCGGCCTGGAAGCCGAAAGCGTGTTCTTCGGCTTTCCGGTCACGCTGCGCATTCCCGACGTCGTCGGCGTGCGCCTGACGGGCCGGCTTGCGCCGGGCGTCCTTTCGACCGACCTTGCGCTGGAGGTCACCCATCTCCTGCGCCACCACGGCATATCCGGGGAATTCGTCGAATTCTTCGGCGACGGCGTTTCGACGCTGACGGGCGGCGACCGGGCGGTCGTCGCCAACATGGCGCCGGAATACGGCGCCTCGACCGGCTATTTCCCCATCGATGCGCAGACGATCGCCTATCTTCGTCAGACGGGCCGGCCGGAAAGCCATTGCCGGTTCGTCGAGACGGCGGCCCGGCGGATCGGCCTCTGGTTCGATCCGGCCGCAGCGCCGCGCTACAGCCGCATCGTCGATCTCGATCTTTCCGCCGTCGATCCGCTGATGGCCGGTCCGCGCCGGCCGCAGGACAAGCTGCCGCTGCGCGCGGCCGCACGGGCGCTTCAAGAGGCCTGCGGCCATGCGTTCGGGGAGAACGGCGCGGCGATCCCTCACGGGGCGATCGCCATTGCCGCCGTCACGAGCTGCACCAACACCTCCGACCGCCGGCTTCTGGCCGCGGCCGGCCTCGTCGCACGCAAGGCGGTAAAACTCGGCCTGCGGCCGCCCTTCTGGGTGAAGACATCGCTTGCCCCCGGCTCGCCGTCGGCCGCGCTCTTTCTGGAACGGAGCGGATTGCTTGCGGACCTGGAGGCGGTCGGCTTCGGCATCGTCGGGAACGGCTGCACCACCTGCATCGGAAATTCGGGGCCCCTCCAGCCCGACATGGCCGCGGCGATTGCGGAAGGCACGGTCGCGGCCGCGCTGCTCTCCGGCAACCGCAACTTTCCCGGCCGGGTGCATCCGAGCCTCCAGTTCGGCTTCCTGACCTCGCCGCCGCATGTCGTCGCGCTCTCCCTTCTCGGGAAATTCGTGCCTGACCCGATGGATACCGAGGTCGCGCGAACGGCGGAGGGAAAGGTCGTGCGCCTATGCGACCTGATGCCAGCGGGTGAAGAGATCGACGCCATGCTGCGGCAATATTCCGACCCTGCGGATTTCAAGAGCGCCTTCCGCGAGGCTGCAGGGAACGCGGCCTGGCACGCCCTTTCCGCACCCTCCGCGCCGACATTCCCATGGGACGAGGCCTCGACCTATCTCCGGCGCCCGCCCTTCGCCGTGGCCGGCCTGCCGAGCCGCCTGGGGCGCTATACCGCCCATCCCCTGCTCGTGCTCGGCGACGACATGACCACCGACCATATTTCCCCGGCCGGCCAGATCGCGGCGGAAAGCCATGCCGGCCGCCATCTCGTTGCCGCCGGCGACCCGGCGAACGACCTCAACGTCTTCGCCGCCCGCCGCGGCAACTGGCGGGCCATGGTGCACGGCCTCTTCGACAACCGCACGGCGGCCAATCTCCTGTGCGGCGGGCGCCCGGCCTCCACGACGGTTCACGCCCCGACGCTTCAAGAGGCCCCGCTCTGGGAGGTCGCCGAGCGCTATCGTGCGGAAGGCCGGTCGGTCGTGATCCTCGCCGGCGAGCGCTACGGCACCGGCTCGTCGCGCGACTGGGCCGCCAAGGGCGTGGCGCTGCTCGGCGTGCGGGCCGTCATCGCCGCGAGTTTCGAGCGGATCCACCGCACCAATCTCATCGGCATGGGCATCCTGCCCGTCGTCCTCGATCCGCGCCTGAGACAGGCCCTCTCGGCGCAGGACCGCATCGAGATCGACGCCACGGATATCCGTCCCCGCTGCGACGTGCCGCTCATCCTGCACCGCGCCTCCGGCGAGACCATAGCCATGACCGGCCGGGCGGCCGTGGAGACCGAGCAGGAGGTGGAGACGCTTCTGGCGGGCGGCATGATCCCGCAGATCCTCGCCCGCCATCTCCCGGGCAAGGCCCCGGAACGGAAAACGGCGGCCCGCCCGTAGGAGGCCACCGCTTTCCTTCGTCGTCCGCCGTCAGATCGCGCGGGTTATCCCGCCGTCGACGCGGATGTTCTGCCCCGTGATGTAGGCGGCACCGTCGGACGCGAGAAACGAGACGGTCGCGGCGATCTCCTCGCTCGTGCCGTAGCGCTTCATCGGCACGCCATCGCGCCGTTCCTCCGTCGCCGGCAGGCTGTCGATCCAGCCCGGCAGCACGTTGTTCATGCGGATATTGTCGGCCGCATAGGTATCCGCGAAGATCTTCGTGAAGGCGGCAAGCCCCGCACGCGCGACGGCCGAGGTCGGGAACATCGAGCTCGGCTCGAAGGCCCAGGCGGTCGAGATGTTGATGACGACGCCGGACTTCTGCTTCTGCATGACCGGCGTCACGAGACGCGTCGGGCGCACGGCATTGAGGAAATAGACTTCGATGCCCATGTGCCAGTCCTCGTCCGTCAGGTCGAGGATCGGCTTGCGCGGGCCGTGCCCGGCGCTGTTGACGAGCACGTCGATGCGGCCCCAGCGGTCGAGCGCGCCGTCGACGAGCCGCTTCAGGTCGTCGTTGGACTGGTTGGAGCCGGTGACGCCGAAGCCGCCGGTCTCGGCCGCCAGAGCCTCGCCCTTGCCGGAGGAGGAGAGGACCGCGATCCTGAAGCCGTCCGCCGCCAGCCGCCGTGCGGCCGCCGCGCCCATGCCGCTGCCGCCCGCGGTGATCAATGCGACCTTCTGCCCTGTCATGGAATATCCTTTCACTCTCTGATTGGCTGGCGCCATTCTGGCACGGCCGGGTCCCTCGCGGCCATACAGAAATGCACGCCTCTCCCCTTGGAAAGCGATCGGATATCGGCACCCTTCGCGCCGTGGCCTATGCCTCGACAGTCAGGCCCTTGGCCTTCAGCACGGCTTCGAGCTTGCTGACCTCGACGACCGACTTGCCCTCCTTGTAGGCGGCGATGTAGCCGGCTTCGGCATCTTCGCGGGCCTGCGAGAGCGCGGCCACCTCGAGCGCCTCCTCCCGCCGCACGACGACGAGGCCGTCGGCATCGCCGACGATGATGTCGCCGGGATGGACGAGTTCGCCGCCGATGACGATCGGGTCGTTGGTGGAGGTCAGCGTCTCCTTGACGGTGCCCTTGATCGAGACGCTGAGCGAGAAGACGGGAAAGCCGAGTTCGCGCAGCTGCATCGTGTCGCGCACGCCGCTGTCGGTCACGAGGCCGCCGATGCCCTTGGCAAGGCAGGCATTGGCGAGCACGTCGCCGAAGGAGCCGGCCTCCTCGTATTCGCCGGCCGAGACGACGATGATGTCGCCGGGCTCGGCATAATTGATCGCAAGCTGCAGCATGATGTTGTCGCGCGGTGCGCAGCGCACCGTGAAGGCCGGGCCGCACAGCTTCATGCGGTAGTCGACCGGCTTGATGCGCGAGGAGAGCGCACCGCGGCGGCCCTGCGCCTCATGGATGGTCGCCGGCGAGAATTTGGCAAGCGCCTCGACCTCGGCGGCGGAGGGGCGGACGGGCATTTTCTTGATATGCGTCATGATTTTTCCCACGGGTGATCGTTGCGGCGGACATGCCGCCCGCCGCTCTTGTGTTCGGTCCATTGCGGAAAGGGGCCGCCCGGCCCCGGGGCTCAGGGGATTTCGTCGAACTTCAGTTCCGACAGCGGCACGACCTTGTCGGTGCGGCTCATGTTGTATTCGGTGTTCGGGCCGAGCCACTTGTCCCAGATCTTGTTGAGCTCGCCGCTTTCGTCGAGCTGGCGCAGCACCTCGTTGATCTTGGCCGTCAGCTTCGGCTGGTCCTTCGCCATGCCGACGCCGATCGGCTGGAACAGCATGGGCTCGGGGATCATCCGCATCTCGCGGCCGCGGGTCTTGGATTCGTTGACCAGCTTGGTCGTCGTCATCGTGTTGGCGACCATGCCGCGGGCCTTGCCCTGCTGGGCGGCGAGATAGGCCGAGGCCGTATCCTGGAAGGTCAGCGGCTCGGACTTGTTGAGCTTGATCGACATTTCCGAGGTCGAGCCCTTGGTGGAGGCGATGCGCTGGCCGACATAATCGGCCTTCGACTTGCCGGGATCGTCGGCCGGCACGATCAGCATTTCCTTGGCGAGATAGTAGGGATCGCTGAACTGGATCTGTTCGGCGCGGCTCTTCGTATAGGCAAGGTTGGCGACGGTGATGTCGACGCGGCCGAGCTTGACCTCCGGCACGCGGGCCTCGACGGATACCGGCTTGATCTCCGCCTTGACGCCGAGGGCATTGGCGATGGCGCCGCACAGGTCGACGTCGAAGCCGACCATTTCACGCGTCTGCGGATCGGGCGCGGCGAACGGCGGCACGTCCGCGAAGGTCGCGCAGCGCAGCGTCTTGTTGGCGATGATGTCGTCGAGCTGATCGGCCCATGCCGGCCCGGCAAGGGCGACGGTGGCGACGCTCGCCGCGAGGATGAGATGATGGCACTTCATTGGCTGTTCTCCTTCGTTGCTTGGTATTAGTGGCGCAGGTCCGACAGGAAGCGCTGCGCGCGGGGATGCCTCGGGTTCGTGAAGAATTCCTCGGGCGTCGCCGTTTCGATGATCTCGCCGCCGTCGATGAACCAGATGCGGTCGGCCACATCGCGGGCAAAGCCCATTTCGTGCGTGACGCACATCATGGTCATGCCCTCGGCGGCCAGGGACTTCATGACGCTCAGCACCTCGCCGACCATTTCCGGGTCGAGCGCGCTGGTCGGCTCGTCGAAGAGCATGACGGGCGGCTCCATGGCGAGCGCGCGGGCGATCGCCACGCGCTGCTGCTGGCCGCCGGAAAGCTGGGCGGGATAGGAATTGGCCTTTTCGCGAAGGCCGACCCGGTCGAGCAGCTTCAGCGCCTTCTCGTGCGCCTCGGCGGCCGGAACGCCCTTCACCCGGATCGGCGACATGGCGACGTTCTCCACCGCCGACAGGTGCGGGAAGAGGTTGAAGCTCTGGAAGACGAAGCCGATGCGGCTGCGCAGGAGGTTCAGCTCCCGGCCGCTCATCGCGGCGTGGACGTCCTGGCCCTCGAAGAAGATCGAGCCGCTGTTGATCTCCTCCAGCCGATTGACGGTGCGGATGAGGGTGGACTTGCCGGAGCCCGACGGGCCGCAGATGACGACGACCTCGCCGCGCGAGACCGTGGCGTCGATGCCCTTGAGGACGGCGAATTCGCCGTAGCTCTTGCGGACGTCGGCAAGCCGGATCGTCTGATCCTGCGCGGGGGCGGATGCTGAAGCGGTCATGGCTGCTCCGTGGCGTTGCGTGTCAGGGAAACCGGAAGCGGGCGCTTCGGGGCGAGGAGGCCGGCACGGCGGCGGGTGATGCGCCGTTCGACGACATTGGTGAGCGCGGTCAGCGACCAGCAGATCACGTAGTAGGTGAGCGCCAGGATGAGGAAGACCTGGAAGGGCTGGGTGAGGAGCTGGTTGTTGACCTGGCTCGCCGCGAAGGTGAGGTCCGGCACGTTGATGACATAGCCGAGCGTCGTGTCCTTGATGGTCGCGACGAAGGTCGACAGCATGCTCGGGATCATGTTGTAGAGCGCCTGCGGCAGGATGACGTAGCGCATGGCGCCGAACCAGCCGTGGCCGAGCGCCCGTGCCGCATCCATCTGCCCCTGCCCGAGCGCCACGATGCCGGCGCGGATGATCTCGCTGAGGAACGCCCCCTGGTAGACGACGAGGGTGGCGAGCATGGTGAAGAAGCTCGGCACGTCGGCGCCCGTCAGGAGCGGCACGAGGAAATAGCTCCACAGCACGAGCATCAGGAGCGGCACGCCGCGCGTCACATAGACCAGCACCGTCACCGGCCAGCGCAGCGCCCGGTATTTCGAAAGGCGCGCGAAGGCGAGCAGGATGGCGAAGGGAAAGGCGATCGCGATGCTGAGCGCCGACAGGATCAGCGTGTTGGCAAGGCCGCCGAGCGGGCCGTTCGGATATTGCCCGATGAGCAGCAGCAGCCAGTATTCGCGGACGATGTCGATCATGTCGTGGATCATCGGCCCGCTCCGTTCACCGGATCGGCGCGCCAGGTGAGCCAGGCGCCGGCGCCCATGATCATCAGCGAGAAGACGAGGTAGAGCACCGTGCCGACCAGATATATCTCGAAGGTGCGGAAGGAGAGATTCTCGATCTCCTTGATCGCATGGCTGAGCTCCGGCGCGCCGATGACGATGGCAAGGCTCGAATTCTTGAACAGCGAGACGGAATGGTTGACGAGCGCCGGCAGCGCATTGCGCACGCCCTGCGGCACCAGCACGAAGCGCATGGCCGAGATATAGCCGTGGCCGAGCGCCCGCGCCGCCTCGAGCTGGCCCGGATTGACGGAGCGGAGGCCCGAGCGCAGGTCCTCGCTGAAATAGGCCGCCTGGCAGAGGCCGAGGCCGAGGACGGCGAAGATCATCTCCGCCGAATGGGCCGAGAGCCAGTCGGAAACGCCCATGGGCAGGATCGTGTAGATGCCGAAATACCAGAGCATCAACTGCACGAGGGTCGGCACGTTGCGGTGATAGGAGACATAGGCCGCCACGACCGGATTGCCGATGCGCCCCGGCGAGAAGCGGATGGCGAGCAAGAGCACCGCAAGGCTCATCGCCAGCAGCCAGGAGCAGATCGCGATGACGAAGGTCATCTCGATGCCGTGGACCAGCATGGCCATATATTCGGGATTGCCGAGGATGGCAGTGAGGTCGAAGCCCTTCACGGCTGCCGCTCCTGCGGGCGGGCCGTCTGGAGCCCGCCCATCACCTGGAGCGTCGGGGTGATTTCCATGTGGCCGATATTGACGGCGACGGGCGCGGCGATGGCAAACGCGATGGCATCGGCGATGTCGGAGGCCTGCGGCAGCTCGAAACCGTCGATGAAGCGCTCGCGGATCGACGGATCGTCGCCGTGGACATGGTTGAAGATGTCGGTCGCGACCCGGCCGGGGCAGACTTCCGTCACACGCACGCGCTTGCCGAACGTATCGATGCGCAGCTGGTTGGAGAGCATGGCGACGCCGGCCTTGGTGGCGTGGTAGGTGGAGTTGCCGCCGAAATTGTAGTTGCCGGCGATCGAGGTGATGTTGATCACATGGCCGCGGTCGCGCGCCGCCATGCCGGGCACGACGAGCCGGCAGAGGTGGAGGACGGCGCGCAGGTTGACGTCGACGAGGAGGTCGATGTCGCCATCCTCCGCCTCCAGGAATTTCTTCGGCCGGTCGACGCCGGCATTGTTGATAAGGATGTCGAACGCCACCTCGCCGCAAAGCCTTGCGAGCGCGGCGCGGTCGGTGACGTCGATGGCGTGGGCAATGCAGCCCGTGCGCTTCGCAAGCGCGTCGAGCGCCCCGGCGCTGCGGGCGACGGCATGGACCTCGAGGCCCTCGCGGCAAAGCCGCTCGACGACCGCAGCACCGATCCCGGAGGATGCGCCCGTCACGAGGGCGGTTCTGTAATCGGAAAAGGACATTGAGGTTCCCCTGTTGTTGAAAGAGAGAGTAGCGAAGGTTTCCGGCTCTGGATAAGACCGTTTGAATCTGGATGGATAAGGATGCCTTATGGGGTTGCCGCCGCCTGCCCGCCCTGTAACATGCCGTTCGAAAAGGGCAGGCTGGGCATATGGATATCAGGCGTCTCAAATCCTTCATCGTCATCGTCGACACCGGCAGCATCACCCGCGCCGCGGACGTGCTGCACATCGCCCAGCCGGCGCTCAGCCAGCAGCTTGCCGCGCTGGAGGATCATTTCCGGCAGAAGCTCCTGATCCGCAGCCAGCAGGGCGTCTCGATGACGGAGGCGGGCAAGGCTGTCTACCGCCACGCCCAGATCATCCTGCGCCAGATGGAGCAGGCGCAGGCCGACGTGACGGCCGCGGGCTCCACGCTGGTCGGGCGCGTCTCGGTCGGCCTCGTGCCCTTTTCGAGCGCGGCGACGCTTTCCGTCGATCTTCTCACCGAAACGCGCAAGCGTCATCCCGGCATCCTCCTCCACCTCACCGAAAGCGTCGGCCAGACCTATAGCCAGATGATCATGAATGGCCGGCTGGAAATGGCGTTGATCCACGGCACCGGGCCGATCAAGGGCGTGCGCTTCGAGCCCGTCTTCACGGAAGAATTCCACCTCGTCGCGCACCGGGACTTCGGCATCGAGCCGGGCGATGCGCCGCTGCCGGTCGGCGCGCTCAACGACCTGCCGCTCCTCCTGCCGCCGCCCTACAATTTCGTGCGCCGCGCCATCGACCTCGCCTTCACGCGCGGCCGGCTCTCGCTGAACGTCGTGGCCGAGGTCGAGATCGTCCGCACGCTCGGGCGGGCCGTCAGCCGCGGCGTCGGCGCGACTATCATGCCCCGCGCCATCGCGGAGCGCATCGTCGCGGAGACCTCGGAACCCATCGTCTCGCGCGTCGTCACGCCGCGCATCGAGGAGACGCTGTCGCTGTGCGTTTCCGACCAGAGCGAGCTTTCCGAGCCTGCGCTGGCGGTGCGGTCGATCCTGATGGAACTGACCGCCCGCCTCAAGGGCGAGGCTTAACGCAGCCCCGCGCAGAACTCGGCGATGCGCCCGCAGGCCTCGTCGAGCTGTTCCATGCTCGTCGCATAGGAGATGCGGAAGAACGGGCTCATGCCGTAGGCCGCGCCCTGCACGGTCGTGACATGATGCTCGTCGAGCAGCGCCAGGACGAAATCCGTGTCGGTCTCGATCTTCCGCCCGCCCCTGCTGGTCCGGCCGATGAGCCCGGCGATATTCGGGAAGACATAGAAGGCGCCTTCCGGCTTGTGGCAGCGGATGCCCTCGATCTCGCCGAGCCGATCCACGACGAAATCGCGCCGCTTGCGGTAGATCGCCGCCCGCTCCTTCAGGAGGTCCTGCGGCCCGTCGAGCACGGCGGCGACGGCGGCCTGGGTGATGGTCGAGGTGCCGCCGCTGTTCTGGCCGTTGACGTTGCTGATCGCCTTGACGAGGTCCTTCGGCCCGCCGCAGAAACCGAGGCGCCAGCCGGTCATCGCATAGGCCTTGGAGGCGCCGTTGACGGTCAGCACCCGGTCCTTCAGGCGCGGCTCCACCTCGGCGATGGTGCAGAACTCGAAGCCGTCGTAGATCAGGTGCTCGTACATGTCGTCGGTCATGATCCAGACATGCGGATGCTTCAGCATCACCTCGGCGATGGCCTTCATCTCGGCGCGCGAGCAGGCCGCGCCCGTCGGGTTGTTCGGGAAATTGAGGAAGAGCCATCTGGTGCGCGGGGTGATCGCCGCATCGAGGTCTTCCGCACGCAGCTTGAAGCCGTTCTGCTGCGGGCAGGCGACCGGCACCGGCACGGCGCCGGCGAACTTCACGATATCCGCATAGCTGATCCAGGATGGAGCGGGGATGACGACCTCGTCGCCCGGATTGCAGGTGGCGAGCACGGCATCGAAGATGATCTGCTTGCCGCCGCCGGCAACGATGATCTCGGACGGATCGTAGTCGAGATTGTTGTCGCGCTTGAATTTGCGGGAAATGGCCTGCCGCAGGGCCGGCGTGCCGTCGAGCGGCGGATATTTCGTGTCGCCGGCAAGGGCGGCGGCATGGGCCGCCTCGATGGCGTTGGCGGGGGTCGCGAAATCCGGCTCGCCGGAGGAAAGGCTGATGACCCTGATGCCTTTGGCCGCAAGGTCGCGGGCACGCTGGGTCATGGCGGCGGAGGCGGAGACGGAGACGTTCTTCAGGCGGTCGGCAATGGCGGGCATGGTCGTTGCTTTCGATAGGGCGGAGACAAGGTTCATCGCGGGAGTTTCGAGACGGGCGTGACCGCGCCGCCGGCCGCCTCGATCTCGCTGCGCACGGTGCGGGCGAGGTCGAGCGAACCGGGCGTATCGCTGTGCACGAGGATGGAGCGGGCGCGCATGGGGACGACGGTGCCATCGATGGCGGTCACGGTGCCGTCGAGGAGGAATTTTCGCACGCGGGCGCGCACCGAGGCCTCGTCCTTGACGAGCGCGCCCGGCTGGCCGCGCGGCACGAGCGCGCCCCTGGCGTCATAGGCGCGGTCGGCGAGGAAGAGCGTCAGCGTCTTCAGGCCGGTCTCGATGGCGGCGCGCTCGATGACGCTACCGGCCGTGGCAAAGACGATGAGGCCGGGATCGACGGCGCGGATCGCCTCCATCATGGCGGCGGCGAGCGCCGGATCGCGGTTGACCATGTTGCCCATGGCCGCATGGAAGCTGAGATGGGAGACCATAGCACCCTCGGCTTTGGCGATGGCCGTCAGCGCGCCGAGCTGGTAAAGCATCTGCTGGCGCAGCTCGTCCGGCCCGAAGGGAAGTTCGCGGCGGCCGAAGCCCTGCCGGTCCGGCAGGCCGGGATGGGCGCCGATATCGACGCCCCTTGCCCTGGCGAGGCGCACCATGCGCACCATCGTGTCGGGATCGCCGGCATGGAAGCCGCAGGCGATGTTGGCGGAGGTGACGACGTCCATCATCGCCTCGTCGTCGCAGAGCCTGTAGGGGCCGAAGCCCTCGCCCATGTCGGAATTGAGATCCACCTGCATGAAACGCTCCTTTTCTTACGCGAAGGCCGCAAGCGCCCCGGCGACCAGCCGGGCGGTCCGCCGCACGTCCTCGACATAGGCGGCAAGCGCCTTCTCGACGGCCTTGGCCTCGCCGTGCGTTGCCGGCACGAAGCGCAGCAGCGAGCCGATGCGCGCCTGCCCGAGCCGCCACAGATCGGCCTCGATGACGCCGGCGATCTTGGGATAGCCGCCCGCCGTGTTGGCATCGCTCATCTGCACGATGGGCTCGCCCGCCGGCGGCACCTGCACGACGCCCGGCACGACGCCGTGCGAGCGCATCTCCACCGTCTCTATCGGATGGATCGGATCGCCGCTCAGCCGGTAGCCGGTGCGGTCGCTACGCGCGGAAATCTTCCACGGCTGGGTCCAGAAACGCTCGGCATCGGCGCCGAACAGGTCGTGCTCGCCGGCCGGCAGGGCGCGGATGACCAGCGCCCCGCCGTCGGCGGAAGAAAAGACGTCCTTCAGGGCGATTGAAGGCGGCACGACGCCGTACCCGTCCTTCGGCAGGAAGAGCGGGGTAGCGGCACCCGTTTCGAGACGGTCGCCCGCCGCGAGCACCCGCCCGTCCAGCCCGCCGAAGCCGCCGCGCAGCGAGGTGCTGCGCGAACCCATGACCGGGGCGACATCCACGCCGCCGGCAAGGCTGAAATAGGTGCGTGCATCCTTGAGCGGCGGGAAGAGCTCCAGCACCTGACCCGCCTCTGCTTCGGCGGCCCACCAGGGCGGCAGATCGACGCCGTCGAGCTTCGCCCGGCAGTCCGCGCCGGTGACGGCGAAGGCCGAGCGCTCCGAAAAGCGCAGGCGGAAGGGGAAGGTCTGCACCTCGATCCCGGCGGCCTCCGGCGCGTTACCGACGAGGATATTGCCGATGGTGAGCGCCAGCGGGTCCATGGCCCCGCAGCCCGTCACCCCGACATTGCGGTAGCCGGGGCGGCCGAGGTCCTGGATGGTGTTCAGCGGGCCGGTCGCGGCGATCTCGATCACAGCTCGATCCTTTCGGGGCGGAAGCGCACGGTATCGCCGGGAGCCATCACGGCCGGGGCGGCGGCGAGCGGGTCGAACATCTGCAGCTCGGCAAAGCCGATGGAATTCCAGCCGTTCGGGCCCGTCAGCACGGCAACGCCCGTCTGCATGCCGCCGATGGTTACGCAGCCGCGCACCATGTTCAGCGAGGGCACGGTCTTGCGCGGCATGTGGATGCGCGGATCGAGCCCGTGCAGGTAGCCGAAGCCCGGCGCGCTGCCGAGCGCGAAGACCCGGTAGGTGCCTTCATGATGGATGCGCACCACCTCCCGGTCGGAAAGGCCCGACAGGTCGCAGAGCGCCGGCAGGTCGCTTGCGTGCTCGCCGCCATAGGTAACGGCGATCTCGATCTCGCGGCCGGCAAGGTCGACACCCTGCGCACGCCGCCATTCTTCCTGCAGCAGATGGGTGATGCCCTCCGGCCCGTCCGGCGTCTCCTTCAGGATCACCAGGAGGTTCGTCATGCCCGGGACGATCTCGGCGATCTCCCCGCGCGCCTCCAGCGCATGGGAGAGCGCCCAGATGCGCCGCTGGTTCGGCAGGTCGAAGGCGCCGGGCGCCTCGACGAGGAAGGCGCGCGTGCCGATGGCGGAGATCTTCGCCAGCCCGTCCGTATCGGGAACGACGGCGGAGGGCGACGGGAAGGCCGCCGTTTGCAGGACGCTCATCGGGCAGCCTCCGTCAGCAGGATGGTATCGCCGTAGCCGACGAGATCGCCGGCCCGGGCCCGGACCTCGATAACCACGCCCGCCTCCCTCGCCCGCACCGGCAGGAGAACGGGGCCGACCTCGACGAAGCCGGCAAGAGCGCCCGCCGTGAGCGAAAGCCCCTCTTCGGCAAGCGGCCCGGCGGCGGCCGGATGCCTGTCCTGGAAGATGCCGGCAAGCGGCGCCTTGACGGCATGGGCCTCGGGGCCGCCCGCCGGCTGTTCCGGTGCGGCTTCGGACAGTTTTGCGACGGGCCGGCCGGCGGCGAGCACGATCTTCAGCGCCCGGCCGTCCGCGGTGGTGATTTCCAGTTCGCGCGCGCCGGAGGCTTCCAGCCAGCCGGTGAGCGTGGAGATGAGGACCGGATCGGAGAAATCGCCGATCGCCTCTCCGCCTGTCGCGCGGTCACGCTTCGCCACGGGGTTCCTCCCTCAGACGCTTTTCGAGATGATGGATGTCGACGCAGCCGCGCACGAAATCGGGATCGGCGAAGATCCGTTCGTGCAGCGGAAGATTGGTGGCGATGCCCTCGATGCGCGTTTGCGCCAGCGCGACCTGCATGCGGCCGATCGCTTCGGCCCGCGTCGGGGCGTGGACGATCAGCTTGGCGATCAGCGAGTCGTAATAGGGCGAGACGCGGTATCCGGCCGAGACATGGCTGTCGACGCGAACGCCCGGCCCGGACGGGAAATGCACGTCGGTGATGAGGCCCGGCGAGGCGACGAAGGTGGCGGGGTCCTCCGCATTGATGCGGCACTCGAAGGCATGGCCCTGCGCCGTGCCGGCAAAGCGGCCCGTCTCCAGCACCTCCCCCTGCGCCACGCGCAACTGCTCGTGCACGAGGTCGACGCCGGCCGTCATTTCCGTGACGGGGTGCTCGACCTGCAGGCGCGTGTTCATCTCTATGAAATAGAACTCGCCGTTCTCGTAGAGGAACTCGAACGTGCCGACACCGCGATAGCCGATCTGCCGGCAGGCCTCGGCGCAGCGCGCGCCGATCCGCTCGGCGAGCTCCGGCGCGATGCCGGGCGCGGGCGCCTCTTCCACCACCTTCTGGTGCCGGCGCTGCACGGAGCAGTCGCGGTGCCCGACCCAGACGGCATTGCCGTGATTGTCGCAAAGCACCTGGAATTCCACATGGCGCGGATGCTCCAGGAATTTCTCCATGTAGAGCTCCGGCTTGCCGAAGGCGCGGCGCGCCTCCTCGCGGGTGATGGCGATGGCATCGGCCACCTCGGCGCTCTCGCGCACGACGCGCATGCCGCGCCCGCCTCCGCCGCCGGCCGCCTTGACGATGACCGGATAGCCGATCTCCTCCGCGATGGCGCGCACCGCCCCGGCGTCTTCCGGCAGGGGCTCGCCCGGGCCCGGCACGCAGGGCACGCCCGCCGCCATCATCGCCCGCTTGGCGGCGATCTTGTCGCCCATGGTGCGGATCGCGGATGCCGGCGGACCGATGAAGACGAGGCCCGCCTCCTCCACCGCCTCGGCGAAATCGGCGTTCTCCGACAAGAACCCGTAGCCCGGATGCACCGCCTCGGCGCCCGTCACGCGCGCCGCCAGCAGGAGCGCCGCCTGGTTGAGGTAGCTGCGCCCCGGCGCCGAAGGCCCGATGGAAAGCGGACCGCCCGCGGCGGGCGATGGGCGCCCGGCCCGGTCCGCCTCGGAGGCGATGAGGACCGGCCGCAGCCCGAGTTCCAGGCAGGCGCGCTCGATGCGCACGGCGATCTCGCCGCGATTGGCGATCAGCACGGAGGTGAAGGGCGAGGCCATCAGCCGATCTCCGCCAGCGGATCGCCGAAGCCCACTTCCTGCCCGTCCTCGAAGAAGATGCGCTTGATCACGCCGGCAACGGGGGCCGATACCGTGGTGAAGACCTTCATCGCTTCGATGATGCAGAGCGCCTGCCCGGCCTCGACCCGGTCGCCGGCCGCAACCAGGGGCGCCGCACCGGGGCTCTGCGCGCAATGCAGGACGCCGGACATGGCCGAGCGCACGATCCGGCCCTCCGCCGCCTCATCCTCGCCGGCCGCCGCTGCCGCGACGGGCGCCTGCGGCTCAGCGGCAGCGAGTGCGGGAGCACTGGTCGTCGCCTCGCGCGGGGGATTGCGGATGACGACCGTCGTGCCCGCCTCGCTGACCGTCAGTTCCGAGACGTGCGAGCGCCCGACGAAATCGAGAAGCGTCTTGATCTTTTGCAGATCCATGGTTTTCCCCAAGGGCATGAAGAAGCCGGCACACGGCCTTCGCGGCCAAGCCTCCGGCTCGATTGGGAAAACCTTACACAGCATCCGGACCAATGGGGGCAGACAAACTTTGTATACCGTCCGCCCTCCCCTTCGGCGCGCATCGATGTTGCCGTTTCGGTAACAATCTGCCGATCCGGCCATGTTTCGGAACATTTTTGACAATTTTATCCCGATCTGGCTGAAATATTCTTGACATAATTCCGTTTCGGAAACTTACTGGCTTCATTGAGGCTGAAATGGAACCGCCGCATGAGCCAGCGCTACATCGTCGACGACCTGGACCGCGAGATCATCCGCTACCTGTCGGAGGACGGGCGCCTTTCGGCGGCCGAGATCGCCGGCCGGATCGGCAGCGTCTCGGAACGCACGATCCGCAACCGCATCGCAGGCCTGCTACAGGCGAAGATGATCGTGATCGGCGCCATTCCCGATCCCGTGGCGCTCGGGCGCGACGTGCAGGTGGAGCTTCTGATCGAGGTCGAGCCGGGCAAGCTGGAGGACGTCGCCATCCAGCTCGGCGAATATGAGGAAATCGGCTATCTCGCCGCCACCAGCGGCACGGCGAACCTCAGCGCCTCGCTCTTCGTCGCCGACCATGCGGCGCTGCTCGAATTCATCGACCAGGAGCTGGGCAAGCTGCCCGGCGTCAAGCGCGTGACGAGTTCGGTGGTCCTCAGGCTCTACAAGGTATTCGGCACGAGGACGACCGCGATCAGCCGCGGCACGGACCTCGGCGGCAAGAAGAAAGGATGACCCATGCTTCGCATCGGGGTTGATGTGGGCGGAACCAACACGGATGCGGCGCTGCTGCGCGGCACGGAGGTTCTGGCGACGGTGAAGTCCTCGACCACGGCGGACGTGACCTCGGGCGTCGCTGCGGCCATCCGCACCGTGCTCGCCGAGGCGGGCGTTGCCGCCGGCTCGGTCGATGCCGTCATGATCGGCACCACGCATTTCCTCAATGCCGTCGTCGAAGGCCGGCATCTCGAAAAGGTCGGCATCCTGCGCCTGTGCGGCGCCTCGACCCGCTCGCTGCCGCCGATGATCGACTGGCCGGAGACGCTGCGTCCCATCGTGGACGGCGGCGCGGCGCTGGTCGGCGGCGGCGTCAACTACGACGGCTCGGAAATCGCCCCGCTCGACGGCGATGCGATCCGCACGGCCTGCCGCGACTGGCACGCGCGCGGCATCTCCGCCGTCGCCATCTGCTCCGTCTTCGCGCTGGTCGACCCGCGCATGGAGAACGAGGCAGCCGAGATCGTCGCGGACGAAATGCCGGGCGTAGCGATCAGCCTGTCGCACCGCATCGGCCGCACGGGCCTCCTGCCGCGCGAGAGCGCGACGATCCTCAACGCCAGCCTCCACACGCTCGGCCGCGAGACGGTCGGCGCCTTCCGCTCGGCGTTCTCCGCGCTCGGCCTTGATTGCCCGCTCTACCTCACGCAGAACGACGGCACGCTGATGGCCGCCGAGTTCGCCGAACGCTACCCGGTCTTCACCATCGCCTCCGGCCCGACCAATTCCATGCGGGGCGCCGCCTTCCTGACAGGGCTTTCCGATGCGGCCGTCATCGATATCGGCGGCACGACCACCGATATCGGCATGCTGGTCGCCGGCTTCCCGCGCACCCGCAGCGAAGGCGCGATGATCGGCGGCGTGCCGACGAACTTCCGCGTGCCGGACGTCTATTCCTTCGGCCTCGGCGGCGGCAGCATCGTGCGCCCCGGCGACAGGCCCACGGTCGGCCCGGATTCGGTCGGCTTCCGCCTGCCGGAAAAGGCGCTTTGCTTCGGCGGCGATACCCTGACGGCGACCGATATCGCCGTTGCCGCCGGCCTCGTCGACCTCGGCGACCGCAGCCGCCTTTCCCACATCACGCCCGAATTCGCCCGAAAGATGCTGGCGCAGATGAAGGCCAGCATCGAGACGGTGCTGGACCGCATGAAGCCGAGCGCGGAGCCGATCCCGGCCATCCTCGTCGGCGGCGGCTCGGTGCTCGTCGACGGGCTGCTGGAGGGCACCACCGTCTCATTGAAGCCTGAGCATTTCGGCTCGGCCAACGCCATCGGCGCGGCCATCGCGCAGGTCTCCGGCGAGGTGGACAGCGTCGTCTCGCTGGAAGGCACGACGCGCGAGATCGCGCTGGAATCCGTCGTCGCCGAGGCGCGCGCGCGCGCCGTCGAGGCGGGCGCCGCGGCAGAGACGGTCACGCTCGCCGAAATCGAGGAAACGCCGCTCGCCTACCTGCCCGGCAATGCCGTGCGCGTCGCGGCGAAGGTCATCGGGGAACTCAGGGCATGAAATACTGGACGCTCACCGAAGCGGATATCGACCGCATCGCCGTCGGCTGCGGCATTCTCGGCACCGGCGGCGGCGGCAGCACCTATCACGGCTCGCTGCGCGCCAAGGCGCTTTTGCGCGAGGGCAAGCGCATCCGCATGGTGCGCCCGGCCGACATGGACCCGGACGCACAGATCATCGGCATCGGCGGCATCGGCGCGCCGACCGTCGGCATCGAGAAGATCGCCGAGGGCGCCGAGGGCGTGCGCCTCATGCGGGCGCTCGAGCATCACATGGGCCGCAAGGTCGATGCGCTGCTTGGCGACGAGGTGGGCGGGGGCAACGGCATCGCGCCGATGCTGACGGCGGCCATGGTCGACCTGCCGGTGGTGGATGCAGACGGCATGGGCCGCGCCTTCCCGGAAGTGCAGATGACGACCTTCTTCATCCACGGCCAGGCCGTGCAGCCGGCAGCGCTCGCCGATGCCGACGGGAACGTCCTGATCGTCACCGAGGCGACGACGCCGAAGATGCTGGAAAAGCTGCTGCGCGCCAGCACCATCGCCATGGGCTGCACGGCGCTGATGACGACGGCCCCCATGTCCGGCGATTTCGTGCGCCGCTTCGGCGTGCCGCACACGACGAGCCAGGCCTGGAGCCTCGGCAACGCCGTGCTGAACGCACGCGCCGCCAAGGAAGACCCGGTCGAGGCGATCCTGAAGCAGTCCGGCGGCGTCCGGCTGATGCGCGGCAAGGTCACCGACATCGCCCGGCGCATCGCCGCCGGCTTCAACCGCGGCACGCTGACCGTCGCCGGCCTCGACGAGGATGCCGGCCGCTCGATCGCCATCGAGATCCAGAACGAATATCTCATCGCGCGCGAGGGCGAGAGGATCATCACCATGGTGCCGGACCTCATCTGCATCGTGGATTCGGAGACCGGCCGCGCCATCGGCACGGAGGAGCTGCGCTACGGCCTGCGCATCGACGTGCTCTCCATGCCCGCGCCGGTGCTGCTGCGCAGCGAGATCGCGCTCGAATCCGTCGGCCCGCGGGCCTTCGGCTACGATTTCGACTTCGTGCCGATGGGCGTCTCCGCCGACGCGCCAGCCGTGCCGCAATATGAAGAAGACGCCTGACCGTCCGACCCCAGCCAACCTCCAAGGGAGACCGACATGAACCGCCGCAATTTCCTGAAGACGACTGCCCTTGCCGCGCTCGCGGCCACCACCGCACGCTGGAATTTCGCCATGGCGCAAGGCAGCGGCATCTTCACCCTCGCCTGCCCGACCAGCTTCCCCGACCTCGACCCGGCCACGTCCTTCTCCAATGACGGCGCGGTGCTCGCCAATGTCTACGAGAGCCTTGCCCGCTATATCCCGGCGACCGAGACGAGCGAGGCGAAGATCGAACCGCTGCTCGCCGCCTCCTGGGAGGTGAGCGAGGACGGCAAGACCTGGACCTTCACCCTGCGCGACGGCGTCAAGTTCCACGACGGCAGCCCGCTGACCTCGGAAGCCGTCAAGGGCTCCATCGAGCGCACGCGCAAGATCGGCGGCGGCGCCTCCTTCATCTGGGGGCCGGTCGCCTCCATCGAGACGCCCGAGCCGCTGAAGGTCGTCTTCACGCTCTCCGAGCCGCAGCCGCTCGACCTTATCGCCTCGGCGGGCTTTGCCGCCTGGATCTACGCCCCCTCCTCGCTCGACAAGGACAATGCCTGGTTCAACGCCGGCAACGACGCGGGCACCGGTCCGTTCAAGATCTCGCGCTACGAGCCCGGCCAGCGCGCCGTGCTGGAACGCGCGGAAGGCTACTGGGGCACGGTGCCGGAAGGCGCGTTCCAGACCGTCTCGTTCGAGATCGTCGAGGATGCGACGCTCGCCCAGAACATGATCGAGAGCGGCCAGGCCGACTGGACCTACAGCCTTCCTTACGAGAACCTGGAGGCGCTGAAATCCAATCCGGACCTCAACGTCGTGGTCAATCCCTCCTTCGAGACGCTGTTCGGCCTCTACAACGTCAAGCGCGCCCCGCTCGACAAGCCGAAGGTGCGCCAGGCGCTGTCGCTCGCCTTCCCCTATGACGACGTGATCGCCGCCGGCACCAGCGGCTTCGGCACGCGCGCCAAGGGCGTCGTGCCGGCCGGCATATGGGGCCATGACGCCGACGCGCCGATCCCGAAGACGGACCTTGAAGCCGCCAAGGCGCTGCTCGCCGAGGAAGGCATCGAGCCGGGCCTCGAACTCACCATGACCTATTCCACCTCGCAGGCGCTCGAAGCCGTCGCCGGCGAACTCTGGAAAGCCAATCTCGAAACACTCGGCATCACGCTGACGCTCCAGCCGATGGCCTGGGAAGCCCAGTGGCAGCTCGGCAAGTCCGACCCCAAGGCCGCGCAGGACATCTTCGTCATGTTCTGGTGGCCGACCTTCGTGACGCCCTACGACTATCTCTTCAACCTGTTCCACAGCGAGGAGAAGCCCAACTTCAATCTCGGCTACTATTCGAACCCTGAGGTCGATGCGAAGATCGACGAGGCGGCCAAGCTCTCCGGCACCGACCGCGCCCGCGCCGAAGCCCTCTTCATCGAGGCGCAGCGCACGATCATCGAGGATGCGGCGGCCATCTTCATGCTGGACCAGCCCAACATCCATGTGGTCCGCTCCGACGTGAAGGGCTACGCCGACAACCCGGCCTACGGCCACGTCGCCTTCGTCAACGAACTGAGCCGGTAACCGCCGATGACGCTCCCGCACCCCCCTCTGGCCTGCCGGCCATCTTCCCCTCAAGGGGGGAGACTGGATGGGGGTGCGTGCCGCGTCGCCCATGGACTGAAGACCCCTCCCCAACCCCTCCCCACAAGGGGGAGGGACTTAACGCGCGGCACTCTCGGCATTCAAGAATTGAGGGAAAAGCGTGCTGCCAGCCCTTCTCCCCCCTTGTGGGGGAGATGCCGGCAGGCAGAGAGGGTCTTCATCTGCGATTTCAGGCCAGAAGGGGGTATTCTCCACGCTGACCGCGCATCCTTGTCCTGTCCAAGATCGGCCCGCTGATGGAACTTCTCCGCTACATTCTGCGCCGCATGATCCTCTCCGCCTTCGTGGTGGTGGGCGTGACCTTTCTGGTCTTCATCGTGGCGCAGGTGGTTCCCTCGGACCCGGCGGCCCTTTATGCCGGCCCGCGCCCGACGGCCGAGCAGATCGAGAAGGCGCGGCAGGAACTCAATCTCGACGCGCCGCTGCCCGCGCGCTTCGCCACCTTCGCCGGGGCCATGGCGTCGGGCGATTTCGGCATCTCCTACAAGTCGCGCCGGCTGATCGCCGAGGACCTGCGGGCCTATCTTCCCGCAACGCTGGAGCTTGCGGTCTTCTCCACCGGCCTTGCGCTCCTCATCGGCATACCGCTCGGCGTCGTCGCGGCCGCGCGGCAGGGGCGGTGGCCGGACAGGCTGGGCAGCCTCGGCTCCATCGCCGCCGTCGCCATGCCGACCTTCTTCCTCGCCATGCTGCTGCAGCTCGTCTTCGCGCAATGGCTCGGCATCCTGCCGCTTTCCGGGCGCCTGTCGCGCGAGATTTCGATCGCCGCGCCGCTGCCCGTCGTCACCAACTTCGCCATGATCGACGCGCTGCTTGCAGGGCGGCTCGACGCCTTCGTCGACGCGGTGAAGCACCTCATCCTGCCGGCCCTCACCCTCGCCTCCTATCCGGCCGGCGTCGCCATGCGGCTGACGCGCTCGGCGATGATCGAGATCCTCGAGCGCCGCCATGTGGTGGCCGCCCGCGCGCTCGGCCTTTCCGAGCCGCGCATCCTCTTCGGCCACGCGCTGCCGAACGCCATGGGCCCGGCGCTGACGGTGATCGGCCTTTCCTTCGCTTATGCGCTCACCGGCGCGGTGCTGGTCGAGATCATCTTCGCCTGGCCGGGCCTCGGCCGCTACGTCTCCGAGGCGATCCTCGCCAAGGACTTCCCGGTCATCGCCGCCGTCACCATGGTCGTGACGATCTGCTACGTCGCGATGAACCTCCTCATCGACATCGCCCAGGCGCTGGTCGATCCGCGGGTGGCGCTGTCATGACGAAACTCGTCCACCGCCTCGGCTGGCCCGGCACCCTCGCCCTCGGCATCGTCGTGCTCTTCGTCCTCGTCGCCATCCTCGCGCCGTGGATCGCGCCCTATCCGGCGCAGGGCGCCGGCGCGCCGAACGTCATCGCCAAGCTCCGGCCGCCATCGGCGGACTACTGGCTCGGCACGGACCATCTCGGCCGCGATATCCTCAGCCGCATCATCTACGGCACCCGCGTCTCGCTGACGAACGGCGTCCTCATCGTCGCCTTCTCGCTGCTCATCGGCCTGCCGGTCGGCCTTGCCGCCGGCTATTTCGGCGGCTGGGTGGACGAGGCGCTGATGCGCGGCACGGACGTCTTCCTCGCCTTCCCCGCGCTGCTGCTCGCCGTACTGATGGCCGCGGCGCTCGGCCCCGGCTTCCTCAACAGCATCATCGCCGTCGCCGTGACCTGGTGGCCCTGGTATGCCCGCCTTGCCCGCGCGGAAGTGCTGGTGCTGCGCGGCCAGCCCTATGTGGAGGCGGCCCGCCTTGCCGGCGTCTCGCATCCGCGCATCATCCTGCGCCACATCCTGCCGGCGACGGGCCGGCCGCTCACCGTGCAGGCCGCGCTCGACGTCGGCCCGGCGCTTTTGACGGCCGCCGCCCTCTCGTTCCTCGGCCTCGGCGTGCTGCCGCCCACCGCCGACTGGGGCCAGATGGTCGATGCGGGGCGCAAGTTCTTCCCGGCGCGCTGGTGGTATTCGGCCATGCCCGGCCTGACGATCTTCATCGTGGCGCTCGCCTTCTCCGTGCTGGGCGACGCGCTTCGCGAGCGCAAGGGAGGTGCCGCCCGTGCCTCTCATTGATATCCGCGACCTATCCGTCTCCATCCCGACGCCGGACGGCGACGTCCATGCCGTGCGCTCGGTCAGCCTCGAAATCGAGCGCGGCGAGATCCACGGCGTCATCGGCGAATCGGGCTGCGGCAAGACCATGACCGGCATGGCGGTGCTCGGCCTCGTGCCGAAGGGCGCGCGCATCACCGCCGAGCGCTTCCATTTCGATGGCGAGGACCTGCGCGAGAAGGCACAGAGCCTGCGCGGCCGGCACATCGGCCTCATCTCGCAGGACCCCGCCGCCGCGCTCAACCCCGTTCTCTCCATCGCCCGCCAGATGGACGACGTGATCCGCGCCCACCGCGACCTTCCCCGCAAGGCGCGGCGCGCGGAGGCGGCCTCGCTCCTTGCCGCGACCGGCCTTCCCGATCCCGAGCGGGTGCTGAAAAGCTACCCGCACCAGCTTTCCGGCGGCATGCAGCAGCGCGTCGTCATCGCGCAGGCACTGGCGACCGGCGCCGATTTCCTCATCGCCGACGAGCCGACCACGGCGCTCGACGTCTCCGTCGGCGCACAGGTGCTGGCGCTTCTGCGCCGGCTCGTCGCGGAACGCGGCCTCACCGTGCTGATGATCACCCACGACATGGACGTGATCGCCGAGGCCTGCGACCGGGCGACGGTGCTCTATGCCGGCCGCTCGGTGGAGACAGGCCCCGTCGAGGCGGTGCTGAACCGCCCCGGCCATCCCTATACGCGTGCGCTTCTCGCCGCCCTTCCCGATGCCGCGCCGCACGGCGCGCGGCTTGCCGCCATCGAGGGCTCCATTCCGCCGCCGCGCTCGGCCATTGCCGGCTGCGCCTTCGCCCCGCGCTGTCCGCAGGCCATGCCGGTCTGCGCCGCCGAGCCGCCGCCGGAGCGCGTGCGCGGCACCCATCGCTGGCTCTGCCACCTGCCGGAGGATGCGGCATGAGCGCGACCCCGATGCTCGATATCGACAATCTCGTCATCCGCTACCGCGCCGGCCTCTTCGCCCCGCGCTTAAAGCCGGCCGTCAACGGCGCGAGCTTCCGCCTCGTCCGAGGGGAAACCCTCGGCATCGTCGGGGAAAGCGGCTCGGGCAAGACCAGCCTGCTGCGCGCCGTCCTGCGGCTGCTGCCGGTCGAAAGCGGCGCGATCCGCCTCGACGGCGAGGACTGGCTGGCGCTGAAGGGCGATGCGCTGCGCCGCGCGCGCCAGAAGATCGGCGTCGTCTCGCAGAACCCGTTCCTGTCGCTGAGCCCGCGCCTCACCATCGCCGAGATCGTCGCCGAGCCCATGCTGGCGCAGGGCGAACGGCAGGGGCCGGCGATGCGCGAGAAGATCGCCGGGCTTCTTGCCGATTGCGGCCTGCCGGCCGATTTCCTCGACCGCCGTGCGCGCGAGCTTTCCGGCGGCCAGGCCCAGCGCGTCGCCATCGCCCGCGCGCTCTCGCTCGAACCCGGCCTGATGATCCTCGACGAGCCGACCTCCGCCCTCGACGTCTCCGTGCAGGCGCAAATCCTCAACCTCCTTGCCGATCTCAAGGAGAGCCGCGGCCTGTCGATGCTGTTCGTGACGCACAACCTGAAGGTCGTCGCGCATATCTCCGACACGCTCCTCGTCATGCGCCGCGGCGACGTCGTGGAATTCGGCCGGACGGAAGAGGTGATCCGCGCGCCCGCCGAGGCCTATACCCGCGAGCTCCTGTCCTTCGGGCGCCGCTAGCCCGCTGTCACCGTGACAAGAATGGGCGTTCCCAAGCATGGGGCGCCCTTTTATGTATCGGTCGTCCCACCAGCCGAAAGTCCGCCCATGACCTCCATCGAAATGATCGTCGCCGCCCGTGCCCGCCTGCGCGGTGAGGCGCGCCGCACGCCGCTCCTCTCCTCGCCCTTCCTCGACGAGATGGCCGGACGGCGGGTCCTCGTGAAGGCGGAATGCCTGCAGCATACGGGCTCGTTCAAGTTCCGCGGCGGCTGGTCTGCCGTCTCCGGGCTTGCGCCGGAGGTCCGCAAACGCGGCGTGATCGCCTTTTCTTCGGGGAACCACGCGCAAGGCGTCGCGCTCGCGGCCCTTCGCCACGACGTTCCCTCCGTCATCGTCATGCCTTCCGACGCCCCGCGGCTGAAGATCGAGAACACCCGCGCCCTCGGCGCCGAGGTCGTCCTCTACGACCGCGCGAAGGAGGACCGCGACGCAATCGGCGCGCGGATCGCCGGGGAACGGGGCCTTACGCTCGTCAAACCCTTCGACGACGCCCTCGTCATCGCCGGCCAGGGGACGGTCGGGCTGGAGCTTGCCGAACAGGCGGAGGAGGAAGGCGTGCAGGCTGCGGAGGTGCTGGTGCCCTGCGGCGGCGGCGGGCTGAGCGCGGGCATTGCGCTCGCGCTCGAAGCCAGCGCACCAAGCCTGACGCTGCGCACCTGCGAGCCGGAAGGCTTCGACGACACGGCACGTTCGCTGGCGGCGGGCAAGGTCGTGCGCAACGCGGCGCTGTCGGGCTCGATCTGCGATGCCATCGTCACGCCGGAGCCGGGCAAGATCACCTTCCCGATCCTGACGCGGCTTGCCGGCGCGGGCATCGCGGTCTCCGACGACGAAGCCCTTCGCGCCATGGCGCTCGCCTTCAAGCGGCTGAAGATCGTCGTCGAGCCCGGCGGGGCGGTGGCGCTCGCCGCCGCGCTCTTCCACGGCAAGGCGCTGGAGAGCGACACGGTCATCGCCGTCGCCTCCGGCGGCAATGTCGATACGGATGTCTTCACGGCGGCGCTTCAGCGCTTCGGCTGAAGCGCCCCTTCTCAGGGGCGCGCGGCGATGACCTCGATCTCCACGAGGAAGCCGGGGCCGGCAAGCCCCGCGACCTGGAAGACGGAGCGCGCGGGAAGGTTCGGCTGGTCCTTCGTGCCGAAGAACTGCGTATAGCCCTCCATGAAGCCCTTGAAGTCCATCTTGCCGTCCTTGCCGGGGTCCCCGACGAGGAAGACCTGCATCTTCACCACGTCGCTCATCTTGAGGTCCATGCCGCCAAGCGTCTTCTCGATCGATTGCAGCGCGGAGACGGTCTGCGTCCTGGTATCGCCGTAGGCCTCCACCGAACCCTTCGGCGCCTTCTCGTCGGCGACGGAGGCGAGCGCCCCGCTGACATAGACCGTCGTCATGCCGGCCGGAACCTCGACGGCCTGGGCGATGGGGAAATCCGAGCCCGGTATCTTGTGGCGCACCACCTCCGCGGCCGAGGCGCCGGCCGCGGCCATCGCCAGTGTCCCGAACACGATAGCGCCGGTCAGAAATTTCATGTCGATGCTCCTATCTTGCGTCCTTCACGTCCTCGGCCGTCGCGGCATCCTTGTAGTCGTTGCCAAAATGGGTGCGCACGTAGTTGACGACGGCCGCCACCTGCTCGTCCGACATCATCTCGCCGACGGGGGGCATACCCTTCTGGCCGTGCAGGATGATGTAGATCGGGTAGCCGGCGGATTCGAGGTTCTCGTTCTTGGCGAGCGGCGGATACTTGCCCGCGCCGACCGCCCCCTCTCCTTCCGGCATGTGACAGGCCTGGCAGACATGGGTGTAGATATCCTCGCCCGTCTTCTGCGTGACCGTATCCGAGCGCGCAGGCGTCGCGCCGGCGGAATCGGCAAGCGCGGTCCCGGCGGAAAGGCCGGCGGCAAGGAGCGTTGCGAGCCCCAGCGTGTATTTTCTGTGATTGGACATGGCAGAATCCCTCACTGAATCCTCGAGGTCGATTGAACGGGCGCGCGTCATCCCTGCATCACCCGCTTGTGCAGGCGCTCGATGGCGTCGAGCGAGGACAGGATCGCCCCCTCCTGCCAGGCCGGGATGTAGGACGCATGCTCGCCGGCAAGGACGATGCGGCCGTCGATCTGGCAGAGGTTGTCGTAGTGCTGCTTGCGGGCCTCCTCCGTCCAGTCGCCGGCGCAGCCGAGCGTGAACGGGGAACGGTGCCATGCCCAGGACACGCCGTTCTCGAACTCGTCCTTGTATTGCGGGTGGATGATCGTGCCCTGCTCGACGACCGCCTTGACGCGGTCCTCCGGCTTCATCGCCGTGAAGGCGTAGGAGGCCGGGCCGTTCCAGGTATAGCAGCCGAGGAGGACGCCCTTGCCGCCCCTGTTGTAGTCGGTGCTCGGGTAGGAGATGTTGGTGATCGGCAGGTCCGTATAGGTGACGCCGCCGAATATCAGCTCGTCCTCCTCCCAGAAGCGGCGCTTCATCTGGAGGCCCACCTTGACCGAGGAGGCGTAGGGCACCGCCCCGATGGCGGCCTTCATCTTGTCGGAGACCTGGATGTCGATCTGGCTGAGGATCGTCAACGGAATGGTGCACACGCACCAGTCGGCGCTCTCCGTGCGGGTCTCGCCGGGCTTCTGCGCGTCCTCGTAGGTCACGGTCACGCCCTTGTCGCCCTGCTCGATCTTCACCACCTTGGCGTTGAAGGTGATGAGGTCCTTGACCTCCTTGGCGAAGGCATCGCCGATCCGCCCCATGCCGCCGACCGGCTGGAACATGGTCGTCTGGAACTCGTACAGCGCGAAATTGGCGAGCGAGCCCCACAGGCCGGAGGAGAGCAGGTCGTTGAAGGCGAGCGGCTCGCCGGGCACCGGCTCGGCCCCGAGGCCGCCGCCGGGATCCTTCGCATAGCCGCGGAACTCGCCCGAGACAGCGCCCTTGGCGTAGCTGTAGTCCTTGTCGAGCGCGCCCCAGGAGCGAAGCGCCTCCAGGAGCATTTCCTGGTCTTCCTTGCCGACGCCCTCTTCCAGCTTGCCCTTCTGCACGACCTTGGCCAGAAGCTCGGAGACGTGGCCCTGGAAGTCGATCTTGACGTCGCGCACGCGCTGCGGCTTGCCACCGAAGCCCTTGGTGGAATGCAGGAACGCATTGTGGTTGAGCTGCTGGAACGGCTCGAGCTGCACGCCGAGCCGACGACAGTAGGCGAGCAGCCCGTTATGGTGATAGGGAATGCGCCACGGGCCGGGATTGATGTAGAGCCCTTCGTCGAACTCGCATTTCTGCGTGAAGCCGCCGAGTTCCGTGACGGTGTCGCCGCCGCGGATGGTCCAGTTCCGCCCGCCCGCGCGGTTGTTGTATTCGAGGATCTTGACCTTGTAGCCGGCCTGGCGCATTTCCATCGCCGCCAGCATGCCGGCAAGCCCGGCGCCGAGGATGAGGACGGACGCCCCCTTGGGGTCGCCCTCCAGCTTCACCGGCCCCTTGTAGCCGGACTCGGCGGCAAGGCCCAGAGTGGTCATCGCCTGGTACATCGCGGCCGTGCCGGCCGTAAGCCCGATCATCTGCAAGAGCCTGCGCCGGCTCATCCCGATAAAGGGTTGCTCGTTCATCATCTCCCACCTCCTGATTTCATTGGGGCGCTGACGGGATTTCTATTGGGAAAACTGCTTCAGGTAGGCGATGACATTGGCGATGTCCTCGTCCTTCTTGAGCCCCGCGAAGGCCATCTTGGTCTTGGGAACGACATCCTTCGGCTTGCGAAGGTACTTGGTCAGCGTCTCGTCGTTCCAGACGAGGCCGTTCGCCCCCGCATCCTTCATCGCGGGGGAATAGCTGTAGTCGGCATGGGTGCCGGCCGTGCGCCCGATGACGCCCTTCAGCGAGGGACCGACCTTGTTGGTGTCCTCATCGGCGACGTGACAGGCTTTGCATTTGTTGAAGACTTGCTGGCCTTTCCCGGCATCCTGTGCCAGAGCGCCGGACCCGGCGGCGAAGGCGAGCGTCATGGGAAGCAAAACGGCAAAAAATCGCATTTTTCCAATCCGCGGAACATGGTGTGTTGCATCTGCGCGCAAGCGCGAAAAGCGGATTCTCGACGCCTGCCAGAACTCTACATAGAGCGCTGCCGGGCGGATCAATACGATCGGGGAACTTTTTAAAACTTGATATTTATCCACCACTTAACGGGTGGCGGTGGAGCGGGAACGTGCCCGTTCCCGCCCGGGCGGGCGCCCTTCGGCGCCCGTCATCCCGGCCGGAAAAGACGGCTCAGAGGAGGCCGTAGCGGCGGAGAATGCCGGCGATCTTCTCGTCCTGCTCCGCATTCGGCAGAAGGGCCGGCTGGCGGCTGGCGCCGACGGAAGAATCCTGCAGGTAGAGCGCGCGCTTGACCATCGCCGGGGCGAAGCCGAGGGCATAGAGATCCGTGCGGAAGGCGGCGAAGGTCGCCTGCTGCTTTTCCGCCTGCGCAATGTCGCCCACGTTGTAGGCCTTGAGGAGATCGGCGAGCACCTGCGGCATGGCGTTGCCGAGGCCGGAGATGCAGCCGGCCGCGCCGTTCTGCAAGGCCCAGAGCACCAGATGGTCCGGGCCGGAATAGACCTCGAAGCCGTCCACCTCCTTCGCCACCTGGAGATAGGCTTCCAGCGTCTCCCTGGCGCCGCCGGAATCCTTTATGCCGGCGATGTTGCCGTGGCCGGCGAGCGTGCGCGCGGTCTCCGGCTCGATGTGGTTCTGCGTGCGGGCCGGGATGTCATAGAGATAGACCGGCGTCGTCACCGCATCGGCGACCGTCGAGAAATGGCGGATGAGGCCGTCCTGCGTGCAGGCGATGAAGAAGGGCGTGATGACGGCGATGCCCGTCACGCCGATGCGGTCGAATTCGCGCGCCAGCTTCAGCGTCTCGAAGGTCGCGGGCATGCCGGCATTGACGATGACCCTGACGCGTCCGCCCACCTCGTCGACGACCTCCTCCGTCAGGCGCACTTTCTCCTCGAAGGTGAGTGCCGAGAAGTCGCCGTTGGTGCCGGCGCACATGATGTTGTTGCCGGCCTCGACCTGGCGGCGGACCTGCGCGCGCGTCGCCTGATAGTTGACGGTCTCGTCCTCGTTGAAGCAGGTGACGAGGGCGACGAAGGCTTGTTTGGTCATCGGTCTTCCTTTGGCTCGGGCGCGCTCAGGAGGCGGCGCGTTGAAGGCGGGCGGCGCGATGGGCGGCCTGGACGTCGGGATCGGGGTCGAGGCCGGCGGAAAGGAGCGCACGGGTGTACTCCTGCCGCGGCGTCTCGAAGACCGCGCGCACCGTGCCGAGCTCCACGATATCGCCCTTCTGCATGACCATCACATGGTCGGCGAAATCGCGCACCACCGGCAGGTCATGGGCGATGAAGATGAAGGCGATGCCCATCTCGCGGCGCAGCTTGTCGAGCAGCTCGATCACCTGCGCCTGCACCGAGACGTCGAGCGCGGAGACCGCCTCGTCGCAGATGATGAGCTGCGGTTCGAGCGCGAGCGCCCGGGCGATGGCGATGCGCTGGCGCTGGCCGCCGGAGAACTGGTGCGGGTAGCGGCCCATGTGCTCCGGGCCGAGGCCCACCTGCACGAGGAGTTCGGCGACGCGCTCACGCCATTTCGCCTTGGGCAGGATATCCGGGTGGATGACCCAGGCCTCGGAAATGAGCTGGAAGACCGTCATGCGCGGGTTGAGCGACTGGGTCGGGTCCTGGAAGACCATCTGGAGGTCGCGGCGCAGCTTGTAGAGCTCGGCCGGCGACAGGGTGAAGAGATCGCGCCCCTTCCAGTGCGCGGTGCCGGCGTCCGGCTCGTCGAGCCGCAGGAGGATGCGGGCGAGCGTCGACTTGCCCGACCCGCTCTCGCCGACGACCGCCATGGTCTCGCCGGGCATGAGGTCGAAGGAGACGCCCTTCAGCGCCTCGAAGGAGCCGTAGGTCTTGCGCACGTCGCGCACGGAAAGGACCGGCTCGGCGCGGGCGGCGGGCGCGTGCATCTCGCCCTTGCCGGGCGCGGCGGCGATCAGCTTCTTCGTATAGGGATGCTGCGGGTTCTTGTAGACCTCGCGCACCGTGCCGGCCTCCACCAGCACGCCCTTCTCCATCACCACGACGCGGTCGGCGATCTCCGCGACGACGCCGAGATCGTGCGTGATGATGAGGACGCCCATGCCCGTCTCTTCCTGCAGTTCCTCAAGAAGGGCGAGGACTTCCGCCTGGACGGTGACGTCGAGCGCGGTGGTCGGCTCGTCGGCGATCAGGAGGTCCGGGCGCAGCGCCAGCGCCATGGCGATCATGACGCGCTGGCGCTGGCCGCCGGAAAATTCATGCGGATACTTGCCGAGCGAGCGTTCCGGCTCGGGAATGCCGACGCGCGTCATGAGCCGCAGCGCCTCGGCTGCCGCGGTGGCGGCGTCCGCCCCGTGGGTGGTGAGCGCTTCGCGGATCTGCCAGCCGACCGTATAGACCGGATTGAGATGGCTGAGCGGATCCTGGAAGATCATGGCGATCCGCCGGCCGTTCACCGCGCGCCGCTCGTGCGGCGGCAGCTTGAAGAGGTCGACGCCGTCGAGCAGGACTTCGCCTGAGGTGATGCGCCCCGGCGGCATGTCGATGAGGTTCATGATCGCCGAGGAGGAGACGGACTTGCCCGAACCGCTCTCGCCGAGGATCGCCAGCGTCTCGCCGCGGTCGAGATGGTAGGAGATGTCGCGCACGGCATGGACCACGCCGCTAGCGGTGTGGAACTCGACCGAGAGGTTACGCACTTCCAGGAGATGGTCAGCCATTCTTGCGGCCTTTCATTTCGAGACGCCAGCGCTGCACCGGATCGAGCGCGATGCGCAGCCAGTTGGAAAGCATGTTGAGCGACATGGTGGTGAGGATGATCGCAAGGCCCGGCCAGAACGAGAGCCACCAGGCATTGGTGAGATACTGCCGGCCCTGCGAGATCATCAGGCCCCAGGTGATTTCCGGCGGCTGGATGCCGATGCCGAGGAAGGAGAGCGCGCTTTCGGCCAGCATCACATAGGCGAAGTCGAGCGTGGCGAGCGTCGTCAGCGTCGGCAGCACGACCGGCAGGATGTGCCGGAAGAGGATGCGCCGGTCGGACGCGCCCATGACGCGGGCGGCCTGCACGAACATGCGCTCGCGGATTTCCAGCACCTCGGCCCGCGTCGTGCGCAGATAGACCGGGATACGGGTGATCGCCAGCACCAGCATCAGGTTGAGGATGGACGAGCCGAGGATATAGAGCACGATCACGGCGATCAGCAGCGAGGGGAAGGACATGATGACGTCCGCCAGCCGCATGATCACCTGGTTGACGCGCGGCGAGGAAAAGCCGGCGACGAGCCCGAGCAAGGTGCCGACGGCGGCCGAGAGTGCCACCGCGCCGGCGGCGACCATCAGCGTGTTCTGCGTGGCGACGACGATGCGGGCGAGCAGCGGCCGGCCGAGCGCGTCGGCGCCCATCCACCACACCCAGCCGCGCTCCCAGTCGAAGGGCGCGGCGTTGCGGCCGCGAAGGTTCTGCTTGGTCGCCAGCTCCCCGAGCCAGCTCGGCCCGACGATGGCGAGGATCACGATGAAGACGAGGAAGATCGCCGCGCAGAGCGCGAACTTGTCGGCAAGCAGCATGCGGACCATGCGCGTTGCGAAATTCGGTTCGTCGGCGAGGATGGTATCGGTCTGAAGGGTCATTTCCGCCTCCTCAATGCCGGATGCGCGGATCGAGCAGCGCATAGGCAAGGTCGATCAGAAGGTTCATGAGGAAGATCGCCAGCGCCGTGACGAGGATCGCGGCGAGCACGACGTTGAAGTCGCGCTGGAGGATGGAATCGATCATCAGCTTGCCGACGCCCGGAAAGCCGAAGATCGTCTCGACGATCACCGCGCCGTTGAGGAGGCTCGCCGCCTGGTCGCCGATCACCGTTATGACCGGCAGCATGGCGTTGCGCAGCGCATGGACGAAGATGATCGAGCGCGATTTGACGCCCTTGGCCCGGGCCGTCTTCACATAGGCCGACGAAAGGGCGCCGATCATCGAGCCGCGCACCACCTGCACGATGATGCCGAAAGGACGGATGAACAGGACCGCGATCGGCAGGATCCAGTGCAGCAGCGAGCCGGTGCCCGAGGTCGGCAGCCAGGCGAGGTTCACGGAGAAGACGACGATCGCGACGATGGCGACCCAGAAATCGGGCACGGAAGCACCGATCAGCGAGATGATCGAGGAGAGGCGGTCGAAGAAGCCGCCGGCGCGAAAGGCGGCAAGCGAGCCGACGAGGATGGCCGCGCCCGTGACGAGGCTCATGGTGATGACGGCAAGCCAGAGCGTCCAGGTGAAGGCCTCCAGCACGACGTCCAGCGCCGGCCGCGCCTTGCGCAGCGATTCGCCGAGGTCGCCCGTCAGCACGTCGCCGACATAGTGGGCGAACTGCACCAGCAGCGGATCGTTCAGGCCGTGCAGTTCGCGGAACTGCTGCTTCATTTCCGCGGACGCCTCGACCGGAAGGAAGAGCGCGGCCGGATCGCCCGTCAGGCGGGACAGGAAGAAGACCATGACGATCAGCCCGACGAGGGAGATCAGACTGGCCACAGCGCGTTTTCGAACGAATTTCAGCATGGCGCCCTCGGATAAACCCGGCGGCGGGATCATCCCGCCGCCTTGATTGCTGTTGTGGCCGGCGAACGCAGGGTTCGCCAGAGGCATTTACTTGATCTTGATCTCCGAGAGCTGGAGCGTCCCGTTCGTCGCCATGGTGGGCGTGAAATCGAGACGTTCGGAAACCCGCGAGAAGCCGACCATGTGGAACAGGAGCACATCGGCGACGACGTCGTCATGCAGATAGGCGATGAGTTCCTTCCAGAGCTTGGCGCGTTCATCGCCGACGGCGGCCGAAGCGCGCTTGATCAGGTCGTCGACCTTCGGATCGGAGAAGCCGGACTGCGTGCCTTCGGAGTCGTACTTGAAGAACATCGAGAACGACGGGTCGCCCTTGGAGTTGTCATGCATGGCGGCGACGAGGATCGGGCCGCGGCCTTCCTTGAAGGGCTTGGAGTAGTACTGCTCGTGCTCGGCGACCTCGACGAACTTCAGGTCGATCTTGAAGCCGACGTCCTGGAGCTGCGCCTGGATGGCCTCCATGATCTCGGTGACGTTCGGGAAGTTGGCCGTGCGGGCGATGATGGTGATCGGCGTGTCGACCTTGACGCCGTCGGCCTTGGCTTCTTCCAGGAGCTTCTTGGCGCCGTCCGGATCGAACGGGAAGACCTTCACGTCCGGATTCCAGCCGAGCGTCGGCGGCGGCACGATGGCGGTCGCCAGCAGCGCGCCCTCGGGCACCAGCGTGCCGAGGAAGGCCTGGCGGTCGATGGCAAGGTTCAGCGCACGGCGCACGCGCACGTCGTTCAACGGCTCGATATTGTGGTCGATGCGCAGGTAGACGGTCTCGCTGTCGAGATAGGAGAAGTCGGTCGCCGGGTTGGTGGCGTCGAGCTGCGAGATCGACGGGGAAAGGTCCGCCTCGCCGGTCTGCACCATGGCGGCGCGGACGGACGGATCGGCGCGGAAGAGATAGGTCGCTTCCGTCACTTCCGGCTTCTCGCCCCAGTAGTCGTCGCGGGCGGTGAGCACGATCTGCTGGCCCGGCGTCCATTCGGTCAGCTTGTAGGGGCCGGTGCCGACGGGCTCGCGCACGAATTCCATCGGCGTTTCCTCCGGAACGATCGTCAGCAGCGACATCAGTAGCGGCAGGATCGGCTGGACCGGATCGGCCTTGAAGTCGATCGTGTAGTCGTCGACGACGGTCGGCGTGATCGTCATGCCGCCGAAGTAGCGGCGCGACTCGCAAGAGTTCTTGTCGCTCATGATGCGGTTGAAGCTGTGCTCGACGTCCTTGGCGTCGAAGCCCGTGCCGTCGGAGAACTTGACGCCCTGGCGCAGGTGGAAGCGCCAGCTGCCGTCGGCGTTCTGCTCCCACTTCTCGGCAAGGCGCGGCATCAGGCCCTTGTCGCCGCGCACGTCGAGCTCGGTCATCGTCTCGCTGACATTCTCCATGATGACGCGGCCGATATTGGAGCGCGTCGCCATGCAGGGCTCGAGCAGGTCGGCCTCTTCCGGAAGCACGATCTTGATCGGGCCGGACCCGGCGAAGGCGGTCGAAAGGGTGGACCCCAGCATGAGGGCACCCAGGATGAGCATTTTTTTCACGGCATTTCCTCCCTAGTGAAAGTCGTTCAGGCAGATGTCGGTTTTCCCGATCGCGCGGCGATCAGTGCCGCGCAACAGATGAGCCCGCCGCCGCACAGCGTCGTCAGGGCGATGTTTTCGCCGAACAGCGCGAACCCGCCGAGCGCCACCAGAGGCAGGCGCAGGAAATCGACGGGGGCGACGATGGTGGCGGGGGCGAGCGAGAAGGCATGGGTCATCAGCCCCATGCAGGCGGCGCCGATGACGCCCTGCAGCGCGAGCAGCCCCATCTCCTTCGATCCGGGCATGGTCCAGAACGGAAGCGCGAAGAGGAGCGCAATCGGCACGGTCAGGAGAAGGTTCCAGACGACGAGCGTTCCGGTCGCATCCCCCTTCGACATGGATTTGAGGATGAGCTGGATGGCCGACTGGAGCACCGCGCCCGCAAGCGCAAGAAGAATGGCAAGGCTGAAGCCGGCGCCGGACGGCCCGATGACGAAGAGCGCGCCGACGAAGCCGATGGCGACGGCGCCGATCATCGCCGGGCCGGGCCGTTCGCCGAGCGTCAGTGCGGCGCCGAGCACGAGAAAGACCGGCGAGGTGAAGGCGATGGCCGTGACGTCGGCAAGCGGACCCCAGCTGAAGGCGGCGAAGAAGGCGACCATGGCGAGAAGCTTGAAGCCTGCGCGCACCGCATGCTGGCGCAGGGGATGGACCGAGCGCAGCACCGAGGGGCGCAGGGCGATCCACGGAAGAAGCACGACGGCGCCGAAGAAGGCCCGGAAGAAGCCGATGACGAACGGATGCACCGCACCGTCGAGGGCGCGCACGATCACCGCATCGCTCGCCGCCAGGATGGCGGCGCCGACGGCAAAGATGACGGCCGCCCTGGCCTTCGGGGGTTTGCCGGTTACCGGCATGGAATCCTCCTTCCCGGCGTCCTCCCGCCGGCTTGACCAGACCATCCCCTTTTCAGGCAAGTTTGTCAATTTGTTTCGCAATGTAAAATCGTACGTTTTAAAACCATAAAAATTATTCGTTTTAAATCAGTTATTTATGTAAAGATAACAGCAAAAATTAGAAGACGAGTAACATACTTAAACTTGACAACTTTGGAAATTTCGCGATTTTCGACACCATGCAGGAGGAGGAGCGCGAAATGGACCCGCAAGAAATAGCCCGCAACATGAATGGCCTGCTCCAGGCCGTTTCGCCCGAGCGCGCGGAGGCCCTGCTGCCCTCGCCCATGGTGCAGAACCATGCGGCGTTCCTGCACATGCTCTCCGACGGGGCGCTCGTCTGCGCCTGGTTCGGGGGCACGCTGGAAGGCAAGTCGGACATCTCCATCTTCGCCTCCGTCCTGCCGCAGGGCGCGACGCAATGGGGGCCGCCGCAGCGGCTGAGCTTCGATGCGGATCATTCCGAGCAGAACCCGGTACTCTTCACCGCCCCGGACGGCCGGCTCTGGCTCTTCCACACCTCGCAGCCCTCCGGCAACCAGGACGAATGCCGCATCCGCATGGCCGAAATCCGGCGCGACGCATCCGATCCGCTGGTGCTGACCGCATCCGAAGGCCGCTACCTCGACCTGCCGCGCGGCTGCTTCGTGCGCGCGCCGCTGGTGGTGCGCGACGACGGGGCGTGGCTGCTGCCGATCTTCCGCTGCGTCCAGCGTCCCGGCCAGAAATGGAACGGCAGCCACGACACGGCCGCCGTCGGCATTTCGCCGGATCAGGGCGCGACCTGGCGGCTGGAGGATCTCGGCCAGTCCATCGGCTGCGTGCACATGTCGCCCGTCTCGCTGGGCGAAGGGCGCCTTGCCGCCTTCTTCCGCCGCCGGCAGGCCGACCATGTCTACCGCACCGAGAGCCGCGACGGCGGGCGCTCCTGGTCCGCGCCTGCGGCCAGCGACGTGCCGAACAACAATTCCTCCATCGCCGCCGTCCACCTTTCGGACGGGCGGGTCGCGATGATCTGCAATCCCGTCAGCGCCGCCCAGTCGGCAGACAGGCGCGTCTCGCTCTATGACGAGCTCGGCGAAAACGACGACCGGCCCGACGCGGATCCGGCCGGCGGCTGCGTACCCGTCTGGGGCGTGCCGCGCGCGCCGGTCGCCCTTTGCCTTTCGGAAGACGGCGGGAAGACCTTCCCCGTGCGCCTTCTCATCGAGGACGGCCCGGGCACCTGCCTTTCCAACGACTCGACCGACGGCCGCAACAAGGAAATGTCCTATCCCTGGCTACTGGAAGGGCCGGACGGCACGATGCACCTTGCCTACACCTACCACCGGCGCGCCATCAAATATGTCCGCCTTGCCCCCGGCTGGGCGAGCGCCGACGCACGGAGACTTTCATGAGCAACATCATCGGCATAACCATGGGCGACCCGTGCGGGGTCGGCCCGGAGATTTCCGTCCGCGCGCTGGCCGGCATGTCCTCCGGGGAACGGGCGACGATCCGCATCTACGGCAATCTCGCGACGCTCGAGGCCGCCCGCACGGCGCTCGGCATCGATATCGACCTTGCCCCTTACGTCGTGGACCTTCCCGTCGAGGGGGCGCCGCTGCCCTGGGGACAGCTCAGCCCCGTGGCGGGCGACGCCGCCTTCCGCTTCATCGAGAAGGCGGTGCGCGATGCCGAGGCCGGCGTGATCGGCTGCATCGTCACCGCGCCCATCAACAAGGAGGCGCTGAACCTTGCGGGCCACCACTACGACGGCCATACCGGCATGCTGCGCAGCCTGACCGACGCCAAGGCGGCCTATATGCTGCTCGCCTCGGACCGTCTCAAGGTCATCCACGTCTCCACCCATGTCTCGCTGCAGGAAGCGATCCGCCGCTCGACGACGGAGCGGGTGCTGGCGACCATCCGGGCGGGCAACGCCCACCTCAAGCGCATCGGCTATGCCGCCCCGAAGATCGCGGTCGCCGGCATCAACCCCCATTGCGGCGAGAACGGCCTTTTCGGCACGGAGGACGACGACCAGATCGCGCCGGCCGTCGCCGCCGCGCGCGCCGAGGGCATCGACGTGCAGGGCCCGATCTCGGCCGACACCGTGTTCTACCGCGCCTATTCCGGCGCCTTCGACCTGGTGGTGGCGCAGTATCACGACCAGGGCCACATCCCGATCAAGCTCGTCGCCTTCGACACGGCCGTCAACGTCTCGGTGGACCTGCCGATCGACCGCACCTCCGTCGACCATGGCACGGCGTTCGACATCGCCGGCAAGGGCATCGCCAATCACGGCAACATGAATTCCGCCATCGCCTATGCCCGCAAGCTCGTGGCCGGCGACGCCAAGCGAGGATGACACCATGACCATCGCTCCCATCACCCTTCACCAGCCCCGCCGCCTTGCCGTCGGGGCCGGCACGGTCGCGGACGTCGGCGCCTGGGCGGGCGATGCCGCCACCATCCTCGTTATCGCGACGCCGGTCACCGCCGGCTTTGCGGATCGCCTGAACCTTTCCGGCCGCGTCACCGTCTTCGACGCGATCCCCGGCGAACCGGATATCGTAACCCTCGACGCCGCGCTCGACGCCGCGCGGCGGGCGAGGCCCGACCTCGTCGTCGGCCTCGGCGGCGGCTCGGTGCTCGATGTCGCCAAGCTCGTCGCCGTGCTGTGGGACAGCGAGCAGACGCTCGCCGACGTCGCCGGCCCGAACCGCGTCGCCGGCCGCCGCACGCGGCTCGCGCAGGTCGCCACCACCGCCGGCACCGGCTCGGAAGCCGGCATCCGCTCGCTGATCACCGACCCCGCCAAGGGCAACAAGATCGCGGTCGAAAGCCCGCACATGATCGCCGACTTCGCCGTGCTCGATCCGGAACTCACCTATTCCGTGCCGCCGGCCGTGACCGCCGCCACCGGCGTCGACGCCATGGCGCATTGCGTCGAGGCCTTCACCAACCGCCGCGCCCATCCGATGATCGACGGTTTCGCCCGCATGGGCTTCCGCCTCGTCGGCAAATATCTCGCCCGTGCCGTGAGGGACGGGGCGGACACGGAGGCGCGCGAGGGGCTGATGCTCGCCTCCTACTACGGCGGCATCTGCCTCGGCCCGGTGAACACCGCCGCCGGCCACGCCATCGCCTACCCGCTCGGCACGCGCCTGCGCCTGCCGCACGGCCTTGCCAATGCGGTCATCTTCCCGCACGTCCTTGCCTTCAACCGGCAGGTGGCGGCGGACAAGACGGCGGAAGTGGCCGAAGCGCTCGGCCTCGGCGAGAACCTTTCCACGGAAGCGCTGCTCGACACCGCCTGCGGCTTCTGCCGCGACCTCGGCATCGAGATGTCGCTTGCCGCGCACGGCGCGATGGCGGACGACCTGCCGCTCTATGCCGGCGAAGCCCACGCCAACCGCCGCCTGATGGACAACAACCCCATCGACATGAGCGTGGAAGACGTCCTCGCCATCTACAAGGCGGCCTTCTAGAAGGACCGCCGATCCTCCCAAGGGAAAAGCCGCCGGATCGCTCCGGCGGCCTCTTTCGTTTGGCGGGCAGCCGAAGCCTCCCCCACCGTCGTCAAGCCCGAGCATGACGGAAGAGAGAGGGAAAGTGAACGAAGCCTACTTGCTCGTCTGGAACAGGCGCTCGCGCGAGCCGCTGAGGTGGTCGTGCATGAGCTGGCGGGCCTTGGCGCCGTCCCGGCGCGTAATGGCGTCGGCGATCGCCTCGTGCTCGGCGAAGACCCGGCTGAGGCCGGTCGTCTCGCGCTTTACCGAGGCGCCGTGGAAGCGCATGCCGACGGCGATATGGTCCTTGAGGGCTTCCATGGCCGTGAAGAAATAGCTGTTCTGCGCCGCGCGGGCGATGGCGAGATGGAACTGGAAGTCCGCATCCTCGCGGTGGGACTGCCGGTTGGTGGCGTCGCGCATCAGCTCGAGCGCCTGGCGGATGGCGCTCATCGTATCGGCGTCGTGGCGCTCCGCGGCCGCAGCGGCCGCGGCCGGCTCGACGGTCAGGCGGAACTCGTAGCAGTTGAGGAGATCGGCGACGTTTTCGAGCTGCCCGAAGCCGAGCGGCTCGCGCATGCCGACGGCGCGCACGAAGCTGCCGGCGCCCCGGCGCGAATAGATGAACCCCTGCTCGCGCAGCCGCCGCAGCGCCTCGCGCACGACGGGGCGGGAAACCTCGAACTCGATCGCCAGGTCATGCTCCGTCGGCAGCCGCTCGTCCGCCTGGTAGGCGCCCGACTTGATGGCGCGGTGCATGCGCTCGAAGACGATGTCGCCGAGGCTCTTGCGTGCTGTTCCGTTCTCCAGTCCCATCTGTCATCCCGTCCTGCGGAGGATTTCCTCCGCGATCTCCTTCAGCGTCTCCGGCCCGCCGAATCCGCCCGATTTCGCGATGATGCAATGTCCCTCGGCGTGCGCCAAGCCCAGGCCGGGCAGGCATTCCCCCATCAGGCGAAACCGCGTGATCCCCATTTTCGAAAGCACGGCCTCCGCCGTCGCCCCACCGGAAAGAAGCAATGTCGATGCGCCCTCCGTCAAGGCTGGGCAGACACTTTCGGCAAGCGCTAGCGAAACCGCCTGCCCCGTCGCGGCCGTCGCGCCCGGCACGGCCTGCACCAGCGTGATCGCGCCCGCGTCACGCACGGCGCCGGGAAGGCGGCCGTTCGGCGCCGGCAGGTAGCGCGGATCGACGGCCGCGCGCAGCGCCTCGATCTGGGCAAGGGTGATCGGATCGCGCGAACCGATGACGAAGAGCCCCCTGCCCGCGGGGATTTCCGCGGCCCGCGGCGCTACATCCCCGGCCATCCGCTCGGCCAGCGCCTCGGCAAGGCCGCGCGCGCCGATGAGGAGGTCGACGCCGTCCTCGATCGCAAGATCGAGCGCCGCTGCCATGTCTTGCGCGGTCATCGTGTCGGGGATGCGGGCCCGCGCGGCATGCCGGCCGAGCCTTTCCGCGACGGAGATCGGCGTTTCCACGCCGAAGCCCTGCACATGGCCGTTCCTGACCACCCGGCCGAAGGCCGGGATCGCCGGCGCCACCAGCGCCGAGCGGAACGGCACGGCGTCGAGCTCTTCGGCGATATGGCCCTTGAGGCGGGAATCCACCTTCTTGAAGAGGCGCGTTCCGGGCGGCAGCGCGGCAAGCGCGGCGGCCGCCACGTCACGCGCCGCGGCGGCGTCGATCTCGCGCGAGGCAAGCGTGACCGAGAGAACGGCCGGGTTTTCCCGCACCGCCGCCGCAATGGCCCCGACATCCAGGGCCACCTCGACATGGAGCCCCCGGCTCGCGAAAGGCGCGGCCGTATCCAGCGCTCCCGTCAGGTCATCGGCGACTATGGCAAGCATGCAGAACCCGTTATTTGTTGTTATCTTTATAACGCGCTTCAATATTGAAATGTCAATGTAATTCTACTGGAATTAACAAATCTTGTCCACGCCGGAAACCCGGCCGGAACAATGCCTCCCACAGCCGGCTTCTTCGACCGTTTCGCGGACCGCCGCGTCGTCCTCCTCGGCGAGGCGAGCCACGGCACGTCGGAATTCTACCGCGCCCGCGCCGCCATCACGCAGCGCCTCATCGAGCGGCACGGCTTCACCATCGTCGCGGTGGAGGCAGACTGGCCGGATGCCGCCGCCGTCGACCGCTTCGTGCATGGCGGAACGATGGAAGGGCGGGAGCCGCCCTTTCGGCGCTTTCCAGCCTGGATGTGGGGGAGAACGGCCGGGACAGGTGCCGGACACGTTCCCGTTCGGGCTTTGAGCCCGTTACCGCACATGCCGGGCAGGATCGTCGTTCTCGTCCGGATTGGGGGTCGGGTCCTCGTCGGGCAGGCGGTCGGGCTCCGGCTCCTTGATCGGCGGAACCGGCTTGTCGATGGGCGGCAGGTCCGGCACCGGGTTCGGGCCGGGCTGCGGATTGGGATCGTTCGGAATGATGGCCATGGTGATCTCCTACTCGTCTGCGTCGCGCGGCAGGTGGCTATCGACGCCGCGGGCAAGCAGCCCCTCCGCCTTGAGGCCGCGCAGGCCCTTCACCCCGCGCAGAAGCGCGATGAGATGGCGCCGGTCCTCCTCGCCGTCGACCGAGCCGTCCAGTTCGACGACGCCGTCGCGTATGGTGATCTCCAGCAGGGCGAGATCGACGCGGGGATCGTTCTCGAGCGCCTGCGTGATGCGCTCCTCCAGGTCGTCGTCCGCGATGACGTCCTCGCTGCCGTCGAAAAAGGGCAGCGGCGCGCCGTCGACGTCGCGCAGCTCGGGGTCCGCGGTCACCTCGACGCCCTTGTTGTCGCGCACGTCGAAATTGGCGCCGGGCGCACCATAGGAGGCATTCTCACCTGCCTTGCGGTCGCCGTCGCTGTCCGAATAGGGCCAGCCGTCGCGGGTGTCGCGCTCCTCGTAGTCGCGAAAATCCTCTTCGCGGGAGCCTTGCTTGCGGTCGTTCATCGCCTTCTCCACTTCGTCGCTCGTGCCTTTGGCTGTGTGGATCGAACCGATCAGGGCGGCCATTGTTCCACCGCCCGGAACCATTCGCCGCGCGGCCAGTTGCCCCTCCAGCGAAACCGGACAAGGAGCATCCCATGCCGATCACCTATCATGTCGTGCCGCACGAGGACGGATGGGCCTATCGGCTGGAGGACGTCTTTTCCGAAACCTTCCCGAACCATGCCGACGCGCTCGCCGCCGCCCGCATCGCCGCCGAGCGCCACGAGCAGACCGACGAGGACCGCTTCATCTCCTATCAGGCGGAGGACGGAAAATGGCACAACGAGGTGGCCGCGGGACGCGACCGGCCGGAAACGGAAATCAGCGATTGCGCAAAGACGGCAGGCGACGATCCCGCCGCATGATCCTCAGCCTTCGAGGTAGGGCTTGATCTTCCGCAGCTCCGCCACGAAACGCCCCCTTTCCTGCTCGGCATCGGGGCGGCCGCGCGTGCGCAGGAGCGCGGAGGGATGGACGGTGATCAGCGTCGGTATACCGCTTTCCGTCTCGACGATGCGGCCCCGGTCGGCGGTGACGGCATGGCGCTTTCCGAGAAGGGCGAAGGTCGCCGTCGCGCCGAGGGCGACGAGGAGTGCCGGCTTCAGCCGCGCGATCTCCCCGCCCAGCCACCAGGCGCATTGCCGGACCTCGCCGGTGTTCGGCCGTTCGTGGATGCGCCGCTTGCCGAACCGCTTGAACTTGAAATGCTTGACCGCATTGGTGAGGTAGCAGTCCGCCCGGTCGATGCCGGCCTCTTCGAGGCAGCCGTCGAGGAAGCGGCCCGCCGGCCCCACGAAGGGATGGCCGAGCTGGTCCTCCCGGTCGCCCGGCTGCTCGCCGACCAGCAAGACCCTCGCGCGCGTCGCGCCTTCCCCGAAGACGACCTGCGTCGCCTCGCGGTAGAGGTCGCAGCGGCGGCACTCCGCCGCCGCCGCATGCATGGTTTCGAGATCGTCCTGCGCATGCTCCTGAAAGGCCGGCGCGGGGGCGTTCACCTTCTTCAGCATCGTCTTGGGTCCCGGGTCGCGATGGCCTTGGGCGGAAGGCGGCCGGGATGGCCGCCGTTCCGTGCGGCGTCAGGCCGCCTTCTTCGCCTTCGGATTGGCGGCCGTCTCGGCGAGCTTCGTCAGCTTCTTGTCGGTTGCCGCCTCCTCGTCGAGATTGGCCTGAAGAAGCGGAACCGCCTTGTCGAGGCCGATCTGACGGGCCCAGGCGATCAGCGTGCCGTAGCGGGCGATCTCGTAATGCTCCACGGCCTGCGCGGAGGAGATGAGGCCGGCATCGAGCGCCGCCGTGCCCTTGAACTCGTCCATGATCTCCTCGGCTTCGGCGATGATGCCCTGGATGGCTTCGCAGGTCTTGCCCCGGGCATTCTTGCCAAGGAGCTCGAAGACCTCTTCGAGGCGCTCGATCTGGCCCTGCGTTTCGTCGCGATGGTGGAGGAAGCCCTGCTTGCCCTCTTCCGACTGCGCTGCCCGCGCCATCTTCGGCAGGGCCTTCAGGATCTGCTTTTCGGCGAAGTAGATGTCCTTGAGCGTATCGAGGAACAGGTCGTCCAGTGTCTTCTCGGTTGCCATTGATATCTCCATGGGTTGAGGGAACGGATACCAATCGCAAGGCCGGCCGAATGTTCCGTGACGCGGAGACTTTCCCGCCGCGGCACGCGGTAAACCGCCCTGCCACACTCATAAAATCGTGGCCGGGGCAAAAAACCTGCGGCGCGGCCGGCAAAGACAGGGTAATCGAGCGTCATGACTCAAGGACCGATACCGAAAGCCCGCATGCCGATGCGTGACCTCCTGAAGCGCTTTGCATTCTACTACCGCCCGCATCGCGCCCTCTTCGCGCTGGATTTCTCCTCCGCCGTCGCCGCCGGCCTGCTGGAGCTCGCCTTCCCCGTCGCCGTCACGCTCTTCATCGACCGGCTGCTTCCGACCGGCCGGCTCGACCTCATCGCGCTCGCCGCCGTCGGCCTCTTCCTCATCTACCTCCTCAATGCGGGCCTCCAGGTCATCGTCACCTATTGGGGCCACATGCTCGGCATCCGCATCGAGGCCGAGATGCGCCGCAAGGCCTTCGACCACCTGCAGAAGCTCTCCTTCGGTTTCTTCGACAACCAGAAGACCGGCCATCTCGTCGCAAGGCTGACGAAGGACCTCGAAGAGATCGGCGAGGTCGCCCATCACGGGCCGGAGGACCTCTTCATCGCCATCATGACGCTGGTCGGCGCCTTCTTCCTCATGCTCTGGGTGCACGGGCCGCTGGCGCTGATCACCGCCGTCATCGTGCCGCTGACGGCCTTCGTCACCACCCATTACGGCGCGCGCATGACCTCGACCTGGCACGCGATCTACGGCCGCGTCGCCGATTTCAACGCCCGCATCGAGGAGAATGTCGGCGGCATCCGCGTCGTGCAGGCTTTCGCCAACGAGGACCACGAGCGCCGGCTCTTCGCCGAGAGCAACCGCAACTATCTCACCACCAAGCTCGAGGCCTACAAGGTGATGGCCGCGTCCGCCTCGCTCTCCTATCTCTCCATGCGCTTCGTGCAGGTGGTGGTGATGCTGGCGGGTGCGTGGTTCGTCACGCGCGGCGAGCTCTCTGCCGGCGGCTTCGTCGGCTTCCTCCTCCTCGTCAACGTGTTCTTCCGGCCGATCGACAAGATCAACTCGATCATCGAGACCTATCCGAAGGGCATTGCCGGCTTCACGCGCTATACGCAGTTCCTCGATACCGAGCCGGACATCATGGACCGGGCGGGGGCGAAGGACGTCGCGCGGCTTGCGGGCGATATCGAATACCGCGGCGTCGGTTTCGGCTATGGCGGCGGAAGGGCGGTCTTTGCCGGGCTCGACCTTGCGGTGAAGGCGGGCGAGACGGTCGCCTTCGTCGGCCCGTCGGGCGCCGGCAAGACGACGATCTGTTCGCTGCTGCCGCGCTTCTACGAGGTGGCTTGCGGCGCGATCACCATCGACGGCATCGACATCCGCGACATGACGCTGAAATCGCTGCGCTCCAATATCGGCATCGTGCAGCAGGATGTCTTCCTCTTCGCCGGCACGGTCCGCGAGAACATCGCCTACGGCCGGCTCGGGGCGGGCGAGGCGGAGGTCCGGGACGCGGCCCGCAGGGCGCGGCTCGACGACGTGATCGCCAGCCTGCCGGACGGTCTCGACACGGTCATCGGCGAGCGCGGCGTGAAGCTCTCCGGCGGGCAGAAGCAGCGCCTCGCCATTGCCCGCATCTTCCTGAAGAACCCGCCGATCCTCATCCTCGACGAGGCGACGTCGGCGCTCGACACCGAGACGGAACGGGCGATCCAGCAATCGCTCGCCGAGCTTTCCGAGGGCCGCACGACGCTCGTCATCGCCCACCGCCTCGCCACCATCGCGAATGCCGACCGCATCCTCGTCGTCGACGAGGGCCGCATCGTCGAAAGCGGCACCCATGCCGAGCTCATCGCGCGCAAGGACGGACGGTACAGGAACCTTCAGGCGGCGCAGACGGAGAGCGGAAAAACGCCGCCCGCGGCAAAGGTGGCCTGCCCGGCGGACGGCGAGCCCTCCTGAGGCGCCTTACCCGCGATCGAAGATGACGCGGTTGCGGCCGGCCGCCTTGGCGGAATAAAGGGCGTGGTCGGCACGCGAGATGCCCGAACTGACGCTCTCGCCCGGCGCGCAGATCGCGGCCCCCATGCTGGTCGAGACCGGCAGGCACGTCTTGGCGACGAGGAAGGGCTGCGCACAGACCGCAAGCCGGATCTCCTCGGCGACCGCAAGAACGTCCGTCATGCCCTCCGGCCGGGCGAGAACGATGGCGAACTCCTCGCCGCCCATGCGCCCGAAGCAATCCTCCGCCTGGAGCACGGCGTTGCAACGCCGTGTGAACTCGACGAGGACCAGGTCCCCGACGCCGTGGCCGTACTTGTCGTTGATGGTCTTGAAGTGGTCGATATCCAGCATGAGGAAGGCGACCGGCCGGCCCTTCCCGTGGCGGCGGTCGGCCTCCTCGAAGAAGCGGCGCCGGTTCATCGCCCCCGTCAGCGGATCGGTGTCCGCCAGCACTTTCAGCTCCCGGGCATAGGCCCGTTCGCGCGTGACGTCGATATAGAGGTTGACGTTGAAATTGCCGATCGTGCGGTGGCGGAACTGGATCGTCCGCCGCTCGCCGCGCGCCGTCGCCACGTCGAGGTCGAACGGCGTCATCTCGCGGTTCTCGGCGCGCGCGGCGGCAATCGACGTGTACCATTGCGAGCGTGCGAAGGCGCGGTAGTCGGGATCCGGATAGGCAAGCCGCCACCAGTCGTCGATATTGGCGATATCGTCCTGCGAATAGCCGAACATGTCCTTGAAGGTCGAATTCGCGAACTGGATCTGGTCGTCGGCGCTGGCGATCTCGAAGCCGAAGGGCAGCCAGTTGAGCAGGGAAAGGACGTTCTCCTGCCAGCCCGCCAGCGTGACGGAGCCTTGCGGCGGGGCATCCATGAAGGTCAGCAGCCGCAGGGTCTCGCCCTCGACGACGATCTTGGTCGCCTGCACCATGAGGACGCGCTCCTGCCCCTGCACGACGGCGCGGATGAGGAAGGGCTCTCCCGGCACGCCGACGGGCGCGACACTCCAGATCTGGCCCAGCATGAGCGTCGCCTCGGGGCCGACGAGGCCCTCGACCGGATGATCGCGGAAGGCTTCTAGGCCGATGCCGAAGAGGATCGCCGCGTTGCGGTTCGCATAGCGCACCGTCAGCACGGTCTTCTCCACCAGCACCATCGGAGCGCCGATGCAGTTCATCCAGAAATCGAGTTCCTGCCAGGAACGGCCCGAAGCCGGCTCCCCGCATGCCGCATCGTTCGATGCATCGCCAATCGAAGCTGCGATTTCAGGCTTCTTCATGCGTTCGACACTCACAACGGACCGGCGCGACGCTTCACGCCTCGCGCGAGACTAGGGTGTCGGCGTAAGGATTTGGTTTACTCGATAAAGCGTGAACGGCGGCAGCGGCTTGCTCCTTCGGAAACCCCGCGAAAGCATTCCATTTTCCGTGCAACAGGAAACGGTAAATAGAATTTTTTTCCGTAAGTGTGGACATTACGGCATCGCCATGCCATAAGGTGTCCAAATTGCGACGCGCTATCTTTTTTGCGAAACCCTTTCGCATGCGCGTCTTTCATCCCGCTGATTGCTTCATCGGCTCAAGGCAGACAAAGGAGAGCGCCCCGCTTGCGGAGCCGGGCCCAGGACAATATGGCATTTTCAACTGAGAGCGGCCTTCCGGCAGACGACCGGCCGGTCAAGATCAGTATCAGGAACGTTTTCAAGGTTTTCGGCGAGCGCCCGGAAAAGGCGCTCGCCCTTCTCGAAGCCGGCAGGACCAAGGCGGAGATCCACGCCGCGACGGGCTGCACCATCGGCGTCAACGACGCCAGCTTCGATATCCGCGCCGGCGAGATCTTCGTCATCATGGGGCTTTCGGGTTCCGGAAAATCCACCATGCTGCGCCTCGTCAACCGGCTGATCGAGCCCACCTCCGGGGCGATCGAGATCGACGGGCGGGACGTCGCGCGCATGCCGCGCAGCGAACTGATCGCGCTGCGCCGCCGCGACATCAGCATGGTCTTCCAGTCCTTCGCGCTGTTGCCCAACCGCACCGTCATCGACAATGCCGCCTTCGGGCTGGAGGTCGCCGGCGTCGGTGAGGCCGAGCGCAGGGAGCGCGCCCGCGCCGCGCTGCGCGCCGTCGGGCTCGACGGATACGACGACAGCCGCACGGACCAGCTTTCCGGCGGCATGAAGCAGCGCGTCGGCCTTGCCCGGGCGCTTGCCGGCGAGCCTTCGATCCTGCTGATGGACGAGGCCTTTTCCGCGCTCGACCCGCTCATCCGCACGGAGATGCAGGACGAGCTTGTCCGCCTCCAGGCCGAGCACAGCCGCACCATCGTCTTCGTCAGCCACGACCTCGACGAGGCCATGCGCATCGGCGACCGCATCTGCATCATGCAGAACGGCGAGGTGGTGCAGGTGGGCACGCCCGACGAGATCGTGCTGAAGCCGGCCAACGACTATGTGCGGTCCTTCTTCCGCAATGTCGATGTCTCGCAGGTCTTCCGCGCCGGCGACGTCGCCCGCAAGACGCAGGTGACGATCATCGAGCGGCAGGGCGTTTCCGCCGCCGCGGCACTGGAGCGCATGGAGCACTACGACCGCGAGGTCGCCATCATCCTCGGCCGTGACAAGACCTATCACGGCATGGTCAGCCGGTCCTCGCTGATCGAGACCGCCCGCGACGGGGCGAGCGATCCCTACCGCCGCGCCTTCCTGCCGGACATCGAGCCGATCCCCGCTGCCGAGAGCCTTTCCAACGTACTCGGCAGGGTCGCCGCCAGCGCCTTTCCGGTGCCGGTCGTCGACGAGGCGAACCGCTACCTCGGCTCCATCAGCAAGTCCGCGCTTCTCGAAACGCTCGACCGCACCGCCTGACCGCGCCCCTTCGGAGACAATCCCATGACTTTCGATATCGGTGACGGCGTCGACAGCGCCGTCAACTACATCCTCGACAATTTCGCCCCGCTGCTCGATTTCATCGCCGCCGCCATCGGCGCGGTGACGAACAGCATCCAGGCGCTGCTGCTGGCCGCGCCCATGCCGCTCGGCCTTGCCGTCTTCATGCTGCTGTCGCTCTGGCGCGTCGGCTTCGGCTTTGCCGTCTTCACCGCCCTCTCGCTCTGGCTGGTCGACCATATGGGCCTGTGGCCCGCCATGATGGAGACGCTGTCGCTGGTCATCGCCTCGACGCTCGTTGCCATGCTGATCGGCCTGCCGCTCGGCATCGCCATGGCGCGCAGCAACCGGGTCGCCGCCGTCGTGCGGCCCGTGCTCGACCTCATGCAGACCATGCCGGCCTTCGTCTACCTCATCCCGGCGGCAATGTTCTTCGGCCTCGGCGCCGTGCCCGGCACCATCGCGACGGTCATCTTCTCGATGCCGCCCGTCGTGCGTCTCACCAATCTCGGCATCCGCCAGGTGCATGTGGAATTCATCGAGGCCGGCAACGCCTTCGGCTGCACGGCCTCGCAACTGCTCTTCAAGGTGCAGCTTCCCAATGCGCTGCCCTCCATCATGGCCGGCATCAACCAGACGATCATGCTGTCGCTCTCCATGGTGGTCATCGCCTCGATGATCGGCGCGGGCGGCATCGGCAACACGGTGCTGACCGGCATCCAGCGCCTCGACGTCGGCACCGGCTTCGAGGGCGGCATCGCCGTCGTCATCCTCGCGGTGATCCTCGACCGGATCACCCAGAGCCTCGGGAAGGAGCGCGCCAGCTTCTGGCGCGGCCTTTTCCGCCGACAGGCAGACCAGCAGGTGGCCTCCACCGCTGCGGCCTGAAAAGGGCGGCCCCGCGCCGCCACATGCGAACCTTCCAAAAAGGAGCAAAGATGTTAAAGACACTCGTTACAATGAGCCTTGCAGCCGGTCTCTTCGCCGGCACGTTCGGCACGGCATTCGCAGAAGACAAGGCGCCGGTGAAGATCGGCTGGGCTGCCTGGTCCGACGCCGAATTCGTGACCAAGCTCGCCGCGAAGCTCATCGAGGACGAGCTCGGCCGGAAGGTCGACCTGGTCCAGACCGACGTCGCGCCGCTCTACCAGGGCGTCGCCCGCGGCGACCTCGACGCCATGATGATGGCCTGGCTGCCGCAAACCCATGCCGACTACTTCGCCAAGGTGAAGGACAAGGTGACGACGCTCGGCACCGTCTATGACGGGGCGAAGCTCGGCTGGGTCGTGCCGAAATACATTCCCGAGGATGCCATCTCCTCCATCGAGGACCTGAAGAAGGACGAGGTGAAGGAGAAGCTGAAGGGCCGCGTCGAGGGCATCGACCCGGGCGCCGGCCTCACGCGCCTTTCGGAAGAGGCCGTCAAGGACTACGGGCTCGACGGCTACAAGCTGCAGATATCCAGCGAGGCCGGCATGCTGACGACGGTCGACCGGGCGATCCGCAAGAAGGACTGGTTCGTCGCCACCTCCTGGAGCCCGCACTGGATGTTCGGCAAGTACGAGCTTCGCTACATCGACGACCCGAAGGGCGCGCTCGGCGAAGCCGAGCATGTCGACGTCCTCGCCCGCAAGGATTTCGAGAAGGACGATCCGGAAGTCGCCGGCTTCCTGTCACGCATGAAGCTGCCGATCGGCGATCTCGAAGCGGCGATGTTCGACGCCCAGGAGACCTCTTACGAGAAGGCCGTCGACAAATACATCGCGGCCCATCCGGACGAGGTCAAGGCCTGGCTCGGCAAGGAAGACGGCTGATCCCGCGCCTCGATGCAAAAAACGCCCCGCGGACGATCCGCGGGGCGCCCCCAGACAAGGAGTACCGACATGCCTTATGACGCAACCCTTGCACCGCACGCTGCGGCCGACACCGCCCACGACACGATCGGCGGCCGGATCTCGCTTGCGCGCGATGCCGTCGGCCTCACGGTCGAGCAGATTTCCGCCGTTGCCGGCGTGACCGTGGAGACATGGACCAACTGGGAAAACGACCGGGCCGAACCGCGCGCCAACCGCCTCGACATGCTGGCGCGCATCCTGCAGGTCAGCATAAGCTGGCTTCTCGACGGCCAGGGAACGGGCCCCGCCGACACGGCGGCCTGAAATTTGTAAACGGCCCCGCATGCCTTCGCATGCGGGGTCGTTCGCTTGCGCGTCGGCCCGTCAGTGCAGGCCGAAGAGGTTCAGCAGGTCCTCGCGATAGCGCACGAATTCCGGCGCGCTGCGGTCGCGCGGGCGGGGAAGATCGATCTCGATCAGCCGCGGCGCGGCATTCTTCTCCCGCGGCAGGATGAGGATGCGGTCGGCAAGGTAGACCGCCTCTTCGAGATCGTGGGTGACGAGGATGGTCGTCACGTCCTCGTCGCGCCAGATGCGGGTCAGTTCCTGCTGCATGCCGATCTTCGTCATGGCGTCGAGGGCGCCGAGCGGCTCGTCGAGCAGGAGGATTTCCGGCTGCACCGCCAGCGCCCGGGCAATGCCGACGCGCTGCGCCATGCCGCCGGAAAGCTGCCGCGGATAGGCGTTCTCGAAGGCCTGCAGGCCGACGAGCTGGACATAGCGGCGCGCCCGGCTCTTCGCCTCCGCCCGGCTGACGCCGCGCGTATCGAGGCCGAAGGCGACATTCTCGATGACCGTCAGCCAGGGCAGCAGGCGCGGCTCCTGGAAGATGACGGCGCGCTCGGCGCCGACGCCCGAAACCGCCTTGCCGTCGATCAGCACCTCGCCGCCGTCGGCATTCTCAAGCCCGGCGAGGATGCGCAGCAGCGTGGTCTTTCCCGAGCCGCTGGCACCGACGATGGCAAGGCTCTCGCCCGAGCGGATCTGCAGGTTGAGGTCGGCAAGGACGGGCAGCGGCCGTCCGTTCAGGGTGTAGTTCTTCGAGAGGTGACGGATCGTCACCTCTCCACGGATCGTCTCGGCGGAAAGGCTCATGGGTCGCGCCTCAGTTCGTTGCCGTTTCGGGGGAATAGAGGATGTCCTTGGCGACGAGCTGGCCTTCCTTCAGCTTGCCCTCGCGCACCAGCACGTCGATCCAGAACTGCACGTCCCGCTCGACCGGCAGGCCGCCGGCGCGAACGCCGTAGCCCTGGAAATACTGGGCGATATCCGGGTTCTCGCCGCGCGCCTCCAGGGCCTTCGCGAGGATCTTGCGGGTTTCCTCCGGGTGTTCGCGGGCGTAGTCGAGCGCGCGGGCCGACTGCTCCACGAAGACCTTGGTCGCCTCGGGATGCGCCTTCACGAAATCGCGCCGCAGGACGACGAAGCCGCCGGCGATCTCGCCGAGCACGTCCGTATCGTCGAAGACGGCGCGCAGGCCGCCGTTCTTGCGCGCCGCGCCCTCGAAGGTCGATTGCCAGTAGCCGAAGGCCGAGATGTCGACCTGGCCGGAGCGCAGGACCTGCTCGAGCTGCGGGCCGGGCACGACGACCTGGTTGGCCGCGTCGGTCGGCAGGCCGACGGAATGCAGCGCCTCGCGGATCGTGTGGTCGAGATGCGCGCCGAGCGTATTCACGGCGATGCTCTTGCCGGCGATGTCCTTGATCTCATGGATGGGGCTGTCCTCCAGCACATAGAAGATGGACTGCACCTCCTTGTTGATGCCGTTCGAGGGATAGGCGGCGATGAAATCGTTGCCGACGGCGATCGAATTGAGGACGGCGGCGGTCGCCGCGCTGCCGATCTCGACGTCGCCGGAGGCGAGCGCGATCAGCGAGGCCGGGCCGCCGCCGGCATAGCCGACGTTTTCCAGCGTGATGCCGGTGCCCTTGAAGTAGCCGAGCTCGTCGGCAAGCTCGTGGGCGGCAAGGCCGCCCTGGCTTGCAAGATAGCGCAGCTTCACCTCTTCCGCCGAGGCGGCGTTCGCAAGACCGAGAAGGAGCGCGGCGGAAAGAAGCAGTTTACGGGAATGGAGGGTCATGTCGGTTTCCTTTGGGAAAATGGAGAAGGGGAAAGATCAGACGGCCGGCTGCGCCCAGCGGCACAGCTTGCGCTGGAGAAGGACGAGCGCGGCATTGGCGGCAAGGCCGAGGAGCGCCAGCAGCAGGATCGCCGCGAACATCAGCGGGATCTGGAAATTGTACTGCGCGTTCATCACCTGGAAGCCGATGCCCTTGTTGGCGCCGATCATCTCGGCGGCGATGAGGAGCAGCAGCGCCGTGGTGGCCGAAAGGCGCAGGCCCACGAAGATGGCCGGAACCGAGGCCGGCAGCACGACCCGGCGGAAGATGGCAAGCCGGCCTGCCCCATAGGTCCGCGCCATTTCGATCAGCTTCGTGTCGACCTCCTTCACCCCGCCGATGGTCGACAGCAGGATCGGGAAGAGGGTCGCCCAGAAGATGACGAAGACCTTCGAGGTCTCGCCGAGCCCGAGCAGCAGGATGAAGACCGGATAGAGCGCCAGCGCCGAGGTCTGCCGGAAGAACTGGAACAGCGGGTCGAGCGCCTGTTCGACAGCACGCGCCTGCCCCATGACGAGGCCCAGCGGAATGCCGACGGCGACGGCCGCGGCAAAGGCGATGCCGGCCCGCTGGAGGCTGATCGCGATGTCGTCGACCAGCGCCCCGCTGGAAATGCTGCCCCACAGGACCGAGACGATGACGTCGAGCGGCGGGAAGACGGCCGGGTTGACCCAGCCGCGCGTGGCGGAGATTTGCCAGAGCGCAAGGAAGCCGACCACCAGCCCGTAGCGGGCGAGGAAGGGCGAGAGGCCCGCCTTGAGCCTTGCGGCGAGCACCAGGACCGGACGCGGCCGGGCCGTCAGGCGGAAATCCGCGCCGAGGGTGGAGTTGACGTTCTCGTAGGACATTGCTTTCTCCTTACTCGGCGGCCTGGACGGCGGCGCGCGCGCCGGCCCAGCGGTTGACGGGGAACGGCAGGCCGAGGTTTTCCCGCAGCGTCCGGCCTTCGTACTCGGTGCGGAACAGGCCGCGGCGCTGGAGCTCGGGGATCACCAGGTCGACGAAATCGTCGAGCGCGGTCGGCAGCCACGGCGGCAGGATGTTGAAGCCGTCTGCAGCTTCGTTCTCGAACCATTCCTGCAGGGTATCGGCGATCGTCTCGGCCGTGCCGACGACGGTGAAATGACCGCGGGCGGTGGCGACCCACTGGTAGAGCTGGCGGATCGAGAAATTGTTCTCGTCGGCGATCTGGCGGATGAGCGCCTGCCGGCTCTTCATGCCTTCCGTCGGCGGGGCCGGCGGCAGCGGCCCGTCGAGATCGTAGCCGCGAAGGTCGAGCGTGCCGCCGGTCAGGCCGTTGAGGAGGCCCACGCCGTCCGCCTCGAGGATATACGACGTCAGGCGGTCGTATTTCTCCTCAGCCTCGGCCTTCGTGCGGCCGACGAAGGGTGCGACGCCCGGCATGACGAGGATATGGTCGGGGTTGCGGCCGAGCCCCCGGGCGCGGGCCTTGATGTCGCGGTAGAATTCCTGCGCCGTCTCGATGTGCTGGTGCGCGGTGAAGATCACCTCGGCGGTGGCGGCGGCAAGCCCGCGCCCGTCATCCGACTGGCCGGCCTGCACGATCACCGGATGGCCCTGCGGCGAGCGGGGCACGTTGAGCGGTCCGCGCACCTGGAAATGCTCGCCGCGATGCTCGCTCTCGTGCAGCTTTTCCGGATCGTAGAAGACGCCGCTCTCCTTGTCGCGGATGAAGGCGTCGTCCTCGAAGCTCTCCCAGAGCTTCCTGACCACCTCGACATGCTCGGCGGCGCGGCGATAGCGGGCGGCATGGGGAAGCTGGGTCTCGAGATTGAAGTTCTGCGCGGTCGGATCGCCCGTCGTCGTCACGACGTTCCAGCCGGCGCGCCCGCCGGAGATGAGGTCCAGCGAGGCGAATTTGCGCGCCGTGTTGTAGGGCTCCTCGTAGGTCGTGGAGGCCGTGGCGATGAAGCCGAGATTGGTGGTGAAGCCGGAAAGCGCGGCAAATAGCGTCACCGGCTCGAAGCCCGCCACGCGGGCGCTGCCCCCCTCCCGCGCGCCGCCGAAGCCGATGGACAGGTTGTCCGCCAGGAAATAGGCGTCGAAGAGGCCGCGTTCGGCCGTGCGGGCGAGCTGCTTGTGGAATTCCAGACTGGTGGCGCCGTCGGCCGGCTGGTCCGGATGCCGCCACGAGGCGATGTGCTGTCCGCCACCGGGAAGGAAGGCGCCAAGCCTGATCTTGCGTGTCATGTCGTTTCCTTTCGTCTCGACAGGTCGGCCGTCGTGCGGCCGCGGGTTCTCGATCCCGCCGGCGGCGGGTGGTGCATGCGTTGAATTTCGTGCCGTGGAATGGGGCCGTTCAGCCGGTGCCGGCGACGGCGTGGTAGCGGCCGTCCTGGTAGAGCAGCGAGCGGCCGGCGCCGATGCGGATCGCCAGTACCTTGCCGATGACGAGGACGTGGCTGTGGCGCTCGATGGCTTCCTCGACGGTACAATCGATCGCGGCGACCGCATCGGCAAGCAGCGGCGCGCCGCTGACCGCCGTCGTCCATTCCGCACCGTTGTAGCGGGCGGGGCCGCGCAGGCCCCCGCGCCCGGCGAACTGGTTGGCGAGCCCCTCATGCTCGGCGCCGATCACGTTGATGCCGAGATGGCCGTAGCGCTCCACGACCGGCCAGGTGGACGAGGCGCGGTTGAGGGAAACGAGCATGCGCGCCGGCTCGACGGAAAATGCCGTCGCGGACGTGACGGTGGCGCCGGTGCGGGCCTCGCCTTCGCCCGCGGTGATGATGCTGACACCGCCGCCGAGCGTGCGCAGGGCCGCCCTCAGGTGATCGGCATCGACCGGCCGCTCGGCCGCGACCGTCCGTTGTGGATTGAAATGCGTGTTCTCGATATGGGCATTCATCGTTCCCGCTCCGCTATCTCCTTGGGTCTTCATAGGGATAACAAACGAAAACGGGCGGCAGCAGGCACGCCGTTCTTTATTTGACTATTTTTATAGAAAATATGCTTTTCTCAATTCCAAGGCGTGCAACGAAGGCCTCGGAAGCACGGGGGCCGGGCCGCACGAGGCTGCGGCCCGGCCGGAAGGATGCGGGCCGGCTAGGCCGCTTCGGGCCGCCGGTCCTCGATCCGGGGCAGGAACCAGGTGAGAAGCCCGGCAAGCGGCAGGAAAGAGCAGATCCGGTAGACGCTCTCGATGCCGATGCTGTCGGCAAGGCCGCCGAGTATGGCCGCGGCGATCCCCGCAAGGCCGAAATTGAGGCCGTAGAACAGCCCGCCGACAAGCCCGACCCGGGTCGGCGCCAGTTCCATCGCGTAGATCAGGATGGAGGCGAAGGCGCTCGCCATGATCAGATTGATCAGGACGGTCAGCACGCCGGTCCAGAAGAAATCCGCATAGGGCAGCAGGAGCGTCAGCGGCAGCGGGCCGAGCACGGATATCCAGATGATGCGGTAGCGACCGATCCTGTCGCCGATGATGCCGCCGATCAGCGCACCGGCGGCCGAGGCCAGCAGGAACACGAAGAGCATGACCTGCGAGGTCTGGATCGAGGCGCCGAAATGATCGATCAGGTAGAAGGTGTAGAACGAGCGGAAGCTCTCGCCATAGGCATTCTTGGAGAACATCAGCAGCGTCAGGACGATGAGGCCGAGCAGCACGGTCGACGGCGGATGCGGGCTGGCGGCCTTGGCCGGGTTCGAGGCCTTCGCCGCCGCCAGCCGCTTGCGGATGGTCGTGTGCTTGCCCGCGGTCCAGACCATCAGCAGCATGGCGAGCAGCGCGGCGGCCGCGAACCAGGAAAGGCTCGTCTGCCCGCGCGGAACGATGATGAAGGCGGCAAGCAGCGGCCCGAGCGCGCCGCCGGCCTGCCCGCCGATCTGGAACAGGCCCTGCGCCAGCCCCTGCCGGCCGCCGGAGGCGTTGCGGACCATGCGCGTCGCTTCGGGATGGAAGATCGACGAGCCGATGCCGATGCAGGCGGACGAAACGAGGATGAGGCCGTAGCTCGAGGCGAAGCCGAGCCCCAGCAGCCCGACGAGCGTGAAGACCATGCCGGCGACCGTCGAATAGGGCATCGGGTGCTGGTCGGTGACGTGGCCCACGACCGGCTGCAGCAGGGACGCCGCCACCTGGAAGGTCATGGTGATCATCCCGATCTGCACGAAGTCGAGCATGTAGGCGTCCTTGATGATCGGGTAGACCGCCGGGATCAGGGACTGGATGAGATCGTTGAGCAGATGGGTCAGGCTCAGGACGAGCAGGACGGCCATGTGCGTTTGCGGGCGAGCGGCCACGGGCAGGGTCTCATTCATCGCTCACGTCTTCTCCTTCAACTGCAATCTGCCGCCCGCCCGCATCGGGCAGGCGGCGATCCAGTTGTTTGATGTTTGCGAAGTCGCGTCAAGTAATGAAATCCGGTAAGCCGGAGGGGACGGAGCCGGCATGTGCGGCTCCGTCCGGAGCGTCATCCCACGACGGTCGCGAGCACGCCGACGCAGTCGCCAGGCTTGACGAGGCCCGGGAAATGGCGGGCGGTGAGGATGCCGTCCATCCGCGCCTTCACCTCCAGCGGCTCGGCGCCGGTGCGCCCGGCGGGATAGATGCGGGCGAGGACGTCGCCGGTCCCGACCTTTTCTCCCAGATCGAACAGCGGTTCGAGAAGCCCGCCGTCCTCGGCAAAGGAGAAGCAGTTGCCGTCCGGCATGTCGAGCCAGGTGGTCGCGGCCGCCTCGACCGCGCCCTTGAGGATACCCGCCGCCTTCAACACGTTCGCAACGCCCCGCTTGGCGATGCCGGCGCTTTTGGCCGTCGCCGTGCCGCCGCCGCCGAGCTCTGTCGTGATAAAGACCTTGCCCATCTCCTCGGCCGCCGTGTCGTACATGCCGACCGCATCGATCTCCAGCATCTTCATCGACCAGGGCGCGCCGAAGGCGGAAACGAGGTCGAAGGCTTTGGCCTCCTGCGCCTTGTCGGGCAGGATATGCGCGGCGCAGAACGGCAGGAAATCCAGCGTCCTGCCGCCCGAATGAAAGTCGAGCACGATGTCGGCGAGCGGCAGCAGTTCGCGCTGGAAATAGTCGGCAATCTTCTGCGTCACCGTGCCGTCCGGCGCGCCGGGGAAGCTGCGGTTCATGTTGCCCTTGTCGATGGACGAGGTGCGCGTGCCGGCAAGGAAGGCCGGATAGTTCATCGCCGGGACGATGATGACGCGGCCGGTCACGTCCTCGGCCTTCAGCGTGCGCGCAAGGTCGAAGAGCGCGATCGGCCCTTCGTATTCGTCGCCGTGGTTACCGCCGGTCAGCAGCGCCGTCGGCCCCTCGCCGTTCTTCACGACCGTGAGCGGGATCATCACCGAGCCCCAGGCGGAATCGTCCCGGCTGTAGGGCAGGCGCAGGAAGCCGTGCTGCACCCCCTCGGCCGAAAAATCGACCGTGGGGCTGATCGGCGAGGGACGCAGGGGACGATCCAGCATGGCTCAGTCCTTCACCAGCAGCTTGCGCGGCACGTCGGCAAGGCATTCGACGCCGGTTTCGGTGATGAGGATGCTTTCCGTCGTCTCGAAGCCCATGTCCTCGAGCCAGAGGCCCGTCATGAAGTGGAAGGTCATGCCGGGCTTCAGCTCGGTCTTGTCGCCGGGGCGCAGGCTCATGGTGCGCTCGCCCCAGTCCGGCGGATAGGAAAGACCGATCGGATAGCCCGTGCGGTTGTCCTTGACGATGCCGTATTTCTTGAGGACGGCGAAGAAGGCGTTGGCGATGTCCTCGCAGGTATTGCCGGGCTTTGCCACTGCAAGGCCCGCCTCCATGCCTTCCAGCGTCGCCTTTTCCGCATCGAGGAAGGCCTGCGTCGGCTTGCCGAGGAAGACGGTGCGCGAGAGCGGCAGGTGGTAACGGTTATAGCAGCCCGCGATCTCGAAGAAGGTCCCCTCGCCCGACTTCATCGGCCGGTCGTCCCAGGTGAGGTGCGGCGCGGAGGCCTCGACGCCCGAGGGCAGCAGCGGCACGATGGCGGGGTAATCGCCGCCGATGCCGTCCGTGCCGCGGATGCCGGCATCGTAGATCTCGGCGACGAGGTCGCATTTGCGCATGCCGACCTCGATCCTGTCGAAGATGCGCTGGTGCATCTTCTCGACGATGCGCGCGGCGTTGCGCATATATTTGATTTCCGTCTCGCTTTTCACTGCCCGCTGCCAGTTGACGAGCGCGGTGGCATCGACGAAGCGGGCGTTCGGCAGGTGCTTTTGCAGCGAGGCGAAGGCGGCGGCGGAGAACCAGTAATTGTCCATCTCGACGCCGATCACCAGCTTGTCGAGGCCGCGCTCGGCGAGCTTGGCGGACAGATAGTCCATCGGGTGGCGCTCGGTGGACTGCACGTAATTGTCCGGATAGCCGATGATATTCTCGTGGCTGAGATAGGCCGTGAACTTCGCGCCGTTGGCATCCTGCCCGCGGCCGTACCAGATCGGCTCGCCCGTCGGCGGTACGACGACGCACTGGTGCACATAGAAGGACCAGCCGTCATAGCCCGTCAGCCAGTTCATGTTCGACGGGTCGCTGGCGATCAGCACGTCGATGCCCTTGGCCTCCATGGCTTTCCGCGTCTTTTCAAGGCGCGCGTCGTACTCCGCTCTGGAGAACTTCAGGTTCGCTTGTTTCATGGCTGTTTCCTCAGCTTTCGAATGTCGTTCCGGCCTGCGCCGCCGCCGCGCGGGCGGCCGCGAGCGTGGCGATGGCCGTGTCCTGGATGCCCGTGCCGGTCAGGTCCGCCACGGTGATCTCGTCGGGGCCGCTGCGGCCCGCCTTGCGCCCGGCGACGATCTCGCCGAGCTCGGCGAAGACCGCGCCCTCGGTCACCAGGCCGGCTTCGATGGCATGGTGGAGTTCGCCGAGCCGGCGCGTCTGCTTCAAACTGTCGGCGACATAGAGGCCGGCGCCCGTGATGACCGCGGGCTCGATCTCGTTCTTATGCTCGGCATCCGAGCCCATGGCCGTGACGTGCTGGCCGGGCTGGAGCCATTCGGCCCGGAGCACCGGCGTCTCGGAGGGCGTGGTGGTGACGACGACGTCGGCCCCGTCGACCGCCGCCCAGCCGTCCGCCTCGGCGCGGACGGGAAAGCCGAGCTTCACCGTCAATTCCGCCGCCGTCGCCTCGGCCTTCACGACGTCGCGCGCCCAGATGCGCGCCTCGCGGATCGGCCGGACGAGGCTGAGCGCTTCAAGCTGCAATTTCGCCTGCATGCCTGCGCCGAAGATGGCCGCGACCGAGGCATCCGGCCGGGACAGATGCCGCGCCGCCACCGCGCCGGCGGCCGCCGTGCGCACGTCGGTGAGATAGCCGTTGTCGAGCAGCACGGCCTGAACGAGGCCGGTCTTCGTCGAGAACAGCACCATCAGGCCGTTGGTGCTCGGCAGGCCGAGCTTCGGATTGTCGAAGAAGCCGGGGCTGATCTTGATGGCGAAGCCGTCGAGGCCCGGCACATAGGCCGTCTTGACGTCCACCTCGCCGCGATGCTCGGGAATGTCGAGCCGGAGGATCGGCGGCATGGCGACGGCCTTCGTGGCGAGCGCATGGAAGGCCTCCTCCACGCAGGCGATGGCTTCGAGGTCGAGCGGCACGATGCGCCGGAGGTCCGTTTCGGTGAGGATCTTCATCTTCGTCATGCCGCATCCCCGCCGTTGGCGACCCGAAGGTGCTGGCCCATGTCCACGTTACGGCCGGAAAGGATGACGGCGACCGGCCCGTCCAGCCGGCCGAGCCGGCCCGAAAGCAGCGCCGCGATGCCGACCGCCCCCGCGCCTTCGACCACCTCGCGCTCCTCGCGATAGGCATGGCGCATGCCGGCGGCGATCTCGGCTTCGGAAAGCAGGATCACGTCGTCGAGCAGCGCACGGCACATCTGGAAGGTCACCTCATTGGCAAGGCCGATGCCGCCGCCGAGCGAATCGGCAAGGCTTTCAACCTCCTCGACCTCGACCGGATGACCGGCATCAAGGCTCGCCTTCATTGCCGCCCCGCGCTCCATGGTGAGGCCGATCACGCGCGTCCTCGGCGAACGCCCCTTGACGGCCGCGGCGACGCCCGCCGCGAGCCCCCCGCCGGAGAGCGGCACGAGCACGGTCGCCACGTCCGGCATGGCCGCGACGATCTCCAGCCCGAGCGTGCCCTGCCCCGCGACGACGGCGGGGTGATCGAAGGGCGGCACCATGACGAGGCCGTCTTCCGCGACCAGCCGGTCCACCTCGACCTGCGCCTCGTCCTGCGACTTTCCGATGATGCGGACATTCGCGCCGAGCCGGCGGATTTCCGACACCTTGTTCTCCGGCACGAGCCGCGACATGCAGATCGTCGCGATCGCCCCTTCCGCCTTGGCGGCATGGGCGAGCGCGCGGCCATGATTGCCCGTCGAGGCCGCGACGACGCCGCGTGCCCGCGCCTCCGGCGAGAGCGAAAGCACCGCATTCGTCGCGCCGCGCAGCTTGAAGCTGCCCGTCGTCTGGTGATGCTCCAGCTTGAGGCCGACCGGTACGCCGCAGCGCTCGGTGAGCGCGGCGGACAGCACGAAAGGCGTTTCGAGGACGCGGCCTTTTATACGGCGCGCCGCCTGTTCGATCTCCGCCAGCGTCACGGGAAGGTTCGCCATGGCTTACATACCCGGATAGGCGAGCGTCATCAGCCGCCCGCGCTCCGGCCGCGGCGTGTCGTCGCCGCAAAGGCGCAGGCACGCCCAGGCGGTGGCGAGGTTGCTGGTGACGACCGGCTTGCCGATGGCCGCCTCGATCCGCGCCGCGACGCCCGCCGCCCGCACCGCGGTGCAGGAGATGAAGAGCGCATCGCTGTCGGGCGTCGTCGCCTCCTTCGCGAAGGCGACGATCTCGTCCGGCGAGATGCGCGCCATTTCACGGTCGTCGGTGAGGCCGAGGCAGGTGAAGCGGGCGATGTCGAAGCCGAGCCCCTCGAAATAGTCGGCCATCGACCGGCTGGTTGCCAGCGTATAGGGCGTGAGGACGGAGATGCGCTCCGCGCCGAAGGCCCTGAGGCCGGACACGGCGGCGGCGGTCGGCGTAACGACGGCCGCCGTGGGCTTTGCGGCCTTCACCGCCGTCTCGATCTCCGCATCCCCGATGACCACCGAGGCGGAGGTGCAGGAATACATCACCACGTCGAGCGGCTCGTCCGGCAGGATGAGCGCGGCGCCCGCCGTCAGCGAGGGCTGCATGGCGCGCAGGTTCTCCGGCGTCACCGGATTGGCGTAGGGGATGCGCGTCGCATAGACGCCGATCCGCTCGCCCGCCACCATGCGCTGGAAATCCACTTCGCTCGTGTGGTCGGTCGCAAGGATGATGAGGCCGACGCGCTTTTCGAGCGGGCGGTCGTCGAGCTTCGGCGCGCGGGAGGCCAGTGTCAGGTCCATCAGCGTTCCTCCAGGCGGGAATAGCGTTCTTCCAGCCAGCGCAGGAAAACGACGGAGATGAGGCTCATGATGAGGAAGAACACACCCACCAGCGTCATCGGCTCGATATAGCGATAGCTGCTGTTGGCGACGCTCTTCGCCTGGTTCATCAGCTCCAGCACTGTGATGGCCGAAAGCAGCGGCGTTTCCTTGAACATGGCGATGAGATAGTTGGCGAGCGCCGGGATCATCGGCGGGATCGCCTGCGGCAGGATGACGTGGATCCAGGTCTGCCGGCCGGTGAGGTTCGTTGCCTTGGCCGCCTCCCACTGGCCGCGCGGTACGTTCTCGATGCCGGCGCGATAGACCTCCGCCGCATAGGTGCCGTAGTGAAGGCCGAGGCCGATGACCCCGGCCGTCAGCGCCGGCAGGCGGATGCCGATATCCGGCAGCACGTAGAAGATGAAGTAGAGTTGCACGAGCAGCGGCGTGCCGCGGATGAACTCGACGATGAAGCTCGTCGCCCTCGCGACCGGCTTGGGCGCCGTCATGCGCAGGATGGCGAAGACAAGGCCGATGACGGCGGCGACGACCGATCCGAGCGCGGTGGCGAGGATGGTGATCTTCAGGCCCTCGAGGAGGGTCGGCATGATCTGCCAGACGAAATTCCAGTCCCATTCCATCGTCAGGTCCTCACGCCGTCGAGCCCGCGGGTCATGCGCCGCTCCAGCCAGCGCATGGCGTAGGAGATGGCGAGCGCCATCAGGAAGTAGAGAACGAGGATCGTCGCGAAGGGGATCAGCGTGCTGCCGGTCTGCGCGCGCACCACCTGGGCCTGGAAGGTCATGTCGGTGAGCGAGATCAGCGAGACGACGGCCGTGCCCTTCAAAAGCTCGATCGCATTGTTGCAGAAGGTCGGCAGCATGAGGGGAAGCGCCTGCGGCAGGATGACGTAGCGCATCGCCTGTCCGCGCGTCAGGTTGAGCGCGATGCAGGCCTCGCGCTGCTCGCGGCCGATGGCCTTCACCGCGCCGCGCACCACCTCGGCCCCATAGGCCCCGACATTGAGGCCCAGTGCCAGAACGCCCGCCTGCAGCGGCGAGAGCGTGACCCCGGCAAAGGGCAGCACGAAATAGACCCAGAAGAGCTGCACGAAGATCGAGGTGCCGCGGAAGAACTCGATATAGGTGGTGGCAAGCGCCCTCACCGCCATGAAGCGGCTGACCCGCCCGAGCCCGGCGAGGAACGCCATGACGACGGCGAGCGCCGAACCCATGACGGTCAGCTCCACCGTCACCAGCGCGCCTTGCAGGATCAGACCTATGTAGCCGGACCAGTCGGTCATGACGTACCCAATCCGGTAGATGCGGCGATCTGCGGTACACCCCCCTCTGCCCTGCCGGGCATCTCCCCCTCAGGGGGGGAGATCAGCAAGAAGCATGAGCCTCGCTCCCGTCGCACCAGCGGAGATGGGCGAAGCGCTGCTCCATCCAATCTCCCCCCTTGAGGGGGAGATGCCCGGCAGGGCAGAGGGGGGTGCCTTAGCGTCATATGCGAGTGTCCAGGTTACCTATTTCGCCGCGCAGAGCTTCTCGCGCGTCGTCGACATCGCGGCCTTGGCGGAGAAGCCGTAGGGCTCGATGATCTTGGCGAACTCGCCGCTTTCCTTCAGCTTGGCGAGCTCCACGTCGAAGGCGTCGCGCAGCGCCTCGTCGCCCTTCTTGAAGGCCGCGCCGTCGCAATAGACCGGCGCACCCTCGACCGGGGCCACGACCTCGATGCCCGGATCGTTCGCCTTGGAGACGAGGTCGTTGATGGAGAGGACCGGCAGCGAATAGACATCGATGCGGCCGTCCTGCAGCATCTTCAGGCCGCTCTGGCCGTCCGGCACGACGATGACGCGGTCGCGCGGAACGCCCGCCTCGAGCGCCAGCTTCTCTTCCGTGCCGCCGCCGGGCGCGCCGATCTTGGCATCCGGATTGTCGGCGATGTCCTTGTAGCTCTTGAGGCCGAGCGGATTGCCCTTCTTCAGCGCGAAGGCTTCGGCATCGCACAGGATCGGCTCGGAATAGGCGACGGCCGCGCAGCGCTCCGGCTTCATGAAGAGGCCGGCGGTGATGACGTCGTGGCGGCCGGCCTGAAGGCCCGGGATCATCGCGCCGTATTCCGAGATCGAGGCGACGATGTCGGCGACGCCGAGCCGCTTGAAGACCTCGCGCGCCACGTCGGGCGCCGCGCCCGAGACCTTGCCGTCGGCGGCGACGGCGGTGAACGGCGGCTCGTTGGCGATGGCGACGCGGGCAAAGCCCTGCGCCTTCAGCTCCTCCAGCTTGCTGTCGTCGGCAGCGGCCGGCATGACCGAAACGCTTGCCGCCAGCGCGGCGACACCGGCGGCCATGGTCAAAAACTTCCTGATCGTCATGGTTGCGAACTCCTCTGGCTGTCCTTGGTTGTTGCTTGGGGCCTTGTTTCCGGCGACGGATGTCGCTCAGACGCGGTGCCCTGCCGCGATGATCTTGCGCAGGAAGGCCTGCGTGCGTTCCTGCCTGGGATTGCGGAAAATCTCGTCCGGCTTGCCCTCCTCGACGATCTTGCCGCGGTCGAAGAAGAGGATCCGGTCGGCGAAGTCGTGGGCAAAACCCATCTCGTGGGTGACGAGCAGCATGGTCATGTCGGTCTCGGCGGCAAGCTTGCGCATGACGTTCAGCACCTCCTCGACCAGTTCCGGGTCGAGCGCCGAGGTGACCTCGTCGAAGAGCATGATCTTCGGCGAGAGCGCGAGGGCACGGGCGATGGCGACGCGCTGCTTCTGTCCGCCGGACAGCTGGGCCGGCATGCTCTTCGCCTTGTCGGCAAGGCCCACCATGTCGAGAAGCTCCATCGCCCGCTTCTCCGCCGCCGCCCGCGCCACGCCCTTCGTCAGCATCGGCGCGAGCGTCACGTTGTCGAGCACGCATTTGTGCGGGAAGAGGTTGAAGTGCTGGAAGACCATGCCGATCTTCTCGCGCATCCGGTGCAGGTGCCGGTCGTCGGCGGCCACGAGGCTGCCGTTCTTCGGCATATGGTAGAGCTGGTCGCCGTCGACCTCGATATGGCCGTCGCTGATCGTCTCCAGCGTCATGAGGATGCGCAGGATCGTCGTCTTGCCGGAGCCGGACGGGCCGATGAGGGCGAGCTTCTCGCCGGGCAGCACCTCCATCGACAGACCGTCGAGCACGGTCAGCGGACCGTAGCGCTTCACGATGTTGTCGATGCGGATGATGGGTGCGGCCATGCATGTCTCTCCCTGCTGAGACAAGTGATGGCCTAACGATGCGCGGCGATCAAAATCATGTCAATCCGAATAATAATATCATGACAATTATTCTTCGGACGCTCATTTGATGGGCAATTCCGTCAGATCGCGAGCAGCAGCGCCTCCGGGCTTCCGCTGGCGAGCGAAGCGAGGATGCCGAGCCCCGTGCGCAGGTCCTGCTCGCTGGTCGAGCCGAGCGAGATGCGCACGGCCGGGTGCCAGCTCTCGCCGCAGGTGCGGAAGGACGAGCCCGGCGCGATGGCGACGCCGCGAAGGCGCGCCTGCGAGACGAACCCCTCCTCGCTGTGCCCTTCCGGCAGCGGCAGCCAGACATGCAGGCTCTGCGGATGGGCGTTGTAGGGCAGGCCCGCGAAGGCTTCCTCCGCAATGGCATGGCGCACCGCGAGCGCCCGGCGCTGCCAGTTGACCAGTTCCAGCGCCGTGCCGTCACCGACCCAGCGCGTGGCGATCTCCGCGATGGAGGGCGTCGCCATCCAGTTGGAGACGAGGTGGCGGTTGGCGACGGCCGCGACATAGCGGTCGGGCGCGGCGAGATAGCCGATGCGCAAGCCCGGCACCGTGATCTTGGTGAAGCCGGTGACGTAAAGCGTGCGTTCCGGCGCGAAGGCGGCGAGCGGCGGCGTGCCGCCCTCGACGAGCGGCCCGAGGATGTCGTTCTCGACGATCGCGATATCGTGGCGCCGCGCGACCTCGGCGAGCGCCTGCCGGCGCGCCGCGCTCATCAGCGTCGCGGTCGGGTTGATCACCGAGGGCTGGAGGAAGACGGCGCGGATGACGCCCTTGCGGCAGGCCTCGTCCAGCGCCTCGGGGATCATGCCGTCACGGTCGATCGGCAGGCCCTCCAGATGTAGCCCGAGATAGCTGGACAGCGGCACCAGCGTGTGGTGGCTGATCGCCTCCGCCGCGATGGTCGAACCGGGCGGGGCGACGCTCATCAGCGCGGTGGTGATGCCGGACGTCGCGCCGTTGGTGAGGTTGATGTTGAGCGGCGAGATATCGAGCCCGCAGCGCACCAGCCATTCGGCCGCGACCTTGCGGTGACGCGGGAAGACCATGTTCGGCCGGAAGGAGAGCGCCGAGCTCGACGGCAGGTTCTCCGCAAGCCAGCCGAAGGCCTCGCGCATCCGCTCCAGGTGGATCTGCTCGCAGACGGGTTTCAGGATCGACAGGTCCACCAGCTCGCCGAGGCGTTCGGGCAGGTAGGGCGGCTCCGGCTCCTTCGGCCGCGTCTGCACGAAGGAACCGCGGCCGATCTCGCCGGAAATCAGCCCGCGGCGGATCAGCTCGTCATAGGCGCGGCTGACGGTCTGGACCGAGAGCTTCAGGTCGTCGGCGAGCTTGCGATGGGTCGGAAGGCGGGCGCCGTTCGCCAGCAAGCCTTCCTGGATGGCGCGGGCGATCTGCTCGGCAAGGGAGAGGTAGGCCGGCCGGCGCAATTGGGATATATCTGGTCGCCAACTTGTCATGATTTCAACACTGCGCAAATTCAGTTCAATTGACAACGCCAAAATGGCTTTCCATTGTCTTTTTCCCTGCTTTGACATGATCCCCGCCCGGAGGGCGACCCGCATGAAACTCGACGCCATCGACCTGCGCATCCTGGAAGCGATCCAGGAGAACGGACGCATCACCAAGCTGGCGCTGGCGGAACGGGCGGGCCTTTCGCCCACCCCCTGCTGGCTGCGCCTGCGCAAGCTGGAAAAGGCGGGCATCGTCACCGGCTATCATGCGCGGGTCGCGGTGCGGCGCCTCGCCCCGGTCGCAAGCGTCCTGATGGAGGTGACGCTCGCCAATCACCGCCAGGCCGATTTCGACCGTTTCGAGCGCGCCGTGGCGGCAACGCCGGAGATTGTCGCCTGCTGGTCCGTCGGCGGCGGCGTCGATTACATCCTGAAGATCATGGCGGCCGATATCGACGCCTACCAGCGCCTCGTCGACGGCCTGCTCGACCGCGACCTCGGCATCGACCGCTACTTCACCTACATCGTCACCAAGACGGTGAAGGAGGAGACCGTGCTGCCGCTTCCGACGCTGCTGCCCTCTTCCGAATAGAGAGATTGTCTACGGCGCCCCGCACCTTTGGCCAAAGTCTCTGCGGCCGGCCCCGCCAATAGACAATCTGACGCCCGCCCCTCTGGCAGACTCCGTCCGACAGCCAGAGGAGGCCGCCATGACCGCCGTATTTGCCAGAACCGTCTTCCACGAAGCCCTTGCCCGGCTCGGCGATCCCCACCTGCTGCGCGAGCTCGCCTATGTCGGCGGCCGCTGGGTGGCGGGGCGCGGCGGCAGCAGCTTCCCGGTGACGGACCCCGCCTCCGCCGCCACGCTCGCCCATGTCGCCGCCCTTGACGGCGACCAGACGGCGCAAGCCGTCGATGCGGCCGCAGAGGCCTTTCCCGCCTGGCGGGACAGGCTGCCGCAGGAGCGCGCCGCGATCCTGCGCAAATGGCACGCCCTCATGCTGGAGGCACGCGAGGACCTCGCGCTGCTGATGACGCTGGAACAGGGCAAGCCGCTGGCGGAATCCCGCGGCGAGATCGACTATGCCGCCTCGTTCATCGAGTGGTATGCCGAGGAAGGAAAGCGCCTCAATGCCGAGAGCGTCACCAGCCACCTGCCCGACGCGGAGATGATCGTGCGGCGCGAGGCGCTCGGCGTCGTCGGCATCGTCACGCCGTGGAATTTCCCCTCCGCCATGATCACCCGCAAGGCGGCCGCCGCGCTCGCCGCCGGCTGCACCGTCGTCGCCCATCCTTCGAGCGAGACGCCGCTTTCCGCGCTCGCCCTTGCCGAGCTCGGCGAGCGCGCCGGCCTTCCGGCCGGCGTCTTCAACGTCGTGACGGGGGACGCGGCCACCATCGTCGGCCGCATGAATGCCGATCCGCGCGTGCGGGCGATGAGCTTCACCGGCTCGACGGAGATCGGCCGGCGGATCGCCGCCGAAAGCGCCCCGACCATGAAGCGCCTCGTCATGGAGCTCGGCGGCCACGCGCCGCTGATCGTCTTTGCCGATGCCGACATCGACAGGGCCGCCGACATCGCGGTCAACGCCAAGTTCGCCACCTCCGGCCAGGATTGCCTTGCCGCCAACCGCATCTATGTCGAGCGCCCGGCGCTTGCCGCCTTCACCAGGGCCTTCGAGGCGCGCATCGCGGCGCTGAAGGTGGGTCCCGGACTGGAGCCGGGCAGCGAGATCGGCCCGCTGATGCACGAGCGCGCCATCGCCAAGGTGGAGGAGCAGGTGGCCGACGCGGTGAAACGCGGCGCGAAGCTGCTGGCCGGCGGCAAACGCCACAAGGCCGGCCCGCTGTTCTACGAGCCGACGCTGCTGGTGGATGTGCCGGACGACGCGCTGATCATGCGCGAGGAAACCTTCGGCCCCGTCGCAGCCGTCACCGCCTTCGACGGCGAGGCGGAGGTGGTCGCCCGGGCCAACGACACCGAATACGGCCTCGTCGCCTATGTCGTCACCGAGAACGGCGCGCGCCAGATGCGCCTTTCCCGCGCGCTGGAATACGGCATGGTGGCGATCAACCGGGTGAAGATCACCGGCGGCCCCATTCCCTTCGGCGGCTGGAAACAATCCGGCCTCGGCCGCGAGGGCTCGCGCCACGGCATGGAGGCCTTCACCGAACTCAAATACCTCTGCATCGACACCGCTGCCTGACCCTCCCACGTCATCCTCGGGCTTGACCCGAGGATGCACAACCCGGGTGCCGCATGGATCCTCGGGTCAAGCCCGAGGATGACGGAGGTAAAGGGTGTACGGCTTGAAATAAACCGACCTCGAAAGGAAAGACCATGGCCGACAGACGCAACGAACTCACCGCCTGGGACCGCGACCACTTCTTCCATCCCTCCACCCATATGGGCATGCACGCCCGCGGCGAGACGCCGACCCGCGTCATCGGCGGCGGCGAGGGCGTCTACATCACCGACACGAACGGCAAGACGAGCCTCGACGCCTTTGCCGGCCTCTATTGCGTGAATGTCGGCTACGGCCGCCAGAAGATCGCCGACGCGATCGCCGAACAGGCCAAGAACCTCGCCTACTACCACGCCTATGTCGGCCACGGCACGGAAGCCTCGATCACCCTTTCCAAGATGATCATCGACCGCGCGCCGGAAGGCATGAGCCGCGTCTATTTCGGCCTTTCGGGCTCGGATGCCAACGAGACGAACATCAAGCTCATCTGGTACTACAACAACATCCTCGGCCGGCCCGAGAAGAAGAAGATCATCTCCCGCTGGCGCGGCTATCACGGCTCGGGCGTCATGACCGGCTCGCTGACGGGCCTTCACCTCTTCCACAACGCCTTCGACCTGCCGCGCGCGCCGATCCTGCACACGGAAGCGCCCTACTTCTTCCGCCGGCCCGACCGCGCGATGGACGAGGAGCAGTTCTCGCAATACTGCGCCGACAAGCTGGAGGAGATGATCCTCGCCGAAGGCCCGGAGACGGTCGCCGCCTTCATCGGCGAACCCATCCTCGGCACCGGCGGCATCGTGCCGCCGCCGAAGGGCTACTGGCAGAAGATCCAGGCCGTGCTCGACAAGTACGACATCCTGCTCGTCGCCGACGAGGTCGTGACCGGCTTCGGCCGCCTCGGCACCATGTTCGGCTCCGACCACTACGGCATGAAGCCGGCGCTCATCACCATCGCCAAGGGCCTCACCTCGGCCTATGCGCCCCTCTCCGGCACCATCGTCTCCGACAAGGTCTGGGACGTGCTGGTGAAGGGCTCGGACGAGCTCGGCGCCATCGGCCACGGCTGGACCTATTCGGCCCATCCGATCTGCGCGGCGGCGGGCGTCGCCAATCTCGAACTCATCGACGAACTCGGCCTCGTCGAGAACGCCGGCTCCACCGGGGCCTATTTCCGGGACGGGCTGGCAAAGGCCGTCGGCGACCACAGGCATGTCGGTGAAGTCCGCGGCGACGGCCTGATGGCAGCCATCGAATTCGTCGAGGACAGGGACGACCGCGCCTTCTTCGATCCGGCCCGCAAGGTCGGCCCGCAGGTCGCCGCCGCCCTTCTCGAGCGCGGCGTCATCGGCCGCGCCATGCCGCAGGGCGATATCCTCGGCTTCGCCCCGCCGCTCTGCCTCACGAAAGAGGAGGCCGATATCGTGGTGAAGGCCACGGCCGACGCCGTGAAGTCGGTTCTCGGCTGACCGGGATCGAAACAGCCGGGGCGGCCGCCGCGCCGCCCCGGCCACGCCGCAAGAGGGGACGTTCGAGCAGGGAGTAGCCCGCGATCCCCACGGCGATACCGGCGCCGGCCGACAGGGCGAATGTCACGCCCTCCGGCAAGCCGAGCATCGGGCCCACCCTTGCGGCAAGGGAGACCGCGAAGGTGTGCCAGAGATAGATGGAGTAGGACGCGCTGCCGAGGAGGGCCGGAACCGAAAGGTGCGGAACGCCGCCCCGCCTTTCCAGCGCCGCGGTGCCATAGACCAGCGCACAGGCGAGCGGCCCGCAGGTCCATTCATCGAAAGGCAGCCTGAGGATGCCGATGGCCGCGAAGCCCAGAAGGCCGACGGCGACCAGCCCGAGCGCCAGCGGGCGACCCGGAACGTAGCCGGCAAGCCAGAGCCGGGCGATCCCCATGCCGGCAACGAATTCCAGGATGATCGGCCGCGTATAGGTGACGATGAGCGGAGCGTCGCTTTTCACCACAAGGCCGATGGCGACCAGCAGGCAGAAGACCGCGGCCATGACGGCGAAGCGGATGCGCGACCGCAGCATCAGGCAGGCCGCGAAGACCAGGTAGAAGAACATCTCGTAGTTCAGCGTCCAGCCCTGCACGAGCACGGGCCAGAGCTCGCCGCTGCTCGGCGAGCGCGCCGGCACGAAGAAGAGCGAGGCGGCGACGTGGCCGGCCGTCAGCACGAGATTGGGAAAGAGGCCGGCAAGCCCGCCCGCCACCATCACGCCCGTCGCGAGCCAGTAGACCGGCACGATACGGCGGATGCGCTCGGCAAGGAAGCGGCCGGGCGAGACGGGACGCCGCTCGACGATCACCCACATGATGAAGCCGCTGATGACGAAGAAGACGTCGACGCCGGCCGCGCCGATGGCGAAGGCATGGCCGGTGCGCTCGGCGGCATGGAAGACGACGACGGCAAGGGCGGCGAACGCACGCAGGTACTGGATGCCGTAGAGCGTTTCCCGGCTCTCCGCCGGCAGGCTGCGCGCCGTCATGCGAGCGCCGCCCGATAGGAAAGAGGCTGGCGGACCGGGCTCCTGCGCCCGTCGGCCAGCTTGCCGGCGGCGAAATAGAGCAGGAACGAGCCGACGTGATAGGGATTGAGGATGTCGATCTCCACGAAAGTACGCACCGTCAGCAGCGCGGCGACGGTGAAGAGCACCAGCGCCTCCCCGTCCCGCGTCGCCGAGAGCAGCCGGCCGAGATGGCCGCCGAGGGTGACCAGGAGCACCATGGTCAGGAGCAGGCAGCCGACAAGCCCGGTCTCGACGGTGGTGGCGATGAAGGTATTGTGGAAATGGAAGCCGCTGCGCGTGCCGATGAAGAAATCCGCCCAGAGCCGCTCCGCATCGGCGAAACCCTGCACCCAGAACGCCTGGTAGCCGATGCCGACGAAGGGCGCCCTGCCCGCCGCCTCGATGCCCTGCTGCCAGAGATAGGTGCGCCCGGTCAGCGTCGCGTCCTTGCCGAAGGCGGCAAGGAGCATCTGGTAGCCGCCGCCATAGGCCGCCGCAAGGATCGCCAGAACGCTCAGCACGCTAAGCGACAGGAACAGCATCTTGCGATGGCGCGGCGCGAGGCGCTCGAGCGCCCGCAGCGAAAGGCAGAGGCCGGCGATCACGACGGTGGTCAGCACCGAGGTCGCCGACTGCGAGGCCTTGAGGCAATAGAGCGCGACGAGGATGCAGCCGACGGCGAGAAGCTTCCAGACCCCGCGCTCGACACCGAGGAAGAGCGCAGCAAAGGCGAAGAGCACGGCGAGCGAGGCATAGAAGCCGAGCTGGTTCTTCGAGGCGAAGGCGCCGACGAAGCTGTAGGTGCCGTCGAGCGGATCGAGATGATAGACGCCGAAGGCGAGCGAATAGGCAAGCACCAGCCCCGTGCCGATCAGCCCGCCGCGCACGAGCATGCGCGTATCGGCAACGCGCATGGCGATCAGCGCGCAGATGACGTGGGAGAGATATTGCACGCCGGCACGCGCCGTCGTGCCCGGGGCCTGCGACCAGAAGACGGAAAGGCAGGCAAAGAGCGCGAAGGCGAAGATCCACGCATAGCGCGCGTAGTTGCCGAGCACCCGCCGGTAATCGAGGGCGACGAGCGGCAGCCACAGCGCGTAGTAGGCAAGGATCGAGACCTGGCCGAAGCGGAAGGAATAGGCGAAGACGAAGAAGGAGAGCGCCAGGGCGAACGCGGCATAGGCCTCGTTGCCGACGGGTCCGATCAGGCGCGCCTTCGCGATCCGCATGGCCGCCTCACTGCGTCGCGAGGCTGATATCCACCTTGACGACATCGCCCGGCAGGATGGGCGTCGTCTCGGTGGCGCGGATCTGCTCGGCCTTTCCCTTCACCGTGCGCAGGATCGAATAGCCGATATTGGCGGCGGAAGCGCCGCCCTTCAGCGTCACGGCATCTGCCGACTGCAGCATGGCCTCGGACATGAGGTCCCGGCTCGTGCCGAGCTTGAGGGTGAGCGTATCCAGCTCCTGCTCGGTATTCTGCATTTCCTGGGCGAGCTGTGCATCCCAGTCGTTCTGGAGATTGGTCTCGTCCTGCGAGGCCTTGTTGATATCCTGCTTGGCCTTCAGCGAGGCCGTGTCGATATCGAGGAGCGCGGCCTGCAGGTCCGCCGCGCGCTGTTCCAGCGCAAGGCGCCGGGAGCTGATGGCAAGGCCCTTCTCGGCAAGCGAATCCACCTTCGTCAGGTCGCCCTGCACCAGTTCGAGCTGGCGCGTCTGGGTCTCGGATTTCTTGCCGAGCGCGTCGATCTCGTTGGTGAGCAGCGACTTGAGGTCGGCCAGCGCCGTCAATTGCAGGCGCAGGCGCTTTTCGCGCGAGGCCATCAGCGCCTTCTCGCTTTCGAGGATGGCGCGCGCCTCGTCCGAATCGCCGAGCTCCTTCGGCATGACGATATCCTTCGCCGCACCCATCTCGGCGGCGATGCGGGCGCGGCGGATCAGGAGGCGGTTGCGCTCGGCAAGCTGCACGGCGGCCTCGCCCTCCGAGCGCAGGAAATCGCGGGTGAAGCGCTGGCCGGGATCGGCCCGCTTGAGCCCGCCGCCGAGGCTGACGGCCTTGAGGACGGTGAGGCCCGGCGCATAGGGATAGGCGCCCGGCGTCTGCACCTCACCGGCAAGATAGACGGGCCTGTACTCGGCGATCTCCACCGAGGCGGAGGGCAGGTCCTTGAGGCCGAACAGGACCTGCATCTTCCTGCCGATCTCCTCGGCAAGCTCGGCGGTCGTGCGCCCGTCCGCCGGCAGCGTGCCGATGAACGGCAGGGAAAGCGCGCCGTCCGCGCCGATGCTGTAGTCGCCGCTGACGGCGCTCCAGTCACGGATGGCGCCCTCCGCCGTCTGCCATTCGGCAACGCGGATGCGCAGCTTGTCCATCACGCCCAGCCGATACTCCTCCGCGAAGGCGGCAGCCGGGGCGGCAAGCGCGAGCGCAAGGCACAGCCCGCCGAGCATTCTCACGGGAAAGGCGGTCGCGGCGGAAGCCGCGTTCGGGAACGTCTTCATGAACCTGTCCTTCTTTCGGATCAGTAGCTGCCGCGCGACAGGCAGACGGCCGGAATGGTGCGGGCGACGATGACGAGATCGGAGGCCAGCGACCAGTTGCGGACATAGTGCGTATCGAAGGCGACGCGCGTCTCGTAGGACACGTCGTTGCGCCCGCTGACCTGCCAGAGCCCGGTGAGGCCGGGACGGGTCTGCAGGTAGTAGACGGCGGCGGCCTCGTAGAGCTCCAGCTCGTCCTCCACCACCGGGCGCGGGCCGACGAGGCTCATCTCGCCGCGGATGATGTTAATGAGCTGCGGCAGCTCATCGAGGCTGAGCTTGCGCAGCACGGTGCCGACGACCGTGACGCGCGGATCGTACTGCAACTTGCGCGTGTTGCGCCATTCCTCGTAGGCGGCCGGGTTCTGCTCCAGATACTCCTGGAGGAGGGCATCGCCATTTTCCGCCATGGTGCGGAACTTGAGGCAACGGAAGGTCGATCCGTTGTAGCCGATGCGGCGGTGGCCATAGAAGATGCTGCCGCCGTCGGAATATTTCACGAGTGCCATGACCAGCACGAAGATCGGGCTGAGCAGGACGAGGGCGGCGAGTGCCACCAGAATGTCAAAGCTCCGTTTCGATATCCCCCCTACCGGCGGAGCACCGGCTGCTGGCGAACTGAAAAGCGGCGAACTGGCCGATCGGGTCGCGGACTTCATAGAGATGGCTCCATTGGATTTGCGATTTGGTCGGGTCCTTGGGACGCGTTCGAACATCCAACGGGGAGTGTATGGTCACAGTTTGTTTTTTGAAGCGCGGGCCGGGGATAAAGATTCCAGACGGCGAATTTGAGAAGATTTTAATGTCCTAAATTTCGATTCCTCTTCTCTCTCCTTCAGTATAGTTTCGACCAATTGCAAATAACCTCCCGCAATACGCCCGCATCAATACGGAATCCGCCCGCGACATCACGTCTTTTGACATAGTGCCAGAGCGAAACTATACGTGATTTTACATCGGCCGCAGAACGTTCCTGCCTGTTTCCCGTACGAAAGACGTTCGATGGAAGGACAATTTCGCAACGCAATATCATTTTGCAGTGCAAAATTTTCAGACCGGCGATTCTCGAATTGTAACAAAAGTTGATCGCGCCATCCTTCCCGCGCAACCCCTCGAGTGCAGCCCGGAATGGCGTTTCGCGTCATCGGGGTGGCTTTCCTGCGAACCCTCTCCAACCGTGTCGGAATCAGGGCAAAAACGGGAGCGGGCGATTCCGATTAACCGAAGCACAACACAAACCGGCGAGAATCAGGAACCCGTCCCGCTTGCGTCTGGTTAATACCAGTGATTGCACGGATGGCGGCGGCATCCTATAGTCCTCGGGAGCCTCAGAGGAGAAGGCAGTTCCACCGATGAAACGCACGCAGGAAACCAGATGGCGGGAAAGCCCGGCTTACGGGCCGCGTTTCTTCCTGAGCATGGTTTTCGCGCTGGCGGCATTCGCGGTCGTTACCTACCTCTCCAGCGGTTCGCTCGCCACGACCGCGATCCAGACCCTCATCTGCGCCGTTCTCATCCAGGTCGGCTATTTCGTTGCGGTGCTCTTCCTCGTCCGGCGGACCGCCAGGGCCCGCAAGGCCGATTTCGAGGGCGGCGCGCGCGGCGCATCGGGCCTCGACAAGACCAAGACGCAGGTCCCCGTCTCGATGAACAAGCCCGGCCACTCGCAATCCTGACCCGAGGGGCCGTTTTTGTGCCCCTTTCCCCTTTCATGCTGCGTTGCAGCGCGGCCCGCCGCGCCTTCAACGCGTGAAAGGGGGTTGCCGTGACCCGAAACGAGACGGTCTGCGTCATCATTGCCGCGAAGAATGCGGAAGAAACCATCGGCCGCGCCGTGCGCTCGGCACTGGCCGAGCCGGAGGTGGCGGAAGTCGTGGTCGTGGACGACGGCTCGGGCGACCGCACCATGGCGGCGGCCGGCGCTGCCGACGACGGCAGCGGGCGGCTCGACATCGTCCGCTTCCCGGCCAATCGCGGGCCATCGGCCGCGCGCAACCATGCGATCAGCCATTCCCGCGCGCCGCTGATCGCCATTCTCGATGCGGACGATTTCTTCTTTCCCGGCCGCTTCCGGCCCATGCTGGCCTGCCGGGACTGGGACTTCATCGCCGACAACATCGCCTTCATGGAGCGCGCCGAGCCCGCCCGCCTGCCGGCGGACTTCGCCCCCAATCCGCGCCCGCTCGACCTCGAAGCCTTCGTTCTCGGCAATATCTCCCGCCGCGGCGCGGCGCGCGGGGAGCTCGGCTTTCTCAAGCCCGTCATGCGCCGCGCCTTCCTCACCGCCCACGGCCTTGCCTATCGCGAGGACATGCGGCTCGGCGAGGACTACGACCTCTATGTCCGGGCGCTGATGGCGGGCGCGCGCTACACGCTCATCGAAAGCTGCGGCTACGGCGCGGTGATCCGCGCCGATTCGCTGAGCGGCCGGCACCGCACGAAGGACCTCGAAGCGCTGCTTGGAGCGGAGCATGCGATCCTCTCGGCGGGGAATGTGCCTTCCGGCGCGGCGGACGCGATGCGCCGGCACCATCGGCAGATCGGCCGGCGGCATGCCCTGCGCGCTTTCCTCGACCGCAAGCGTGCGGACGGCATGGGCGGGGTGCTCGCCTATGCGCTGGAAAACCCCGCCGCCATGCCGGCCATTGCCGGCGGCATCCTGCGCGACAAGCTGGCAGCGGCGCAGCGGCGCGTGAAGCCGCCGCAACCCGCCCCGAAGGGCGGGCTGCGCTACCTCCTGCCCGTCGATCAGAAATAGGCGCGGCGAACGCCTTCCAGCACCGCATGGAAGCGCGCCTTGCGCTCGCGAAGGCGCGTATCGCTGCTGAGTTGCGGCTCGGCCCGGGCCGCCTGCCACAGCGCCAGCGTCGATGGCACCGCAAGGGCATGCTTGGCCGCATGGCGCAGGCCCGACCGGGGCGGCGCCTCGGCAACGGCGACCGCATTCCCCTCCGCCACCGCGGGCGCCGCCCCCTCGTAGTCGACGCCCCAGAAGCGGGCGCCCTTGACGATCGCCTCGGCCCTCGTGGAGATGGGGATGCGCCGGGGCCTATGCTCGACACCGAGCGTTGCGGCCCAGTCCCGCCATTTGAAGCTGTTGATGTTGGCGGAGGTCGAGACCGCCACCCACGGCACGCGGAAGGCGTCGGCGAGGATGGCGCCGTGCATGGATTCGGCGACGATCAGCTCGGATTGCGCGATCTTGCGGATCACCGCCTTCGCCTCGCCGCGCGGATCGATATAGTCGAGGCCCGCCGCCTTGCAGACGGCCGGCCAGAGCCCCGCCACCGCCGATTCCCAATGGGGAACGAAGGCGCGCTTGTAGCGCTTCAGCCGGTCCGTAAAGTCCGGCATGTCGGCGACCATCACCGCCGGATCGACAATGCCGAGCTCCTCGCGCACGCCCACCTTTTCGGCCGTCAGCGGCCCCCGCACGCAGCGGATGTCCCAGAGGTCCCTGTCGCGCATATCCGGCGGGCTGCCGTAGCCGAAGCCGCTGCCGAGCACCAGCTTGCGGCCCTCCTTCGGCAGGAGGGCGCTGTTCAGCACCGTGCCGACGCCGACGAGAAGCACGTCCGGATGCACCTCGCGGAACCCCGGCAGCAGGAAATCCCAGAGCCAGAGATTGAGGTCGTCACCGAAATTGCCGTGCTGCGATTCCCAGTAATAGGGCTTCATATCCTCTCCTTGGAAAAAGGTTGGCTCAGCGGGAAAGTTTTCCCACGGCAAGGGCGAAGGCGCTCGTGAAGAGGCGCGGATCGCGGATCGCCCAGCGGGCGAGCATGTCGAATTGCGGCAGCTTGCGACGCTTGACGCGCCGGGCCTGGCTCCACAGCGCCTGACGCCGCGCCGTCTGCTTGTAGGAGCGCAGCGAGGCGATCTCGGCCGGCCGCTCGGCAAAGCGTTGCTCCAGCCGGTCGAGCGCCACCCAGGTGTTGAACTGCTGGTGCAGGAACTGCGGCGAATCGTTGTCGACGCCGTGGAAGATGTTGAGCCCCTCGCCGCGCACGGCGCCGGCGGCCGCGCTCAGCACCACCCGCCGGGCGGCGAGCACGCAGTCGCAGAAGAAGAGCACGTCTTCCGCCGCAAGCCGCAGCGCCGCGTCGAAGCGCACGCGCTCGAACAGCGGCCGGCCGATCACCATCGCGGAGAGGTGGAGGAAGCTCCAGTTCTTCAGCATGACCTGCGTGAGGCCGGGAATCTCGATCAGCGGCGGATCGTCAGAAAGCCGGACGACGGCCTCGCTCGCCGCAAGATCCGCGACGCCGAAATGATAGTAGAATTCATCGCCGCCGGTGATCGAGGCGAAATAGCAATCGGCGTTAAAACGCGTCATCGCCGCCTCCGCCGCGGCAAGGTGGCCCGGCGTCCAGGTGTCGTCCGAATCGAGGAAGGCGACAAGCTCGGTCTGCGCCGAAACATGGTCGAGCCCGGCATTGCGGGCACCGCCGGGGCCGGCATTTTCCTGGCGCACGACGCGCACGCGCGCCTGCTGCGCCTCGCAAAAGTCAATCAGGTCGCCATCGGCCGGATACGGGGATTCGTCGTCGACGACAATGACGTCGAAGTCCTTGAAACTCTGGGCAAAAACCGACGTGAGCGCACGCCTGAGGATACCCGGCTCCTTCTGGTAGAAGGGGATGATTACTGTCAGCTTCGCCATCTTTTCGTCCCTGTGGTTTCTCTAGAAAGAGGTTCGTCTGGTCTCCTCCCACCGGGGCGCGGCCGTTTCCGGCGCAGGCTTGTCGTCGTCGTCAAAGCTCCTTTTGCGAAACAGGAATCCGCCATGTCCCAGCCCGTGAATGCAAGATCGGTTACCCGGAACGTCGGCTGGAGCGTCCTATCCAAGACAAGCACATTCGGGCTTAAGTTTGTCACCGTGCCCATTCTCGCCCGGCTCCTGACGCCGGAAGAGTTCGGCGCGGTGGCCGTCGCGCTCGCCGTCGTGCAGTTCCTCGCCATGATCGGCGGGGCGGGCCTGGCCTCCGCCCTCATCCTTGAGCCGAAGGAGGATGCCGAGACGATCCACTCGGTCTTCTGGGCCAATCTCGCCCTCGCCTTTTCGATGGCGGCGGGGCTCTACGTCTTCGCCGAGCCGCTTGCCGGCTGGTTCGGCGCATCGGACGCCGCATACCTTCTGCGCCTCATGTGCCTGCTCATTCCGCTCCAGCTCGCCGGCGACGTCGCCTATGCGCTCGTCGCCCGGCGCATGCAGTTCAGCCGGGATGCGCTGTGGAGCATGATCTCCGAATCGATCGCGGCGATCGCCGCCGTGGTCCTCGCGCTCGTAGGCTTCGGGATCTGGGCGCTGGTCGCGCAGCTTTTCGTGGCCGGGGCGATCCGGCTTGTCGGGCTCTTCTTCGTCTCACGCTACCTGCCGCGCCTCCGCTTCCGCCTGGAGGGCGTCGTGCGCCTTGCGCGCTTCAGCCTCGGACTGATGGGCTCGGAAGTCGCCAACTTCGTCACCTTCCAGTCGCCCATGGTGGTGATCTCGCGCTTCCTCGGCCTTGCCGATGCCGGCGCCTACTCCGCCGCCAACCGCTTTTCCAGCATCCCGAACCAGGTGGTGCTCTCCGGCGTGATGGGCGTGCTCTTTCCCGCCTTCAGCACGATGATGCACGACCGGGAGCGCCGCTCGCAGGCGCTGATGCTGAGCACGCAGGTGACGACCCTCATGCTCGCGCCGATGATGTTCGGCCTGTGGGCGCTCGCAAAACCCTCCATGCTGCTGCTGTTCGGCCCGCAATGGGCCGCGGCCTGGCCGGTGCTCGGCCTGCTCGCCCTTTCCAAGGGCCTCCTGACGCCCTGCAGCACCTTCATTCCCTACCTCAAGGGCTCCGGCCACGGCGGGGCGCTGTTCTGGTGGGCCGTCGGCCGCGCCGCCGCCACCACCGCCGCCGTCGCCTGGGGCGCGCATGACGGCACGCTCATCGAAGCCATGGTCGCGCTCTGCCTCGTCAACGCCGTCGTGCTTGTCGGCTATTCCTGGGTGGTGTTCCGGGCGGACGGCACGCCCTTCCTCTCCGGCTTCTACCGCTCGGTCCGCCCCATGCTGACGGCCGCCCTGATGGCGTTCGCCGTGCGCCTTGCGCTCGACCACTACCTCGCCCAGCACGTCCACCCGGTCCTGCAGGTCGGCATCGGCATCGCGCTCGGCGGCCTCCTCTACGCGGTCCTCGTCCTTCTCACCGAGGGTCCGCTGTTGAGGAAGCTCCTCGAACTCGTCCGCCGGCCGAGGACCGCCGCCGTCGCCAGCCTGCCTTGAGCCCGCCCCAATTCCGGCCCGGCCGGCCCCAATCGCGATTCTCCCCGGCAGGATAGCCGAGGAACCCCGAAAAAATTTCGGCCCCGCCTGCACCCAGAAATTGCGTATAGATCAGTATATGCGAATAGTCCGCAAGGTATTGAAGGCCACCGGATCGCACTTGCTTTCCCACGCCGGAAAAGACTGATTTCAAGCTCTGCCGCTCCGGCGGAGTTTGCTGCAATGCAACCTTCCGAACCGACAAGTTTGCTGCGCCGCCATATTTTTCGCCCGCCCGTCACCCACACTTCTCTTCGCAGACGCAAGTCTCAACTTGTTTGAACGCCGTCCAGGGGGGACGGCCGGCAGAGGGTGACGGACATCGTGGATATCGACGCGACCGTTTCAGCGCGCATCAACCTCATGCGCATCGTGCTGATCTCCGGGATCATCTTCGTGCATGTTCCCTACGATCCGGCGACGAGCCCCTATGCGGGCACGTTCGGCGGGCTCGACTGGCTGCGGGTGTTCCTCGCCGACAGCCTCTTTCGCATCGGCGTGCCGTGCCTCAGCGCCATTTCCGGCTACCTGCTTTTCCACCGCGGCCTTGCGGCCTTCGACTATCGCAAGACCCTGCGCGGCAAGGCCTCGACGATCCTCCTGCCCTTCCTTCTGTGGAACACCGCCTTCCTCGTGCTGGTCTATGCCGCGCAGTCGCAGGGCATCGGCTTCGGCTACCTGCCGGACGTCGTGCATGCCGGCCCGCGCGACTGGATGAACCTCGCCCTTGCCGTCGAGGCCTGGCCGATCAACATCCCGCTCTATTTCCTGCGCGATCTCCTGCTCTGCCTCGTCCTCTCGCCGCTGATCGCCTTTGCCGTCCGGCGCTATCCGCGCATCGTGCTCGCCCTGATGCTGGCCTATGCGGTGCTGCCGCTGCCGAACGGCATCTTCCTCAAGAAATCCATCCTGTTCGGCTTCAGCCTCGGCGCCGCGCTCGCCCTGCACCGCGTCGACATCAGGCACCTCGACCGCTTCGCCGTTCCGGTCGTCGCCGCCGCGCTCGCCATGGCCGTGCTCCTCTCCTTCGCGCTCTATGCCTACGGCCCGGATTTCCCGGCCTGGCTCGACATGCTGCGAAGCCTTGCGGCGATTGCCGGCATCTTCGGCGCCTGGGCGCTTTCCGCGCTGCTCATCCGCACCGGCACCGGCCGGGCGCTGTCGCGGCTCGGCGGCCTCAGCTTCTGGATCTTCTGCGGCCATTACCCGTTGCTCATCCTGTTCTGGATGGTGTGGAACCGGCTCGGCATTCCGGACTACCCGCTGTTCTACGCCGCAAGCCCGGTTCTCGCCCTTACCATCCTCGTATCGACCCACGCAGCGGCACGGCGCTTTGCGCCCGGCCTTTCCGCCGTCCTCACCGGCCGCCGCATGGGCGGCCAGAAACGGCCCGTGGCCGGCCATCCGCAGATGAAGCCCGCCGGCTCCATCGCCCAACGGAGGTGACAATGCACATTCCCCTGAGAAAGACCTTCTGCGCCGCCGCGCTTCTGCTTTCCGCCGGCCCGCTCGCCGCGCAGGACGGCGCGAACGGCGCCTCCTTCGTGGAAGAATTCGACCGGCTCGACACCGCCTTCTGGTACGTCTCCGACGGCTGGAACAACGGCGCACACCAGAATTGCACCTGGTCGAAGAACGAGGTCTCGGTGGAGGGCGGCAGGCTGTCGCTCGCCTTCGACGCAAGGCCCGCCGGCGACCGCCGATATGCCTGCGGCGAGATCCAGACCCGCAAGCGCTACGGCTACGGCACCTACGAGGTGCGCATGAAGGCCGCGACGGGCCCGGGCCTCAACTCGGCCTTCTTCACCTTTATCGGCCCCACCGACAAGAAGCCGCACGACGAGATCGATTTCGAGGTCCTCGGCAAGGATACGAACCGCGTGCAGCTCAACCAGTACGTCGCCGGCAAGGGCGGCAACGAGAAGCTGGTGTCCGTGAAGGGCGGCGCCGACAGCGGCTTCAACGACTATGCCTTCGTCTGGCAGAAGGATCGCCTGCGCTACTACGTCAACGGCGCGCTCGTGCACGAGGTGACGGATCCGCAGAAGTTGCCGTCGAATGCCCAGAAGGTCTTCCTCTCGCTCTGGGGCACCGACACGCTTTCCGACTGGATGGGCCGCTTCGCCTTTGCCGGCAAGGCGACGCTCCAGGTGGAGCGCATCGCTTTCACCGCCGAGGGCGAGCCCTGCCAGTTCGACGGCTCCGTCGCCTGCCTCGTGAACTGAGAGTGCTGCCGATGCTGCGCGTCCTCTACCTCGTCCACGACCTTTCCGATCCCGCCGTGCGCCGGCGGGTGCTGATGCTCGCAGCCGGCGGGGCGGAGGTGACGCTCGCCGGCTTCCGGCGCGGCGAGAACCGGCTCGCCGATATCCAGGGCGTCACGCCGCTGGATCTCGGCACCACCGCCGACGCCCGTTTCGCCCAGCGCCTCCTCGCCGTCGCCGGCGCCGCGGCCGGCCTTGCGCGCCGGCTTGCCGGCATCGCCCGGCCGGACGTGATCCTCGCGCGCAACCTCGAAATGCTGGCGCTTGCCGGCCGCGCCTCGGCCCGCTTCGGCGGCGTCCCGATCGCCTATGAATGCCTCGACGTGCACCGCCTCCTGCTGAAGGACAGCCTCGCCGGCAAGGCGCTGCGGGCGGCGGAAAGCCGCTTCGCCCGCAATGCCGGCCTGCTCGTCACCAGTTCCCCGGCCTTCGTCGAGCAGTATTTCAGGCCGCTCTCCGGCGTCCGCGCGCCCGTGCACCTGCTGGAGAACCGGGTGCTGGAACTCGACGGCGACGAAACGGACCTGCCCGCGCGGACAAGGCCCGCGGGCGCGCCGTGGCGCATCGGCTGGTTCGGCGCGATCCGCTGCCGCAAGTCCCTCGACCTGCTCGCCGCCTTCACCCGCCGCATGGAGGGCCGCTTCGAGGTCGTGCTTCGCGGCCGGCCGGTGCGCAGCGAATTTGCCGATTTCGACGGCCTCGTCGCCCGCGAGCCCTTCCTTCGCTTCGAAGGCCCCTACCGCAACCCGGAAGACCTTGGCGCCATCTATGGCGAGGTGGATTTCGCCTGGGCCATGGACTTCTTCGAGGAGGGACAGAACTCGCTCTGGCTCCTGCCGAACCGGCTCTACGAAGGCTGCCGCCACGGCGTCCTGCCGATCGTTCTCGAAGGCACGGAGACCGCCCGCCTTGCCGCGCGCTACGGCATCGGCGTGGCGCTTGCCGATGCGCGGCCGGAGACGCTCGCCGAGCGCTTCGCCGCCCTCGACGCCGCCGCCTACCAGGCGCTCCGGGCCGATCTCACCCGGCACGGGACGCGGCCATGGGTCCTCGACCGCGCCGATTGCGCCGCCTTCGTCCAGTGCCTTGCCGCCCTGCGCCAGCCTGCCGGGCAGGCCGCGGCCGCGCACCCCGTTCCTTACCTCGTCGCAAACAAGGTGGACTGCCATGACCGTTGACGCCGTCGCAGCCGTGCGCTGCCTGATCGTGATCCCGTGCCTCAACGAGGCGCCCTACCTCGAAGCGCTCGTCCGCCAGCTCGAACCGGGCCTTGCCGGCCTCAACGCGACGCTCGTCGTCGTCGACGGCGGCAGCACGGACGGCACGCGCGAGATCGCCCACCGCCTCGCCGACGCCCGGCCGGCCATGCGGGTGCTCGACAATCCCAAGCGCATCCAGAGCGCGGCCGTCAATCTCGCCGTCGAGGCCTTCGGCGTCGAGCACGATTACCTGATCCGCATCGACGCGCACGGCACCTATCCGCAGGACTATTGCCGCGTCCTGGTGGAGGAAGCGCTGGAAACGGGCGCGGATTCCGTCGTCGTCGCCATGCAGACCGTCGGCTTCGGCACGTTCCAGAAGGCGACCGCCGTCGCGCAGAACTCCGTGCTGGGCAATGGCGGGGCGAAACATCGCGTCGGCGCAAAGAGCCATTGGGCGGAGCACGGCCACCACGCGCTGATGCGCATCGCCGCCTTCCGCGCCGTGGGCGGCTATGACGAGACGTTCACCGCCAACGAGGACGCCGAATGCGACTACCGGCTCCGTGAGGCCGGCTATTGCATCTGGATGACCGCGCGCACCAGCATGATCTATTATCCGCGCGAGAGCGCCCTGCCGCTCTTCAGGCAGTATTTCGGCTACGGCCGCGGCCGGGCGCGCAACTTCCTCAAGCACCGCGCGCGGCCGAGCCTGCGCCAGATGCTGCCGCTGATGGTGGCGCCCGTCGCTATCGGCGCGTTCCTGGCCGCCCTCACCTGGATTGCGGCCGTGCCCTTCGTTCTGTGGGCGGCGGCCTGCCTTGGCTATGGCGCCTGGATGGCGCTCGGCGAACGCAATCCCTACGGCCCGCTTGCCGCCGTCTCGGCCATGATCATGCATTTCGCCTGGTCGGCCGGCTTCTGGCGCGAGCTCCTCGACATCCGCCGGCGGAGGGTGCCGGCATGAGCGCGCCGCTTCGCATCGACATCGCCGTCTGCACGTTCCGGCGCAAGGCGCTCATGGACACGCTCGCCTCGCTCGCGCGCCTCATCGTGCCGCCCGGCGTTCGCCCCCGCGTCGTCGTCGCCGACAACGATATCGAGCCGAGCGCCCGGCCCTGCGTCGAGACGGCAGGGGCGCTGCTGGCGATGGAGATCGTCTACGTCCATTGCCCGGCCGGCAACATCTCCATCGCCCGCAATGCGTGCCTCGAGCGGAGCGACGCCGATTTCCTCGCCTTCGTCGACGACGACGAGACCGTGGAGCCGCAATGGCTGGACCGGCTGCTCGCCGCCGCTGAGGAAAGCGATGCGGACGTGGTGCTCGGCCCGGTGCGTGCGCTCTACCGGCCGGACGCGCCCCGCTGGATGCAGCGCGGCGATTTCCACGCCACCCGCCCCGTCTGGGTGAAGGGCGAGATCCGCACCGGCTATACCTGCAATGTCCTGATGCGCCTTGCCGCGCCGGCGATTGCCGGCCGCCGCTTCGACCTCGCGCTCGGCCGCAGCGGCGGCGAGGACACGGCCTTCTTCAGCGCCGTGCACGGCGCGGGCGGGCGCTTTGCCTTCGCCGCGGATGCCTGGGTGGAAGAGGCGGTTCCCGCCCCCCGCGCGCGCTTTTCCTGGCTCGCGCAGCGCCGCCTGCGCATGGGCCAGACGCACGGCCGGCTCCTCGCCGCACGCCAAGAGGGTGCAGTCCGGATCGGGGCTGCCGCCGTCGCCCTTGCAAAATGCGCCGCCTGCCTTGCGGGCGCGGCGGCCTTCGCACCGTCTCCAGTGCGGCGCAACCGCTTCGCGCTGCGCGCCTTTCTCCATGCCGGCGCCGTCGGCGGCCTGTTCGGCGCCCGCGCCATCGAGCCCTACGGCAAGCTGGAGGCGGTGCGATGACCGCCCCCGACGCCAGCATCGTCATCGCCGCCTACAATGCGGCGGATACGATCATCGAAGCGATCCGCAGCGCCCTTGCCCAGCAGGACGTGACGGTCGAGGTGATCGTCGCCGACGACGGCTCGACGGACGGAACGCGTGAAGCGGTCGCCGCCTTCGGCGATCCGGCCGTGCGGCTCGTCGCCCTCGACCGCAACCGCGGCCCGGGCGGCGCGCGCAATGCCGGCTTTGCCGCGGCAAGCGGCCGGTGGATCGCCGTGCTCGATGCCGACGATACGATGCGGCCCGAACGCCTACGCCGGATGATCGCGCTCGCCGAGCGGGAGGAAGCGGCCGTCGCGGTCGACAATATCGAGGTGCGGCATGCGGACGGCGGCACCGAAAGAATGTTCCCGGACGATCTCCTCGCCCGTGCCGAACTGACGCTTCCCGACTTCATCGATTCCAACCGGATTTTCCGCAGCACGCACAATTTCGGCTACATGAAGCCGGTCTTCCGCCGCGCCTTCCTTGGAGAGAACCGGCTCGCCTATGACGAGGCGCTGCGGATCGGCGAGGACTACCTGCTGCTAGCCTCGGTGCTGGCCGCCGGCGGCCGCTGCGCGGTCGCGCCGGAAGCCGGCTATGTCTACCATATCCGCGACGGCTCGATCTCGCGCGTGCTGCGCCTCCATCATGTCGAGGCCATGCTGGCCGGCGACCGGCGCTTCCTCGCCCGCTTCCCGCTGATGGCCGCCGCGGCGGCCGCCGCGCAGCGCCGCCGCACCCGCAACCTTCAGGAAACGCGGGCCTTCCTGGCGCTCGTCCAGCATCTCAAGAACCGTTCGTTCGGGCCTGCCCTCAAGGTGGCGCTCGGCGATCCCGTCGCGCTCCGGCATCTTTCGATGCCGCTCGCCGCCCGATGGCGCCGCCTCACGGCGCCGTCGCCCCATACCAAGGCAGCCGCGCCCCATGGCGCGGCCTCCTCCCCATCGACAGCGCCGGACCCGGCGCTCAAGAACAAAGGATAACGCCATGGAGCGAAACCAGACCGTCCGCAAGGCCGTCATTCCCGTCGCCGGCCACGGAACGCGCTTCCTGCCGGCCACCAAGGCCATGCCCAAGGAAATGCTGACCATCGTGGACCGCCCCGTCGTGCAATATGCCCTCGACGAAGCGCGCGAGGCCGGCATCGAGCATGTCGTCTTCGTCACGAGCCGCAACAAGCAGGTCATCGAGGATCACTTCGACGACACGCCGGAACTCATCGCCTCGCTGGAGAAATCCGGCAAGGACGACAAGGTGGACGAGCTCGGCCGGCTGCTGCCGAAGGCCGGATCGGTCAGCTTCACCCGCCAGCAGGCCCCGCTCGGCCTCGGCCATGCGGTCTGGTGCGCCCGCGACCTCATCGGCGACGAGCCCTTCGCGCTCCTGCTTCCCGACATGATCTCCTTCGGCCCGCGCGGCTGCCTTGCCGGCCTGATGGACCTTCACGGCGAGGTCGGCGGCAATGTCGTCGGCGTCGAGCAATGCGCGCCGGAAGAGGTCTCGCAATACGGCATCGTCGGCAGGGGGGCGGCCGTGCGCCACGGCTTTGCCGTCACCCACATGGTGGAAAAGCCGAAGGCGGGCGACGCGCCGTCCAATCTTTTCCTCAACGGACGCTACATCCTCCAGCCGGAGATCTTCGGCCATCTCGCCCGCCAGCAGCGCGGCGCCGGCAACGAGATCCAGCTGACCGACAGCATGCTGAAACTCTCGCAAGAACAGCCGTTCCACGCCCATGTCTACGAGGGGCGGACCTACGACTGCGGCTCCAAGCACGGCTTCATCGAGGCCAATGTCGCCTTTGCGCTGGCGCGGCCGGACATCGGCGGCGCGATCTACGAATCCCTCCGCGACATGATGACGTCGCACGAGGGCCGGATTCGCGCGGCATGATACCAGGGCCCCGGATGGAGGATCCGGGGCCGCCTCCGGGAGGACAGAGTTTCCATCGCGCCGAAAGGCAGAACGGAGCCCCATGCATCAACGCACCGTATCGCACAGCAGCATCCTCAGCCGGGAACCGGACCCCGCCGATTCCTTCATCGATCTCGACCGCCTGCTGACGATCCTCGTTCGCCGGGCGCGGCTGATCGGCCTTTCGGTCGCGCTCGCCGTGGCGCTGGGCGTGGCCTATCTCCTCTTCGCGACGCCCGTCTACACGTCGATGACGCAGATCCTGCTCGACGAGGACCTGTCGCGCTATGCCGAGGAAAGCGAGCCCTCGCCGCAGAGCAGCCAGCAGGTCGACATGCGCATCGCCAGCGCCGCCGAAATCCTGAAATCCGGCCGGCTGGCGCTGCGCGTCGTCGACGACCTGAAGCTCGCCGACAACGAAACCGTCCTCAACCCGCCGCAATCGCCCGTCGCCGTCGTCAAGGGTTGGATCAAGGCGCTGGCATCGTTCGGCTCGGCCGGGCCGGAGGCCTCCGCGGAGGCGCTTGCCAACGGCCGGCGCGAGAAGGCGGCGGCCATGCTGCAGCAATCGCTGGCGGTGGAACGCGTATCGCGGAGCGCCGTGCTCGCCGTCTCCTTCCGCTCCACCGATCCCGAACTGGCGGCCGCCATCGCCCGGCGCTATGCGCAGGCCTTCTTCGAGGAGCAGCTCAGCGCCAACTTCACCGCGACGGAACAGGCCTCCACCTGGCTCCAGGAGCGGCTGACCGACATCCAGGCGCGCGCCCAGGAGGCCTCGCTGGAGGTCGAGCGCTACCGCGCCGAGAACGGCCTTACCACCTCCCGCGGCGAACTGATGTCGGAACAGCAGCTCGCCGACCTCAACAGCCAGCTCATCCTGGCGCAGGCCGATGCGGCAAGCGCCTCGGCCCGCTACGCCCAGTTCAAGGCGATCGTCGAGCAGGGGCCGGACAGGGCCGTCGCCAATGCGACCATTCCCGTGCAGCAGGCCGACGCCACCGCGCTGCAGGAGCTGCGCGGCCGCTACAATTCCATCCTCAAGCGCGCCGAGGACATCACCCGCAATTTCGGCGCCGACCATCCGCAGGCCGTCGCGCTCCAGGCCGAGAAGAAGGACCTCGCCGGCCAGATCTACCGCGAGCTCCAGCAGCTCACGGCAAGCTACCGCAACGAATACGACGTCGCCCGCTCGCGCGAGGTCTCGCTGCGGGAAAGCATCAAGAAGGTCGCCGGCAACAATGCCGACGCGAACCGCTCCTCGGTGCGCCTCCAGGAGCTCGAGCAGAAGGCGACGGCGCTGAAGGCGCTGTCGGAATCCTATCTCGCCCGCTACGAGCAGGCCTCGCAGAAGCAGTCCTTCCCGATTCCCAAGGCGCGGGTGATCTCGGATGCCGGCGTGCCGGTCTCCCCGTCGAGCCCGGGCAAGACCATGGTGCTCGGCCTCTCGCTGGTGCTCGGCCTGATGGCCGGCGGGGCGCTCACCTTCGTGCAGGAGATGCGCGAGCGCGCCTTCCGGCTGGAGAACGACGTGCGCACCATCCTCGGCCTGAAGCCGCTCGGCTACCTGCCGCTCGTCGGCGGCGGCCGGAAGAAGCGCAAGCCCGCGATGATCGGCGCCAAGGCTGTGAAGGCCGAACCGCCAGCCGACGCCGAGGAGGAAGTCATTCCGCTCGAACGCATGACGCGCGTGGTTCTGGACGCGCCGCGCTCGGCCTTCACGGAGACGCTGCGCAATGCAAGGCTCACCGCCGACACGATGCTGCAGGGCCGCGAAAGCCGCGTGATCGGCGTTACCTCGGCGCTGCCCGGCGAGGGAAAATCCACGGTCGCGACCAATTTCGCGGCTCTCCTTGCCGTCAGCGGCAAGCGCACGCTGCTGATCGACGCCGACGTGCGCCGGCCCGGCCTCAGCACCATGATGAAACCGACCCCGCAGGTCGGCCTCGTCGAGGTGCTGCGTGGCGAAGTCCCATGGACGCAGGCGCTCAAGACCGACCGCCGCTCGCAGCTCGCCATCCTGCCGATCGCGCTGCGGCCGGGCGAGGCGCGCCGCTACGAGGCGAACGAGCTGATGTCCTCGCCGGCGATGAAAGAGCTCATCGACGAGGCGCGCCGGGCCTTCGACTATATCGTGGTCGACCTGACGCCGCTCGGCCCCGTCATCGACGCCAAGGCCTTCGAGCCCTTGGCCGACGGGTTCCTCTTCGTCGTGGAATGGGGCAAGACCTCCGCCAACCTGGTGCGCGACCTGCTTGCCGCCGAGCACCGGATCGAGGGCAAGACCCTCGGCGTCATCCTCAACAAGACGGACATGGACGCCCTTGCCCGCTACAGCGACGCGGGCGCGGCGGAGAAATACCGCGACCTCTACGACCGCTACTATACGGACAGCCTGCAGGGAGCGCCGCGCTGATCGCGGCGCGGCGGCCGGGCCTCTATCGAAAATCACGGGGTAGATTTGGGTCGAGCCTTGGCCGCGGCCTTGTGCTATCAGCGGGTCCAAATAGATCCGAGTTGTATGCCCCAATGAGCCCAAAGACCCGCGGTTATCTCTTCGCCTTCCTGGCCATCTGCATCTTTGCCGGCCAGGATGCGATCACCAAATATCTTGGCGACCGTTATCCCGCCCTTTTCATCACGATGATCCGGTTCTGGGCCTTCGCGCTCTTCGTCTGCGGCTTTGCCGCCTCCTCGCCGGGCGGCATCCGCGCGGCCATCCGCACCCGCCGGCCCTGGCTGCAGGCCGCGCGCGGGCTCCTGCTCGTGGCAGAAATCGTCCTCATCGTCTTTTCCTATGTGCATGCCGGCCTTGCCATGAGCCAGTCGGTGTTCCAGGCGACGCCGCTCATCGTCACCGTCCTGTCGATCCCGCTGCTCGGCGAGGCCGTCGGCTGGCGGCGCGGGACCGCCGTGCTGGTGGGCCTTGTCGGGGTCCTCGTCATCATCAACCCCGTCGGCGTCCACTTCGACCTCTCGCTGCTCCTGCCGCTCGGCGCCTCCCTCCTCTTCGCGCTCTACAGCATCGCCACGCGCAAGGTGGGCTCCGAGGACACGGCCGTGACCAGCCTCTTCTACGCCGGCATCGTCGGCGCCGTGGCGATCTCGCTGATCGGCCCGTTCTACTGGACGGATGTCGAGCCGGCCGACTGGTTCGCGCTTGCCGCGCTCTGCGTCTGCGGCACGCTCAGCCACTACTATCTCATCCGGGCCTACGGGCTGCTGCAGGCGGCGGAGGTGCAGCCGGTCACCTATTTCCAGCTCGTGCTCAACGTGATCATCGCCGTCGCCTTCTTCGGCGAGGCGCTGTCGCTCCACATGGTCGTCGGCGCGCTGATCGTCGTCGGCGCCGGCCTCTTCACGATCTGGCGCGAGCACCAGCTCATCCGGCGGACGGCCGCCGGCAACTCGCCGGGCTGATCACGGCCGTTCAGGCCAACCGCTTCTCGTCCTGCCCTGCGGCGAACATCGGCCCGCCCTTGTGCGCGGGAAAGCCGTAGCCGTTGATCATGACCAGGTCGATATCGCCCGGCCGGGCGGCGATGCCTTCGGCAAGCAGCGCTCTCCCCTCGTCGGCCATCGCTTCGAGGAGACGGTCCACGATCTCCTGCGCGGTGAACGGGCGGGGCGTGATGCCCTTTGCCGCCCGCGCCGCTTCGATCATCGCCGTCACGGCGGGATCGTCCGTCCGTTTCCCGTCCGGATAGGCATACCAGCCGAGGCCGGTCTTGCGGCCGAGGCGGCCGGCCTCGCAGAGCCTGTCGGCGATCTTGACATAGCGCTCGGCGGGATTGCGGCTCGCGGCCTGCCGCTTGCGGCGCGCCCAGGCGATCTCGAGGCCCGCCATGTCATTGACGGCGAAGATGCCCATCGGAAAGCCGTAGGCTTCCAGGGCGGCGTCGATCTCGTGCGGCAGCGCGCCGTCCTCCAGCATGAATTCCGCCTGCCTGCGATAGGCCGAGAAGATGCGGTTGCCGATGAAGCCCTCGGTAACGCCACAGACGATGGGGAGCTTGCCGAGGCGCTTGACGAAGGCGAGCGCGCTCGCCAGCACGCCGGGCGCCGTGGCGGCGCAATCGACGACCTCCACCAGCCGCATGACATTGGCCGGCGAGAAGAAATGGAGGCCCACCACGCGGGAGGGATGGGCCGTGGCGGCGGCGATCGCATCGGGATCAAGATAGCTGGTATTGGTCGCGAGAATGGCGTCCGGCGCGACGATGCCGTCGAGCCTGCGGAACAGGTCGGTCTTGACCGCAAGGTCGTCGAAGACGGCCTCGATGACGAGATCCGCCGTTGCAAGGTCGGCCGCCTCGGCGGTCGTTTCGAGCCGCGCGAAGCAGGCATCGCGGGCCTCGCCGGTCAGGCGGCGGGATTGCACGGCCTTGTCGAGAAGGCCGGCCATGCGGACGCGCCCGTCAACGGCGGCCTCCGGCGTCTGCTCCAGCGCGACGACGCGATAGCCGCCGACGAGCGCCGAGACGGCGATGCCGGACCCCATCAACCCCGCGCCGACGACGCCCACGGTCCCGACCTGCCGCGGTGAAACCCCGTCGAGCTTGTCGACCTTGCCGGCGGCGCGCTCGGCGAAGAACACATGCCGCAGGGCTGCGGATTCGACGGAATCGCGCAGGCGCACGAAGGTCGCGCGCTCCTCTGCAAGCCCCCGCTCAAGGCCGAGTTGCCCTGCCGCCGCAACGAGCCGGCCGGCCTCGGCGGGCGCCGCCTGCCCCCGGCTTTTCGCAACGACCTTGGCCTGCGCCGCGGCAAGGGCAGCGGAATCCGCAGCGGGAACGGCAAGTTCGCCCGTCCGGCGGAGCGGCCGTCCGGCCTGTTCGCGCACGGCGGCGATGGCCGCGGCAACCGGATCGGCGGCGAGGGCATCGGCAAGGCCGAGCGCGACGGCCTCATCCGCCCTGACCGCGCGCCCCGTGCCGATGAGCTCGACGGCCGCGACCGTGCCGATCAGGCGCGGCAGGCGCTGGGTCCCGCCGGCGCCGGGAACGATGCCGAGCTTGACCTCCGGCAGGCCGAAGGACGCCTTCCCGCCGGCGATGCGGCCGTGGCAGGCAAGCGCCACCTCGCAGCCGCCGCCGAGCGCGGCGCCGTTCACGGCGCAGACGACCGGCTTTCCGAAGGCCTCGATGCGGCCGACGAGCGCGGGAAGCTGCGGCTCGGCCGGCGGCTTGCCGAATTCCCGGATATCGGCCCCGCCGATGAAGGTGCGGCCCGCGCCGGAAAGGACGAGCCCCGTGACAGCCGGCTCCCCGGCGGCGTGGTCCAGCGCCGCGGCAAGGCCGGAGCGGACATGGGCCGAGAGGGCGTTGACCGGCGGATTGTCGATGGCGACGACCAGCACGCCCTCCTGCAGGCGGGCCGTTACACTTTCCGAAAAACGCATCTCGTCCATCACGGCAGGCCTATTCGGGAATGACGGCGGTGGCCTGGATCTCGATCTTCGCCCGGTCTTCCACCAGCGCGACCACCTGCATCGCCGCCATGGCGGGATAATGCCTGCCGATGATCTCGCGGTAGGCCTCGCCGAGGCCGCGGAGGTTGGCGAGATATTCCTGCTTGTCGGTGAAATACCAGGTCATACTGGTGATGTGGCGGGGCTCCGCGCCGCCCGCGGCAAGCACGGCAACGACGTTCTTCAGCGTCTGGCGCACCTGCCCGACGAAATCGTCGGTCTCGAATTCGGAGTTCCCGTTCCAGCCGATCTGGCCGCCGACGAAAAGCGTGCGGCCGGTCGCCGCCACGCCGTTGGCATAGCCGATGGGCTTTGCCCAGCCTTCAGGTTGCAGGATGGTGTGCATGGGCCGTCTCCAGATGATGGGTCAGTGCGGCGCGGATATCGTCCGGCCAGGCAAGCGAGGTATTGGTGTCGAGCGAGGTGGCGACGATGCGGTGCCGCGCCGTCCAGAGCACGGTGTCTCCCCTCGAAACCGTGTGCTCCAGGTCGAGCGAAGAGCGGCCGATGGCGCGCACCGCAAGGGCGAAATCGAGCCTGTCGCCCTGAAAGCCCGGGCTCCTGAAGGTGAGGTCGAGGCGCACCGTCGGCACGCTCATGCGCCGCACCTCGTTCATCGCCCGCCAGGGAAAGCCGAGCGAGGTGAAGAAATCCTCCAGCACCCCGACGAGGATATCGAGATAGGACGGGAAATAGGCGATCCCCGAAGGGTCGCAATCGCCGAACCGCAGCGGCTTGCTGGTCGTGAACACGATGGCCGCTCCTATCCCGTTGCGCCCTTCATCAGCTCGCGGCCGATGACGAGCTTCTGGACCTCCGTCGCGCCCTCGTAGATGCGCAGCGCCCGGATCTCGCAATAGAGCCGTTCCGTGATCGCGCCGGATTGCACGCCCCTGCCGCCGAAGAGCTGGAGGGCCTGGTCGATGACCCATTGCGCGTTTTCCGTCGCGGTCATCTTGGCCATCGCGGCTTCGCGGGTCGTCGGAAGCTTCTGCACGTCGCGCCTCCAGGCGGTGCGGCCGGTCAGGAGTGCGGCGGCGTCGATGGCCGTCGCCATCTCGCCGAGCGTGCTCTGCGCGGTCGGCAGGTCGGCGAGCGTCGCGCCGAACATCTTCCGCCCTTTCGCATGCGCAACCGCCTCGTCGAGCGCGCGGCGGGCAAAGCCGGTCGCGGCGGCGGCGACGGAGGGGCGGAAGATATCGAGCGTGCGCATGGCGATCTTGAACCCCTCCCCCGGATTGCCGAGAAGCTGCGCGGCGGGAATGCGGCAATTCTCGAAGCGGATGCGGGCGAGCGGATGCGGCGCGATCGTCTCGATGCGCTCGGCGATGGTGAAGCCGGGCGTATCGGCGAAGACGACGAAGGCGGAGATGCCGCGCGTGCCGGGCGCCTCGCCGGTCCGCGCGAAGAGCGTGTAGACGTCGGCGATGCCGCCGTTGGAAATCCAGGTCTTCTCGCCGTTAAGGACGAAGTCGTCCCCCTCGCGCCGGGCAGCGCAGGCCATGGCGGCGACGTCCGATCCGGCATCGGGCTCGGAAAGGGCGAAGGCGGATATCCATTCGCCACGCGCGACTTTGGGAAGAACCTCTTCCTTCAGCGCCTGCGAGCCGGAGAGGCTGATCGCGCCCGTGCCGAGGCCCTGCATGGCGAAGGCGAAATCGGCAAGGCCGTCGGCATAGGCGAGCGTTTCGCGCAGGAGGCAGAGCGCCCGGCTGTCGATCTCCTCGCTCGCCCCGCCGAAGGCCTTCGGCACGCAATGGCGCAGAAGGCCGGCGGCTCCCAGCCTTGCGACCAGTTCCCGGCAGGCGGCATCGACATCGTGATGATCGATCGAACCGAGGCCGCCGCCGGCGACAAAGCCGTCGAGCTCGGCCGCAAGGGCGCGGTGGCCCTCGTCGAAGAACGGCCAGTCGAGATGATCGCGGGTCGGGGCCCTTGGCGGCATGGTCAGTTCCCCTCGAAAGCGGGCTTCGCCTTGGCGGCAAAGGCCTCGAAGGCGCGGCGGAAATCGCCGGTCGCCATGCAGATCGCCTGCGCCTGCGCCTCTGCCTCTATCAATTGGTCGATGCCCATCGCCCATTCCTGGTCGAGCATCTTCTTCGTCATGGCATGGGCGAACCAGGGACCGTCGGCGATGGTGCGGGCGAATGCCTGCGCCTCGGCGAGCAGGACCTCGCGCGGATGGAGGGCATTGTAGAAGCCCCAGGCGTGGCCTTCCGCAGCGGTCATGACCCGGCCGGTGAAGAGCAGCTCGGCGGCGCGGCCCTGCCCGATGATGCGGGGAAGGATGCCGCAGGCCCCCATGTCGGCGCCGGCAAGGCCGACGCGGGTGAAGAGGAACGCCGTCTTCGCCTCGGGCGTCGCCACGCGGAAATCCGCCGCCATCGCCAGGATCGCACCGGCGCCGGCGCAGATGCCGTCGACGGCGGCGATGACCGGCTGGGGGCAGGCCCGTATCTGGCGCACAAGCTCGCCCGTCATGCGGGTGAATGCCAGGAGATCCGGCATCGCCATCCGCGTCAGCGGCTCGATGATCTCGAACACGTCCCCGCCCGAGGAGAAATTGCCGGCGGCACCCGTCAGCACCACGGCGCGGACGTCGGCGGCATTTGCGAGCGAGCGGAAGAGATCGCCGAGCTCCTCGTAGCTCTCGAAGGTCAGCGGGTTCTTCTTGTCCGGACGGTTGAGCGTGATCGTGGCGACCCGGCCGTCGCCGTCCGTCTCGAACAGGAAGTGCCTTGCCTTGTGATCCTTGAAGGAGCGCTTCTTCGCCGCGATGGGATTGGTCATGTCGTCCTCCCTCAGAGAATTTCGCCGCCGGCGACCGCGATGGCCTGGCCGGTGATCGCGCCCGCCCCTTGCGAGACGAGCCAGGACACGGCATCGGCCACCTCGCCGGGCGTCACCAGCCGGCCCTGCGGATTGGAGCGCGCGAGGCTGGCGCGCGCCTCCTCGCGCGAGCGGCCGGTCTTCCGGCTGATCGTCTCGAGCGCGCCGTCGATGAGCGGCGTATCGGTGAAGCCCGGGCAGACGGCGTTGACGGTGACGTCCGTGCGCGCCAGCTCCAGCGCCAGCGCCCGCGTCAGGCCGATGACGCCGTGCTTGGAGGCGCAATAGGCCGAGACGTAAGGATAGCCGGTAAGGCCGGCGGTGCTGGCAACGTTGACGATGCGGCCGTTGCCGGCCCGGCGCACGGAGGCGAGCGCGGCCTGCGTCACCAGATAGACGCCCGTGAGGTTGATCGAGAGGACGCGCTGCCAGAGCGCAAGGTCCGTCTTCTCGAACGGCGCGGACGGCGCCTCGCCGGCGCAGTTGACGAGGACGGCGATCTCGCCTGCCGCCTCGATGGCGGCGGCGACGCCGCGCTCGACGGCTTCGGCGTCGGTCACATCGAAGCCGTCATGGACGAAGGCCTTTCCGCCGGATGCATGGATTTCGTCACGCACCGCCTCAAGGGGCGCCGCACGCCGGCCGGCAAGGCTCACGGCATGGCCGCTTCCGGCGAGCGCCAGCGCGATTGCCTTTCCGATGCCGCTTCCGGCGCCCGTGACGAAGGCGTGGCGCCTGCTCATCACTTGCCCGCCGTGGTCGCCGCGCGGGCGAGGTTGTTCACATATTGCGCGCGGGCGGAAAGATATTGCTTCGGCCAATGCTGCTCCTCGTAGCCGATCTTCGCCGCCTCGTGCATGACGAAGGACGGATCGGCAAGATGCGGGCGGGCGATGGCGCAAAGATCGGCGCGGCCGGCGGCGATGATGGAATTGGCGTGGTCGGCCTCCGAGATCGCCCCGACGGCGATGGTCGGAACCTGGATCTCGTTGCGGATCTTGTCGGAGAACGGCGTCTGGAACAGGCGGCCGTAGACCGGCTTGTCGTCCGTCACCACCTGGCCGGAAGAGCAGTCGATCATGTCCGCGCCGGCCTCCTTGAACAGGCGGGCGAAGATGGCGGCATCCTCCGGCGTGTTGCCGCCTTCGTGCCAGTCATTTGTCGACAGGCGCACGGAGATCGGCCTGTCCTCGGGCCAGGCCTTGCGGATGGCGCGGAACACTTCGAGCGGGAACCGGGCGCGGGCGGCATGGTCGCCGCCGTAGTCGTCGGTGCGACGATTGGTGAGCGGCGAAAGGAAGCTCGACAGCAGGTAGCCGTGCGCGGCATGGAGTTCGAGGATATCGAAGCCGATGTCGCGCGCCCGCTCGGTCGCGGCCACGAAATCCGCAACGACCCGGTCCATGTCCGCCCGCGTCATCTCGCGCGGCACCTGCGAATGCGCCAGATACGGCAGGGCCGAAGCCGAGATCAGCGGCCAGCCGCCTTCGGAAAGCGGCTGGTCGATGCCTTCCCAGGCAAGCTTCGTGGCGCCCTTGCGCCCGGCATGGCCGAGCTGGACGCCGATCTTGGCCGGCGTTTCGCGATGCACGAAATCGACCATTCGGCTGAAGGCTGCCTGCTGCTCGTCGTTCCACAGGCCGAGGCACCCGGGCGTGATGCGGGCATCGGGCGAAACGCAGGTCATCTCCGGGAAGACGAGCGCCGCCCCGCCCATGGCGCGCGCGCCGATATGCACGAGATGGAAATCGTTCGGTACGCCGTCCGTCGCCGAATACATCGCCATGGGCGAGACCACGATGCGGTTGCGGAGCGTCAGGCCGCGGATGGTGAACGGCGTGAACATCGGCGGGGGAACCGTCCCGTTCGCCGACGGCTCCAGGCCCGCCCGCCCGGCGAACCAGCGCTCGAAGCCTTCGAGCCAGTCCTTGTCGCGCAGGCGAAGGTTCTCGTGGCTGATGCGCTGCGAGCGCGTCAGCATGGAGTACATGAACTGCTCGGGCTCCAGCGTATCGGCGTAGCGCGTGCCGACCACCTCGAACCATTCCATGGCGTTGCGCGCGGCGTTCTGGATGCGGGCGACGTCGACGCGGCGCACCTCCTCGTAAGCGGCGAGCACGGCCGGGATGCTGGCCGTGTCGTGGCCGAGGATATCGAACTGCCGGGTGAGCTCGATCGCGTCGTCGATGGCGAGCTTGGTGCCCGAGCCGATGGCGAAATGGGCGGTGTGGGCGCTGTCGCCCATCAGCACGACATGGCTGTTGCCGTTGAAATGGCTCCATTTCTCGCAGATCAGCCGGCCGAAATTCAGCCAGGCCGAGCCGCGCAGGTGCCGCGCATTGGTCATCAGGCCATGGCCGTCGAGCGTTTCGGCGAAGAGCTTTTCGCAGAACTCGATGGACTGCTGCTGGTCCATCCTGTCGAGGCCGTGGGCCTTGTAGACCTCGTCCGTCGTCTCGACGATGAAGGTCGAGGTCGTCTCGTCGAAACGATAGATATGCGCCTGGAACCAGCCGTGCTCGGTGCGCTGGAAATCGAAGGTGAAGGCGTCGAAGCGCTTGTTCGTGCCGAGCCAGATATAGCGGTTCGGGCGCATCACCATGTCGGGCCGGAAGACGTCGGCATATCTGTTGCGGATGCGGGAATTGACGCCGTCGGCGGCGATGACGAGGTCCGCGTCCGGAAATTCCGTATCGCTCTCCACGTCGCGCTCGAAGAGGAGCTCGACGCCGAGCTCCAGGCAGCGGTCCTGCAGGATGTTGAGCATTTTCTTGCGGCCGATGCCGACGAAGCCATGGCCGGTGGTGCGGATCCTGCGACCCTTGAAGACGAGCTCGATATCGTCCCAGTGGTTGAAGGCGACCTCGATCGCCTCGGCCGTTTCCGGATCCCACTGGCGCATCGACTGCATGGTGGCGTCGGAGAAGACGACGCCCCAGCCGAAGGTATCGAAGGGCCGGTTGCGCTCGACGACGGTGACATGATGGGCGGGATGCTGGCGCTTCATCAGCAGCGCGAAATAGAGACCGGCCGGTCCACCACCGATGCAAACGATCCGCATGTCGTTCTCCTCCCGCGCCGATGCCGTTTCCGCATTCCGGACTGCGAAAGGCAGGGTGGACTCGTTCCGAAGAAATTTCAAGCTTAAAATTGTTTGGTGGAACGCCGCGGAGGAAGGGCCGGTCAGGCGCCCCGCGCAAGCGATGCGATGATGGAGCGCTTGAGCCTGGCGAGCTCGTCCATCAGCACGCTGCCGTCGTCCGGCGCGAGGCCGGCGAAGAGGTCGGAGATCCAGTCCGCGTGGCGTGCCGCCATCTTCTCGAATTCGGCGCGGCCGAAGGGCGTGAGCGCGATGATCTGCACGCGCCTGTCCGTCGGCAGGGTCGAGCGGCTCAGATGCCCGCTCTCGGTCAGCCGTTCCACCAGGACCGTGATATTGCCGGGCGAGACCATCATGCGCTTGGAGACTTCGCCGAGCACCATGCCGTCGGGCGCGCGTTCGAGCTGCGCCATCAGGTCGAAGCGCGGCAGGGTGGAATCGAACTCCTCGCGCAGCCGGCGGCGCACCTCGCTTTCGACCAGCGTCGAGCAGGTCAGCAGGCGCAGCCACAGCCGAAGCTCGGCGCGATGGTCGTGCGGCGCCTCGAGAGCCTTGGTTTCGCCATCCACCCAGTCCGGCGCGATGTCGAACGTGTCGTCACCCGTCATTGCAAACGCCCGCTTTCTATCCCGTCGCCTTGCCTTTTAGAGATGTTTCCCGCTCTTGGACAGGGCGGACGTCATGCAAGGGCGCGGCCGCCGTCCTCGGACTGCGAAAAGACGTGGATCGTAAAGCCGATATGGTCGGTCATCAGCGCCCTTGCCCGGTCGATGTCGCGGTCGAGCGCCGCTTCCATCAGCGCCGTGTGATGCTCGATCGCCATGGCGTCCTCAAGCGCGGCGACGGCCTCCCGGTATCCCTCGCTCATGCCTTCCGCAGCCCGCAGCGTCGGGGCGAGGCTGAGGAAGCGGTGATGGCGGCGCAACTGGTCGGAAATCGTCGACTGGAAGCGCGAGAGCCAGTTCGACCGCGCCGCGCCGATCAGCGCCGCATGGAAGGCCGCGTGCCGCTCGTCCCATTCGTCGATCTCGCTTTCCGAGACGTTGTCGATGGAGAGCCTACAGCGCGAAAGCCGGTAATGCGCGGTGACGACGGCGGATTCCCATTCGCTGCCGCCGTTCCCGATGGATTCGAGAAGAAGGGGAAGCTCGACGACCATGCGCGTGCGGGTGAGGTCTTCCAGTTCGGCGCGGGAGACGGGCGCGACGGCGAAGCCGCGATTGCTGACGGCGGTGACGAGCCCCTCGGCCTCCAGCCGCGACAGCGCCTCCCGCAACGGCGTCCAGCCGATCTCGTAACGGTCGCGCAGCGCGCCGAGCTTCATCGGCGCACCGGGCCTGAGGCGCGTTGCGAGGATATCCCGCCGCAAGAGCCGATAGGCCGATTCCGTCTTGGTCGATTGCACCTGATCCTGCATCGGGCTCCCTTAGCGCCTGATTCCGGCTGGCGCAAATATATATAGTTCCGGCCTCTCGATCAAAATATATATATTATTTGACAAGGCACCCCGCCCCCGCCATCATTCCCCGCAAGCCGCTGAGGGAACGGCGGCCGCTTGTCATATCTGGGAGGGTTACATGAGCAGGCTTGCAAAGACATGGCTTTCGGGATTGTTCGTCGCCGGGGCGCTCGCCTTGGGCGCGGGCACGGCTGCGGCCGAGCCGATCCGCATCGGCATCGCCAATTTCGGCGAGCATCCGCAGCTCGCCGCATCCATCGCCGGCTTCAAGAAGGCGATGGCGGAGAACGGCTTCGTCGAGGGCACCGACGTCGTCTATTCGGAGAGCCACACCAATTTCGACGCGTCGCTGGTGCCGCAGATGATCGCGAAACTGCAGGCCGAACAGCCGAAGCTGATCTACACGATCACCACGCCCGTCTCGCAGATCGCCAAGAAGGCGCTCGCCGGCTCCGGCATCCCGGTCGTCTTCTCGGCCGTCACCGATCCGGTCGCCGCCAAGCTGGTGCCGTCCTGGGAGGCCGGCGACGAAGGCATGACGGGCGCGACCGACCTTCAGGACGTCGCCGCCGTGATGGAATTCACCCACAAGCTGCTGCCGAATGCCAAGCGCTTCGGCGTGCCCTACAATCCGGGCGAGGCGAACGACACGGCGCTGCTCGACAAGATCAAGGAAGCCGCCCCCGCGGCCGGCTTCGAGGTCGTGGCCGTCGGCGTCGACAACGTCAACGACATCCAGCAGCGTATCGCCTCCTTCGCCGGCAAGGCCGACGTGATCTATACGCCGGCCTCCAACCTGCTGCAGCCGGCGATCGCCGCCGTTTCCGCCGCCGCGCGCCAGGCGCAGATCCCGATCGTCAACTCCGACGACGGGGCCGTGCGCGACGGCGTCGTTCCGGCAAGCTTCGCCGTGAACTACGAGCAGGTCGGCCTTGCCGCCGGCAGGATCGCCGCGGAAATCCTCAAGGGCAAGGATCCCAAGACCATCGCCCCCTGGCGTCCGGCCTACGAGGACCACCGCGCGCTGATCTCCAGGAAGACGCTCGCCGCATTCGGCGCCGAAGTGCCGGCTTCGCTTGCCGATTGCGGCTGCCAGATCGACTGACCGCACCTTCGGCCATGACGGGAACGGCGCGTGCCGCGCCGTTCCTCAAGAAAACAGGGGGAGCCAATGCTGGAAATCCGGTCGGCCCGCAAGGTGTTCTACAAGGGGCAGGCGGACGAGAAGATCGCCCTCGACGATCTCGACCTGCGGCTCGAAACAGGCGAGTTCGGCGTCGTCATCGGCTCGAACGGCGCGGGCAAGAGCAGCATGCTCAATGCCATTTCCGGGGCGCTCGTCCTCGATGCCGGCCGGATCGTCATCAACGGCGACGACGTGACGGCGATGCCCGTCCACAAGCGCGCCATGCGGCTGGCCCGCGTGTTCCAGGACCCGATGAAGGGCACGGCCGCCTCGATGACGGTCGCGGAGAACATGCTGCTCGCCGAGCTCCGGGCGAGCCGGCGGACGCTTCGCCGCGGCCTGAATCCGGCGCGGCTCGCCGCCTACCGGGAGCGCCTTTCGCTGCTCGGCCTCGGCCTCGAAAACCGCCTCGACACGCGCGTGGAGCTGCTTTCCGGCGGCCAGCGGCAATCGCTCTCGCTGATCATGGCGGTCGGCGGCTCGCCGGACCTGCTGCTGCTCGACGAGCACACGGCCGCGCTCGACCCGCGCACCGCCGACATCGTCATGCAGGCGACGGTCCGCGCCGTCGAGGCCCTGAAGCTGACGACGCTGATGGTGACGCACAACATGCAGCACGCCGTGGACTTCGGCCACCGGGTCGTCATGCTCGATGCCGGCCGCGTGCGCCTTCAAATCGCCGGCGATGAGAAGAAGGCGGTCACGGTCCCCGACCTGATCGGCCATTTCTCCGTCAAGACCGACCGCATGTTCCTGGCGAGCTGAGATCATGGATTTCCTGCAAGACACCCTCGCGAGCTTCGTCTCGCTCGTTCCCGTCACGCTGGCGCAGAGCCTCATCCTCGCCTTCGTCGTGCTCGGCATCATGATCCCGTTCCGCATGCTGAGCTTTCCGGACCTGACCAGCGAGGGCGCCTTCCCGCTCGGCGGCTGCGTCTGCGGCGTGCTGATGGCGGCCGGAATGCCGCCGGTTCCGGCGATCCTCGCCGCGCTCCTCGCCGGTTTCCTCGCCGGCTGCTGCACCGCCTTCATCCACCTGCGCTTCCGCATCCATACGCTGCTTGCCGGCATCCTGATGATGACGATGCTCTATTCGGTCAACCTGCGCATCATGGGCCGCTCGAACCTCTCGGTCTTCGGCTCGCCGACCGTCTTCGACCGGGTGCCCTTCCTTCAGCCGGGCTTCCCGGCGAGCAAGATCGTGATGGCGGGCGCCATCGGCCTCCTCGCCTTCCTCCTGCTCCTGCATTTCTTCCGCACGGAGAAGGGCACGGCCGTGCGCGCCGTCGGCGCCAATCCCGAAATGGCCGAGGCGCAGGGCATCAATGTCTGGCTCGCCACCATCGGCGGGGTCGGGCTTGCCGGCGCGTTCTCGGCGGCGAGCGGCGCGCTGATGGTGCAGTCGCAGGGCTTCGCCGACGTCAATATGGGCCTCGGCATCCTGATCAACGGGCTTGCCGCGCTGATGATCGGCGAGGCGATCGTCGGCAAGCAGAGCGTGCTGCGCCAGCTCGCCGCGCCCTTCGTCGGCGCGGTCGTCTATTACCAGCTCGTCTCCTTCTGCCTTGCCGCCGGCATGCCGCCGCCGGACCTCAAGCTGGCGACGGGCCTCTTCGTGCTCGCCATGCTGGCCCTGCCGAGCCTCAAGCGCAGCCGCGGGCCGGCGCCCGCCCGCGAGACCTTCCGTGAATAGCCAAGGACTGCCCTCATGACCGCACTTCCCGATCTTGCCGCAATCGAGGCCATGGACGCCGCCGACGGCCTGCGCGCCATGCGCGAGCGCTTCATCCTGCCGGAAGGGCTCGTCTATCTCGACGGCAATTCCCTCGGTGTCGCATCGAAAGCCGCCTTCACGGAATTGCAGGCGGCCGCCGCCGAGGAATGGGGGCAAGACCTCATCCGAAGCTGGAACACGGCCGGCTGGTTCGACATGCCGCTCACGCTCGGCGACCGGGTCGGGCGTCTCGTCGGGGCGGCCGCCGGCCAGACGGCCGTCTGCGACACGACGTCGATCAACATCTACAAGGCCCTGCACGCGGCAATGGCGCTGCGGCCGGACCGCACGATCATCGTCGCCGAGGCCGGCAGCTTCCCGACGGACATCTACATGGCCGAGGGCGTCGTCTCGACGCGTCCGGGCGCATCGCTCCGCCTCGAAGGCGTCGACGCGCCGGAGATCGAGGACCTGATCGACGGCGATGTCGCCGTGGTCCTCGTCAACCACGTCAACTACAAGTCCGGCGAGCTGCGCGACATGGCGGCGCTGACGCAGAAGGCCCACGAACACGGCGCGCTCGTCATCTGGGACCTCTGCCACACGGCCGGCGCCCTGCCGGTCGATCTCGACGGCGCGAAGGCCGACTTCGCCGTCGGCTGCACCTACAAGTATCTCAACGGCGGCCCCGGCGCGCCGGCTTTCGTCTATGCCGCGGCCCGCCACCACGGCGCCATCAGCCAGCCGCTCAGCGGCTGGTGGGGTCACGCCCGGCCCTTCGCCTTCGAAAAGCACTATGCGGCCGGCGAAGGCATCCGCCGCTTCCTCTGCGGCACGCAGCCGATCCTCTCGCTTCGCGCGCTCAAGGGCGCGCTCGACATCTGGGACGAGGTCGACATGGCGGCGCTACGCGAAAAGAGCCTCGGCCTCACCGATCTCTTCATCGCGCTCGTCGAGGAAAAATGCGCGGCCTACGGTCTCGAATTCGAAAGCTCGCGCGAGCGGGAAAAGCGCGGCAGCCAGGTCTCGTTCCGCCATCCGCACGCCTACGAGATCATGCAGGCGCTGATCGCCCGCGGCGTCATCGGCGACTTCCGCGCCCCCTCGACCATGCGCTTCGGCTTCACGCCGCTCTACCTGCGCTATGCCGACGTGTGGCGGGCGGTCGAGATCCTGGAGGAGATCCTGCGCACCGGCGCGTGGCAGGATGCGCGCTTCGCGGTCCGGTCCGCCGTGACCTGAGGCCGCGGTCAGACGCCGAGATAGCGGTCCTGGAGCTCCGGCGTCAGCGCCGCCGGCGCGCCCTCGAAGACCGTCCTGCCCTTTTCCAGCACGAAACAGCGATCGGCCACCGGCAGGAGTTCGGCGAGCGTCTTGTCGACGACGAGGATCGATTGTCCCGCCGCCTTCAGCTTGCGGATCGCCGACCAGATATCCTGCCGGATGACCGGGGCAAGCCCCTCCGTCGCCTCGTCGAGGACGAGGAGGCGCGGATTGGTCATCAGCGCGCGGCCGATGGCGAGCATCTGCTGCTCGCCGCCCGAGAGCGTCCTTGCATATTGATTGCGCCGCTCGCCGAGACGGGGGAAGAGGTCCACGACCTTCTCGAAGGTCCACGCGCTGCCGCGCGCGGTGGCAAGGAGGTTCTCCATCACCGTCAAGTTGGGAAAGCAGCGCCTTCCCTCCGGCACGAGGCCGAGGCCGAGCCGCGCGATCCGGTGCGGCCGCATGCCGAAGATCGCCGTGCCGCCGAAATTGATCGCACCGGCGCGCGGGCGCACGAGGCCGATGATCGAGCTGATCGTCGTCGTCTTGCCCATGCCGTTGCGCCCCATCAGCGCGACGACCTCCCCTTCCCCGATATCGAGATCGACGCCGAAGAGCGCCTGCGAGGCGCCGTAGAAGGTTTCAAGGCCCCTGACTTCGAGAAGGGTCACGCGGCTTCTCCGAGATAGGCGCGGCGGACCTCCGGGTCGCTGCGGATTTCATCGACCGTCCCCGTCGCGACGATGCGGCCGTAGACGAGCACCGAGACCCGGTCCGCCAGCGCGAAGACCGCGTCCATGTCGTGCTCCACCAGAAGCATCGGCGCTTCGTGGCGAAGCCCGTCGAGGAACCGGGTCAACTGCTTGGATCCTTCCGGCCCCATGCCCGCCATCGGCTCGTCGAAGAGGAAGGCCTTCGGCGAAAGGGCGAGCGCGATGGCGATTTCGAGCTGCCGGCGCTCGCCGTGTGAGAGCTCGGCCGCCGGCACATGAGCGCGGGCGGCAAGGCCGACGCGCTCCAGCATGGCCATTGCCGGCTCGATGAGGCTTTTGTCGCCCGCCACCTGCCGGAAGAAGCGGAAGCTGCTGCCCTTCTTCGCCTGCACGGCCAGCATGACGTTGCGCAGCGCCGAGAACTCCTGGGCGAGCGAGGAGATCTGGAAGCTGCGGGCAAGGCCGAGTTGCGCACGCGCCGCCATGTCGAGCCCGCCGATATCCCGGCCGAGGAAGCGGATCGTGCCGCTGTCGGCGCGGAGCGTGCCGGCGATCTGGTGGATGAGCGTGCTCTTGCCGGCGCCGTTCGGGCCGATCAGCGCGTGGATCTGGCCGGGTTTGAGGTCGAGGCTGACCCCGTCCGTCGCCTTCAGCGCATTGAAGGACTTGCGCAGGTCCCGGATTTCGAGAACGGGCTCAGACATGGCGCGCCTTTCCCGAAAGAAGCCCCAGCAGGCCGCCGCGCGCAAAAAGCACGATGACGAGCAGGATGAGGCCGAGGAAGAATTGCCAGCGCTCGGTGATGCCGCCGAGCACGTATTCGAGGCAGACGAAGATCATCGCGCCGGCGACCGGCCCGAAGAGCCGCCCCTTGCCGCCGAGGATGATGAGGACGATGAGTTCGCCCGACATCTGCCAGGAGAGCATGGACGGGCCGACGAAGCGGTTGAGATCGGCATAGAGCGCGCCGGCAAGCCCGGTGATCATCGCCGACAGCGTGAAGGCGGCAAGCCGGATTTTGAAGGGCGGGATGCCGACGGCGGCAAGACGCGTGCCGTTCTGCCGCGCCGCCTGCAGCGCGCTGCCGAAGCGCGAGCCCTCGACGAGGCGGAAGAGGAGGAGCGTCGCCATCAGCACGGCAAGGCAGACGAGGAAATAGGGCAGCGGCTTCGCCGTGTTGACGCCGGGAAAGGCGTTGCGCACGTAGATCGACAGGCCGTCCTCGCCGCCGTAGGCCGGCCAGGAGATCGCGAAATAGTAGATCATCTGCGCGAAGGCGAGCGTGATCATGATGAAGTAGACGCCGGTGGTGCGCAGGCTGATCGCGCCGATCGGCAGGGCGACGAGGCCGGCGACCGCGACGGCCACGAGCCAGATCAGCGGCATGAAGGTCGTGCCCGGAATGCCGGCGAAGAGCGGCTCGGCGTTGAACGCATGGGTTGCCAGGATGCCCGCGACATAGCCGCCGAGACCGAAGAAGGCGACATGGCCGAAGGAGAGCAGCCCGCCGAGGCCGAGCGCCAGGTTGAGGCCGGCAGCGGCGAGCGCCAGCACGACGACCCGGGTGGCGAGCGTCACGTAGAAGGGCTCGCCCATGCCGGCCGCGATCAGCGGCACGCCGATGAGCAGGAGAGCGAGCAGAAGGTTGACGGCGGATTCGCGGTTCATCGGCCCCCTCACGTCTCGGCCGCGAACAGGCCGCTCGGCCGGAAGGCGAGGATGAGGGCCATAACGACGTAGATCAGCATGGAGGCGAGCGCCGCGCCGATGGTGGTGGCCTGCGCGGCGGGCATGGTGAGCGCCAGAAGCGAGGGCAGCAGGAAGCGGCCCATCGTATCGACGACCCCGACGATGACGGCGCCGACGAGCGCTCCCTTGATGGAGCCGATGCCGCCGATGACGATGACGACGAAGGCGAGGATGAGCACGGGCTCGCCCATGCCGACCTGCACGGACTGGAGCGCGCCGACGAGCGCGCCGGCAAGGCCGGCAAGCGCCGCGCCGAGCGCGAAGACGACCGTATAGAGCGTGCTGATATCGACGCCGAGGGCCGCGATCATCTCGCGGTCGGATTCGCCGGCGCGGATGCGCATGCCGAGGCGCGTCTTCGAGATCAGGAGATAGAGGCCGATGGCGACGAGGAAGCCGACGGCGATGATCGCGAGGCGATAGAGCTGGTACTGCCCGCCGCCCGGCAGCGGCACCGCGCCCTGCAATTGCCTGGGGATGTCGAGATAGAGCGGGAACGAGCCGAAGAGCCAGCGCGCGCCCTCCGACAGGATCAGGATGAGGGCGAAGGTGGCGAGCACCTGGTCGAGATGGTCGCGGTCGTAGAGCCGGCGGATGACGGCGACCTCGATGAGCGCGCCGACGCCGGCGGCGGCCGCAAGGCTGGCGACAAGGCCGAGCCAGAAGGAGCCGGTCGCCGCCGCAATCGTCGCGCAGGCGAAGGCGCCGACCATGTAGAGCGAGCCGTGGGCGAGATTGATGAGGCCCATGACGCCGAAGATCAGCGTCAGGCCGGCGGCCATCAGAAACAGCATCACGCCGAGCTGCAGCCCGTTGAGCAATTGTTCGATCAGGAGTGCGGTGAACACGGCGTCGATCCAAACTTCGGGTCGGGAGCGCCCGGGCACCGGCGGAAGGCCGGATGCCCGGGCGGTCGGACGTCAGCGGTTCCTAGAGGCCGCACTGTTCGGCATAGGCGTCCTTGTGCTTTTCGAAGGCGGTCGCGATGATCTTGTTGGTCAGCACGTCGCCGTCCTTCACCACCTCGCGCACGTAGATGTTCTGGATCGGATGCTGGTTGTTGTTGAAGGCGAAGTCGCCGCGCACGGACTTGAAGTCCGCGGCCTTCAGCGCCGCGCGGAAGGCGTCCTTGTCCTTGACGCTGGCTTTCGACAGCGCCGAGAGGATGAGGTTCGCCGTATCCCAGCTCTGCGCCGCATAGATCGACGGCAGGCGGTCATATTCGGCCTTGAAGCTTTCGACGAAGGCCTTGCTCGCCTCGTTGTCGAGGTCGGGCGACCAGCTCGCGGAGTTCTTCACGCCGAGCGCCGCATCACCCACGGCCGGCAGCACGTCCTGGTCGAAGGAGAAGCTCGGCCCCATGACCGGAATGCCGACGCCGGACTGGGCATACTGCTTCATGAAGGCGATGCCCATGCCGCCGGGCAGGAAGAAGTAGACGGAATCAGCGCCCGAGGCGCGGATCTGCGCGATCTCGGCCGCATAGTCCGTCTGGCCGACCTGGGTATAGACCTCGCCGGAAAGCGTGCCCTTGTAGTAGCGCTTGAAGCCGGTCAGCGCGTCCTTGCCGGCCGGATAGTTGGGCGCCAGGATGAAGGTGTTCTTGTAGTCCTTGTTGGCGTATTCGCCCATCGCCTCGTGGAAGTTGTCGTTCTGGTAGGCGACGTTGAAATAGTTGGCGTTGCAGTTTGCGCCGGCAAGCGCCGACGGGCCGGCATTCGGCGACAGGTAGATGATGTCCTGCGCCACCGCATTCGGCACGACGGCCATGGCGAGGTTCGACCAGATGATGCCCGTCATCAGGTCGACCTTGTCGCCCTGGATCATCTTCTCGGCGATCTGCACCGCCAGTTCCGGCTTCTGGGCGTCGTCCTCCACGACGAGCTCGATATCCTTGTTGCCCGACTGCTTGATGGCGAGCTGGAAGGCATCGCGCATGTCGATGCCGAGGCCCGCGCCGCCGCCCGAAAGCGTGGTGATGACGCCGATCTTCACCGGCTCGGCATGGGCAAGGCCGGATGTTGCCAGCGAAAGGCCGAAGAGGCTTGCCGTCAGAATGCGCTTCATGCTGTTCTCCTCATTATGGTTCGATTATTATTGTGTTCTATCAAAGGTCTGTACGTACATGCCATAACTCGGGGAAGAGTTCTACTTCGAGCATCTTCTTCAGGTAGGACGCGCCGGAGGTTCCGCCCGTGCCCCGCTTGAAGCCGATGATGCGCTCGACGGTCGTGACGTGGTTGAAGCGCCAGCGGCGGAAATAATCCTCGAAATCGACCAGCTTCTCGGCAAGCTCGTAGAGCATCCAGTAGCGCCTCGGATCGCGGTAGACGGCCTGCCAGGCCGCAAGGACCTTCTCGTTCTCCGCGCGCGTCTCGCGCCAGTCGCCGCGCTCCTCCTCCCCGCCGACGTCGAAGCCGTTGCGCGCGAGGAGCCGGATCGCCTCGTCGTAGAGCGAGGGCGCGGCAAGGATCGCCTCCAGCTTCTCAAGGATGTCCGGCCGGTGGGCGTGCGGGCGCAGCATGGCGAGGTTGCGATTGCCGGCCAGGAACTCGATCGCCCGGTATTGCCAGGACTGGAAGCCGGAGGACTGGCCGAGCGACTGGCGGAATTCGGTATATTCGCTCGGCGTCATCGTGCGCAGCACGTCCCAGGCGTTGTTGAGCTGCTCGAAGATGCGGGCGACGCGCGTCAGCATCTTGAAGGCGGGCTCCAGCCTGTCCTCGCGGATCGAGCGCACCGCCGAGCCGATCTCGTGCAGGGCGAGCTTCATCCAGAGCTCGGAGGTCTGGTGCTGGATGATGAAGAGCATCTCGTCATGCGCGGACGAAAGCGGCTCCTGCGCGGTCAGCACCTTCTCCAGCATGAGATAGTCGCTATAGGACATGCGCCCTTCGAACGACATCTGCGCGCCTTCGCCGGAAGGATCGTAGGGCTTGCCCATCTCAGTTTCCCCGCAGGCGGAACCGCTGGATCTTGCCCGTCGCCGTCTTCGGCAGGGCCTCCAGGAATTTCACCGAGCGCGGATATTTGTAGGGGGCGATCATCGCCTTCACATGGTCCTGCAGGCGCTTGACCGTCAGCTCGTCCGCCGCGATGCCGGCGACAAGCACGACATGGGCCTCGACGACCTGGCCGCGCTCGTTGTCCGGCGCGCCGATAACGGCGCATTCCAGCACATCCGGATGGGCGATCAGGGCCGCTTCTACCTCCGGGCCGGCGATGTTGTAGCCGGAGCTGATGATCATGTCGTCCGAGCGGGCGGCGAAATGGAAGAAGCCGTCCTCGTCCTCGTAGAAGGCGTCGCCCGTCAGGTTCCAGCCGTCGCGGACATAGGCCTTCTGGCGGTCGTCGGCCATGTAGCGGCAGCCGGTCGGCCCGCGCACGGCGAGCTTGCCGATCGTGCCGCGCGGCACCTCGCGCATGTCCTCGTCGACGATGCGCGCCTCGTAGCCGCCGACCGGCTTTCCGGTCGAGGCGGCCTTGCGGTCCGCGAAGCGGTTGGAAATGAAGATGTGCAGCATCTCGGTGGCGCCGATGCCGTCGAGGATCGGCTTGCCGGTCTTCTCGCTCCATTCCTCGAAGACAGGGCCGGGCAGCGTCTCGCCCGCGGAGATCGCGACGCGCAGCGAGGAAAGGTCGGCGCCCGCATCCATCGCCTTCAGCATGGCGCGATAGGCGGTCGGCGCGGTGAACGAGATCGTCGCCTTGTAGGTCTCGATGATCTCCACCATCAGCGCAGGCGTCGCCTGTTCGAGGAGCGTCGCGGCCGCGCCGAAGCGCAGGGGGAAGATCGCAAGGCCGCCGAGGCCGAAGGTGAAGGCGAGCGGCGGAGAGCCGACGAAGATATCCTCCGGCGTCACGCCGAGAACCTCCTTCGCATAGCCGTCGGCAATCGCCATCAGGTCGCGGTGGAAATGCATGGTCGCCTTCGGCACGCCGGTCGTGCCCGAGGTGAAGCCGAGGAGCGCCACGTCGTCCCGCCCCGTCCGCACGGCCTCGAAGGTGACGGACTTGTCGAGCGCGACCCGGTCGAGCTCGGCGTCGTGGTTGGCCGTGCCGTCGAAGCCGACGACCTGCCGGAGATGGCGGCTGTCCTTGGCGCAGGCGATCATCTCGTCCATCAGGCGCGTATCGCAGAGCGCAAGGCCGATCTCCGCCTTGTCGACGATCTTGGCGAGTTCCCCGGCCCGCAGCATCGGCATGGTGTTGACGACGACGGCGCCCGCCTTGGTGGCGGCAAGCCAGCAGGCGACCATGGCCGGGTTGTTCGCCGAGCGGATGAGGATGCGGTTGCCGGGCCTGACGCCGTAATTCTCGACGAGCGCGTGCGCCAGCCGGTTCGTCCAGTCCGAGAGCTCCTTGTAGGTCCGCCGCCGCCCGTTGCCGATCAGCGCGGTACGGTCGCCGAAACCGCGGGCGACCATGGCATCCGTCAGTTCGACGGCCGCGTTGAGGTGGTCGGGATAGTCGAACCCTTCGAGCAGGAAATCCGGCCATTCCTCGGGCGGGGGCAGGTTGTCGCGGGTGAACGTGTCGACATGTGCGGTCGGTCCAAGCATGTGGCGGCTATTCCCCTGTTCGTATCCTGCCTTCCGGAAAGGCCTGTTCAAAGCCGGCTGTTTTTCGGGTGATCGCGCGAGGACGGCCGGCCGGGCATGGCCGGACCGTGTCGTCGCGCGGGAAACGTCATCGATGGTGATGGGCACAGCGAAGACCTCCACTTCCGCGCTGAACATGGGGCAGCATGGCACCTGTCAAAAATCATTTCAAGCCTAAAGTTTCTTCCGCGACGCCATTGCCTTTGGCCGCCGTCCGGGCGATTGCTATGGCGCTGGCCGCATCAAAGGGAGGATTGCAGCGATGCTGGAACACCGCGTTTCGGACTGGGACGACGCCTATGCCAACGGCGTGAACATCGCGCGCGGCGACCGCTGGCCGGCGGCCTGGGCGGGACCTGCCGAGACCTTCCGCAACGCGCTTTCCGCGGCGGAGCGCGCAAGGCTGGACCTTGCCTATGGCGGACGCCCGCGCAACCGCCTCGACCTTTTCCTCCCGGAAGGCAAGCCCAAGGGCCTCGTCGTCTTCGTGCATGGCGGCTTCTGGCTGCAGCTCGACAAGAGCGTCTGGTCGCATCTTGCGGCGGGCAGCGTGGCGCGCGGCTATGCCGTCGCCATGCCGTCCTATACGCTCTGCCCCGAGGTGCGCATCGCCGATATCGGCAAAGAGATCGCGGCGGCCGTCACGGAAGCCGCAGGTCTGGTCGACGGCCCGCTGATGCTGACCGGCCATTCCGCCGGCGGCCATCTCGTCAGCCGCATGGTCACGGCGACGGCGCCGCTGGCGCCCGAGGTCCAACGGCGCATCCGCAACGTCGTTTCCATTTCAGGGCTGCACGACCTGCGCCCGCTGCTTCTCACCGCGATGAACGAGAGGCTTCGCCTCGACGAGGCGGAAGCGCTTGCGGAAAGCCCCGCCCTCCTCCGCCCGATGGCGAATGCCCGCATCACCTGCTGGGCCGGCGCGACGGAGCGCGCGGAATTCCTGCGCCAGAACGCCCTGCTCGCCAATATCTGGACCGGCCTTGGCGCAACCACCGCCGCCATCGTCGAGCCGAACAGGCACCACTTCGACATCCTCGACGGCCTGACGGATGCGAACCACCCGCTGACGCGGACGCTGCTGTCGGAGGCCTGATCGCCCGCTTCGCGTCACGCCGCCTGCTGCTGCTTGGCCCTTGCGACGATCTGCGTCGGGCTGACGAATTGCAGGGCGAGCACCAGCCAGAAGAGCGTCGTGACCATGTAGATCACCGCCATGGCGTCGATCGACTGGCCGGCGCGCACGCCGGAGGCGAAGACGGCATAGTAGAGCGAGACCACCAGCGTCTGGGTCGTCGGCCCGGCGACGAGGAAGGTCAGCTCGAACATGGCGATGGTGCGCACCAGCACGAGGAGCAGCGCGGCCAGCATGCCGGGCAGGAGCAGCGGCAGGAGGATGCGCAGGAAGAGGCTTCCGGTGCCGGCGCCGAAGACGCGGGCCGCCGCCTCGATGCGCGGGTCGATCTGCTCGATGAAGGGAATCATCACGAGGATGACGAAGGGCAGCGACGGCACGACATTGATGAAGACCACGCCCCAGAACGAGCCGCCGAGGCCGACCTGGTAGAGCACGGTCGCAAGCGGGATGCCGTAGGTGAGCGGGGGGATGAGGAGCGGCAGCAGGAAGAGCAGGATGACCGCCCGCTTGCCCGGAAAGTCCCGGCGCGCCAGCGCATAGGCGGTGACGACGCCGACGATGCCGGAGATCAGCACCACCGTGAAGACGATCTGGAAGGTGACGAGCACCACGTTGGAAAGCTGGAACTCGCGCCAGGCATCGAAATACCAGCGGGTCGTCCAGCCGGCGGGCAGCCATGTGCCGAGCCAGCGGGTGGCGAAGGAATTGACCAGCACCGCCGCGATGACGGCAAGGAGGTTGAGAACGAAGAGGCCGGCGAGCGCCCATACGGCAAAGCGCCACAGCTTCGAGCCTATGCCCTGGTCACGGATCATGGCGTGCCCTTTCCGATGAATGGTGTCCGAAGGATCGCAGCGTGCATGGCCTTATCCCTTCGTGCCGCCGGCAGGGCCGCGGTAGAAGAAGGAGCGCAGGCCCAGGACGGCCACGACGATGACCAGCTCGACGACGCCCATGATGATGGCGATGGCCGTGCCCATCGAGTGGTCGTATTGCTCGAAGGCGGCCTGGTAGGCGGCAATCGAGATCACCCGCGTCGCCCCTGCCGGCGCACCGAGCAGGACGGCGGAGGGGAAGACCGCGAAAGCCTGCACGAAGGAAAGGCAGAAGGTGACGGCAAGCCCCGGCACGAGAAGCGGCAGGAAGACGCGCATGAAGCGCTGGCGCGGCTTCGCGCCGAGCGTGGCGGCGGCCTGCTCGATGGCCGGGTCGATGCCGGTTACGTAGGAGAGCGTCAGCAGGAATGCGAACGGAAAGCCCGTGATCAGCAGCGAGGCGAAGACGCCCCAGTAATTGTTGGTGAGCTTCACCGGCGCATCGAGGATGCCGACGAGGATCAGCGTCCGGTTGAACCAGCCCTGCGGGCCGAGGAAGGTCAGGAGCCCGTCCGCGACGAAGACCGTGCCGAGCGTCACCGGCAGGACGAGGATCGTCGTCAGGAGGCGCTGCCGGTTCATCAGCCGCACGCGGAAGGCGATCGGCAGGGCAAGGGCCATGTTGAGGATGGTGACGGGCAGCGCCAGCCAGAGCGTGGCGGCGATGGTGCCGTACTGGAAGCGGTCGCTGAAGAAGCGCGTATAGTTCGAATACCAGACGCCTTCCTTCGGCGTCAGCGAATCGACGATGCCGTAGAGGAAGGGATAGACGAACAGCGCCACCATGACGGCGATGCCCGGCAGCACGAGCAGCGTCGTGCCGTCGATGCCGCGCGCGGCAAGGCGCGTGCCGAGCGACGGCCCGCTCATTGCGCCTCACCCCGGAAGACGAGCGCCCGGCCGGCGGCCGGCTGCAGCTTTGCCGCCGCCCCGCGGGGCAGGTGGCTGTCGGCGCGGAAGAACAATTCCGACCCGTCGCCCGCATGGGCAAGGCCGAAGAAGGCGCGGCCGCGATATTCCATGTTCGACACGACGGCGGGAATGCCCTCCCCTTCGTCGACGGCGACGAGGTCCTCCGGCCGCACGGAGAGAACGGCGGCATCGCCCGGCTTCAGCGCGTCGCGGGCAATCCCGGCAAGGCGCGCGCCGGCGGCCTCGATGAGGACTTCCTCGCCCGATACCGAGACGACGCGGCCGGCAAGGCGCGTGCGGAAGCCCATGAAATCGGCGACCTCGGCATGGGCCGGCCGCTGGTAGAGGTCTTCCGGCGTGCCGATCTGCATGATGCGGCCCTGGCTCATCACGACGATGCGGTCGGCGAGCGACAGGGCCTCGTCCTGGTCGTGGGTGACATAGATGGTCGTCGAGCCGATCTGGTCGTGGATGCCGCGGATTTCGGCGCGCATCTCCAGACGCAGCTTGGCGTCGAGGTTGGAAAGGGGTTCGTCCATCAGCACGACCGGCGGGCGGATGACGACGGCGCGGGCGATGGCCACGCGCTGCTGCTGGCCGCCGGAAAGCTGGCCGGGCAGCTTCTCGGCCTGCGAGCCGAGGCGCACGAGCGCCAGCGCCTCGTCGATGCGGCGGTCCGCCTCCGCGCCCTTGATGCCGCGCATGGCAAGACCGAAGCCGACATTCTTGCGCACCGTCATGTGCGGGAAGAGCGCGTAGCTCTGGAACACCATGCCGAAGCCGCGCTTTTCCGGCTCCAGCGTATCGATGCGCTGGTCGCCGAGGCGGATTTCCCCGCCGGTGAGCGCCAGAAGGCCCGCAAGGCAATTGAGCGCGGTCGACTTGCCGCAGCCGGACGGGCCGAGAAGGGCGATGAATTCCCCGGGCTCGATGGAAAGATCGATCCCGTCGAGCGCATTGTAGGAGCCGAACGAACGGCGCAGGCCATTCAGCTCGAGCCGGGCGCGCTGCCGGGACGAAGGGACTGTCGTTGCGGTCTGGGCCTGCTGGCTCAAGAGCGCCTCCTGTTTGTACGGCACTGTCGACATTGCGGCGCCCGTGACCGGGGCGCCGCGAGAGCACATGTTGGCGTTCAGCCCTTGGCCGAACCGACCTGCTCGTCCCAGATGCGGAAGGCATCGACCATCCGGGCAGGTTCCAGCGGAATCTCCAGCGGATTGTTGGCGATCCAGTCCTCGTATTCCGGGCGGCCGAATTCGGCGATCACGTCCTGGCTTGCCTGCGGCGCCATGTCGAGCGTCACGTCCTTGACGGCCGGGCCCGGATAGAAATAGCCCTCGTCATAGGCGATGGCCTGCTGCTTGGGCTGCAGGATGAAGTTGATGACGTCGAGGAGGACATTCACCTTCTCGTCGGAAACGCCCTTCGGAATGACGGCATAATGCGCATCGGTGACCCAGTGGAAGCCGGCGAGCGTGCCGACCTTCGCCTCCGCCGGAACGATGCCGAGGGCGCGCGGGTTGATGTCCCAGCCGGTCGTCGAGACGATGATGTCGCGCGTGCCTTCGCCGAGCTCCTTCATGGTCTGGCCGGTACCCGTGCCGTAATATTCGACATGCTTGCCGAGTTCCTTCAGGTATTCCCAGGTCTTGCTCCAGCCTTTGACCGGGTCGAGCGGATCGCTGTCGCCGAGGAGGTAGGGAAGGCCCATCAGGAAGGTGCGGCCGGGGCCGGAATTGGCCGGGCGTGCATAGATGAACTTGTTCGGATTGGCCTTCGCCCATTCCAGCAGCTCTTCGGCCGACTTCGGCGGCGTGGCGACGCGGTCGGGCATGTATTCGATCAGCGGGCCGGAAGGATAATAGGTCACGACGACGCCGCGGTCCTTGGCGAGCGCCTGCATCTTGGAGGCCTGCGGGATGTAGATCGAGGCAAGATCGGGAAGCTCGCCCTTGTGGGCGGAAAGGTCGATCCACAGGTCCTGGTCGAGACCGGCGGAGAGCGCGTCGGTGCCGGTCAGCACGAGGTCGATATCGACATGGCCGGCGGCCTGCTGCGCCTGGATCTTGGCGGGAAGCTCGGGGGCCGGCGCCTTGGTGAAGGCGAAGCTCGAGACCCATTCGGGCTTGGCCGCCGCATAGTTCTCGAACATGCCCTGCGTCAGCGCGAGGTTGCCCGCGACGTCGACGATGGTGATCGTGACCGGGCTGGCGGGCGCCGTGAGGGCCGCGAAGCTGCGGGCGGGCAGCAGGCCGAGGCCCGCCATGCCGGCGACGCCGCCGACGAATGTTCTGCGTGTGATCTGCATTTCGTTCTCCTCCATCGTTAAACCGGCCGTCTCCGGGCGCCCGGCGTTTTCATCTCAAAGGCGATAGGCTTTCTTCGCGAGGCCGTAGGCAAGGTCACGCGCAAGATCGTGCGCCTCCGCCTCGTCGAGGCGGTGATCGGCAACGAGCCGGGCGAGGTAGGCGCAGTCCACCCGCCGCGCCATGTCGTGCCGCGCGGGGATCGACAGGTAGGCGCGGGTATCGTCGTTGAAGCCGACCGTGTTGTAGAAGCCGCAGGTCTCCGTCGTCGTCTCGCGGAAGCGGCGCATGCCCTCGGGGCTGTCGAAGAACCACCAGGCGGGGCCGAGCCGCAGCGCCGGATAGTGGCCGGCAAGCGGGGCGAGCTCGCGCGAATAGGTACTCTCGTCGAGCGTGAAGAGGATGAGCGTGAGGGCCGGGTCGTTGCCGACGGCATCGAGCAGCGGCTTCAGCGCGCGCACATAGTCCGTCGCCTTCGGGATGTCGGCGCCCTTGTCCGGCCCGAAGGCCTCAAAGAGCGAGGGGTTGTGGTTGCGGAACGAGCCGGGATGAAGCTGCATGACGAGGCCGTCGTCCTGGCTCATGCGCGCCATCTCCGTCAGCATCTGGCCGCGGAAGGCCTCGGCCTCCGCCGCATCCGCCTTGCCGGATAGCACCTTGTCGAACAGGGCGGCCGCTTCATCCGCCGGCAGGTTGCTCGTTTGCGCGCTGGGATGGCCATGGTCGGAGGCCGTCGCGCCCTGCGCCTTGAAGAAGGCGCGCCGGGCGTGGTGCGCGGCAAGGTAGCCCGCCCACGTCGCCGGCTCGCCCGTCATGGCGAGAAGCCGTTCCACGTTGCCCGCAAAACCGGCCGCTTCCGGGTCCACCACGGCGTCCGGCCGGTAGGTCGGCAGGACGCGGCCGTGCCAGCCCGAGCGGCGCACTGCATCGTGGTGGGCAAGGTCGTCGAGCGCACCGTCCGTCGTGGCGATCGCCTCGATGCCGAAGGTGTCGTAGAGCGCACGCGGACGCAGTGCCGGGGTGGCGATGGCCGCGGCGATCCGGTCGTAGAGCGCATCGGCGTTCTGCGGCGTCAGGCGCTCGTCGATACCGAAGACGAGCTCCAGCGAATGCTCGAACCAGAGCCGCGTCGGCGTGCCGGCGAAGAGGTGGAAATGCTCGGCGAAGAGCCGCCAGATGCGGCGGCCATCGGGGCGGACACCCGTTCCGTCGCGCCGCGCCACGCCGAGGTCTTCCAGCCGCACGCCCTGGGAATAGAGCATCCGCGTGGCGTAGTGATCGGGCGTGATGAAAAGCGCGGCCGGATCGGGGAACGCCGGATCCTCCGCGTACCAGACGGGGTCCGTATGGCCGTGCGGCGAAACGATCGGCAGGCCCGCCACGCCGTCGTAGAGGCGCCGGGCGATTGCCCGGATGCCCGGCTCGGCAGGCAGAAGCCGATCAGGATGCAATGCCATTTCCGCCGTCTCCTCCCGCGGTCAAGTCCTCAGGGAGTTTTGTATACTAGTATGCAAAACCGAGTCAACCGACGGATTCCATATTACGAGCGACATTTCGCGCAGCTCGCGGAGCCCCGGCAGCGCGGGGTTTCGCAAGCACGCGCGCGCCGGAGCGGCGCGGTTGGCATGTCTGGATCAGGTGAAGAGGAGAGATGCGGCGATACGGCGCCGGTGCTGCCATCGCGCACGCCGTCGGCCGGCGGCAAGGCAAAGGGCGGCGGCGCCGGTCGATGGCGCCGCCGCGGTCCGTCAGGTGTTGTTCTGGCCCATCCGGGCGTAGGCGGCCGGGTTGGTCGCCTTGAGCCGGCTCGCCATGGCGAAGCCGACGATGCCCGCGGCGGGGATGAGCGCCGGCAGGATGATGCCGAGCGAACCGCCGGCAGTCTGCGTCAGGTCGCCGAAGTTGATGAAGATGTAGACGAAGAGCGCCGCCATCACGAGGCCGGACACGGCCGGCAGGATCAGCGTCGTCAGCGCCGGATTGCCGCCGCCCTTCTTGCGGAAGAAGACGATGACGGACAGCGAGGTGATCGTCATCATGCCGAGCACGCCGAGCGTGCCGATCTGGCTGATCCAGGTGAACATGTTGAGCACCGGATCGAGGCCGAGGCCGGCGAAGACGGCAAGCACGACGAGCGCCATGACCGTCTGCACGACCGAGCCGATATGCGGGCTCTGGTGGGCGTCGTGCGTGCGGCCGAAGGCGGCCGGCAGCAGGCCTTCGCGGCCGGCCACGTAGCTGTAGCGGGCAATGTAGTTGTGGAAGGCGCTGATCGCGGCAAAGAGACTGGAGACGAGCAGCAGGCCGGCAATCGCCGGCACCGGCCCGCCGACATAGGTGCCGGCCAGATCGAAGAAGAACGAGGTCGGATCCGGCAGGGCGCCGATGGCCGGCACGAGCTTGTCGGCCCCGACGCCCGCGATCATCAGCCACGTCGTGAAGACGAAGAAGAGGCCGATCATCAGCACCGAGAGATAGGTGGCGCGCGGAATGGTCCTTTCCGGATCCCGCGCCTCCTCGGCATAGATCGTCGTCGCCTCGAAACCGATGAAGGAGCCGAGGCAGAAGAGGATCGCCGCGGTGAGCGAGCCGGAGAAGATCGCCGTCGTGTCGAAGAAGTTGAAGGAAAGGCCCTCGGCCCCGCCGCTGCCGAGGATCGCGAAATCGACCAGCAGCACGACGAGGTATTCGAGCACGACCAGCACGATCATCACCTTTGCCGAGAGGTCGACCTGCCGGTAGCCGAGCGTGCCGACGAGGAGGACGGCGACGAGGCTCCACAGATACCAGGGCAGGTTGACGCCGAAGCCGGCGAAGACGCCGCTGGCGATGCCGCCGAGAAGGCCGATCAGGCCGAACTGCATGGCGTTGTAGGCGACGACCGCGATGATCGCGACCGCGCCGGCCATGCGCCCGCCAAGGCCGCGCGCGGCATAGGCGTAGAAGGCGCCGGCATTGGTGACATGGCGCGACATCGCCACGTAGCCGGCCGAAAAGGCCAGCATGATCAGCGTCATCAGGAGGAAGGTGGCCGGAATGCCGGTCCCGTTGCCGATGAGGAAGGAAATCGGCACCGCGCCGGCAACGCCGGTCAAAGGTGCCGCGGCCGAGATCACCATGAAGGTCACGGCGATCAGCCCCAGCGAATTTCTGCGGAGCTGGTTCAGCCCCGCCGTTGTCACGTCTGTCATTGTTCTCTCCAGTTTTGGTTCCCCATTCGCCGGCTCACCGCACCGGCATCCGCAGCCTCGGTTTGTTTTTCTTGCGCGCTACGACAGTTGAACCGCCCGGTGATAGGCCCGGTGGCCGTAGAGCAGAGAGGCCGGGTTTTCCGACAAGCGGACGTTCATGACACGTCCGATGATGATGTGATGCGTTTCCCAGAGCACGGAGGTCGCGACCTGGCACTGGAAGCTCGCCGTCGCGCCGACGAGGGCCGGCTGGCCGAGCTCGCCCGGCGACCAGGGCGCCTGCTCGAAGCGGGCCGCGTGTTCGCCGGCGGCAAGGCGTCCCGCGAAGAGATCGGAGACCTGATGCTGGTCCTCGTGGAGGAGATTGGCGCAGAAGGCGCGGTTCTTCAGGATCGCCGCCGCGACGGGGCTCATGTGGTGGAGGCAGGCGAGCAGCGACGGGTGGTCGCCATCGGCCGAGACCGAGGTCAGCGAACTGATCGTGACGCCGAAACGTCCCGCCTCGCCATCCGTCGTCACCACCGCGACGAAGGTGGCCGCACGGCTCATGCCTTCGAGGAATTGCATGCGAAGTTCCGGTTTCATGGCGCTACCCCAGGTCAAAGAAGCGTTGCAGTTCTACATCGGGCACTTTCTTGCAGAATTCGTCGTGCTGGCTCTGGCGGCTGGCGGCGAAGGCCTCGACGAAACGCTCGCCGAGCCAGTCCTTCGCGAAGGAGGAGGTGCGCAGCCGCGCGATCGCCTCCGGCATGGAGCGGGCGAAATCCGGCCCCGCGCCTGCCTGCACATAGCCGTTGCCGATCACCTCCGGCTCCGGCTCGATGCCTTCCAGAATGCCGGCAACGCCCGCCGCCACGGTCGCGGCGACCGTCAGGTAAGGATTGGTGTCGGCGCCCGGCAGGCGGTTTTCGACGCGCAGCGAGCCCGCGTCGTGGCCGACGACGCGGAAGCAGGTCGTGCGGTTCTCGAAGCCCCAGGTAAGGCCCGGCGGGGCGAAGGTGCCGGGCGCAAAACGCCGGTAGGAATTGACGGTCGGCTGGAAGATCAGCGTCATGTCGCCGATATATCTCTGCAGGCCGCCGATGAAGTGGCGGAAGGCCTGCGACATGCCGTTTCGGCCGGCCGGATCGTGGAAGACCTTTCGCCCCTGCCCGTCCGTCAGGCTGACATGGAGGTGGATCGACTGGCTGTCGGCATCCTCCGTCCAGCGCGGCATGAAGGTGACGCACTTGCCCTGCCGTTGCGCCAGCGCCCGCACGAAATTCTTCAGCAGCACGAGCTGGTCGGCCGGCTCCAGCCCCGTGCCGGCCGCAATGCACGCCTCGAGGAAACCGCCGCCGATCTCCTCGTGCATCTTGGCAAGGTCGATCCTCAACGGCTCGCAGATCCCGGCCAGCGCCTCGTACCATTCCGTCTGCTGCACCTGGTAGAGCACGAGGTCGTGGCTCTTGTGCATGGTCGCGGTCCTGAGATTGCGGTAGCCCTTTTCGCGGGCGCTTTCCGGCGTCTCGTCGAACAGCGTGTATTCCAGCTCCATGCCGTAGCGCGGCGCAAAGCCCGCCTTGCCGGCGCGGGCCAGAACGCGCGTCAGGAGCGAGCGCGGGCAAAGCTCGGCCATCGGCCCGCCATAGTTGGAAAGGACGAGCAGGTCGTGCCCCGGCTTCGACCAGGGCAGGCGTCGCACCGTCGCGGGATCCACCACCAGCGGGTCGTCGTGGAAATCCGACGCGTCGTCGGAGACGCCCGGGATGTTGAGGACGACGTCCGTCGGGTCCAGCGCGAAGGTGACCGGGGACATGCCCATGCCGGCGCGGGCGATGCCGGCGAGCGACCGCACGGACACCATCTGCCCGCGAAGAAGGCCGTTCGTATCGGTCATGGCGACGGTGGCGAAACGGCTTGCAGGATCGGCGAGGTAGGCGTCGAGGGTCATGGTCACTCCGTTTCGGTGGCCGGCGGCGGCGTCAGGGATGAGAGAACGGCAAGGTCCCTGTCCGGCGCCGTGGAATAGGCGCGCAGGAAGACGCGAAGGCCGTTGCGGATGTAGCGCTCGATGGTCGCCCGGTCGGGCACGGCATCGGGAATGTGCAGCGCCTTGTTGCGCGGCGCCGAGAGGATGAGGCCCCAGAGGTCTTCCGCCGCAAGCTCGGCATCGTCGAAGACGAGCCGGCCCGCCGCGCGCTGGCGTTCCAGATAGGCGATCATGCCGGCGAGCACCCGGTCGGGGCCGGACGCCTGGTAGGCGCGGCCGACATCCGGCAGCCGCTGCGCCTCGCCGATGATCAGCCGGGCGAGGTTCAGCATGTCTGGACGGAGCACGACATCGGCATAGTGCCAGGAGAAGGCATAGAGTTCGGCGACCATGCCCGAGGCGGTGGGATACTCGAAGGATTCGAGCATGTGGTCCCGCTCCTCGGTCATCATGGCGGTGAAGAGCTCGTCCTTCGAGGGGAAATACTGGTAGAGCGTCGGCTTGGAGAGCCCCGCTTCCGCCGCGATGTCGTCCATCGAGGCGCTGACGAAGCCCTTCTGCGAGAAGACGGTGAGCGCGGCATCGAGAATGCGGCGCTCGCGCAGGATGCGGTTCTGCTGGCGCTTGGGAAGAGCGGTCATCGCACGACCTCCGACAGGAACGCGCAGAGGACCCTGTTATAGGCCTCGGGCCGCTCGACATTGCAGACATGGCCCGCATCCTCGATCACCTCGAAGCGGACGAAGGCGCGCGGCGCGGCCGCGACGATGCGGCCCGCAACCCCGCGGATCTCATCGGGGGACGCGAGCCGGTCGTGCCGCCCCGTCATCATCAGCACCGGCATGGCGAGCCGGGAGAAGTCGAAGCGTTCCGGCGGATGGGTGAAGCAATGGAGCGCATCGCGGTAGGTCGCGGCCGGAATGGCCGCCATGGAGGCGAACAGCGCCTGCCGGACCGCCTCGTCCGCATCCGGCCCTGCCAGCACGTCGACGACCGCCGGCGCGAAATCGGCCGGCGTCCTGCCGGCGTTCAGCGGCACTTCGCGGGCGGCCTGGAATGCCTCGCGCTCGGCGATGCCGGCCTCCGACATGCCCGTGCAGCCGCCGGAAAGGACGAGGCCCGCCAGCCTCTCCGGATGGCGCATGGCGAAGGACGTGGCGATCCACGACCCGTAGGAAAGGCCGCAGAGCACGAGCCGCGCCGCGCCCAGCGCATCGGCGACCCGGAGGATGTCGCCGCAATAATCCTCGACCGTGCTCTGTGCCGCGCCGCGCCCGCTTTCGCCATAGCCGCGCAGGTCGAGCGCGGCGGCCCGCGCCGCCGGCGCCACAGCGCGAAGCTGCGCCAGCCAGTTCGTCCGCCCGCCGCCGATGCCGTGCAGGAAAAGCACGAGCGGCCCCGGCCTTTGCGGCGTGACGGTCAGCGCCAGCGGCGGCTCGCCGTCGAGGAAGACGGTTTCGAGGTCTCCGGAAAGCTCGCCGAGCGCGGCGATCCCCATCTCGAAGATCGCCTTCGTGCCGGCGGCAATCGCCGGGGCGCGCTCGGCGGAGGCGGAAAACCGTGCCGACCATTCGATCCGGCTGCCACCGCCCTCGTCGGGAAAAACCGCAAGCCGGGCGTCGTAACGCTCCACCCCGGCAATGCCTTCGAGATGCGTATAGGCGAGCACCCGGTCGGTATCGGAGCGGTAGGTGAGCTGTTCGCGGTAGAGCGTGTCCTCGCCCTTTGCCGTGAAGGCGCGGATCAGGGCGCCGCGCGCGTCGCGCTCGGCCCGGATCTCCGCAATCGCCGGGTGCCAGGCGCCGCAGAAATTCCCGGCAACGGCCCACACCGCGGCAGGTTCCGCCGCGCAATGCCCGATGACCTGAACCTGCTCCTCGGCCATGGCTCAGCGAAGCCCCTTCAGCGTTCCGCCCGTGCCGCGCCAGAGCGAGGAGCGCGCGCCGCCCTCGTCGCCCGGCGCCTTGTCGAGCTCGTCCAGGTCGTAGAGCGTCAGCACGGAGAGGTAATCCTCCATGATCTCGGACGTATAGGGCAGCATCAGCGCGCCGCAGCGGCTGTCGCGATACATGCGCTCCAGCGGCAGGGATTTCAGCATGGACTGCCCGCCGCAGGTGCGGATGGCGAGCGCCGCGATCTCCTGCACGCCCTCCATCACGTTGTACTGGGCGGCATACATGCGCATGACCTGCGCCTTGCTCGGAAAGCCCTGCGCCTCCATGAAGGCCTGCCACCAGAGCGCGCGCATGGCGGCGAGCTGGGCGTACATCTTGCCGACGGTGATGCGCTTCGTGCCGAACATGCGCCGGTCGGCCGGCGGCTGGCCGGGCAGCTCGCCGCGCAGATACGCCACGGTGAAATCGAAGGCCCCCTGCGCCACGCCCATATAGGTCGGCGAGAGCGTCGCCATCATGTGCGGCCAGTGCGGCAGGGTCTTGATGAAGATGCCGCGCGGCATCATCAGGTCTTCCTCGGTGACGAAGACGTCCTTCAGCACGAGGTCGCGGCTGTTGGTGCCGCGCATGCCGAGCGGATCCCAGCTTCCGGTGACGGAAAGGCCGGGCGCATCCTTGTGCACGACGAAGATCATCGTGTCCTCGTGACGCGGCTCCACGCCCTCGAAATGCTCGGTGCAGACGATGGAATAGTAGTCGCAATAGCCGGCGAGCGAGGCGAACTTCTTGAAACCGTTGATGACCCAGCCGCCGTCGACCTTGCGGCAAGCAGTCTGCGCAGGCTTCGACGTCCAGTTCTGCCCGGCCTCGGAGATGGGCTGCGAATAGATGCCCTGCTCCTTGACCGCGCGGCGGAACTGGCGCTCGCGCAGCGGGGCGAAGGCGGCGCGGTCCTCGTCGGTGAGGCTCGGCAGTTCGTACATGAACCGCGACCACATCATGGAGGAGTTGTGCATGTTGAAGGTGAGTGCCGTCGCGCCGCAATACTTGCCGATCTCCGCGCCGACCATCGCATATTCGCCGAGGCTGAAGCCGTGCCCGCCGAATTCCTGCGGCACCGTCAGCGTCAGGAAGCCCTCGGCGGCGAGGTCCTTGTAGTTCTCCACCGGAAAGGACGCCTCGTCGTCGATGGCCCTTGCGCGCGGCGCGAAACGCTCGCGGCCGAGCTCGTTGATGCGGGTGAGGACCGCCAGCACTTCGGGCCGGATGCGGGAGAGGTCGTAGTAGTCTGCAGGTTCGCTCATCGTCAGTCCTTCTCAAATCCGGTCAGAGGGCGAGATCGCCCTGGAGACGGCCTTCCTTCACCACAACGAGGCCATCGAGCGTGATCGTGCACTTGCGCATCGGCAGGTCGAAATGCCCCTCGGTGAAGCGGCCGGCATATTGGTTGGCGCCGGTCGACCAGAGGAAATTGCCGGCCCAGGCGCGGAACTCGACGGCCTGCATGTCGCGCTTGTCGTAGAGCGCGCCGGAGACCCAGCGGGCGGCAGGGTTCATGCCCCAGCCGACATGGGAAAAGCCGTAGGCCAGCGGATCCTCCCAGGCTTCCATGTAATCGCGGAAGAGCTCGGCATCCAAACCGTCGCCCTTGATTTCCTTGACGAAATCGTTCTCGACGGTGAAGTCGATGCGGCTCGTCAGGTAGCTCTTGAAGGTGAGGTTCATGTCGCCGACATCCATGACGATGCGGCCGTTGACCGTGTTCGGCCCCGGGAAGGCGAGGCAGAGCCCGCCCGGCCAGTGGGCGACCGCGCCCGGCGTGGTGCCGAAGCCCGGCGTGCCGCCGCAGGGGGCGTTGCGAAGGTCGATGGCAAGGTCCGTGCCCGCCGCCGAAGTCACGCGCATTTCGCTCGCCTCGCGCAGCATGCGGATGCCGAGCGCCACCTTCGGGCCGAGCTCGGCCTTCGGCTCGCAGCGCTCGAGGATTTCCGGATGCTCGTTGCAGATCACGAGGATGCGCGCGCCCGCCTCCTCGATCTCCGGCCATTCGGCGGCGTGGATCATGCCCTCGACGGTGCAGTCGACGATGATCTCGCACTGCTTCATGGCCTCGATCGCCGCCCGGTTGCCCTGGATGGCAAGGGAGGTGCCCGTCGACTTGACGGGAACCGGCGCCGTCTGGCGCGGCGTCGGCATGGTGATCATGCAGTAGTCGGCACCAAGATCGTGGCAGGCAAGGTCGGCAAGCTGCACCAGCACGGGCCGCGACTGCGTCTCCGCAACGATGGCCACGCGCGTTCCACGGCCTATGCCATTGAGCACGAATACCCGTCGGAAGCAGGCAAGCCACTTCCCTTCAATGCGCTCCTGCAACATTGAATTCTCCCGGTTCTGGATCGCCCCTCAGCGATTTCTTTACTTATGAGTTAAAAATTCTTTTAAGTCTGAAGTTTTGTCAAGTGATAATTCCAGAGGGAATTTCACGCCGCGAAACTGGACGATTTCCGCCCGTTCGCCGGCGATGGGAAAGCGCACGGCGTTGCTCGATATGTGCTTGTTTTGTCGGGAAAAGACGGTGCCGTCAGTAGGTGGCCCGGCCGCCCGAGAGGTCGAAGACCGCCCCGGTGGTGAAGCTGTTTTCCTTCGAGACCAGCCAGGCCACCATGGCGGCGGCTTCCTCGACGTCGAGGAAGCGCCCGCGGGGGATCTTGCCGCGCATGTATTCGATGAATTCGGGCGTGAGCTGTTCGAGGATGCGCGTTTCGGCCGTCGCCGGCGTTATGGCGTTGACGGCGATGTCGTAGCCGGCAAGTTCCTTGCCGAGCGACTTGGTAAGCCCGATCACGGCAGCCTTCGATGCCGAATAGGCCGAGGCGTTCGGATTGCCCTCCTTGCCGGCGATGGAGGCGATGTTGACGATGCGCCCGTAGCCGCGCGCCTTCATGCCCGGCACCGCCGCGCGGCAGACATGGAACGTGCCGTGCAGGTTGACGTCGATGATCGCCTTCCACATCGCCACGTCATAGGCGTCGAGCGGCGCGGCGGGGCCGGCGATGCCGGCGGAGTTGACGACGATCGAGACCGGCCCGGAAATATCCTCGCTCGCTTTCATCGCGGCCTCGACGGCGGCATGGTCGGTGACGTCGACAGCGATGCTGCCGCCACCGAGGCTCGCCGCCGCATCGCGTGCGAGCGGGCCGTCGATGTCCCACAGCGTCACCCGGGCGCCGGACGCCGCCATGCGCCTCGCCATGGCATAGCCGAGGCCCTGGCCGCCGCCGGTGACGACGGCATGCTGCCCGGAAAGGTCGATCTGGTTCATGGCTCCGCCTTCCTATTCCTTCACCGCGCCCGTCATGGACGAGACGTAGTAGTCGACGAAGAAGGAATAGAGGATGACGACCGGCAGCGAGCCGAAGAGCGCGCCCGCCATCAGCGATCCCCATTCGAAGACGTCGCCGCGCACGAGCTCCGTCAGCACGCCGACGGGCACAGTCTTGTTCTCGGAGGACTGGATGAAGGTGAGCGCGTAGATGAATTCGTTCCACGACAGCGTGAAGGCGAAGATGCCCGCCGAGATCAGGCCGGGCACGGCGAGCGGCAGGATGATCCTGACGAGGATCTGCCAGCGCGAGGCGCCGTCCACCAGCGCGCTTTCCTCCAGCTCGAAGGGGATCGAGCGGAAGTAGCCCATCAGCAGCCAGGTGCAGAAGGGGATGAGGAAGGTCGGATAGGTGAAGATCAGCGCAAGGCGCGAATCGTACATGCCGAGCTTGAAGACGATGAAGGCGAGCGGAATGAAGAGGATCGACGGCGGCACGAGATAGGCGAGGAAGACGAGCAGGCCGACGGAGCGCGAGCCGGTGAAGCGCACGCGCTCGATCGCATAGGCGCCGAAGACGGAGGCGAAGAGCGACAGGGCCGTCGAGCAGACGGCGACCAGCATCGTGTTCCACAGCCAGCCCGGATAGGACGTCTGGAAGAGCAGGTACTTGATGTGGTCGAGCGTCGGCCCCACGACCCAGAACGGGCTGTAATTGTTGTAGTCGGTGAGCTGCGCATTCGGCTTCACCGCCGTGATCGCCATCCAGTAGAACGGGAAGAGCAGCACGAAGACGAAGACGGCCATCGGCAGGTAGAGAACGACGATGCGGCGCGGCAGGCGGTTGAGATAGCTCATGCCCTCGTTGTCGTCGGTGAGAACGTCGGCGGGGATCGTGGTCCTGGTCGTGTTCATGGTCTTCCTCCCGGTCTCAATCCTGGCCGCCCTGCTGCCATTTGCGGCGTTGCAGGCCGAAGAAACTGAACATGATGGCGGCGAGCAGGAACGGCACCATCGCCACGGCGATCGCCGCGCCTTCGCCGAGCTGCCCGCCCGGAATGCCGCGCTGGAAGGAGAGCGTCGCCATGAGGTGCGTCGCGTTCACCGGCCCGCCCTTCGTCAGCACGTAGATGAGCTGGAAATCGGTGAAGGTGAAGAGGACGGAGAAGGTCATGACCACGGCGATGATCGGCGTCAGCATGGGCAGCGTCACATAGCGGAAACGCTGCCAGCTCGTGGCCCCGTCGAGCGAGGCGGCTTCCTGCAGCGAGGCCGGAATGGTCTGGAGGCCGGCGAGCAGCGAGATCGCGACGAACGGAATGCCGCGCCAGACGTTCGCCGCGATGACAGAGGCCCTGGCATTCTGCGGGTCGCCGAGGAAATTGATCGGCCCGTCGATGACGCCGAGCTTCATCAGGGACCAGGAAACGATCGAGAACTGGCTGTCGTAGATCCACCAGAAGGCGAGCGCCGACAGCACCGTCGGCACCACCCAGGGCAGAAGGACGATGGCGCGCAGGAACGACTTGCACGGCAGGTTCTCGTTGAGCAGCAGCGCGAGCCACAGGCCGAGGGCGAATTTCAGCACCGAGGCGACGGAGGTGTAGAGCAGCGTGTTGAAGACGGAGAGCCAGAAGACCTTGTCCTGCGCCAGGAACTCGTAGTTCTCCAGCCCGATGAAGACGCCGTCCCGGCCGATCCGCGTATCGGTGAAGCCGAGCCACACGCCGAGGCCGAGCGGATAGGTGAGAAAGCAGACGAGGAACACCGCGGCCGGCAACATGAAGAGGAAGCCGAGCACATTGTTGTTCTGCATCAGCGACGCCATGGCGGATGGCGGCTTACCGGACGGCACGACGGACATGGCTTCTCCCCTGGATCTCGTCTGGAAACCCCGGCGGCAACGCGCCGCCGGGGCCTGGAGCTGTGCGTCGCGTCAGACGCGGTAGTAGCGGTTGGCGCGGCGTTCGGCTTCCGCGGCCGCCTCTTCGGGCGTCATCTGGCCGGTCACGGCCGCGGCGAACATGTCGACGAGCACGTAGTCGGCCATCACGCCGGCGGAGGCATAGCCCAGCGGGCCGGCATAGCCGTTCGGGCGCAGCGTCTCCGAGGCGCGCGCATAGGGCGCGTGGATCGGGTCGGCCGTCCAGACCGGGTTGTCGGCGAAGGCCTTGAGCGGCTGGCAGCAATAGGCGCTCGCCCCGGTGATCCAGGAATTCATCTGCTCGGCTTCCATCATGAACTTGATGTAGGCCTTGGCCGCTTCCGGATACTTCGTGTGGCTGAAGAGCAGGAGCGAGCTGGTCTGGTGCAGCTCGACGCTCTGGCCGACGGGGCCGATCGGGAAGTTGGTCGTGCGGATGTCCGCCGCGATCTCGGCGAGCGCCGGGTCCTTCTTCGCCGCGTAGTAGACCGAGACGCCGTTGGCGATCAGCGATACCTGGCCGGCAAGGAAGGCGCGGTTGTTGTTGATGTCCTGCCAGCTCTCGGTGCCCGGGATGAAGGTCTCGTAGAGCGCCTTGGCATAGTTGATCGCCTTGATCGTCTCCGGGCTGTTGATGGTGACGGCACCGCCCTCGTCCACCATCTTGCCGCCGTGGCTCCACAACAGCCAGTGGGCATAGTTGTTGCCGTCGCCGACGGCCTTGCCGTGCGGGAAGCCGGCGGGCGTGCCCTTGGCCTTCAGCGCCTTGCACAGTTCGAGGAAGCCGTCCGTATCCTTCGGGAACTCCTTGAAGCCGGCGGCCTCCATGTGGCTCTGGCGGTAGACGACCGCGTTGCCGATGGCCGTCAGCGGCATGGCGATGAACTTGTCGCCGCGCATCGCATAGCCCTTCATGCCGTCGTACCAGCCGCCGTACTTGCCGCCGAGATAGTTGGCGAGCTCCGTCAGGTCGACCAGCTTGTCGGGATACTGGTGGGCATCGTCGAACCAGCACATGACGAGGTCCGGCCCGGAGCCGACATTGGCGGCCACGGCAGCCTTCGGGCGGATGTCCTCCCAGCTTTCCTTGTCGACGCGGACCTCGACGCCGGTCGCCTCGGTGAACTTCTTGGTATTGGCGAGCCAGGCGTCCTCGTCGCCCTGCACGAACGGCGTCCAGCGCAGGAGGCGAAGGCTGGCGCCCTCCTCCGGCGTGTAGGTCGGCTCGGCCGCCTGGGCGAAGCTCGGTCGGATGCCGAGACCGGCAAGGCCGGCCGCAGCGGCGGATGCTGCAAGAAAATCGCGTCTTTTGAACGTCATTTGCACTCCTCCTAGGATGCGGGCTTTGCTCGTTCGAGCATTCGCCGTCCCGCTTCGGCGAATGCCTCGCATCGGTGCCCGGCCTTGCCGGGACCCAATCGCCGCCAGCACCTCCGGGCCCTCCTCCCGGCGGCGCTGGGCGATGTTCAGTCGACGAGCCTCACGCCCGTCTCGGCATCGAACAGATGCACATGGTTCGCGTCGATCGCGATGCGGATCGTCTCGCCGGGCCGAACGGTCACCCGCTCGCGAAAGACGCAGGTGACCTCCGCGCCGCCGAGCTTGACGACCAGTTGCGTCTCGTAGCCGGTGGGCTCGATCACCACGACCTCGGCCGCAAGGCCTGCCGCATCGAGGGCGATGTATTCGGGCCTGAGGCCGTAGACGAGATCCTTGCCCCTTGCGGCGGCCGCGGGGCGGGCGACCGGCAGGCGCGTGCCGTCCGCCGTCACGAACGCATGGGCGTCCTCCGGGTCGAGCCGGCCGCTGATCATGGTCATGGCGGGCGAGCCGATGAAGCCCGCGACGAAGAGGTTCGCCGGATTGTCGTAGAGGTCGAGCGGCGCGCCGATCTGCTCGACGATGCCGTCGTGCATGACGACGATCTTGTCGGCCATGGTCATGGCCTCGATCTGGTCGTGGGTGACGTAGACGGTCGTCGTCTTCAGGCGCTGGTGAAGCTCCTTGATCTCCGAGCGCATGGCGACGCGCAGCTTCGCATCGAGGTTGGAGAGCGGCTCGTCGAAGAGGAAGACCTGCGGGTCGCGCACGATGGCGCGGCCCATCGCCACGCGCTGGCGCTGGCCGCCGGAAAGCTGGCGCGGATAGCGGTCGAGAAGCTTGGAAAGGCCGAGGATATCCGCCGCCCTGGCGACGCGGCTGTCGATCTCCGACTTCTGGCTGCCGGCGAGCATCAGCGAGAAGGCCATGTTGGCCGCCACGGTCATGTGCGGATAGAGCGCGTAGTTCTGGAACACCATCGCGATATCGCGCTCTTTCGGCGGCAGCGTGTTGACGACCCGGTCGCCGATGCGGATCTCGCCGGCCGTGATGTTCTCCAGCCCCGCCAGCATGCGCAGCAGCGTGGACTTGCCGCAGCCGGACGGACCGACCAGGATCACGAACTCCCCGTCCTCGATCTCGATGTCGACGCCCTTGATGACCGGAAAGGCGCCGAAGGATTTCCTCACATCGACGAAGTCAACGCCTGCCATATACGTTCCTCCCAGAACCGATTTGCCGTGCCGTGCCGGGGCGGGTCCTCCTCAAGACCTTGCGCCCCGGCGGTCCGCCACGCTTATTCCTGCCCGTCAGCCATGCCCGATGCGACCCTGCAGCTCATCCTCGATATGGATGCGGATGATCTCGTCGAACGTGCTCTCGGCCGTAAAGCCCAGTTCGCTCGCGCGCTGCGCGTCGAAGTCGGTCGCCCAGCCGGCGACGATCCGGCGGATCACCGGATCCGGCTCACGGCGGATGAGGGCGACCGTCTTCGGCCCGGCGATCCGCCCCAGCGCCTCGATCTCCTCGCCGACGAGGGCGGAAAGGCCGGGCATCGTCAGATTGCGGCGCGGGCCGATGCGGGCCGTGTCCATGCGCGCGGCATGGACGAAGAACCCCACCGCCGAGCGCGGGCTTGCGAACCAGTGGCGCACGCTCTCGTCCACCGGCAGCACGGCTTCCTTGCCGGCGAGCGGCTCGCGCAGGATGTTGGAGAAGAAGCCGGACGCCGCCTTGTTCGGCGTTCCCGGGCGGATGCAGATGGTCGGCAGGCGGATGCCGATGCCGTCGAAGACGCCCTTGCGCGTATAGTCGGCAAGCAGCAGTTCGCAGATCGCCTTCTGCGTGCCGTAGCTCGTCAGCGGCGTGGTGAAGAACGTATCGCCGATCTTCTCCGGGAAGGGCTCGCCGAAGACCGCAATGGAAGAGGCGAAGATGACGCGCGGCGCATAGGGCGCCCGAAGGCCCTCCTGCCGGATCGCCTCGAAGAGGAAGCGCGTGCCGTCGAGGTTCACCTTGTAGCCGAGGTCGAAATCGGCCTCGGCCTCGCCCGAGACGATGGCGGCGAGATGGAAGATGACATCGGGGCGACTAGCGACGAGCCCCGCGGCGACGCCGGGATCCGAAACGTCGAGCGCCAGCGCGGAGGCAACCACCGAAAGCCCGGCGGGAACCGGCGGAAGCACGACATCCACCAGCGTCATCGCCGTAACGTCATAGCCGAGCGCGCCGGGATCGGCCGCGATCTTCTCCACCAGCTTGCGGCCGATCATGCCGGCCGCTCCGATCACCATTACATGCATATGCGGCGGACCTCCCCGTCGTGCCTGTCCGTAGACCGGACCTTATTGCTGCTCTTGCCCGGAACCCTTCATGCGGCTGCCGGCATCCGCGACCAGTTCCCTCGTGGTCGCGTAGATGCGCTGCAGATGTTTACGGAATGCCTGCGTCACCGCCTCGCGGTCGCGCCGGCGCAATGCCTCGACGATCTCCACATGGTCGCGGTAGCTCGCGTCGATCGCCCCCGGCCGCGACATGGCCGAGCGGCGGAAATCCATCATGTAGGTGTAGAGATCGGTGACGAAATCGGCGAGCAGCGGGTTGCCGCAGGCCCGGTAGATCGAGACGTGGAATTCGCGGTCGCAGATGAGGAAGCGCATGGCGTCGTCGCCGCCGAGCCGGTGCGCCTCCAGCAGGTCCTCGAGCTTGGCGATTGTCTCGTCGTCGATGGCCTCGGCCGCATCGCCCACCACCTTCAGTTCGACATGCAGGCGCGCGGCATGCACGGCATCCAGATCGTAGCTGTTGATGGCGTTGGACGAGACGATCGTCACCGGCAGGTGGCTGAGGTCGATATTGCTGATGCGCGTGCGGCTGCCCTGGGCGACGTCGAGGATATTGCGCGCGGCAAGCTGCTGGATGGCGCCGCGCACCGTCTCCCGGCTGACATGCATGACATTGGCAAGCTCGCGCTCGCCCGGCAGCTCGTCTCCCGGCCGCAGCATGTTGGTCGCGATCAGGACCATGATCTTCTCGGCGATGATGTCGCGCGCGGTGCGCCGGTCGAGCGACTTGCCCACCTTCGGCATTTCGACCAGCACGGGGCGTTCGCCCATCGCCATCCCGACCTCCCACTGATCTACTGGTTGGTCCAGCAGATCAGTTGCCAGCAAAGCCGGAAAGGCCGGGGCCGTCAAGTGAGCTTCGTCGCCGCGCCGCATCAAAAGGGCGCCCTCCAATTGTGCGCCGCACGGCTATCCTGTGGGTCGCATGCGCGCTCCAGCCAGCCGAGGCCGTCGAGGGTCGCGCCGGCGGGGCGGTATTCGCAGCCCACCCAGCCCTCGTATCCGAGCGCATCGAGCGCCGCGAAGATGCGGAAATCGTCGAGCTCGCCGGTGCCGGGTTCGTGGCGCAGCGGCACGGAGGCGGTCTGCACATGGCCGATCGCCGGCAGCAGCGCTTCGAGGCCCTTCAGCACGTCGCCGTGCAGGATCTGGCGGTGGTAGATGTCGAACTGGAGTTTCAGGTTCGGATGCCCGAGCCTGTCGATGATCTCGGCCGCCCGGCCGAAATCGTCGAGGAAATAGCCCGGCATGTCGCGCCGGTTTATCGGCTCAATGAGGAGCGTGCGCCCCGCTTCGCCGGCCGCATCCGCCGCAAAGCGCAGCGCGTCGAGATAGGCGGCGGTCGCAGCCGGCTCTCCGGCCGGGGCAAGGCCCGCCATCGCATGCAGCATGGGCGCATCCAGCGCCCGGGCATAATCGAGCGCCGTTGCGACCGACCGGCGGAATTCCTCCGCGCGCTCCGGCAGGGCCGCAAGCCCGCGCTCGCCCTTCGCCCAATCTCCCGGCGGCAGGTTGAAGAGCACCTGCCGCAGGCCCGCCGCCCGCAGGGCCGCAGCAACCTCATCGGCCGGATGATCGTAGGGGAACAGGTATTCGACCGCCTCGAACCCCGCCGCCGCCGCCGCGCCGAACCGCTCGAGGAACGGCCGCTCGGTGAACATCATGGAGAGGTTGGCGGCAAATCGCGGCATCTCAGTCCTTCTCCTCCGGCCCCATGCCGGGCAGCGTGAGCCCGGATATGCCGGCGAGAAGCCGGGCGACGGAGGAATCGTCGTCGCGCCCCATGCCCGCCGCCTCCGTCATGACGAAGAGCTGCAGCGCAGCGCTCGTCACCGGCAGCGGGAACTTCTGCCTTCGCCCGAGATCGGAGACGATGCCGAGGTCCTTGGTGAAGATCGAGACCGCGCTCATCGGCGTGTAGTCGCCGGCCAGCACATGCGGGATGCGGTTCTCGAACATCCAGCTATTGCCGGCCGATTTCGTGATGACGTCGAAGACACGGGAGATGTCGAGCCCGAGGCTGCCTGCAAAGGTGATCGCCTCGCATGCGGCGGCGATGTGGACGCCGGCCAGAAGCTGGTTGACGATCTTGAAGGACGAACCGATGCCGACGCTGTCGCCGAGCCGGTAGACGGTCTCCGCCATGGCATCGAGCGCGGGCGCGGCCGCGGCGAAGGCTTCCGGTGCGCCCGAGGCCATGACCGTCAGCGCCCCGGCCGCCGCCTTCGCGGCGCCGCCGCTGATCGGCGCGTCGAGATAGAGAAGACCCGCGGCTTCCGCGCGCCGTGCGAAATCCTGCGCTTCCTGCGGGGCCATGGTCGGCGATGCGATGACGACCGCGCCGTCGCCAAGCGCCGCCGCGGCGCCCTCCGCGCCGAACAGTGCGCTTTCGACCTGCGCGGCGTTGACGACGACGAGAACGAGGATATCGGCGCCGCGCGCGGCCTCTGAGGCGCTCGCCCCTGCCCGGCCGCCCGCGGCCTTCAACGCGTCGAGCGCATCGGGATTGGTGTCGTAGCCGGAAACGGAAAGGCCTGCGCGCAACAGCGAGCGCGCCATGCCGAGACCCATGGCGCCAAGGCCGATCACGGCGACCGATTTCGCTGGATCCATGCCGTCCTCCCCCCGCCGTTCTTATGACAGCGCTAACATAAACCCAGTCAAACACATTGACGCGGACCCTGCAAGAAAAATATGTTAGCGCTGTCATAGAGCTTGAAACCGCCTGAAAGACCGCGCATGCCGCCGATCAAACCCACGCTGACCGATGTCGCCCGCCTTGCCGGCGTGAGCGAGATCACCGTCTCCCGGGTCGTGCGCGGCAAGGGGCCGATCGCCGAGGAGACGCGGCTTCGGGTGCGCGGGGCGATCGAGGCGCTCGGCTACGTGCCGAACCGGGCGGCCGGCACGCTCGCCTCTTCCGCCTCGCTGTTCATCGGCGTCATCCTGCCCTCGATGCACAACATCGTCTTTCCCGAAGTGCTGCGCGGCATCTACGAGGGGCTGGCCGGCAGTCCCTACCAGCCGCTGCTCGGCGTCAGCGAATACGACCGCGACAAGGAGCAGGAGATCCTCGCCTCCCTGCTCGCCTGGCAGCCGATGGCGATCATCACCGCCGGCTCGGACCATACGGACGTCACGCGCCGGCTCCTGTCGGAAAGCGGCGTGCGCGTCGTCGAACTGATGGATACGGAGGGCGATCCCGTCGACCTCGTCGTCGGCTTTTCCCACCGGCAGGCCGGCTATGACAGCGGCCGGCACCTGATCGCCCGGGGCTATCGCCGCATCGGCTATGTCGGCCACGACTGGGCCGCCGACCGGCGCGCGCGGCTCCGCTACGAAGGCCTCGTCGCGGCGCTTGCCGATACGGGCCTTTCCCTTGCCGCGGAGGTGCATGCGGACGGGCCGAGCTCCGTCACGGGGGGAACGGAGATGCTGCCGAGGCTGCTGGCCGCGGCGCCGGATATCGATGCCGCGGTTTTCGTCAACGACGACATGGCGGTCGGCGGCTATTTCCATTGCCTTGCCGCCGGCATCGCCGTGAAGAAGGACCTCGCGCTCTTCGGCTTCAACGGGCTCGATATCGGCCAGGCGATCCCCATGCCGCTGTCGACCGTGCGCTCCAACCGCTTCGAGATCGGCCGCATCGCCGCCGAGCGCATCATCGCGGAGCCGAAGCGGCCGGCCGTAACCGAGGTGGTGAATACCGGATACGAGATCATCGAGGGCGCGACCGCCTGACGGGCGCAAGGAGGACGAGATGTTCATTGGGGCCATTGCCGACGACCTGACGGGGGCGACCGACCTCTGCCTCATGCTGGCGCGCGGCGGCATGCGCGTGGTGCAGGTGATCGGTGTGCCTGAGGCGGCCTTCGATTTCGGCGCGGCGGATGCGGTCGTCGTGGCGCTCAAGTCGCGCACCGTCCCCAAGGAAGATGCCGTCGCCCAGTCGCTCGCGGCCGCCCGCCGGCTGCTGGATGCCGGCGCGCGGCAGATCTTCTTCAAATATTGCTCGACCTTCGATTCCACCGACGAGGGCAATATCGGCCCGGTCACCGAGGCGCTGCTGGAGGCGACCGGCGCGGCGCTGACGATCGCCTGCCCCGCCTTTCCGGCCAATGGCCGCACGGTCTACAGGGGCCACCTCTTCGTCGGCGACCTCCTGCTTTCCGACAGCTCGATGAAGGACCATCCGCTGACGCCGATGCGCGACGCCAACCTGGTGCGCGTGCTGGGCAGGCAGACGGCGCTGCCGGTCGGGCTCGTCGGCTACGAGACGGTGGAAAAAGGCGCAGGCGCGATCCGGGCCGCATTCGACAGGGCCGGAGGCGAGGGCCTGCGCATGCTGATCGTCGACGCCGTCACGGACGACCAGCTGAGGGCCATCGGCAAGGCGGCGGCGGGGCTGAAGCTCGTCACGGGCGGCTCGGGCGTCGCCATCGGCCTGCCCGCCAATTTCGGCTTTCAGGAAGGGGCGGCGAGCGCCCATCCCTTCTCCGCCCCGGCAGGGCGCGCGGCCATCATCGCCGGCTCGTGCTCGGCGGCCACCCGGCGGCAGATCGCCGCCGCGCGCGCGGCCGGCGTTCCCGCGTTGAAGGTCGACCCGCAGGAGATCGCCGAAGGGCGGATGACGGCGGAAGCCGCCGCCCGCTGGGCCATCGGCAGCGACCACGCAACGCCCCTCGTCTTTTCGAGCGACGATCCGGCGGAGGTCGCCCGGGCGCAGGCCGCCCTCGGCCGCGATGAGGCCGGCGCGCTGGTCGAGCATCTTCTGGCCGAGGTCGCGGTGCGGCTCAGGGCGGCCGGCTTCCGCCGCTTCGTCGTCGCCGGCGGCGAGACGTCCGGCGCGGTCACCCATGCGCTCGGCCCCAAGGCGCTCGCCATCGGGCCCGAAATCGACCCGGGCGTGCCCTGGACCGTCAGCCTCGGCGACGACGAGCCCGTGGCGCTGGCGCTGAAATCCGGCAATTTCGGCACCGACGATTTCTTCCTCAAGGCATGGGACCTGCTGCGATGACCGCCACTCTCTCGGAGGAAACCAGGGCGCGCGACGCGATCGCCGCCGTCGGCAAGTCGATCTTCGATCGCGGCCTCACCTTCGGCTCGACGGGCAATATCAGCGTGCGGCTTTCGACGGGCGAGACGCTGATGACGCCGACCAATGCCTCGCTCGGCGCGCTCGATCCGGCGCGGCTCTCGCGCTTTTCCGCGGAAGGCGTGCACACCGGCGGCGACAAGCCGACCAAGGAAGCCTTCCTCCACCAGTGCATGTACTGCAAGCGTCCGCAAAGCGGCGCGGTCGTGCACCTGCATTCCACCCATTCCGTCGCCGTCAGCATCCTTGCCGATACCGATCCCGAGGACGTGCTGCCGCCGCTCACCGCCTACTACGTCATGCGGGTCGGCAGGCTGCCGCTGGTGCCCTACTTCCCGCCGGGCGCGACGGCGCTCGCCGAGGCCGTCGCCGCAAGGGCGGAGAAGAGCCATGCCGTGCTCCTGGCGAACCATGGCCCCGTCGTCGCAGGAAAGACGCTCGCGGACGCACAATATGCGACGGAGGAGCTGGAGGAGACGGCAAGGCTTTTCCTCCTCCTGCGCGGCTCCAATATCCGCCCGCTGACGGAAGAGCAGCGCAAGGCTATAGAGGAGAATGCAAGCCGCTAGCGGCCTTCCATCGCGCCGTTCGCCCGGAACCATTCCGCCCCGTCCGCCTTGAAGACGTGTTCAGTTTTCCGAACGGCAGGGAGGGATGGAATTGCCGATCATCGCAACGGCCGCCTGGTCTATCCCGAAGGCGGTCGCGCACCGCTTTCCCGAGGAGGGCACGGTTCTCAGCCGGTATGCGGCGGTCTTCAGAGGCGTGGAGATCAACTCCACCTTCTATCGCCACCACAGGCCTTCCACCTATGCCCGCTGGGCCGGGTCCGTGCCGGATGATTTCCGCTTTGCCGTGAAGATACCGAGGGAGATCACCCACGGCCGGAGGCTGCGGGACATCGGCGCACCGTTCCAGCACTTCATCGGGGAGATTTCCCCGCTCGGCGAAAAGACGGGCCCCCTGCTGTGCCAGTTGCCGCCCTCGCTCGCCTTCCATGCCGGGGAGGCGGAGCGGGCGTTCGCCGCGATGCGGCAGGCCCATGCCGGCCCGCTCGCCGTCGAGGTCCGCCACAGGAGCTGGGCATCGGAGCCGGCGCTGACGCTGCTGCGCCGCTACGCGCTGGACCGGGTGCTCGCGAGCCCCGCCCCCGTCTGGCAGGCGGACGATTTTTCCGAGCCGCCGCGATATGTCCGCCTGCACGGCACGCCGCAGATGTACTATTCCAGCTACGGCGACGAGGAGATCGCCGCCTTCGCGCGGCTGCTTGCCGACGATGGCTGGTGCGTCTTCGACAACACGGCCTCCGGCGCTGCCGGCGAAAACGCGCTGGCGATGCTGGAGCTTTGCGGTCAGGGGTGATGCAGCACGCTCATGCCGCCGTCGACCGTCAGGCAGGTGGCGTTCATGAAGGGGCATTCGTCCGAGACCATGAAGAGCGCGGCCCTGGCGATCTCCTCTGGCGCCGCGATGCGCCCGCCGGGATGCAGCTTCATCGTCGCCGCTTCCGCGGCGGCCGGATCGGGGAAGCCGTTCCAGTAGTCGACGACCTTCTGCGTGCGCACATAGCCGGGCGCGAGCGCATTCACCCGCACGCCCCTGCCGGCATATTCGAGGCCCAGCGCCTTGGTCATGCCGAGCAGCGCATGCTTGGCGACGGGATAGGGAAAGGTGTGCGGGATGATGGTGAAGGCGTGGGTAGAGGCGATGTTGAGGATGACGCCGCCGCCCTCCTCCAGGAGCCCCGGCAGGACGGCCCTGCTGCAATTCCACGCGCCCTTGAGATTGATGTCGAAGCAGCGCTGCCAGTCGGCATCCGAAAGGTCGAGCGGCTCGGAAAAGACGTTGACCCCGGCATTGTTGACGAGGGCGTTCGGCCGGCCGATCTTTCGCGTTGCGGCGGCGACGGCCTCCTCGATGGCCGCGGCATCGGTGATATCGGCCGCGGCGTGACCGACGATGCCACCCGCCGCGCGGAGCCTCTCCGCTTCGCGCGCGAGGAGATCGCCGTCGCGGTCGATCAGGAAAAGGCGTGCGCCCTCGGCAAGGAAGACCTCGGCGATGGTGAGGCCGATCCCCTGCGCCGCGCCGGTCACGACCACCCGCTTGCCGTCCAGTCGTCCAGCCATCCCGTTTCTCCTCAGCGCTCGGCAGGTGCCGGGTGGTTGCGGACGGCGATCGCGATGTCACGGGCGGCGATATCCAGCATGCGGTGCGAGCATTCGCGCGCCGCCGCCCTGTCGCGCATGCGCAGCGCCTCGACGAGCCGCCGGTGGATCTCCACCGCCTCGTCGCGCGCATCCGCCGCCTCGTTCGAGGCGTGCAGCGAGAATTCCAGCGCCGCCTGGATAATGCTCGCAAGCTGCATGAAGACCTGGTTGTGACTGGCCTTCAGCAGGCCGGCATGGAAGGCGACGTCCGCCTTCGTGAAGGCTTCGAGGTCCCCTTCGGCATCCCGCATCGCCTGCCAGGCCCGCTCGATCTCGGCCACTTCCTGCACCGTGGCGCGCTCGGCGGCGAATTCCGCGGCGAAGGGCTCGATGGCGCGGCGCGCATCGAGCACGCAGGTCAGAAGATCGAGCTCGAAGATGCGCGGGCCGATCCATTCCAGCACCTGCTGGTCGAGGATGTTCCATTCCTCCTTCGGGCAGACCACCGTGCCGACGCGCGAGCGCCCGCGCACCAACCCCTTGGATTCGAGGATCTTCAGCGATTCCCGGATGACGGTGCGGCTGACGCCGTAGCGCAGGCACAGTTCCGCCTCCGTCGGCAGGAAGGCGCCGATCGGGAAGACGTCGGCACAGATGTCGGTGGCGATCGCCCGTGTCACGTTCTTCTGCACGCGGGGGCGGCGCACGCTCCCCTCGCCTTCGGGCGCATTCGAGCGCCCACTCTGTTCCTGCACGGTCATTCTCCACCCCGTTCCGTCTGCGATGCATACCGCGTTTCCTTCGCGATGGCGACGACCGGATCCGCATCATTCCGACATGAATGTCATACATTGATAGACAATTCATCATACAAAGGCAATTGACGAATATGATGAAAGCCACTACACCCAAGGGACTGCTGGCGCAGTTAATTTGGGAGAGAGACAATGGGCTTTATCAAGACAGCCATCCTGGCTGGCACCGTCGCCGTCATCGCCGCAACCTCCGCCTTCGCTGCCGACGTGAAGATCGGCTTCATCGTGAAGCAGCCGGAAGAGCCGTGGTTCCAGGACGAATGGAAGTTCGCCGACGTCGCCGCCAAGGAGAAGGGCTTCACCCTGGTCAAGATCGGCGCCGAGGACGGCGAGAAGGTCCAGTCGGCCATCGACAATCTCGGCGCACAGGGCGCGCAGGGCTTCATCATCTGCACGCCCGACGTGAAGCTCGGCCCCGGCATCGTCGCCAAGGCCGCCGCCAACGACCTCAAGCTGATGACCGTCGACGACCGCCTGGTCAACGCCGACGGCAGCCCGATCGAGGACGTGCCGCACATGGGCATCTCGGCCACCAAGATCGGCGAGGCCGTCGGCCAGTCGATCGTCGACGAGATCAAGAAGCGCGGCTGGGACATGAAGGACGTCGGCGCGATCCGCGTCTCCTACGACCAGCTTCCGACCGCCGTCGACCGCGTCGAAGGCGCGCTCTCGGTGCTGAAGGCCGCCGGCTTCCCAGAAGCCAACATCTTCGACGCCCCGCAGGCCAAGACCGACACGGAAGCGGCCCTCAACGCCGCGACGGTCGTTCTCAACAAGAATGCCGGCATCAAGAAGTGGGTGGCCGTCGGCCTCAATGACGAAGCCGTGCTCGGCGCCGTGCGCGCCAGCGAAAGCGTCGGCATTCCCGCCGACAGCATGATCGGCGTCGGCATCGGCGGCGCGGACTCGGCCATCAACGAGTTCAAGAAGCCCGCGCCGACCGGCTTCTTCGGCACCGTGATCATCTCGCCGAAGCGCCATGGCTACGAGACCGCACTCAACATGTACGAGTGGATCGCCAACGGCAAGGAGCCGGAAAAGCTGACGCTCACCGCCGGCCAGATCGCGCTGCGCGACAACTACGAGCAGGTTCGCAAGGACCTCGGCATCGAATAATCATCGTCTCGTGATGATTTCATCCCGGCGGCACCAGCCGCCGGGCCTCCTTACGGAGCCGACCATGCAGGACTTTCTCGAATTCAGGGCGATATCCAAGGGATATCCCGGCGTGCAGGCGCTCGCCGACGTTTCCTTCTCCGTGAAGAAGGGGGCCGTGCACGGCCTGATGGGCGAAAACGGCGCGGGCAAATCGACCCTCATCCGCGTGCTTTCCGGCGACCAGTCCGCCGATACCGGCGACATCCTCATCGACGGCAAGCCGCAGCGCTACCGTTCCGTGCGCGATGCCTTCGAGGCGGGCGTCATCGTCATCCACCAGGAACTCCAGCTCGTGCCCGAGCTGACCGTCGCCGAGAACCTCTGGCTCGGCCGCTTTCCCGGCAAGGCCGGCGTCATCGACCGCACGCGCCTGACCGGCGTGGTCAAGGAGAAGCTCGCGGAGATCGGCATCGCCATCGATCCGGCCGCCAAGGTCGCCTCGCTTTCCATCGGCGAGCGCCAGATGGTGGAGATCGCCAAGGCCGTGATGGCTGATGCGCGCGTCATCGCGCTCGACGAGCCGACCTCCTCGCTCTCCTCGCGCGAGAGCGAAATCCTCTTCGCTCTGATCGACCGCCTGCGCGCGCAGGGCAAGGTCATCCTCTACGTCTCGCACCGGCTCGACGAGATTTTCCGCTTGTGCGACAGCCTCACCGTATTGCGCGACGGCAAGCTTGCCGCCCACCATCCTGATATATCCGAGGTGACGCGCGACCAGATCATCGCCGAAATGGTTGGCCGGGAGATTTCCAACATCTGGGGTTTTCGCCCGCGCGAGCGCGGCGCGGTCCGGCTGGAGGTCAGGGACCTTGCCGGGCGCAAGCTGCGCACGCCGATCAGCTTCTCCGTCCGGCAGGGCGAGATCCTCGGCTTCTTCGGCCTCATCGGCGCCGGCCGCAGCGAGATGGCCCGCCTCGTCTACGGCGCGGACAGCCGGTCGCAGGGCACCGTCAGCGTCGACGGCAAGGCCGTCACGCCGGACAGCCCGCCGCAATCGATCCGCTCCGGCATCGTGCTCTGCCCGGAGGACCGCAAGTCCGACGGCATCGTGCAGGGCCGCAACATCGAGGAGAACATGGCGATCTCCTCGCGACGGCATTTCTCCCCCTTCGGCCTTCTCCAGCCGAAGAAGGAGGCCGAGCTTGCCGAGCGCTTCATCGCGAAGCTGCGCGTGCGCACGCCCTCGCGCAAGCAGGACATCGTCAACCTGTCGGGCGGCAACCAGCAGAAGGTCATCCTCGGCCGCTGGCTTTCCGAGCAGGGCGTCAAGGTCCTCATCATCGACGAGCCGACGCGCGGCATCGATGTCGGCGCCAAGTCGGAAATCTACGAGATCCTCTATGAACTCGCCGGCCAGGGCATGGCCATCGTCGTCATCTCCAGCGAGCTGCCGGAGGTGATGGGCATCACCGACCGCATCATGGTCATGTGCGAGGGCAAGGTCGCGGCAAATATCGAGCGGGCCGATTTCGACGAGCGCCGCATCCTCGCCGCCGCCCTTCCCGATGTGGCCCCCGATGGGGCCAATGCCAGCGAACTTCCCAACCAGCAGGTCCAGTCCCGATGACGTCCTTGAAAAAACTCCTCCTCGGCGAGCAGGGCCTCGTCGTCATCTTCGCCGTCGCCTTCGCCGTCGTCGCGCTCACGGTGCCGAACTTCCTGACCGAGCGCAACATGCTGGGCCTGCTGCAGTCGGTCGTCACCATCGGCATCGTCGCCTGCACCATGATGTTCTGCCTCGCCTCGCGCGACTTCGACCTTTCGGTCGGCTCGACGGTCGCCTTTTCCGGCATGATCGCCGTCATGGCCTCGAACGCCTCGGGCTCGATCGTCGTCGGGCTTGTCGCCGCGCTCCTGTGCGGCGGCGCCGTCGGTTTCGTCAACGGCCTCGTCATCGCCCGCTTCCGCATCAATGCGCTCATCACGACGCTCGCCACCATGCAGATCGTGCGCGGCTTCGCGCTGATCGCCTCGGACGGGCGCGCCGTCGGCATCAACGATCCCGGCTTCTACCAGCTCGCCCTCTCCAAGTTCCTCGGCATCCCGACGCCGATCTGGGTCATGGCGATCTTCTTCATCGTCTTCGGCTTCGTGCTGAACCGCACCGTCTTCGGCAAGAACACGCTGGCGATCGGCGGCAATCCGGAGGCCTCGCGCCTTGCCGGCGTCGACGTCTCCAGCATGCGCATCTGGATCTTCGCGCTGCAGGGCCTCGTCTGCGCCGTCGCCGGGGTTCTGCTCGCCTCGCGCATCACCTCCGGCCAGCCGAATGCCGCCACCGGCCTCGAGCTCTCGGTCATCTCGGCCTGCGTGCTCGGCGGCGTATCGCTTGCCGGCGGGCGTGCGGCCATGACGGGCGTCATCGTCGGCGTGCTCATCATGGGCATCGCCGAGAACGTCATGAACCTCCTCAACATCCAGGCCTTCTACCAGTATGTCGTGCGCGGCCTGATCCTGCTGCTCGCGGTCCTGCTCGACAACCTGCGCTCGGCCGCCGCCGGCCGGCGCGGCTGACGCCGTGGCAGAGGATATCGTCCGCCTCGAAAGGAACGGGCTCACCGTCGATGTGAGCCCGCTCGGCGGTGCTGTCCTCGCCGCGCACTGGCACGGCGTCCCCATCCTTGCGCCGACACCGTCGCCGGGCCTTGCCTCGCAGGCCTTCGGCGCGGAAGCCTGCTTTCCGCTCGTTCCCTTCGGCAACCGCATCGAGGGCAACGCCTTCCGCTTTGCCGGCGAAACTTATGCGCTGGCGCCGAACACCGCCGATCCGCTCGTCCTGCACGGCGACGGCTGGCTTCGGCGCTGGTCGATCCTGCGGCAAGAACCGCACGGTATCGTCTTCCACGACCGGCACGAGGCAAGCAGCGCCTCCCCTTTCGCCTACGAGGCCACGCAGGCCATCACGCTCGGCGACGACAGCCTGACGCTGTCGCTCACCGTCACCAACAGGGCGCCGCGAGCGTTACCTTACGGCCTCGGCTTCCATCCCTATTTTCCCCGCACGCCGAAGATGCGGCTCGTCGCCCGGGCAGAGCGCTTCCGGCCGGAACGGGAAAACCACCTGCCGGGCGCTGCCGGCCCGCTGCCGCGGGATCTCGACCTTGCGGCAGGCACGACGCTGCCGGACCGCTGGCTGAACAACGCCTTCGACGGCTGGGACGGGCGCGCGCGGATCGAATGGCCGGAGACCGGCCTTGTCTTGTCGCTGGAGGCCGGCGAAGGCCTCCGCCATTTCGTCATCTATTCGCCTTCGGCGTCGGACGGGTTCGTCTGCTTCGAGCCGATGAGCCACCGGCCGCACGCCCACCATGACGACGAGGGCGGCGGCCTCGTCGCACTCGCGCCGGATGCCGAACTTGCCGGGCGGATGACCTTGCGTTTGACGCAAGCCGGCCGCCCTACTTCCGCGTGAAGCTGAAGGTGAAGTGGCTGCCGCGGTGATAGTCGCGGGCGAAGTTGACCGGCGCGCCGACGGCGTTGAAACAGGTCTCGGTGATCAGCAGCGCGGGGCCGAAATTCCTGAGGTCGTGCCGCTCGACGGCATCGTCGGGAAGCATCACGGCCGAGACGTTCGCCGCCGACATGCGCGGGCGGTTGCCGTATCGCTCGAGCAGGTCCATCAGCGACCCGGTCCAGTCCACGTCGTAAAGCCTGCCGGCGACGATGCCGCGCGGCACGTAGTCGATGCAATAGAGGATCGGCTCCTCGTCGTGCAGGCGCAGGCGCTCGATGCGGATGACGCGGTCGGCCGCGCCGAGCCGTAGGCATTCCGCGACATGCCTGTCCGGCGCCTCCTCCGAGATCGACAGGACCTTGTTGACGGTGCGGTAGCCGTACTGCCGCGCCATGTCGGTCACGCTCTCGAAGACGGTGATCGGCCGGTCGACCTGCACGGCGGAAAGCGCGGAGACGAAGCGGCCGCGGCCGTGCTCCACATAGATCACGTCGTCCTGTTCCAGCAGCTTCAGCGCCTCGCGCAGCGCCGGGCGCGAAATGCGGAAGCGCTGGGTGAGCTGCGCCTCGGTCGGCAGCTTGTCGCCCGGCTTCAGCCCCTCTTCCCGGATGAGATCGGCGATCCGGTCCCTGAGCTGGACGGCGAGCGTGCGCGAATCGCGAAGGGGTTCTTCCACCGCCTGCCTCGTTCGATGATTGGTTTCCTCTTCTTGTCTGACGAATCCCGGAGGGTCAAGCGGAAGGCTGGAAAACCCGGAGGACGCCGCCGCCCTCGCCGTGCTCCGTCCTACCCCAGCGGGCGCGGCTTGACAGCGCGAAACCATGATGTCAGTTGTCTTACAACTTTGATCTATCTATCGGGGCAGGACATGCTGAATTTTGACGAACAGAGATTCCTTCGCATCCAGTCGGGCGCGGTCGGCCTGCAGAAACGGCTGGAAACGGTGATCGCCTCCTGCCTTGCGGCCGGCGCGGAGAACATCTTCTTCCTCGGCACGGGCGGCGCGGCGATCCTGATGCAGCCGGCAGCGCAGCTCCTCCAGTGCCGCTCGCGCTTTCCCGCCTTCATCGACATGCCGGCCGAACTCGTCATCACCGGCTCGGCGCACCTGACGGAAAAGTCGATCGTCGTGATGCCCTCCCTTTCCGGCACGACGAAGGAGAGCGTGGCGCTCCTTGCGAAGCTGAAGGAGACCGGCGCGACCGTCCTCACGCTCGTCGGCCACGCGGAAACGCCGCTCGGCAAGGGCGGCGACCACGTCTTCGTGAACTTCGCCGAGGACGACACGTCCTGCGAATCCTTCTACCTGCAATCCCTCTTCATCGCGCTCGCCGTCATGAAGCACCGCGGCGAGATCGCCAACCACGACGCGATCGTCGCCGAGCTCGCCCGGATGCCGGACCTGCTTCTGGAGGTGAAACGCGCCTACGAGCCGAAGGCCGAGGCCTTCGCGAAAGTGCTGGCCGGCGCGGATTACCACATCGTCACCGGCGCGGGGAACGTCTGGCCGGAGGCCTTCTACTACGGCATGTGCATCCTGGAAGAGATGCAATGGATCCGCACCCGCCCCGTCCATGCCTCGGACTTCTTCCACGGCACGCTGGAACTGGTGGAGAAGGGCGTCAGCGTCATCCTCTTCAAGGGCGAGGATGCCCTGCGGCCGCTGGCCGACCGCGTCGAGACCTTCGCGCCGACCTATACCGACAGGCTGACCGTGCTCGATACCGCCGAATTCGACCTGCCCGGCATTTCGCCGGAGGTGCGGGCGCTCGTCTCGCCGGTGCTGCTGGCGACCGTGCTCGAGCGCATCAGCGCCCATCTTGAAGTCCTGCGCGACCATCCGCTGACGACGCGCCGCTACTACAAGCGCGTCGCCTACTGAAAACCGCGGCTTGACGCATGCCCCTCCCAGGCCGCGAATGCACCATCCGCATTCGCGGCCTTGTCGCCCATTCGAGACCCGCATGAAGACCTTCCGCTTCGCCGCCGTCGGCGACAATTGCATCGACCGCTACCGTCCCCCCGTCTCGCAGGCGCTTGTCGGCGGGAACGCGGTGAACGTCGCGGTGCAGCTTGCGCTTCTCGGGCATGCCGCCTTCTATTTCGGCGCCGTCGGGCCGGACGATGCGGGGCGTCACACGCGGCGGCTTCTGGAGGAGAACGGCGTCGATGTCACACATCTGCGCGAGCGCCCCGGCGTGACGGCCTGTACGGACATCGAGACGCTGCCCTCCGGCGACCGGGTCTTCCTCCACGAGGACTTCGGCGTCTGCGCCGGCTACCGCCCCGATGCCGCCGGGATCGCCTTCCTTGCGACCATGGACCATGTGCATATCGGCTGGATGGACGACGGAGGCGCGCTGCGCCGCGCGCTTGCGGGCGCGGGGGTCAGCGTCTCGCAGGACATTTCCGTCAATGCCGACCCGGCCGATCTCGGCACCGAGGGCCTTTCCATCGCCTTCGCCTCGGCGGGCGACGACGATGCGGCCCTGGAGGCCCTGCTGCGACGCCTTGGCGACGACGGCGTGCCGCTCGCCGTCGTCACCCGCGGCGGCAGGGGATCGGTGGCGAGCAACGGCAAGGTGCGCGTCGAGGCAGGCGTAAGGCCTGTGGAGGTCGTCGATACGACCGGGGCGGGCGACAGCTTCATCGCCGGTTTCCTCGCCGCGCATATCGCCGGCCTGCCGCTTTCCGATTGCCTTGCAGCGGGGCGGGACCGGGCCGCGCGCACCTGCACCCATGTCGGCGGATTCCCGCAGGTGCCGCAGCCGCTTTGACGCGGCCTACTTCAGGACGAGCCAGCCCGAGACGATGATGATCGCCGCGCCGGCGAGCGTGTGCACCTCCACCGGCGTTGCAAAGAGAATGAGGCCGTAAAGGCATCCCCAGATGATCTGGCTGTACTGGAACGGCGCGACCACCGAGGCCTCGCCGACGCGGAAGGCCCGCACCAGCAGCGCATGGCCGCCCAGCATCATCGCCCCGCCGACGGCGCCAAGAAGAAGGTCTGCCGAAGCCGGCATTACCATTCCGCCGGAGGCTGCCGCGACGGAAAGGGCGACCGGCGTCAGCACGACGAGGAGGCTCGCGACGAGCGCCTCGTCCGTCTCCGCCACTTTCGCACGGCGCAGCAGGATGAGCGAAAGGGCGAAGAAGACCGCCGAGCCGAAGGCGGCCGCATGGCCGAGGTTGAGCGGCGCCACGCCGGGCTTCAGCGCCACCACGACGCCGGCGAACCCCACCAGCACGCCCGCCCAGCCGATGGCCGAAAGCCGCTCCCGCAGGAAGACGAAGCCGAGGACGGCAACGAGGATCGGCGTCAGGAAGGCGATGAGATAGGCATCCGCCAGCGGCAGCCGCGCGAAGGCGTAGTGGATCAGCAGCGTGTCGAGCGCAAGCAGCAGCGCCCGCCAGAAGGCGAGCGACGGCTGGCGCGGCAGTAGGCGGTGCAGGCGGCCGGTAGAAAGCGCATGGAGCAGCAGCAAGGCAAGCGCGGCGGCGGTGACGAGGAACGTCACCTGCGGCGCCGGCATCGCCGCGGTCATGATCTTCACGACGGCATCCGTCGCCGAGAAGATGGAGAAGGCGGCAAGGACGAGCACCGCGCCGCGCCCGTTCGACGGCGTGAAGGGAGCGCCGCCCTCCATTGCGGAGGCGTCAGCGGGCATTGAAGCGTCCGAAGCGTTCCTCGATGCGGGACTGGGCATATTCCAGGCAGATCGACAGGATCCAGTAGATCATCGAGGCGGTGATCAGCATCTCGATGTGGCGGAACTCGGTCTGGCCCTGGGTGCGGGCGAGATACATGATCTCCCAGACGCCGACGACCGACACGAGCGAGGAATCCTTCAGCATGGCGATGAACTGGTTGCCGGTCGGCGGGATGATCACCCGCATGGCCTGCGGCAGGATGACGAGCGCCATGGTCTGTGCCGGGCTGAGGCCGAGCGCCGTCGCCCCCTCCGTCTGCCCGCGGTTGATGCTCTGGATGCCGGCGCGGAAAATCTCGGTCATGTAGGCGCCGTAGCAGAGCGACAGCGCCAGGATGCCGGCCGGCACGGCGCTGATCACATAGCCGACCTGCGGCAGGCCGAGATAGATGATGTAGATCTGCATGAGCAGCGGCAGGCCGCGGAAGAGCGAGGTGTAGAAGGTCGCAAGGCCGTAGATGACGCCGTTGCTCGACAGTTTCGCGATGGCGCCGGCGAGCGCGATCACCGTGGCGATGACGATGGAAATGGCGGAGATGTAGAGCGTCGTCGTCACGCCCTGCGTGATGAGGAAGCCGATCTTCTTGGCGATGAAGGCGAAGGAGAGATCGAAGGAATAGAAGAACAGCATCAGGAGCACGAACAGCTCGATCCAGACCGCGACGACCTGCTGGCGCCGCGAAAGCTGGCGCAATGCCTTCCAGTTGGCGGCGAGGATGAGCGCGATCAGCAGCGCGGAGACCAGCCGGCCCGCCGCCGGGTTCTCGCCGAGCCAGCTTGCCGAGGGCGGCAGGAGATGGCCGATCCAGGCCGAGCTGATGCCCATGGAATAGAGCCCCGCCACGACGACGGCGAGAACCATGAGGGCCCCTGCCCGCCGCGAGGCTTCGGGATAGGTGAGTATCAGACGACCGATCATGTTCCGCCCTTCCTTCTTACGCCGCGCGTTCGCGCCACCAGTCCTGCGCCTGGAGCTTCCAATAGGTGAGCTGGGCGACCGCAAGGCCCGCAAGGCCGCCGGCCCAGACGAGGCCGAAGGGCTCGTAGAGCCGGTGGCGCTCGCTTGTCCCGAGAATGCCTTCCGCGATGACCTTGCCGCCGATCGCCGTCGTGTTGAGGCCGTGGCCGCCGAAGGCGGTGCAATACCAGACGCCGGGGCTCATCCGCCCGATCTGGGGCATGAGGTGGCGGGCATAGGACATGAGGCCGGACCAGGCGAGCTCCGTCCTGAGGCCGGCAAGCTGCGGATAGGTGCCGACCATTTCGGCGCGCAGCTCCTTCACGAGGCCGGCGGTCGAGGCGGCATGGGTGGTGATGCGGCCGCCCCAGAGGACGCGCCGGCCGTCGTCGATCACGCGGTAGTAGTCGCCGGCCCGGCGGTTGTCGCCGATGGCGTCCGTCGTGGCGATGGCCGAGGCGATCAGCTCCGGAGCCTCCTCGCTGACCATGACATAGGTGGCGATGGGCAGGAAGGCGCGCTTCAGCCGGCCGTTGAGCGGGCCGGTATAGCCGCCCGTCGTGAAGAGGACGTCGCGCGCCTTCACCGCGCCGCCGGCCGTCGCCAACCGTTTTTCCGCGCCCCCGAGATCGGTGGCCGTTACCGGCGACTGCTCGCATATGCGCCCGCCGAGCCGCTCGATCTCGCGCGCGATGCCGCGCAGATAGTTGAGCGGGTGCATGTGGAAGGCATTGGGATTGCGCAGCGCCTGGAAATAGCGTTCCGACTTCAGCACCGCGCGGACCGCGTCGCGGTCCATGTATTCGAGCTCGTAGCCGTATTCCCGCTGCACCTCCTGCGCATAGGCCTTGAGGCTTGCGCCGTCGTCGTAGCGCAGCACACTCATGATGCCCGGCACGGGCCTGGCGTCGGCAATGCCGAGCGTGCGGATGTTGTCGCGGACGAAATCCACGCCCTCGACGGAAAGAAGATGAAGCTGGCGCGCCTTCTCCTTGCCGGCGATACGGGCGATCTCCTCGCCGCCCGTCGCATAGCCGGGGCTGACGAAGCCGCCGTTGCGGCCGGAGGCGCCGAAGCCGACGCTTTCGGCCTCCAGCACCGTGACGCTCCTGCCGGCACGGGCAAGCTGCAGGGCCGCCGAAAGGCCGGCAAGGCCCCCGCCGACGATCGCCACGTCGCATTCCACCGTGCCCGAAAGCGCCGGCCGCGCGGTCTGGTCCGCCATGGTGCGTTTGTAATAGGTATCCGGATAGGCCATGTCGCTCCCCCTCAGGCATGGGGCGCGGGCACGAATGCCCCCGCGCCGAAAGTTCCGGCAGCCTCAATCGGCGCTGTAGTCCTTGCCGTACCACTTGGTGGTCAGCGCGGCGAGCGTGCCGTCCTTCTTCATCTCCTCGATGATGCCGCCGACCTTGGCGGTCCATTCGGCATCGCCTTTCTCGGCGATGACGACGAGCGGCTCGCGGAAGGCATATTCGCCCTCGATGACCTTGACCGGGTAGCCGTTCTTGATGGCGTTCATCGCCGTCTGCTCCGGCGCGATGACCGCGTCGAGGCGCACGCCGTTGCCGAGGCGCAGGTCGTCGAAGGGCAGCATGGAATCGGCGAAGGTGCGCACCTCGCCGGGCTCCAGCTTGTATTCGATCGGCGGCAGGCCCGGCGCGTCGATCTCCAGGCGGCGGTTGATGAAGTCCTCCGAGGTCGTCGCCGTCTCGACGCCGATCACCTTGCCGTTGAGATCGGTGACAGTCTTGGCGTCGCTGTCCTTGTGGACCACGTAGACATAGGGGCTGTAGTAGTAGATGCCGACGAAGTCGATGACCTGGGCGCGCGCCTTGGTCGGTGTCACGGAGCCGACGCCGAGGTCGTAGCGCCCCTGCCAGCGGCCGCCCGTCAGCGTCGCCCAGTCCGGCGTCTCGAAGCTGACCTCGACGCCGAGGCGCTTGGCGATCTCGCGCGAGACGTCGATGTCGAAGCCGACCATCTCGTTGTTGTCGTCGAGATAGCTCTGGGGCGGCCAGCCGCTGTTGGTGGCGACGACCATCGCCTTCTTTTCCATCACACGGTCCAGCGTCTGGCCGGCATGGGCCGAGACGGCGGCAGCGACGAAAGCGGCCCCTACGGCCAATCGCATGAAGAGCTTTTTCATGTGTCCTCCTTGTGATCCGTCAGGCTGGATCCCCATTTATGTAAGTTGTCTGACAACCATATGTCTCAATACCCCTCGACCGGAGTCAAGGGGCTTGCCCGTCGTCTTCATGAAAGATTCAGATTATCGCATGCCCGCGCGCAATGACCTTGCGGCGCGCCGGCCTTTGCCTACCGGCTTGCGAGCGTGAAGAGGAGGAGAAGGGCGGCGGCACCCGCCATGCGCTGCCAGAGCGGCATCGCCCGCCCGCGGCGGGCCCTTGCGCGAAGGCGGCCCCGCAATGCCGCAAGGTCGGCGCGCAGGGCCGCAAGGTCGCGGCGCGCGCGGTTTTCGGCCGAGCGGGCCTCCATGTCCTCGATCTCCTCGAGGTGTTCCCGCCACTGCGCATCGCTTTCGAAACCGTGCCTGCGGATGTCCGTCATGGTCGACCTTTCGGGCAAGCAACGCCCCCGGGCGCTGGGCGAACCGGGGGCGGTGGGGATCAGTTGTCCTCGTCGCGGACCTTCTTTGCCTCTTCGGCATCGGTCCGGCCGGCGGGGATGGACGTGGTCGTCACGGAAACCGGGTCGGAGCCCGGAAAGGTTTCCTTGAGGCCCTCGTTGAGGGCGTCTTTCGGCGGCCGTTTCTTCTGTTCCTGCTTGAGGGATTCGACCGCCGGTGAAGAACGATGGCTTTCCAAGTCATTTCTCCTTCGTTGCCGGATTTCAACGGAAGAGCGGCCGTTTTGTTCCACCGCATGCTCCCTGCGAAGACCATGCGGTGGACATCACGGATTCAGCAGCGGTCGATGTAACGGCGGCCGTAGCGGTCGCGATAGTAGCACTGGCCGGGCTGGTCTTCGACGCTGCCGATCAACGCGCCGGCGACACCGCCAACGGCTGCGCCGACCGCGGCGCCGCGGACATTGCCGGTCGCAACCCCGCCGACGACGGCGCCCGTCGCCGCACCGACCCCGGCGCCCCGTTCCGTTGCGGTACAGGCGGCAAGCGACATGCCGATGCAGGCAATAAGGATCATCTTCTTCATCGTAGCCTCCGTGTTTCAACGAGCGGATAACCCGCAGAAGCCCGGTAAGTTCCGACGAAGCGGGACCTTGACGCAAAACGCCGGGGCATCCACCCCGGCGTTTTCCTCTCCGCGCTTAGCGCGAGGTCAGGTCGTCGGGCAGTTCGGCATTGTGGAACTCGCGATAGATGTCGCGCAGCACCTTGTTGTCGAAATTGGTCTTGACCCACTTGTCGAGCCATTCCTTCAAAGCCGTCTCGCCCTTCGGGATGCCGATGCCGAGAACGGTTTCCTTCTGGATGAACTTCGTCTCCAGCGGGTTGCTCGCCATCTTCTTGTTGATGCCGTTGATGACCGCCGACTGGCTGGAGAGGATGTTCACCTGGCCGGAAACGACGGCCGTGATCAGCGTCGCGTCATCCTCGAAGCGGACGATATCGGCGCCCGGCGCATTGGCCGTGATGTCCTGGTCGTTGGTCGTGGCGCGCGTCACGGCGATGCGCTTGCCGGCAAGGTCGGCATAGTCCTTGATCGCAACGTCCGCCGGCGCGGCGACGACGAGCGCCAGCGTCGCATAGGGAACCGAATAGTCGATCGCCTTCTTGCGCTCGTCGGTGATGCCGAGCGAGGAGACGACCATGTCGGCCTTGCCCGTCTGGACCGAGGGAACGCGGGCGGCATTGGTGATTTCCACCAGTTCCAGCTCGACGCCGAGGTCCTTGGCGATCAGCTTCGCGGTCTCGACGTCCGAGCCGGTCGGCTTCAGGTTCTCGTCCACGAAGGAATATTCCGGAATGCCCATCGCCACGGCGATGCGCACCTTGCCGGCCTTCTTGATGTTGTCCAGCACATCGGCATTGGCGACCGATGCGAAGGCCAGAAGGCTTGCGCCGGCCAGGACGGCCAGCTTCGAGATCATTTTCGTCGGCATGTGAGTCTCCTCTCTCGTTGATCCGACCCTGCGCGAAAGCGCAGGTCCTCCTCCTTGAATTCAAAGCTCCTCGGCCATGAACTCCTTCAGTTCCGGCGTCTGCGGGTTGGAGAGGATGTCTGCCCCTCCCGTCTCCCAGACCTTGCCGGTATGCATGTAGATGACGCGGTTGGCGGCCCGCTTGGCGAAGCCCATCTCGTGGGTGACGACGATCATCGTCATGCCGCCGCGGGCGAGGTCCTCCATCACGCGCAGCACCTCGCCCGTCAGCTTCGGGTCAAGCGCGGACGTCACCTCGTCGAACAGCATCACCTTCGGCTGCATGGCGAGCGAGCGGGCAATCGCCACGCGCTGCTGCTGGCCGCCGGAAAGCTGCTCGGGATAGCTGTCGATCTTCTCCGAAAGGCCGACCTTGGCAAGCACGGGCTTGGCGACCTCGTAGGCCTCGTCCTTGCGCATGCCCTTCACGCGGCGCAGCGCCAGCATGATGTTCTGCGCCACCGTCATGTGCGGGAAGAGATTGTAGCTCTGGAACACCATGCCGATATCGCGGCGCAGCGCCCGCACGTCGAGCTTCGGGTCCTCGACGCGGTGGCCGCACACCTCGATGGAGCCGCCCTGGATCGTCTCGAGCTGGTTGATGCAGCGCAGCGCCGTCGACTTGCCCGAGCCCGACTGGCCGATGAGCGCGACGACCTCGCCGGAATTGATCTCGAAGGACACGCCCTTCAGCACTTCCAGCTCGCCGAAGCGCTTGACGACATTGGTGAGTTTAACGGCGACCGACATTGAGTTTCCTCTCGAGCGAACGGCTCCATGCCGACAGCGGGTAGCAGACGCAGAAGTAGAAGAAGGCTGCGACGCCGAAGACCAGGAAGGGCTGGAACAGCGAGTTGTTGATGACCTGCGCCGCGCGCGTCAGCTCCAGGAAGCCGACGACGGAGGCGAGCGAGGTGTTCTTGACGAGTTGCACCAGGAAGCCGACCGTCGGGGGCGTCGCGATCTTCAGCGCCTGGGGCAGGATGACGTCCTGCAGGGCCTGCCAGCGCGTCAGGCCGAGGCATTCGGCCGCCTCGAACTGCGTCTTGGCGATGGAGCCCACGGCCCCGCGCCAGATCTCGCCGAGATAGGAGCTGGTATAGACCATCATGCCGAGGCCGGCGGCGGCGAGCGGCGGCACCGAGATGCCGAAGACGCCGAGGCCGAAATAGAGGATGAACATCTGGATCAGCAGCGGCGTGCCCTGCACGATCTGGATATAGACGAGCGCCACGCGCCGCAGCCAGCGGAAGCGCGAGATGCGGGCCAGCATCACGAAGAAGCCGGCGATGCCACCGAGCAGGAAGGCGAGCGCGGACAGGATGACCGTCCACAGGAGGCCGTCGAGCAGGTAGATCAGATGGTTGGTGGAAAAGGCTCCGAACATCCTGGTCCTCACACGCCGAGCCCGAGCCGGCGACGGCGCGGGAATGCGATGAGGCCGAGCCCGAAGAAGGCGGCGCGCATCAGGTAGGTGATCGCGATATAGAGCAGCGCGACGACGAAATAGGTCTCCAGCGAGCGGAAGGTGTTCGATTGGATGTTGTTGGCGACCCCCGTCAGCTCCTCCGCGGAGATCTGCGAGCAGATCGAGGTCGCCAGCATCATCAGGATGAACTGGCTGGAGAGCGAGGGATAGACCCGCTCGATGGCCGGCAGCATGATGATGTCGCGGTAGATCTGGAACTTCGACAGGCCGAGCGCCTGGGCCGCCTCGATCTGGCTCGGATGGATGGAATCCATGCCGGCGCGCACGATCTCGGCCGTATAGGCGCCCACGTTGATGACCATCGCGAAGACCGAGGCCGCGATGATCGGCATGCGGATGCCGACCGACGACAGGCCGAAGAAGATGAAGAAGATCTGCACGATGAAGGGCGTGTTGCGGACGGCCTCGATATAGACGCCGACGACCGCGCGCAGAACGGCGACCTGGGAGCGGCGGGCAATCGCGCAGGCGATGCCGATCCCCAGGCCGATGATCACCGAGAAGACGGTGATCTCGATGGTGGTCAGCGCGCCCGACAGGAAGCTCTGCCAATAGGGCAGGAGCGCCCCGAAATCGAACTGATAGTGCATTTCCTCCTCCAATGCGTGCGGATCACGCTGCGGCTAGCGGGCGAGCCAGCCCCCATCCACCGGGATGACCGTTCCGTGGACGTAGTCGGACGCGGCCGACGCCAGGAAGACGGCCGCTCCTCCAAGCTCGGCCGGCGTCCCCCAACGCCCGGCCGGTATGCGCGCGAGGATCGCCGCGCTGCGGTCCGGGTCCTCCCGCAGGGCCGTCGTGTTGTTGGTCGAGAAATAGCCCGGCGCGATAGCGTTGACGTTGACGCCCCTGCCCGCCCATTCGCAGGCGAGCAGCTTGGTGATGCCGGCAAGGCCGCTCTTGGAGGCCGTGTAGGACGGGATGCGGATGCCGCCCTGGAAGGACAGGAGCGAGGCGATGTTGATGATCTTGCCGCTCCCCTGTTCGAGCATGTGGCGGCCCGCCGCCTGCGACAGGAAGAACGCCGTCTTCAGGTTGGTGTCGATGACGGCGTCCCAATCCTCTTCCGTGAAGTCGACGGCGTCGGCCCGCCGGATGATGCCCGCATTGTTGACGAGGATATCGAGGCGGCCGAAGGCCGAGAGCGTCTCGGCGACGATGGCCTTGACGGGTTCGATGGTCGAAAGGTCGGCCTTGATGGCGTGAAAGCGGCTGCCCGCCTTCGAGACCAGGGCCTCGGTTTCCTCCATCGAGGAACGGCCGACGGCGGCAATCGACGCGCCTGCCTCGGCAAGCGCCACGGCGATCGCCTGGCCGATGCCGGTATTGGCGCCGGTGACGATGGCGGTGCGGCCGGAAAGATCGAAGGGATTGGCCATCGTCCTACCTCAGGTCCGCAATCGCGATATGGTCCATGTCGGTGAAGCTCTTGTTGTCACCGCCCATCGCCCAGATGAAGCTATAGTTCTTCGTGCCGGCGCCCGAATGGATCGACCAGGGCGGCGAGATGATCGCCTGCTCGTTGGCGACCAGCATGTGGCGCGTCTCCTGTGGCTCGCCCATGAAATGGAAGACGCGCTGGTCGGCATCGAGGTCGAAATAGAGATAGGCCTCCATGCGCCGGTCGTGCGTGTGGGCGGGCATGGTGTTCCAGACGCTGCCCTCCTCGATCATGGTGAAGCCCATGGTGAGCTGGCAGGACTGGCAGACCTCGGGATGGATGAACTGGTAGATCGAGCGCTTGTTGGCGGTCGCCGCCTCGCCGGGCGTCAGGTGGCGCGCCTTGTCGCGGGTGAGCAGCACCGTCGGATGGGCCTGATGGGCCGGCGTGGAGACGAGATAGAACTTGGCCGGCGCGGCGGCGTCGACGCTTTCGAAGCGGACATCGCCTGCACCCTTGCCGACATAGAGGCAATCGTATTTCGAAAGCGCGTGGCGCGTTCCGCCGACGACGACATGGCCGGCCCCGCCGACATTCAGGACGCCAAGCTCGCGCTCGGCCAGGAAGCTGTCCTGGCCGATCTCCTTCGGCGCGCCGAGGGCGAGCGCCTCGCCGAGCGGCGTCGCGCCGCCGACGACCATGCGGTCATAATGGGAATAGGTGAGCCGGATCTCGCCGGCGGCAAACACCGTCTCGATCAGGAAGTGCCGGCGCAGCGTCTGCGTGTCGTAACCGCGGACCGCTTCGGGATGGGAGGCGTGACGCACCTCGATCTTCATGGGTTCTTCTCCTTCTGTTCGGCGGATGCCACGGGAGATTTCGCATCCTCGATGAAATAGTTCGGATCCCAGATCTCGGCCGTCTCGACCTCGCCGAGCAGCTTGCCGAGATGGAAGCTCATGGCGGCCGTGGCGCCCGCCTTGTCGCCGGCCTTCATGCAGTCGATCACGGCCGAATGCTCCTCGATGACGCGGGCAAGGCGGCCCTCCTGCGGCAGGGTGAGGAGGCGGTAGCGGTCCGAATGGACCTTGACCTGCTGGATGAGGGCCCAGATGCCCGGGAAGCCGGCGATATCGCTGATCAGCTTGTGGAAATCGTTGTCGAGCACATGGAAGGCGGCGACGTCGTCGTCCCGCACGCAGGCGCCGAGATCGGCAAGGTTGCGCTCCAGCGCGCGAAGCCCCGCCGGCGTCATCTTCTCGACGGCGATGGAAACGGTCGTGTCCTCCAGCGCCTTGCGCACCAGGATCGCCTCGTAGAGGGCATGGCGCGGGATGCGCGAGACGAAGGTGCCCGACTGCGGGAAGACGTCGACGAGGCCTTCGTCGGAAAGCCGCAGCATCGCCTCGCGGATCGGCGTCCGGCTGACGCCGAATTCGGCCTCCAGTTCCTTCTCGTTCAGGAGGTCCATCGGCTTGCGGCGGAGCGAGATGATGTCGTCGCGCAGCGCATTGTAGACGAGCGTCGCCGCACGCGGGGCCGCCGCGCGCTGATGGGAGATCGGCGTGACGCCGGCAAGCGAACGCTTCCTGCGGGCCTGGGTCACGACAGAGCCCTCCCCGCCCGCACAACGATATGACGCCCGTTCCTGCCCACCGACCAGCACCTCCGTTTGATCGACAGAAGTAGTATATTAGTATCCAACTAAGCGCAACAGTCTTCGCAAGAAAATTGGAGACGCCCGCCGAAAACGCGATTCCGCGCGCTATCGGATCGTGCCTTTTCCATTGAAAAAGCTCGGCAATTATCGACAGGGATTTTGGCGGGAAGAAGAGACGGCCGCGGCCTTCTGCTTTATGCCGGCAGGTTTTCCGTCAGGCGGAATTCCGGGCTCCAGCCAAGTTCCGCAATGGCCTTTTCCGTCGCGACCGCGTCGTTCGGCTCGGCGATGTTGAAGGCGCCCGGCGCGCCGCGGTCGACCGCGAGGAATGCGGCATAGGCGGCCGCATCCACATGAAGCGGCAGGGCGGCGGGAGGCGCCGCAAAGCCGGTGCCCGGCCCGTAGCCCTTCACCGAGGCGTCGCCCCTTTACACCGGCGCCATCGAGCAGGACATCGTGAACGGCCTGTCGGCGGAGGAAGAGACGGCCATCCGGCGCTGGCTGGCCCGCGTCGCTTCCCCCGAAAGGCAGGAATGAGGGACGCGTCCGTCAGTTGAGGAAGGCGGCGCCGGTCTTGCGCCGGGTCATCATGAGGAACGCCTGCACATCGATACCGGCGGGCGGGGCGGGTGGCGGATTGATGAGGATGCCGCGGTTCGGCCGTCTTGCCACCGGCAGACGGTTGAGGGCCCGCCGCGCCTTCTCCACGTAATCCGTCCGCGTCCCGGTGGGGGCGCCGTGCTCGACGAGCTGGGACCAGGCCTGCCTTGCCGCTTCGCGCTCGCCGAGCACCAGCGAGGCGACGCCGAGCTTGTAGAGCGCCTCGCCCTTGTACGGCTCGAGGCGAAGCACGTCGCGCAGGGCCTCGATCGCCCGCGGATAGGCGGAGCGGGCAAGGCACACGTCGGCAAGGCGCATCAGCACGGGCCTCGGGTCCGGCGTGCGCGGCAGGAGCGCGCGGAAGGCCTCCTCGGCCTCGGCCAGGTTGCCGCGCAGGACCTGGAGATTGGCAAGGCCGAACTCCGCGCCGAGATGGTCGGGAGCCGCCTCCACCACCTGGCGGAAGGCGCGCTCGGCATCGACCCGCTTGCCGCGGCGGTTGAAATCGAGCGCCTGCCGGTAGACGAAATCGATGCTGTCCGGATTGAGCTTGCCTCCGAGGTTCTTGCCGTCGCGGGTCTTGAACTCGACGCAGCTTATCCGGTGCTCCTCGACGCCGAACATGTATTTGTAGGGCTCGTTGCCGCGCAGGAAATCGTAGAGGCGGAAGCCGTCCGCAATCGCCCGGCGGATGCAGTAGCCGTGGAGGATCAGCCCCGGCGAGGGCGTGGTCCAGGTCTCGTCGCGTCCGGTGATGTAGAAGCGGATCGCCTTCTTGCCGGCGTCGACGATATTGGCGAGCGCGGCCAGCGGCCGCTCGCCGTGCCAGAGCACCGGCACGTCGAGATCGCCCTCCTCGAAGCAATCCATGAGCATCTGCCGCGTGCTGCGGATCAGTTCTTCCGTCCTTTCCGCCCCCTTGACCGGCGACCAGCGGGTCCGCCAGAAATCGAAGAGGATGGTGAGGTCGCGATCGATCGTCTCGGCATCGGCATGGGTGATGCGGAATTCGTCGCCCCCTTCCACCTTGCGCAGGAACCGCCGCAGCTTCTGCCGAGTCTGGCTGCTCATGTGCCGTTCCAGATAGGCGTCCCAGCTCTCTGGAAGATGGATCTGCGGGCAGATCGTGGCGTCGATCTTCTGCTCGTTGAGCGGGGTTCTCCTGCGGAACATCACCCGCGGGCCCTCCAGCGCGCGGATCATCGCCTCGCGCCGCTCCGGCGGGCCGTTGAAATAATCGAGCTTGATCTCCTTCCAGACCTGCTGCCTGAGGACCTTGCAGAAGCCGGCCACGGCATAGCGCTCGTACTCCGGAAGGCACAGGAAGCCGGTATAGTCGGCGGCATAATTGCCGGCCATGACGATCTCGTCGAAGAACAGGCCGTCCTTGTCCTGCCGGGTCTGGAGACGCAGCGGAAAGAAGGCGACGAAGGGGGCGCCCGGATCCTTCTCCTTCAGGGCGAGGATGAACCATCGCTTCTTGCGGGCAAGGAAACGCCGGAGCCAGCCATGAGAGAGGAAATGCTGCGCATGGGGATCGGCCGCAAACACCGCCTCCCAGTTGTCCTTCAAAGCGACGAAGGCCTCCATCGTCTCGATGCATTTGACCTGCATGACACCCACCCCATCGACCGACCTCGCCCCATAGTAGAGGCTTTCGGGGGGCGCCGACATGGACCGAAGGGGTCATCGGCCCCATCAAATAGGGCTAATCCGGCACAGCTTAGAGGGCATCCTTCAGGAAGGGGCTCGCATGGATGAAGGCCCACAGCGCCTTGCTGATGTCGGCGATCTCGGAAATGCCCTTTTCAAGCTGACGCAACTCCCGCTGGTCCATCTGCTCGACCTTGCCGTAGAGGATGGACTGCTCCGTCTCGACGAGCCGCATCAACTGGGTGCTTGCGATATCGCCCTTCTCGTCGAAGGCGTAGATGCTGTGGTTGTACTTGTTGCGGACCTTGCTGACCCGCTTCAGCCGGCCCATGGCGGCGAGGATGAAATCGCGGTCGGCCGGCGCCGTCGTGCCGCGCTTGGCGAGGCGCTCGACGAGGTCGATGCGCGCCCGCGTCGTGTTCAGCGTGAGGAAGATCACGACGGCGGTTTCCTTGTCGACGCCGAGCTGGTGCGCGATCACGTAGATCAGCAGGCTCTCGGTGTTCGTCCAGACATAGTTGAGCCTGCCCACCTGAAGGAGAACATCAGGCATGTTGCCCATGGCCACCTCCCGACCAACGGTCACCGCTCCTTGAACGCCCGCGACATGCTATCGGCGATCGGCTTGGTGATATACTGGAAAAACGTGCGCTCCGATGTCTGGATCAGCACGTCGGCGGGCATGCCCGGCACCGGATGGAAGCCGGTCACGCGCTTGATCTCCGTTTCGGGCACGCGCACGCGCACGATATAGACGTCCTTGGGCGAGGTCACGGGACCTTCCTCGACCGAATCGGCCGAGACATAGATCACCTTTCCCTCCAGCACGGGTGTCGTGCGGCTGTTCAGCGCCGAAAGGCGGACGGTCGCCTTCTCGCCCTGATGAATCTGGTCGATGGAGGTGCGCAGCACCTGCGCCTCGATGATCAGGGGAACGCCGGCCGGCAGGATTTCCATGATCGGCTTGCCGGTCGTGATGACGCCGCCGGCCGTGTGGTAGTAGGAGCGCACCACCGTGCCGGTGACCGGCGAACGGATGACCGTGCGATCCAGCACCTCGGATGCCTCGCGCATCTGCTCGCGCACGCCGTCGAGGTCGGATTCGGCCGTCTCCAGCGCGTCGAGCGCCGATTGCTTGAGCGTGTTGACGGCGATGACGGCCTCCTGCTTGTAGCGGTCGATCTGCGCGTCGCTCTCGTTCACCTCGCCCTGGATGCGCGAGATGTCGCCCATGGCGTCGGCGATGGCCCGCTCGACGGCGAGGTAGTCCGTCCGCTTCATGTAGCCGATCTTCGCCAGCTTCTCCTTGGAATCGCGCTCTTCCGACAGGAGCGCGACCTGGCGCTCCAGCGCCGCCATCTGGCCGCGATAACCCTTGGAGCGGTATTCCAGCGAGCGGATGTTCTTCTCGATCAGGTTCAACTGCTCTTCCAGCTTGACCTTGCGGCTGTTGAAGATGACGTGCTGGCTCTCGGCGATGGCGACGACATCGGGGTCGCTGGCTTCCTTGCGCACCAGCTCGGGCAGTTCGAAGACCTTTTTCCCGAGCGCCTCGGCCCGCAGCCGCGCGACGACGGCCTCGAGGCGCAGCCAGCGCAGCTTCAGGGCGCGTTCGTTGGAAAGCGCGGCCGTATCGTCGAGCGTCACGAGCATGTCGCCCACGCGGACCTTGTCGCCCTCGTTGACATGCAGCTCCTTGATGATGCCGCCTTCGAGATGCTGGATGATCTTGTTGTTGCCGGTCGCCACGAAGCTGCCGGAGGTGATGATCGCCGAGGCGAGCGGCGCCGTGCCGGCCCACACGCCGAACCCGCCGAACGTCACCCCGATCGCGGTGAGGCCGACGAGCACATGCGAGCGGATCGACCGCGGCACGTCGGCATACCAGTCGGACTGGTCGTGGATCGCCGGTACTTTCCTGTCCTTCGCCATCTCACTTGCCCTCGATGGTGGGGTTGCCCTGGCCGTTCGTGGCGCGCGTCAGCGCTTCCAGCACCTTCACGCGCTCCCCGAACATCGCGACCGTGCCTTCCTTCAGGACGAGGATCTTGTCGACGACCTGCAGCAGGGAGGGCCGCTGGGTGATGGTGACGGTGGTGATGCCCGCCCGCTTGGCATGCTGCAGGGCGCGCGCGAGGGCGGCCTCGCCGGGAGGATCGAGGTTGGAATTCGGCTCGTCCAGCACGACGAATTTCGGATTGCCGAAGAAGGCACGGGCGAGCGCGATGCGCTGCTTCTGGCCGCCGGAGAGCGGTGAGCCGTCGGCTGTCACGATCGTCTCGTAGCCCTGGGGGAAGCTTGCGATCAGCTCGTGCACGTCGGCCAGCATCGCGGCCTCGAAGATCGTGCGGTCCTCCACGTCGTCGCGCATGCGGGCGATGTTGGCCTTGATCGTGCCGGGGAAGAGCTGCACGTCCTGCGGCAGGTAGCCGATGCTCTCGCCGAACTGCCGCTGGTCCCAATTGCGCAGGTCCATGAGGTCGAGCCGCACGGAGCCGGAGGTCGGCATGATCGAGCCGACGAGCATCTTGCCGAGCGTCGTCTTGCCGGAGCCGGAATTGCCGATCACGGCAAGCGATTCCCCCTTCTTCAGCGAGAAGGAGAGGCCGTTGAGGATGACGCGCTTCTGCGGCGGCGGGACGAACAGGATGCGCTCGACATCGAGCCGGCCTTCCGGCTGCGGCAGGCGCAGGCGGGCGAAGTTCAGCGGCGAGGAGAGGAGGAGCTGCTTGATGCGGCCATAGGAGGCGCGCGACTTGTTGAACTGGTTCCAGCCTTCGATCGCCCCTTCGATCGGCGCCAGCGCGCGGCCCGAGATGATGGAGGCGGCGATCACCATGCCGCCGGTGAGCTGCCCCGTCAGGGCGAGATGGGCGCCCCAGCCGAGAAGGGTGATCTGCGTGAGCATGCGGCACGCCTTGGAGCAGCCCGTGAAGACGATGTTACGGTCCTGCGCCCTGACATGCGCCTTCAGCGAACCCGCCGTGTCATGCCCCCACATCTTCACCGCTTCCGGGATCATCGCCAGCGCGTTGATGATCTGCGAGTTGCGCGACATGGAATCGAGCTGGAGATTGGCGCGGCTGAGGAACCCGGTCGCCTCAGCATAGTGCCGCGCCGTGAACCTCTGGTTCAGGAAGGCGATGAAGAACAGCACCGAGCAGCAGGTCATGATGATGATGCCGAGATGCGGATGGACGAGGTAGACCACCAGCACGAAGAACGGCATCAGCGGCGCATCCAGGAAGGCGATCAGCGTGCCCGAGGTCAGGAAGCTGCGAAGCTGCTGGAGGTCCTGCAGCGTCTGGTAGTCCTTGCCGCTGCCGTGCAGCGAGGCGCGCGCGGCCGCGCTGAGGACGGGCGCGCCGAGCTGCACCTCCAGCTCGACCGCCGTGCGCATGAGGATGAAGCGCCGGATGCTGTCGGCGAAAGCCTGCAGCAGGACGGCCCCGACGACGACGACCGTCAGCATGATCAGCGTGTCCATGGACCTGCTGGTGAGGACGCGGTCGGAAATCTGGAAGAGATAGAGGGGAATGGCGAGAAGCAGGATGTTGATCGCCACCGTGAACACCATGACGATCGAAAGGTTGTGGCGGACAACCGCCATGGCCTTGGCAAGACTCGCGGCGAAATTGACCGGGCCGCTGCGCTTGTGGAACGCCGCGCCGTCGCCGCCTCCACCGCCGCCCCCTCCGCCATTGCCGGAGGAGATCCCGCCATCGCCGCCGCCACCGCCCTGAGGTCGCCGTTCCGCTGCGCGAACCGGGCCTGTATCGCCCTCGATCGTGCGGCCGAACGGCTGGACCGGCGTTGCCTTCTCCACTTCGGCCTCGCGCAGCCGCGCCTGCGGTTCGGCCTTCTCCTGCACGCTTTCCTCCGCGGCGGCCTGTCCTTTCTCCGCCTTGCGCCTCGATGCGGGCTTTTGCCGGGGAGCGGGGAGCGGCCGGGCGGATTTTTCGGCCATGCGCCTGTTGGCGGCGTCGAGCTCTTCCCGCCGGAGGGAAACCGGCTTTTCCGCCGGGGGCTCCCGAACCTCCGATATGGCGGCCGGCTCCGAGCCGTCCTCCGCCATCTTCGTCAGCGCCGCGACGGCCTCGTCTATCGCCGCGATGCACAGTTCGGTGACCCTGTTCTCGCTCTCGGGATCGGCCTCGGAATGGCGCTTGCCCTTCCTGCCGATATCGACCGAAAGCGACGTATGGACGCCGAGCCGGCGGGTATTCTGCGGAATGAAGTTCATGGGTCCCCTCCCCGGTCTCAGGCAACCACGGTCTGCATGGCATCGGACGGCATGGCGGTGTTCCATGAATAGTCATGGCCGGACGTGATGGCGCCGTCCGCCGCATCCGGGTTGTCGTCGCCGGCGTCGTCGAGGAAGGCAATCACCTCGTTGGCGAGCCGCGTTTCGACCGGCTGGGGCTGCGTGTCGTCCTCCTCGATCAGTCCGCCCTGGATGAGGATGGCATCCGTATAGAGGCCGCCGCCCAGATAGGTGGTGGAACCGAAAGCGTCGTAGTCGACGATTTCTGCGATGTTGACGACGGCATTGTTGCCGGTCCGAACCGTGACCTCCGCATCGTCGTTTTCGGCGAGATATTCCACCGCCGCCTGGCTGACATGGTCGGCATCGCCGAGGACGCTCACCTGGCTGACATAGTTCAGCTTGTAGAAATCGCCGGTGATGTAGAGCACGCTCAGCGTCTGCTGGCCCTCGAACAGGCTGTCGCCCGCAAGGCCCTTCGGCATGTCGACATCGCGGTCGTCGATGGCCTGGACGACATTCTGCATGTAGTCCGGCATGGCCTCGAAACGGTCGCCCGCACCCACATTGGTGATGGAGGCCTGGTTCCAGAGGAGATTGCCGCTGGAATCGAACGTGGTCGCGCTCGGCGTTTGCCCTTCGCGCACCAGCCAGTCGTTGTCGTAGAGGACGGCGACCTGGTTGATGACGTTCATGTCGTAGACGTCGCCGCCGATGATCACGAGATCGTAGTACATGCTCATGCCGAAGAAGGTCGACACGTTGATCGCGGTGTTGCCGCCGGTCAGGATGGTCACGTCGCTGCCCGTCGACGTGATGACGAGCTGGTCGTTGTCGGTGACGAAATTGTACTGTTCGATCCACTCCATGAAGCAGACGTCGCCGTCGATCCGGCTGACGATCCAGTCGGTCGGGAAGACCGGCGCCCCGCCGTCGCCCGCCTCGCCGCCGCCGGCCTCGAAGAGTACCTCCTGGAAGGAGGCGATGTTGAACGCCTGCGTGGTCGAGCCGCCGTGGCCTGCCGCCACGCCACCGGCATCGCGGCTGTCGTCGTCCACGTCGCTGTAGATCGTCGCCTGGGCGATCACGTCGACCTGATGGTAGTTGCCCATCACGCTCATGACCGGGGTCACGATGCCGACATTGGTGACGGCGGCGACGTTGGCGACGACGTTCGCGCCGGCATCGATGACGAGGTTGTCGGCCGGGGGAGCGGTTTCGGCAAGCTCCGTCTCTTCATCCTCCTCGTCCGGATCTTCCGGCGGTTCGGCAAGGCCCCGATCGGGCAGGAGGTCCTCGAGCGAAGGGATTACCTCGCGCAGCTCGCCGTTGACATGGATGCCGGCGACATCCGCGCCGGTCGCGACGAACTCGCTGCCGGCGCCCTCGTGGATCGGCGGGCGGTCCTGCCTCGCCAGGTCGTCCTCCAGCGTATCGAGGAAGCCTGCGATCCTGCCGAAGGTCTCGTAGCTGTCGGTCCGCAGGAAGGTGGTCCGGTCGGTGTAAACGGATGCCTCGTCGACATATTCGAGCATGCGCTCGTGCACGAAGGCCGTGCTCACCAGCGGATGCGGCTCGCCGGTCATGTTGACGTAATCGTTGTCGAAAAGCAGGTTGACCTGGATCATGTGCGTATGCGCCGAACCGGGGCCTGCGAAGATGAAGAGCTCGGGCGTCGGCATTTCGATCACCGGCAGCGGCAGGCGAAGGCTGGGCAGGTCGAGATCGGCAAGCTCCAGCGGCTGCCACTTGAAGCTGAGGCTCATATGGGAGCCGTGGAAATGGCTGCCGCCGTAAAACCCGTAGGCAACGCCCCTGTAGGGCACGTCGGGGATATATCCCTTGAGGTCGAAGTCCGAGGCGAAGCCGGGCGCAAGCGCCTCGAAATCCGCCACGGGCCTGTCGTTTTCGACGACGACGGCGCCTTCGGTCTGGCGGATGCGCAGCCGCGCCTCCTCGATCACCATGTCGAAATAGCCGATGAAATGGGCGATGGTCTGTGAAGTCCTGTCGAGCAGCATGTCGATCTCCCTCGCCTTGGGACAAGGGGGGCAATGATCTGGCCGCAGTCGGCGGCCGCTGCTCTCACCCCTTGACGCCAGGCCTACATGCCATGGAGGTCGCGCCGGCACGCCGGCGCGACCTCGTCTTCGGATGAGATGTCATCAGGAACCGGATGTGTCTTCGCCGACATTGGTGACGTAGTGGTCGGCACCGACGACGCTGCTGTCGATGGAGTTGGTGAGCAGGTTGGCGCCCTGCACCAGCTCGAAGTGGAAGCCCGAATTGGCGAGGATCGCCGAGGCATCCGCGGTGCTGGCCCCGGAGACGTCGTCGCCCGCTCCCAGATCCCAGCCCTTGCCGTCCATGTTCATACCTTCGTCGCCAAAGGCGGTGCCGCCGTCGGCCTTCAGGTTGTTGTCGGCATCCTCGTTGTTCATGCGCAGGTCATAGGCGACGTCCTGGTCGGCCAGGTGGTTCGCCTGGATCGCGCTGAAGCCGGAATCGTTGCCGGCGCCGTTCAGGGAATCGTTGAGGATCCGGTCCACGTCGAGCGTGAACGAGAAGTCGTCGCCGATGTCGAAGGTCAGGTCGCGGCCGGCGATGCCGAGATTGTCGAAGTCCTTGACGTCGTCGAGGATCGCGAAGTCGGTATCGGTGTGGTTGAAGCTGTCGGCCGTGTTCGTGGTGACCGTCTTGGTATCGTTGTCCGAGACGGTCTTGCTGTCATTGTCGGAGACCGTCTTGATGTCGGTGTCGACGTCCGTCACGGTCTTCGTGTCGTTGTCCGAATAGGACTTGCTGTCGTAGCTCCAGTCATATTCGGACGAATTGTAGCTGCCTTTCACGGACTTCATGTCCGTGTCGATGTCGGTGTCGATATCCGTCACGGTCTTCGTGTCGGTGTCGTTCAGCGTCGTGGTCTTGCTGTCGTAATCCCAGTCGTAGGAATTGTTGCGGTCGTTGCCGTTGTTGGCATCCACATCGACCTTGGCGTCCACGTCGACGTCGGTGTTGTTGCGGTTGTCGCCATTGGCGAGGCCGCCGACATAGCCGGTCGAATCGTCGCTGATCTCGGTTTCGTTGATGGCGCTGTTGGCAAAGCCTTCAGCGAGTGCGCCGACATTGGTTTCGTCGCCTTTCGGATCGTAGGACATGACTTTCTCCATTCGGAAAGAAATGGAGCCGCTCACGAAATCCCTCTCATCTCAAATGGGATTTACTCGCGCCTGCTCCAGGTTTGCCCAATGCAGAGGAACTTTAGACATCTCCCCTGCAGCGAATAGCCGATCAGGAAGAACCTTTGCGAACCGCAAGCATCCTCCCTTGCCGCGAAACTATTCAAAGCTCCGCAGCGATAATCTTTTCAGATCTCAGCTAGAAAACGCGACCTCGGTTTCTGTTTATCTGTCGAAGGCCGGTTCACGGTACGAAATAAATACGAAACAGATATGCAATCCTAGACCCGAATTGGGATTAGTCTCTTGAGGTCTAATCCCTTCACCTCACCCTTCGGGAGCGTTACTGCCGTCTAATCCATTCAGGCGGCACCCGTTTCAATGGCTGCGGATGCATGCAGCCTGGCGGCCCTGGCAGGAGGCACCGGGCTACTCCTTTTCCGTTCCGGGAACGGCGTGCCGCGCATTCCGGGTCTGGGGGCCGTCGAAGCACCGCAGGGCCGCCTCGGTCCGGTTGCGGACATGCAGCTTCCTGTAGATGTTGCGGACATGCGCCTTGATGGTGTTTTCCGACAGGTTCAGGCGATGCGCGATAAGCTTGTTCTGCGTGCCCTTGCACAGGAGGTCGAGGATCTCGACTTCCCGCGTCGTCAGGTGCGATTCATGGGAGCCGATCTGTTCGATTTCGATATTGGCGTAGCGTGTCAGGAGATCGGACACGCTCCGCGCGCCGGGGGGCCCCGGGGAGGTCCTCGCCGCCTTCAATCGCCGCAGCAAGGCCGACGGGAAATGTTCTCCCCCCTTCACCAGGAGGTCGACGCCCGCAAGGAACACGTCGAGCCGCACATCGAGCGGCAGGATGCCATCGATATGCAGGCCTTCGACCAGAAGGTTCAAAAGCGGGTCGAGCGAGCCCGGATCGTCGATCAGTACGCCGACAGCCGTCGAAGGCGCGTAGGCCTCGATACCGCGCAGCACCCTTGCGATGTCCCGCGCGTCCTTGCGATGGAAGAGCACCAGGCGAACGTCGGCCGTGTGGTGCTTGAGCACGTCGCCGGCATCTTCGGCGACGATGATGTCGTGATCGGGAAAGCGGCGCTCGAGCACCTCTGCGAGGCACTCCACCAGAAAATCCGGTTCCGCCACGACGAAAATAAGCTGCTGTTCACTTTCTCCATGCCCAGGTCTCGAAAGACCCGGCCTGGGTGTCTCGGTCGCAAGCATTGTGTCACCTCAACGCAACTCGGGTCGCTTGTCACAGGCGGGATTATCCCACCTCACCATTTGAGCAGTGCTTTAAAAGTACAGTATTAATTAAATTGAAGTCAAATAACCCTTTCGGATGAATCCAGGTACCTTGACGAGCATTCACGTCGACTTCAAATGCGATTCCAATATACCATATGGCCATGTATCGCATCTGTTGATTGCCATATGTAAATTTCCAGAAGCGGAAAATATTCAATATTCCACTAAATAAGTGTTTTTACTTGGCTTAGTATATGAAACGATACACTACAGCCAACACTTTGGTTTCGTTTCGCTTTCGCTGCACTATATCCGGATATACATTTATGGAAATGATCGCGATCAAGCCGCCGGGCATGCACGGCCGGCCGGCGTCTTCACTCTAACGTTTGACGCGGCCGATTCCATCCAGCGGTCCATGACGATTGCGTCGTTTTGCCTTCAGCGGACGATAAGGAACAAGCCGCTGACGATGGCAAAGCTCAGGACGGCGATGCGCAGGCCCCTGCCGCCGATACGGTGATGTGCGAGCCGGGAGACCGCGCTTCCGAGCAGGACCGCGGGCGCGAGATAGAGGGCGGCGAGGAGCTGCTCGGAGCCGATACGCCCGGAGATCGCCAGCACGATCAGCGACATCACCTCCCCGACGAGAAAGCACAGCGCCACGGTCGCCCGGAGAACCGGGGCCTTGGCATGCTGGTAAAGCAGGGCGAGCGGGGGGCCGCCGATGCCGGTCGCGGTTTCGGTGATGCCCGTGAAGAGGCCGACGCCGAGCGCGCTCGGCCTGTTCGGCGTGAACGGCGGGGCGACAAGGGCGGCGCCGGCGGCAACCACCGTGAAGACCCCGACGGCAAGATCGAGCTGGTCCAGCGAAAGCGCGGCCAGAAGCCAGAGCCCGGCGAACGTGCCCGCCAGGCGACCGACCGTGATCCAGGTCGCGCCCGGCCAGTCGACATGCTCGCGCTCGCGCACCGCCACATGCAGGTTGAGCGGCAGCATCAGGAGAAGCAGCGTGACCGGAAGCAGTTCGGGCTTCAGCATGCCGACGACGGGGGCGACGATCAGCGCGAAGCCGATACCGAGGGAACCCTGGATGAAGGCCGACACGAAGGTCACCACGGCCAGGATGGAGAGAAGTTCAAAGCTCATTTATAGTGTCCGAGACCACGATATACTTCAGAAAGCGGATGAATGCGCTGGATCGGCGCCTTGGCGATGGCCGCGGCGGCATCGCCCCGCACTTCGGCCAGCAGCGCGCGCGCATCCCAGTCGACCGGCCAGCCCTGCCAGAGCCGGAGCCGGCCGTCGGTGAAGACGGCATCGATCTGGTCGCGGTTGCCGTAGCGCACGAGCTCCCAGGAAAGATCGTAGGACGGGGTGAATTCCGGCCGGTCGAGATCGACCAGTAGGAAGTCCGCGGCAAGGCCTTCCGCAATGGCGCCGGTGATGCCCGAAAGCCCAGCCGCATCGGCCGCGGCGGACGTGGCATGGTCGAGCCAGAGCCAGCCGCCGCCGGCCGAGGAATCGCCCGTCGCAAGGCCGAAGCCCGCACGCTGCAGCCCCTCGCCCGCATCCATCAGGCGGAACCCGTCCGCGCGCGTTCCGTCCGTGCCCAGCCCGAAGCGGATGCCGAGCGCCGCCATCTGCAGCGCCGGTGCCACCGCATTGCCCTTCCAGAGGCTCGCCACCGGATTGTAGGCGACGGCCGTGCCCGTTTCCTTCAGGAGATTGAGCTCATGCGGCGTGACGAGCGTGGAATGGGCCAGCAGGACCTGGGGGCCGAGAGCCCCCAGATGCGCCAGATGCTCGATCGGCCGTCGGCCCCGCGCCACGAGCGAACGTTCGACGGCGACGAGGTGCTCGTTGACATGGGTCTGGAACACGACGCCGGCCGCGGCCGCCATGTCGGAGACCGCCTTCAGCATCCTGTCGCTCGCCGCTTCCGGAATGGAGATGGCGAGCGAAGGATGGATCAGCGGGTCGTCCCTCAGGGCGGCTAGGTGCTCTTCGGCCTGACGCAGGATGGTGTCCGGTTCCGGCACTTGCGCGGTGCCGCCGAGATCGTTGCAGATGAAGCCGACGACGCTGCGAAGCCCCGTCTCCCGCGCCGCCCGCACCAGCGCGCCGACATGGCCTTGCGAGCGCGTGCCGGCATCGACGGCGGTGGTGAAGCCGCCGCGCAGGCATTCGAGGGCCGCGAGCTTTGCGGAAAGATAGACCATGCGCTCGTCGAGGCTGCCTTCCAGCGGCACCCAGATCCGCCGGAAGATCTCCGACGGCTCGCCGAAGACCAGCGCCTTGCCGAGCGACTGGGTGAGATGCGTGTGCGTGTCGACGAAGCCGGGCATCAGGAGATGATCCGGCAGGTCGAGCGGCGTCAGGCCGGGGAATTCCTCCGCCACCGCCTCGGCCATACCGATCCGGTGGAAAGTCCCGGCCCGCACGACGACGCCCATGCCCGCGCGCGGCCCCTCCGGCAGGAGGACTTGGCCGGGGCGCAGAAACAGGTCCCCGGCCTTGGACAGTTGCTCGCGGATTGCAGTCACTCGTTTGCTCCCTGGACAGAAGATTGCAGCGAAGGCGCGGCATCCAGCGGCTGCTCGCCCGCACCGTTGTGGGAAAAGAGGGCATTGACCACGACGGCGGTGATCGTGCCCGCGGCAAGCCCGTTGCCGAGGATCATCTGGACCCATTGCGGGAACTGGCTGTAGACGCCCGGCACGAGGATCGGCAGCAGGCCGATCGAAAGGGCCGAGCCGAGCGTGAACATCGGGCCGTGCTCGCGCAGGTCCACCCGGCGCAGGAGGTTGATGCCGATGACGCCGATGATGGAGAAGACCATGACCGCCGTTCCGCCGACGACCGCGCCGGGCAGCGCCGTCGCAAGGCGGCCGATGGGCGCGAAGAGCGCGATGACCACGAGGATCGCCCCGGCCATCGCCGTCACATAGCGCGACTTGACGCTGGTCGCCCGCACGATGCCGACGTTCTCGCCGCTGGTGATGATCAGCGAGGTGCCGAACAGGCCGCCGACCAGCGACATCAGCGCATCGCCGCGGATGGTTGCGGGAACCATGGCATGGGCGTCGCCGCGCCGCCCGACGATCTCGGCCGTCGCGATGGTCTGGCCGGTCGCCTCCGCCATCGAGATGATCGAGAAGACGATGAGCGGAATGGCGGCGACGACGTCGAACTTCGGCATGCCGAACGGAAACAGTTGCGGCACGACGACGACCGGGCCGGAAAGGACCCCGGACAGGTCCATATGGCCGAGGGCGAGCGCGACGAGCGAGCCGCCCACCAGGCCGAGCATGACCGCAAGCCTGCGCAGCGTGCCGCTGAAGACCCGCGCGGCGGCGATCGTCAGGACAATGGTGAGAAGGGCAAGCCCCACCTCGACCGGCGCGGCGAAACCGTCGGTCCCCGGCCGGCCCGTGATCGTCACGCCGTAGATGCGCACGAGGTTGACCGAGACCAGCAGCAGCATCGTCCCGACGACGATGGGCGGGAAATAGCGCAGCAGCCGGCGGAAGACCGGCAGCGCGAGAAAATAGAACAGCGCGGTCATGATGACGGCGCCGACCGCCGTCTGCACGTCCGACTGCTGGGCGATCGCCAGGAAGATCGCGATGGGCGCGCCGCCCGGCACCATGACGAAGGGCAGCCGCGCGCCAAAACCCTTCGGCCCGAAACTCTGCAGCATCGAGCCGATGCCGCAGACGAAAAAGGTCGCGCTGATCAGCGAGACCGTCAGCGCATCGGAAAAACCGAGCGCCTTGCTGACAAGGAACACGGCGGTGATCGGCGATGCCGCCATGACCAATACGTGCTGCAGGCCGAACAGGAACAGGCTGCGCAGGGGCAGCCGCTCGTCGACCGGATCGATCGTCAAATTCATCTCATGTTGCATGATTTCCTCCTCCCGGCCTCCTCAAGCCGCTATGCAAAACGATTTGCATGACGCAATTCCTAACACGGTTTTTGTGTTTTGCAAATCGTTTTGCAGCCCCCCCGGCCGCGTGCTAAGGAGGGCGACGGGAGAAACCATGAGCAAACCGACAATCGCCGACCTCGCGAAGGCGGCGGGCGTATCGCCCACCACCGTCTCGCACGCCTTCAGCGGCCGCCGCTATGTGGACCCGGAAACGCGCAAGCGCATCGAGGCGCTCGCCGAGACGATGGGCTATCGGCCGAACCACCGGGCGCGGCGGCTGCGCACCGGCGGGGCCGGCTCGATCGCCCTCGTCTCCTCGATGCCCTTCGCGGTCGCCGCCGGCCCGTCGCGGCTCGGCTTCCTGATGGAGATCGCGGCGGCGGCGGCGGTCGCCGCCTTTTCGCGTGACATCGCCCTTTGCCTCGTGCCGCCGCTCGGGCCGCGCGACCGCCTCGACGCGCTCGAAGTGGACGGCGCCATCGTCGTCGAACCGGAACGGAACGATCCGGTGCTGGATTTCTTTTCCGACCGCGGCGTCGAGGTCGTCTCCATCGGGCGGGCGCCCGGGCGGGAAGACCTTCCCTTCGTCGATCTCCAGAGCGGCACGACGGCCCGCCTCCTCCTCGATCACCTGTTTGCGGGCGGAGGGCAGATCGGCCTCATGACCGGGCTGCAAAGGCGCAATTCCTATCTCGAAGTGGAAGCGGCCTATGCGGCCTTCGCCGCCGAAGCGGGCTTTGCCCCGCTCGCCGTCCGCGTGGACGAACGGGGCGGCGAGCAGGCGGCAGCCGCCGCGGCCGAAACGCTGCTGCGGGAGAACCCCGCCCTTTCGGCGCTCTGCGTTCCGGTCGATGCCTTCGCGGCCGGCGCCCTCGAAGCGGCACGGATCGTCGGACGCAGGGTGCCGGAGGATCTTCGGCTCGCGACCCGCTATGACGGCATGCGCGCCAAGCTCGCCAAGCCGCCCCTCACCGCGGTCGACCTCCACCTCGACCAGGTGGCCGCCGCCGCCGTCGATCTCCTCCTGGCCCGCCTCGGGCAGCCCTGCCCCGAACCGAGCCTGCCCCCGCCGCCGAGCCTGGTGCTGCGCGCATCGTCGGCTCAGGCGGGAACGTAGGTCAGCCTGATCACGTCCTCGCAAATCGGGTCGTGGGCCATGAGGCGGAGCGGCGGCCGGGGTCCGGCGAAATAGGGCCTGCCGTGACCGAGCACGACGGGATGCAGGTAGATGCGATATTCGTCGATCAGGCCGAGCTCGGTAAGGCTCTGCGCGAGATCGGGACCGGCGACTTCGATCTCCCCGTCGCGCCCGGCCTTCAATGCGCGGATCGCGCCTTCGAGGTCACCTTCGACAAGCCGGGCATTGGGGCCGACGGAGGCCAGCGAACGCGAGACCACCCATTTCGGCTGCCTCCGCCATGCCGCCGCGAAGGCACGCTCGTCCTCATCCCATTCAGGATGGTCGTCGTCCCAGTAACGCATGATCTCGTACATCTTGCGGCCGTAGATGCTGCCCGCCTGCCCTTCCGCCTCCTCGATGAAGTGCCGGAAGAGCGCGGGGCCCGGCGCGAACGCCGTGTGGTCGACATAACCGTCCAGCGACTGGTTCATTCCGAATACGAGCCTGGCCATGGCCACATCCTTTCCATAGATGGCATGTCCGCGCGGAAACCGATTGCGCTTGGCAATCGGTTACAGGCTAGATTGACTGCTTTCAATTCGCAAGCGGTTTCTGGAACGCGGTGGGCCCGATGCCGGGGTCGGCCTTTCGTCCTCTTGTGCAGCGCAAGGAAATTGTCCGAAATCCGCGGCGACCGAAACAAGTTGACAAAACCGGCATCGGCTCGGTAATTTTCGGGAAATTTTCCAATTGGCATTTGGGCCCTCCCGGAACCGACCGTTCCGGCGGGGCTTTTTTGTTTGGTGGTCGAGCATGGTTGCAGACGGCAGAAAGACCATCCCCGTGGGGGTGCTTTTCTCACATTCCGGCCCCTACGCGAAGCTGGGGCACGAGGGGTATTGCGGCGCCGTGGCCGCGATAGAGGCCGTCAACGCGCATAATCTGCCGTTCGAGCTGAAGCCGGTCCCCGCCGATCCCGGCGGCAACACCGATCGCTATGCCGGCCTGTGCGACGACCTCATCGTGCGCCACGGCGTGCGCCACATCGTCGGCTGCACAACCTCCTGGAGCCGCAAGGAGGTCATTCCCGTCGTCGAGAAGCGCGATGCGGTGCTCTGGTATCCGTGCGTCTACGAAGGTTTCGAGGCGAGCGACCGGGTCGTCTATGTCGCAGCCTGCGCGAACCAGCATCTGGTGCCCCTGATGGAATTCATCATGCCGCGCTTCGGCAAGCGGGCGATCCTGCTCGGCTCGAACTACATCTGGGGCTGGGAGACCAACCGGCTGGCGCGCGAGATGCTGCATGCCGCCGACGGCGAGGTGCTGGGCGAGCGCGCCATCGCCATCGGCGACACGGATATCGGCCACCTGATCCGCGAGATCGAGGCGAAGAAGCCGGACTTCATCCTCAACAACCTCATCGGCGAATCCTCCTACGCCTTCCTGAAGGCCTATGCCGAACTGGGCCGGCGCGATCCCGATTTCCGCTCCTCCGTCCGGCCCGTCGTGAGCTGCAATTTCTACGAAAGCGAGCTCGAACGGGTGGGACTGGATGCGCAGGACAATTTCACCGTGAGCTGCTACTTCCGCTCGCTGCCCGGCGAAGCCAACCGGACCTTTGTCGAGGCGGCGCGGACGCGCGGGGCCGATAGCGGAATTTCCGCCTTCTTCGCCCAGAGTTATGCCAGTATCCTGCTGATCGCCGCCGGCATCGCGCACGCCGGAACCGACGCCATCGAGCCGGTGCTTGCGGCCGCCAAGACCCATGCGACCGGCACGCCGCTCGGCGACATCATCGTGGATGCCCGCACCAACCATATCGCCTTGCCCGCCCATATCGGACGGGCGCGCGGGGACGGCGGGTTCGATATCGTGCATCAGGCAGACCATGCGATCCAGCCGGACCCGTTCATGGCCCGGACCTATCTCCAGACTTCCGCGGACAAGGGCCAGCAGCCCGGTTTCCTGAGGCTCGTCAAATGACCAAGACAGACCGACCCTCCGCCTTCCCGACCTGGGGCGCCTTCGAAAACTGGACGGCGCTGATCGTCCACCGCCGCCATGCCAATGTCGACGCCATCACGCAGCAATTGCAGCGCATCGGCGTCGATGCCGTGGAGTGCTGGCCAGACGTGCCGGAAAACGCCGACATCACGCCGTTCAACATCGTCTTCTTCGATGTGGACATGGGCTACGACGGGCAGTTCCCCTGGCAGCCGCAGCAGGCGCCGGTGCCGACCGTGGCGCTGATCGGCTCGGAGGCCCCCGGCCGCATCGACTGGGCGCTCCGCCAGGGCGCGGACGCGCAGCTCATCAAGCCGATCGGCAGCGCCGGCGTCTACAGCGCGCTGGTCATCGCCATGCACAATTTCCACCGGCGGCATGCGCTGGCGACCGAGATCGGCGCGCTCCGCGAAAGCCTCGACCAGCGCGAGGCGGTGGCGCAGGCGACCGCGATCGTGATGCTGGCGGAGAACCTCTCGCCGAAACAGGCCTACCAGAAGCTGCGCCTTGCCGCGATGGCCGAACGCATCAGCGTCGAAGCCGCGGCACGGCGCTTCCTGAACGAACAGCAGGCAGGACCCGACCGTGAGCGCGCTTGAGACCCTTCCCGGCAACCGGAAAAAGGCCGAGCGCGGCGTCTTCGCCCGCATCGTGCGCCGGCCGCTGGCGGCATTCGGCCTCTTCGTCATCGTCCTGACGATAGCCGCGGCGGTCTTCGCGCCGTGGATCATGCCCTTCGACCCGAACGAGCAGTTCTTCGACGGGCTGACGCTCGAGGGCGCACCGCTTCCGCCCGACGGCAAGTTCTGGTTCGGCACCGATCTCGTCGGCCGCGACCTCTTCTCGCGGCTGATCTTCGGCGCGCAGACCTCGCTGATCATCGGCGTCGTGGCGAACGGCATCGCCGTGCTGATCGGCTCGACGGTCGGCATCTGCGCCGGCTATTTCCGCGGCCTGGTCGAAACCGTGCTGATGCGCTTCACCGACCTGATGATGGCCTTTCCAGCCCTTCTCCTCGCCATCGTGCTCGCCGCGATCTTCACGCCGAGCCTGTGGATCGTCGCCATGGTGATCGCCATGGTCAACTGGGTGCAGATCGCGCGCGTGCTCTACACCGAGACGCGCTCGCTCTCCGAGCGCGATTTCATCGAGGCCGAGCGGGCGATGGGCGCGGGCGCGCCGCGCATCATCCTCAAGCATATCCTGCCGCACCTCTTTTCCACGATGATCGTCTGGGCGACGCTCGGCATCGCCACCACGGTGCTGCTGGAGGCGACGCTCTCCTTCCTCGGCATCGGCGTCCAGCCGCCGACCCCTTCCTGGGGCAACATCATCTTCGAGAACCAGACCTATTTCACCAGCGCGCCCTGGCTGGTCTTCATTCCCGGCGCGGCGATCCTGCTTCTGGCGCTGGCCTTCAACCTCGTCGGCGATGCCCTGCGCGACGTGCTCGACCCGACCCAGCAGGGACACCACTGATGCTAGCCTATATCGCCCGACGGCTGCTCCAGACGCTGATGATCCTGATCGGCATCAGCTTCGTGACCTTCATCCTGCTCTATCTGGTGCCGGCCGATCCGGCGCGCCAGATCGCGGGCCGCAGCGCCACGGCGCAGACCGTCGAGAACATCCGCGAGCAGCTCGGGCTGAACCTGCCCTTCTACGAGCAGTATCTGCGCTACCTGAAGGACCTCGTCCACGGCGACCTCGGGCGCTCCTACCTGCAGAAGACGGAGGTCGCCTCGCTCATCTGGTCGCGCCTTCCGGCAAGCCTGCTGCTGATGGCCGGGGCGATCGTCAGCGAACTCCTCATCGGCATCACCATGGGCGTCATCGCCGCCACCCGGCGCGGCAGCCGCACGGACAACGCGCTGATGATCTTCTCCTTCGTCGGCGTCTCGGCGCCGCAATTCGTCATCGGCATCCTGATGCTCTACGTCTTCGCGGTGCGGCTCGGCTGGTTCCCCATCGGCGGATACGGCACGTTCCAGCACATGGTCCTGCCGTCGCTGACGCTCGGCCTTCTCGGCGCGGGCTGGTATTCGCGCATGATGCGCTCGTCGCTTCTCGACGTGCTGCGCCAGGACTATATCCGCACCGCCCGCGCCAAGGGCCTCGCCCGCTGGACGATCCTCGTGCGCCACGCCATGCCCAACGCCATCCTGCCGATCGTCGCCATGATCGGCATCGATATCGGCCTGTTCATGTCGGGCATCGTGGTGGTGGAAAGCGTGTTCGGATGGCCGGGCATCGGCCAGCTCGCCTGGCAGGCCATCCAGCGCGTCGACATACCCATCATCATGGGCGTCACCATCGTCTCCGCCTTCGCCATCGTTCTCGGCAACCTCCTTGCGGACCTCATCACTCCGCTGATCGACCCGCGCATCAAGCTGCGGTGAAAAAACACTCCAGAGAGAAAGGGACAGACATGAAGAAATCGCTTCTCATCGGCGCCTCGGCGCTTGCACTCATCCTTGCCGCCCCGCTCGGCGCGGCAGCCGAAACCGCCAAGCAGGGCGGCTCGATGATCGTCACCTACAAGGACGACGTGTCCACGCTCGACCCGGCCATCGGCTACGACTGGCAGAACTGGTCGATGATCAAGTCGCTGTTCGACGGCCTGATGGACTACGAGCCCGGCACCACGAACCTGCGCACGGAAATCGCGCAGGACTACACGATCGCCGAGGACGGCAAGACCTTCACCTTCACCCTGCGCAAGGGCGTGAAGTTCCACAACGGCCGGGAGCTGACAGCCGACGACGTCAAGTATTCCATCGAGCGCGTGGTGAACCCGGCAACGCAAAGCCCCGGCGCCGGCTTCTTCGGCTCCATCGCCGGCTTCGAGGAGGCATCGGCCGGCAAGGCCGATCACCTCTCCGGCATCACCGTGGTCGATCCCTACACGATCAAGTTCGAGCTGAGCCGCCCCGACGCGACCTTCCTGCATGTGCTGGCGCTGAACTTCGCCCATGTGGTCCCCAAGGAGGAAGTCGAGAAATACGGCGCGGACTTCGGCAAGCATCCGGTCGGCTCCGGCGCCTTCAAGCTGGCCGAATGGACGCTCGGCCAGCGCATCGTCTTCGAACGCTTCAAGGACTATTACAATCCCGAGCTGCCCAAGCTCGACCAGATCACCTTCGAGGTCGGCCAGGAGCCGGTCGTCGCGCTGCTGCGCCTGCAGAACGGCGAGATCGACATTCCCGGCGACGGCATTCCGCCGGCCAAGTTCATCGAGGTCACCAAGGATCCGAAGTTCAAGGACCTGATCATCCAGGGCGGGCAGCTCCACACCGGCTACGTGACCATGAACGTCAAGATCAAGCCGTTCGACGACGTGAAGGTGCGCCAGGCCGTCAACATGGCCATCAACAAGGATCGCATCGTCCGCATCATCAACGGCCGCGCCCTGCCGGCCAACCAGCCGCTGCCGCGCTCCATGCCGGGCTATGCGGAAGACTACAAGGGCTATCCCTACGATCCGGAAAAGGCCAAGGCGCTGCTCGCCGAAGCCGGCCTTGCCGACGGCTTCGAGACCGAGCTCTTCGCCGCCAACACCGACCCGCAGCCGCGCATTGCGCAGGCCATCCAGCAGGACCTCGCCGCCATCGGCATCAAGGCGTCGATCAAGTCGCTGGCGCAGGCCAACGTCATCGCGGCCGGCGGCGAGCCGGACGGCGCGCCGATGATCTGGTCGGGCGGCATGGGCTGGATCGCCGACTTCCCCGATCCGTCCAACTTCTACGGCCCGATCCTCGGCTGCGGCGGCGCGGTCCAGGGCGGCTGGAACTGGTCGTGGTACTGCAACGAGGACCTCGACAAGAAGGCGCAGGAAGCCGACTCGATGGTCGACCCCGCAAAGAAGGCGGAGCGCGAAGCGCTGTGGCGCGACATCTACCTGAAGATCATGGACGACGCGCCGTGGGCGCCGATCTTCAACGAGGAACGCTTCTCCGTGCGCTCCGAACGCCTTGGCGGCCCGGATGCGATCTTCGTCGATCCCGTCCACATCCCGGTCAATTACGACGAGGTCTATGCAAAAGATGTGCAGTAACTGCCAGTACACCATCCATGGCCGGCACCATCACTTCGGCTGGGACAATTCGTTCCAGCCGGCAGAGACGGTGGCGCCGGGCTCGACGCTGAAATTCGAATGCCTCGACAGCGGCGCCGGGCACTATCATCCCGGCAGCACGGTCGCGGATGTGTCGACGATGGACTTCTCCAAGGTCAATCCGGTCAGCGGCCCCATCTACGTGGATGGGGCCAGGCCCGGCGACGTCCTGAAGATCACCATCCACCAGTTCGAGCCCTCGGGCTTCGGCTGGACGGCCAACATTCCCGGCTTCGGGCTTTTGGCCGACGACTTCAAGGAACCGGCGCTGGCGCTGTGGAACTACGACGCCTCGACGCTGGAACCGGCCCTCTTCGGCAAGCACGCCCGCGTGCCGCTGAAGCCCTTTGCCGGCACCATCGGCCTCGCGCCGGCCGAAAAGGGCCTGCACTCCGTCGTGCCGCCGCGGCGCGTCGGCGGCAATCTCGACATCCGCGACCTTGCGGCGGGAACGACGCTCTACCTGCCGGTCGAGGTGGAGGGCGCGCTGTTCTCCATCGGCGACACGCACGCCGCACAGGGCGACGGCGAAGTCTGCGGCACGGCGATCGAAAGCCGGATGGACGTCGCGCTCACGCTCGACCTCATCCGCGACACGCCGCTGAAGATGCCGCGCTTCACCACGCCCGGCCCCGTGACCCGTCATCTCGACACCAAGGGCTACGAGGTCACGACCGGCATCGGCCCGGACCTGTGGGAAGGCGCGAAGGCGGCCCTTTCCAACATGATCGACCTTCTCTGCCAGACGCAGAACCTCGATCCGGTGGACGCCTACATGCTCTGCTCGGTCTGCGGCGACCTGCGCATCAGCGAGATCGTCGACCAGCCGAACTGGGTCGTGTCCTTCTACTTCCCGCGCTCGGTCTTCGAATAGCCATGCACGGGGCGGCTCCGGCCGCCCCGCCCCACGACTTGGAAAGCATAGACATGAACACCGTTTCTCCGCTCTTGCAGGTCCGGGACCTGGTAACGCAGGTCGCAACGCCCGACGGTGCGCGCACCGTCGTGGACCGGCTGTCCTTCGACCTGCGGCGCGGGGAAACGCTTTGCATCGCCGGCGAAAGCGGCTCGGGCAAGTCGATGACCGTGCTGTCGCTGATGCAGTTGCTGCCGAAGAACCTGGCGCGCGTGACGGGCGGCTCGGCCGTCATGAACGGCCGCGATATCCTCAGGCTCGACGAAGGCCAGATGCGCGGCGTGCGCGGGCGCCATATCGGCATGATCTTCCAGGAGCCGATGACCTCGCTCAATCCGGTCCTGACCATCGGGCGGCAGATCGCCGAAGCCGTCGGCCCGCAGTTCGGCCTCTCTGGCGCGGCGATGACGCAGCGCTGCAAGGAACTGCTCGACGAGGTGCAGATTTCCGACGCCGCCCGCCGCCTGCTGCAATATCCGCATGAACTTTCGGGCGGCATGCGCCAGCGCGTGATGATCGCCATGGCGCTGGCGCAGAAGCCGGAAATCCTGATCGCCGACGAGCCGACGACCGCGCTCGACGTGACGGTGCAGGCGCAGATCCTCGCGCTCATCCGCAAGCTCCAGGCCGAAAACGGCGTCTCCGTCATCCTCATCACCCACGACATGGGCGTGGTGGCGGAGATGGCCGATCATGTGCTCGTCATGAACAAGGGCAAGGACGTGGAGCACGGCCCGCTGCGCGAGGTCTTCCACCATCCGAAGGACGAGTATACGCGGAAATTGCTCGCCGCCGTGCCGCGGCTCGGCGAGATGACCGGAACGGACAGGCCCAAGCGCGCGCCCGCCGAGGCGAAGGCGCCCGCAAAGGCGGAGAACGCGGCCGGCCCGGTGCTGGCCGTGGAAGATCTCATCGTCCGCTTCGACATCAAGGGCGGCATCCTGCAACGGCCGGTGCGGCGCGTCCATGCGGTGGAAGGCGTGTCCTTCACCGTCAATCGCGGCGAGACGCTGTCGCTGGTCGGCGAATCCGGCTGCGGCAAGTCCACGACCGGCAAGGCGCTGCTCAACCTCGTGCCGTGGAGCGGCGACATCCGCATAGGCGGGAAAAGCACGAGGGGGCTGAGCCGTTCGGCCATGCGGCCGGTGCTGCGCGACATCCAGATGATCTTCCAGGATCCCTATGCCTCGCTCGACCCGCGCATGCGGGTGGGCGACCTCGTCGCCGAACCGCTCGTCATCCACAAGCTCGCCTCGGGCAGCGAGCTGACCGACCGCGTCGAATATCTCTTCCGCCGCGTCGGTCTGTCGGCAGAGCAGATGAAGCGCTATCCGCACGAATTCTCCGGCGGCCAGCGCCAGCGCATCTGCATCGCGCGCGCCCTGTCGCTGTCGCCGAAGCTGATCGTTGCCGACGAAAGCGTCGCGGCGCTCGACGTCTCCATCCAGGCGCAGGTGCTCGATCTCCTGCAGGACATCCAGAACGAGACGGGCATCTCCTACCTGTTCATCAGCCACGACATGGCGGTGGTGGAACAGATCAGCCATCGCGTCGCCGTGATGTATGCGGGCCGCTTCGTCGAAACGGGCACGCGCGCGCAGGTGTTCGAAAATCCGCAGCACGCCTATACGCGCAAGCTGATGGACGCCGTCCCCGTCGCCGACCCGGACCGCGACCGCCGCCGCTTCATGCCCAACGAGGGCGAGCTGCCGAGCCCCGTCAAACCCCTCGACTACGTGCCGCCCCGGTCCGTCCGCACCGAGATCGCGCACGGGCACATGGTCTGGCAGGAAGCATAGGCTTCCGCGATATCCATCAGGAAATTCGCTTCAGCCCTCCGGCAGCGGTTGATCGTATCAAAATCTCTGATACAGATCAGATGCAATGCCTGGAGGACATATGAGCACGCGATTTCTGATGATCGGCCCGGAAGACGGCAAGGAGGTGCTGAAATGCCTTGCGGCACCGGCGCGGGTTTCCATGCTGGAGCTGCTGCATATCCGCGGGCCGCTGAACGTCAACGAGATCGCCGAGGCGCTGGACCTGCCGCAATCGACCACGTCGACGCATCTCAACCTGCTCGAAGAGGCGGGCCTGATCCGCACCGAGGTCTCGAAGGCGCGCAAGGGCAGCCAGAAGGTCTGCCATGCCGTGCACGAGGAGATCGTCCTTTCGTTCGGCAGCCATGCCCGCACCGCCGAGGAGGCGATCGAGGTGGCCATGCCCGTCGGGCTCTATAGCGGCTACGAGGTCTTCGCGCCCTGCGGCATGTGCTCGCGCGAGAGCATCATCGGCTATCTCGACAGTCCCGACACGTTCCTGGCGCCCGACCGCATGAAGGCCGGCCTCCTTTGGTTTACAAGGGGTTATGTCGACTACCAGTTTCCCAACAACGCCCGCATCAAGGGGGCGGAGGTGAAGGAGCTGGAGGTCGTCCTGGAACTCTCCTCGGAAGTGCCGGGGACCTCGGACAACTGGCCGTCCGACATCACGCTCTCCATCAACGGCAAGAGCATCGGCGCCTGGACCTCGCCCGGCGATTTCGGCGACCGCCGGGGCAAGTATACGCCCGACTGGTGGAAGCTGCGCGGCAGCCAGTACGGCGTGCTCAAATGTTTCCGCGTGACGGAAAACGGCACCTTCATCGACGGCATGCACGTTTCCGAGACCAGTCTTTCGGATCTGAACCTGCTTGAGCACCGCTCGATCCGCCTGCGGATCGAAGTGCCGGAAACGGCCGAACATCCCGGTGGAATCAATATCTTCGGCCGCGGCTTCGGCAATTACGATCAGGACATCGTGCTGCGATTGAAGACCTGATCACTCCCCGATCGCGCTTTGCCGCTCGAAGGCGGCTTGACGCTCGCCCCTTCCTGTGCAAATTATCATACTAATTGATATATATCTGGTTTCCAGATATACAGGGAGGCAAGCATGCGCGCAGTCGGTACCGCCCACAGCGGTTACGTCATCAGTACCATCGATCCCCGTCTTTACGGTTCCTTCGTCGAGCATCTCGGCCGCGCCGTCTATACGGGCATCTACGAGCCGGACCATCCGACCGCCGACGAGAACGGCATGCGCCGGGACGTCATCGATCTGGTGCGCGAGGCCGATGTTCCGATCGTGCGCTATCCCGGCGGCAACTTCGTCTCGGCCTACAATTGGGAAGACGGCATCGGTCCGCGCGAGGAGCGCCCGGTGCGCCTCGACCTCGCCTGGCATAGCTCCGAGAGCAACCATGTCGGCATCCACGAATTCGCCGACTGGGCGGAAGCGGCCGGCACCGACATGATGCTCGCCGTCAACCTCGGCTCGCGCGGCCTCGATTCCGCCCGCGCCTTCCTCGAATACGTCAACCATCCGGGCGGCAGCTACTGGTCGGACCTTCGCCGCAAGAACGGCCGCGAAGAGCCCTGGAACGTCAAGATGTGGTGCCTCGGCAACGAGATGGACGGCCCCTGGCAGATCGGCCAGAAGACGGCGGAGGAATACGGCCGCATCGCCTTCGAGACCGCCAAGGCCATGCGCGCCTTCGACACGTCGATCGAGCTCGTCGTCTGCGGCTCGTCCTCACCGAAGATGCCGACCTACCCGGCCTGGGAAGCGACCGTCCTCGACTACACCTACGATTCCATCGATTACATCAGCCTGCACATGTATTTCGACAACCATGCGGGCAACACGGCGGACTACCTCGCGCAGAACGCCCGCCTCGACGATTACATCGCCACCATCGCCGGCGTCATCACCTATACCAAGGCCAAGAAGCGCTCGAAGAAGGATGTCTATATCAGCTTCGACGAGTGGAACGTCTGGTATCACTCCCGCGAGGCGGACCGGAAGGTGCTGGAAGGCAATGACGGCTGGCCGCATGCCCCGGCGCTGCTGGAAGACATCTACAATTTCGAGGACGTGCTTCAGGTCGGCTGCATCCTCAACACCTTCATCCGCCGCTCGGATGTGGTGAAGGTCGGCTGCCTGGCGCAGCTCGTCAACGTCATCGCCCCGATCATGACCGTTCCGGGCGGCCCGGCCTGGCGCCAGACCACGTTCTTCCCCTATGCCTATGCCTCGAAATACGGGCGCGGCAAGGCCCTGAACCTGTCGCTCGACTGCCCCGGCTATTCGACCGACTTCGCCGCGAACGTGCCCTATCTCGACGTTTCCGCCGTCGAGACCGAGGCCGACGGCGCTCTCACTTTCTTCATCGTCAACCGCCACCAGAGCGAGGCGGTCGACCTCGATCTCGCGCTCGAAGGCTTCGGCGAGCGCAAGGTTATCATGGACAAGGTCATGGAAGGTCACGACCTTCGCGCCGTCAACGGCCCCGGCGCCGAGACGATCGCGCCGAGGGACGGCGCGGGCGCATCGGTCGTCGACGGCCGCCTTGCCGCCGGCATCGCGCCGCTCAGCTACCGGATGATCCGGCTCGGCGCGTAAGGCCATAGCGACAGGGAGGAGGCACCATGTCGGCATCGATCGAAATCACCAACGTCACCAAGCGCTACGGCGCGCTCACCGTGCTGGACGACGTTTCCCTGTCCATCGAGGCGGGCGAGTTCGTCGTCTTCCTCGGCCCCTCGGGCTGCGGGAAGTCGACGCTGCTCAGGATGATCGCCGGCCTCGAGGACGTGACGGCCGGCACGATCGCCGTCGGCGGGGAGCGCGTCGACACGCTGCCGCCGGGAAAACGCGGCGTCGCCATGGTCTTCCAGTCCTATGCGCTCTATCCGCATATGACGGTCGCGCAGAACATGTCCTTCGGCCTCGAGAATATCGGCATGGCGAAGGCCGAGATCGGGCGCCGCGTGGAGCAGGCGGCGGCAACGCTCGAGATCGCCCATCTCCTCGACCGCAAGCCGGCGAAACTCTCCGGCGGCCAGCGCCAGCGCGTCGCGATCGGCCGCGCCATCGTCAAGGAGCCGAAGGCCTTCCTGTTCGACGAGCCGCTGTCGAACCTCGACGCGGCGCTTCGCGGCCGCACGCGGCTGGAGCTTGCCCAGCTCCACGCCCGGCTCGGCAGCACGATGATCTTCGTGACGCACGACCAGGTGGAGGCTATGACGCTTGCCGACCGCATCGTCATCATGCACGACCGCAAGATCGAGCAGATCGGCACGCCGATGGAGATCTACCAGCGCCCGGCAAGCCGCTTCGTCGCAGGCTTCGTCGGCTCGCCGGCGATGAACTTCGTGCCGGTCAAGGGCGTGAATGAGAATGGCGGCACGCTGAGAATAGAAACCTGCGGCCTCGGCGACGTCGCCGCCGCCATTCGCCTGCCCGCCCGCTTTTCCCCGGAAGGGGGATGCCTCGGCATCCGCGCCGAGGACGTCACCGTGCTGCCGGCGGGTGAAGCGGGCATTCCGCTGAAAGCCGACGTCGTCGAGCGGCTCGGCGACCGCACCCTGATCTACGGCCAGCTCGCCGACGGCACGAAACTTGCCGCCGAAACGGACGGGCGCAGCGAAGCGCGCAGCGGCGACACGCTGCAGATCGCACTCGACACCTCGGCCCTGCATCTTTTCGACGCCGCCGGCATCGCCCACCATGCGGGGGGCGATTGACATGGCCGAGAGCTATCGCCGCAGCCAGTGGAGCAACGGCCTTTTCGTTCTCCCCTATCTCGCCGTCTTCCTGGTCCTGCTCGTCTTCCCGCTCGTCTGGGGCGCGTGGCTGAGCCTGCACAAGGTCGACCTCTTCGGCCCCGGCCGCTTCGTCGGGCTGGCGAACTACGGCCGCGTTCTGGCCGATCCGGTGTTCCTTCAGGCGCTGCGCAACACCGTCGTCTTCGTGCTGGTCAGCGTTCCCTCGCTGGTGGCGCTCGGGCTCTTCCTCGCGCTCGCGCTCAACAAGACGACGCGCGCGACCTCGTTCCTGCGCGCCCTGTTCTTCTCCTCCTCGGTGCTGTCGGTCACCATCGTGACGCTGATCTGGCGCTTCGTCTTCATCCCCGGCGACGGGCTGCTCGCGGTGATCAGCGAACAGCTCGGCATTGCGCCGGTCAATTTCCTGTCGACGAGCGGCTGGTCGCTGTTTTCCGTCGGCGTCGCCACCGTCTGGTGGTGCCTCGGCCTGCCGATGATGCTGTTCCTCGCCGCCCTCCAGCAGATCCCGAGCGATCTCTACGAGGCCGCCGCCCTCGACAATGCCGGCCCCTGGCGCGTCCTGACCCGCGTGACGCTGCCCTCCATCGCCCGCACCATCATGCTGGTGACGATCATCCAGATCGTCATGCAGTTCCAGCTCTTCGGCCAGGCGCAGCTCATGACCAACGGCGGCCCGAACGGCACGTCGCGCCCGCTGGTCATGTACATCTACGAGGTCGGCTTCGTGCGCTGGGATGTCGGCAAGGCGGCGGCGGCCTCCGAGTTCCTGTTCCTCATCATCCTCGTCGCGGCCATGGCCCAGTACCTGGTGTCGACCCGCAAGTCGGAGGTGTCCGAATGAGCCAGGATCAAACGACCTACCGCCCCGAAGGCCTGACCGCCAACCGTACCCTGCTGACGATCTCCATCATCCTCTCCATCGTGATGATGGCGCCGGTCGCATGGCTCGTCGGCCTGTCGATCAAGGACAACAAGGAGCTGATGCTCGGGACGGAATCCGTCTTCGCGTTCCCCTACACGCTCGTCAACTACCTCAACATCCTCTATTCCTCGCAGGCCTTCGGCTGGTTCTTCAACAGCCTCGTAGTGGCGGTCGGCCAGACCATCGGCGTGCTCGTCCTGTCGTCGCTCGCCGGCTATGCCTTCGCCCGCCTCGAATTTCCGTTCCGCAGGACGATCTTCGTCATCGTGCTCTTCGGGCTCGCCGTGCCGGAGCAGGCGGTGATCATCGCCCGTCACCAGATGTTCAACTGGTTCGGCCTGCACAATTCCTATCTCGGCCTGATCCTGCCGGACCTGTCGTCCGCCTTCGGCGTCTTCCTGATGACGCAGTTCTTCAGGGCGATCCCCCGCGAGATCGACGAAGCGGCCCTGCTCGACAATGCCTCGCCGCTTCGCATCTTCTGGAAGGTGCTCCTGCCCCTGACGCTGCCCGCCCAGGCGACGCTCGGCATCTTCACCTTCCTGCATGCCTGGAACGACTACTGGTGGCCGCTCATCTCCGCCACGAAGAAGGAGATGTTCACGCTCACCATCGGCATCGCCTCGTCCCAGACCAATTTCGCCCAGAGCGAAGGGCTCGGCTTCCTCAGCGCCCAGGCGGTCTTCGCCAGCCTGCCGGTTCTGATCGTCTACGTGATTTTCCAGCGCCATATCGTCACCGCGGTTTCAGGTGGCGCTGTGAAGTGACTGCCGCTGCGGCCGGGAGGGATTTGGCCGCAGCATGTTCAACCGGGGCAAGGCCCCTTCAATGGGAGAGACAGACCATGAGACGTTTTCTACTGAGCACGGCGGCCCTGGTCGCGCTGGCCTGCAGCGCTCCGGCGCACGCCGAAACGAAGATCGAGCTGCAGCGCTTCTTCGGCGCCTGCGACGCCGACTACGGGAAGGTCACCGACGTTTCCAAGGCGGTCGGCGAATGCGGCATCATCACCTCGCTCGTCAACAAGTTCGAGGCGGAAAACCCGGATATCGACGTCAACGTCACCACGGTCGAATGGCCGGGCTACGACCAGCTCAACGCCCAGCTTGCCTCGGGCGCCGCGCCGGACGTCGTGTCGATGCACTATTCGGCGATCTCCGACTACCAGTCGCGCGGCCTGATCGACCCGGTCGACGATATCCTCTCCGCCGAGGGCATCTCGCCCGACAGCTTCACCGACGCCGCCCGCGGCGGCGTGACCAAGGACGGCCAGATGTTCGGCCTGCCCTTCGACAACTGGACGATGCTCTTCCACATCAACATGAACCTGATGAAGCAAGCCGGCCTCGTCAACGCCGACGGCACGCCGATCCTGCCGAAATCGGCCGACGAGCTGATCGCCCAGGGCAAGCAGTTCCGGGAGAAGACCGGCAAGCCGTATCTCGTCCAGATCCTCGCCAACGAGACGGCCGCCTATGCCCGCATCCTCTACACGCTGCTCCAGCAGCAGAAGTCCGACTTCTTCGCCGATCCGACGAAGATCAAGCTCGATACGCCGGAAGCCCGCAACGCCATCGAACTGATGAAGCGCATCAAGGACGAGGGCCTGTCGACGACCGGCCTCGACTATGCCGCGGCCGTGACGGCCTTCACCCATGGCGACGGCGGCATCGCCGTCAACGGCACCTGGCTGATCGGCGATTTCGTCGCCCAGTCGGAAAAGGACGGCACGGCGCTCGCCAAGGGCTATGCCGTCTATCCGGTTCCCCAGCTCTATCCGGGCCAGGACAGCACCTATGCGGACGGCCATAGCTGGGTCCTGCCGCACAAGGACCGCACGCCCGAACAGACGGCGGCCATCGGCAAGCTCTTCAAGTTCCTCGCCGACAACGACTACGAATGGGCGCGCACCGGCCACCTGCCGGCGGTCAAGGCCGTCTTCGACAAGCCGGAATTCAAGGCGCTGCCGCATCGCGAGAGCATCGCGAAGATCGCCGAGACCGGCCGTTCGCTGCCGGGCGCCGTCCAGCGCCAGTTCGCGATCCAGGACATCATCGGCGAAGAGGTCGGCGCAGCCGTCAACGGTGACAAGTCCGTCGACGAGGCCCTGAGCAGCGCGGAAAGCCGCATCAACGACCTGCTCGCCAACATCTGAGGCAGGCGTGATCACTCCCAAGACGGCGTGCGGGATGGACAGCCGTCCCGCACGCCGGCCCGTATCGATCAGACGGCCTGATTGAGGCTCATCGCGGTTTCCTTCTCGTCGCGGCCGGTCTTCATGCGCTCGGCAAGGAGGAAGGCGAGCTCCAGCGCCTGGTCGGCGTTGAGGCGCGGGTCGCAATGGGTGTGGTACCGGTCGGCGAGATCGGCCCCCGTCACGGCGCGCGCACCGCCGGTGCACTCCGTCACGTCCTTGCCGGTCATCTCGATATGGATGCCGCCCGGGTGCGTGCCTTCCGACCGATGGATCTGGAAGAAGCTCTCGACCTCCGACAGGATCCGCTCGAACGGGCGGGTCTTGTAGTTGTTGAGCGTGATCGTGTTGCCATGCATCGGATCGCAGGACCAGACGACCTTGCGGCCTTCCTTCTCGACGGCGCGGACGAGCTTCGGCAGGCAGTCGGCGACCTTGTCGGAACCGAAGCGGCAGATCAGCGTCAGGCGGCCGGCCTCGTTGGCCGGGTTCAGCGCGTCGATCAGCGCGATCAGGTTGTCGGGCTGGAGCGACGGGCCGCATTTGAGGCCGATCGGGTTCTTGATGCCGCGGAAATATTCGACATGGGCATGATCGAGCTGGCGCGTGCGGTCGCCGATCCAGATCATGTGGCCGGAGGTCGCATACCAGTCGCCCGAGGTGGAATCGATACGGGTCAGCGCTTCCTCGTAGCCGAGCAGCAGCGCCTCGTGGCTGGTGAAGAAATCCGTCTCGCGCAGGCTCGCATTGTTTTCCGCGGTGATGCCGATGGCCTTCATGAAGTCCATGGTCTCGGAAATCCGCCCCGCCAGCGTGCGATAGCGCGCGGCCTGCGGTGAATCCTTGACGAAGCCGAGCATCCAGCGATGCACGTTTTCGAGATTGGCATAGCCGCCCATAGCGAAGGCGCGCAGGAGATTGAGCGTCGCGGCCGACTGGCGGTAGGCCATCATCTGGCGCTCCGGGTCCGGCGTGCGGGCAGCCCCGGAGAAATCGGTGCCGTTGACGATGTCGCCGCGATAGGTCAGCAGCGTCTCGCCGTCCTGCGTCTCGTGCGAATTGCTGCGCGGCTTGGCGAACTGGCCGGCGATGCGCCCGACCTTGACGACCGGAAGGCGTGCGCCATAGGTCAGGACGACGGCCATCTGCAGGAACGAGCGGAAGAAGTCGCGGATATTGTCCGCGCCGTGCTCGGCAAAGCTCTCGGCGCAGTCGCCGCCCTGAAGCAGGAAGGCCTTGCCTTCCGCGACGTCCGCGAGCTGCTTCTTCAGGCGGCGCGCCTCGCCGGCGAAGACGAGCGGCGGAAAGGTCGCAAGCTGCGCTTCCGTCGCGGCAAGCGCCGCCCTGTCCGGATAGTCCGGAACCTGCTGGATCGGTTTGCCCCGCCAGCTGCTCGGGGTCCAGTTCTGTGCCATTATCGTCATGCTCCCTGCGCCGGCGCCCGCCCTGATGACGGCCGCGCCGAACTCCTTGTCCGATCAGAGTATATACGTTCGGCCGAGATTTTCGACAGCCCGCCGGCTCATCACGGCGACGAGATGGGCGCGGTAGTCAGCCGGCGCATGCATGTCCCCCATCATCAGCGACGGATCGAGGGCCAGTCCGTCGAGCGCCGCCGGCGTGAGGTCGTCGGCAAGCCGCTCCTCCGCCTCGCTCCAGCGGAAGACGCCGCCATTGCCCGCCCCGGTGATCGCCACGCGGACCTTCCCGTCTCGATGCCTGCTGACGAAGGCCGCCGCCATGGAATAGCGGGAAGCGGGATTGCGGAACTTCGCATAGCCGGCGATTTCCGGGATCCTGAATTCGATGCGGACGAGAATCTCGCCCGGCGCCAGCGCTGTCGTATAGAGCCCCTGGAAGAAGTCGTCCGCGGCAAGGACGCGCCGGTCGGTGTGGACGACAGCGTCGAGCGACAGGACGGCGGAGGGATAGTCGGCGGCCGGATCGTTGTTGGCCGTCGAGCCGCCGATCGTGCCCATGTGGCGCACCTGGACATCGCCGATGGAGCCGGCAAGGCCGCAGAGCGCGGGGATGGCCGCCTTCACGTCCTCGCACGCCGCAACGGCGGCATGGCGCGTCGCCGCGCCGATGACGACCCGGTCCGCCGTCACCGCGATGCCGGAAAGCTCGGGGATGGCGCGGACGTCGATGAGATGCTGCGGAGCGGCAAGGCGGTTCTTGAGCGCAGGGATCAGCGTATGGCCGCCGGAAAGATAGGAGGCGTCCTCGGAGCCTTCGTAGAGGGCGACGGCTTCGGCGATGGTCTTCGGCCTGTGATATGTCGTTGCGTACACGGGTTTCCCTCCCCTTACTCGGCGGCCGCGGCGTGGGCCGCGCGATGCTTTTCCGCAGCGTCCAGCACCGCCTTGACGATGTTGTGGTAGCCCGTGCAGCGGCAGATATTGCCTTCGAGCTCGTGGCGGACGGTCGCCTCGTCGAGCACGCCGTCATGACGGCGGATCATGTCGACGCTCGCCATGATCATGCCCGGCGTGCAATAGCCGCACTGCAGGCCGTGATGCTCGTGGAAGGCCTGCTGGACGGGGTGCAGGGTCCCGCCCTCGGCAAGGCCCTCGATGGTCGTCACCGCCGCGCCGTCGGCAGCGACGGCGAGCACGGTACAGCTCTTCACCGCGACGCCGTCGAGATGGACCGTGCAGGCGCCGCACTGGGTCGTGTCGCAGCCGACATGGGTGCCGGTGAGCCCGACATGCTCGCGGATGAACTGGACGAGCAGCGTACGGTCCTCGACCTCCCGCGTTTCCGGCTTGCCGTTGATCGTGATGGTCACTTGGGACATGGGGCTTCCTTTCACGCTACCGGACGATCAGCGCCGCGACGATGACGACGGCGACAACCGCAAGGCCGACGAGGAGATAGGGCGAGCGGCCTTGCGGCGGCACGGCCTCCACGGACGGGGCGGCCTCGACGACAGCAGCGGGAGCCACATCGTCCTGCGCCGCCGATGCCGCCTGCGCGGCCAGCTTCTCGAAGAATTCGTCGGCCAGCTTCTTGGCGGTGGAATCGATGAGCCGCGCGCCGAGCTGGGCGAGCTTGCCGCCGACCTGCGCCTTGGCGAGATAGGTCAGCACGGTCTGCGCGCCGTCTTCGGCAAGGTGCACGTCCGCACCGCCCTTGGCGAAACCGGCGACGCCCCCTTTTCCCTCGCCGGAGATCGTCAGGCTTTCCGGCGCGTTGACGTTGGAAAGCGCGACATTGCCGGCGAACGTCGCCTTGACCGGGCCGATCTTCGTCGTGACGCGGGCGGCAAAGCCGGTCTCCGGCGTGCCTTCCAGGCTGTCGCAGCCCGGGATGCAGGCGCGAAGCACGGCGGGATCGTTGATGAGCGCCCAGACCTCTTCGCGCCGGGCGGCGATGCGGTATTCGCCCTTCATATCCATGGACTGTTCTCCTCCGTCACGTCACTTGCCGCCGGCGACCGCCTCGAAGAACGAGAGGTCGAGGTATTTTTCGATATCGGTGAGCGTCTCGCCGCCCTTGCCGTAGCGCGAGCGCAGGTCGAGGACCGTCCTCATGCCGTCCGGCAGGATGTGCGCGCCGGGGGTGAGGCCGGATCGCGGCGAAAGCAGGCTCGCCATGATCGACGGCACCGCCGCCGGCTGGATATCCGGCATCCGGCTCTGGAGGAGCGCGGCACCGGCCTCGCGGTTCGCCGGATCGAGCGTCCAGGCAAGCCCCTTCAGATAGGCGCGGATGAACGCCTTCACCGTTTCCGGGTTTTCCGCGGCATAGGCGCGCCGGGCGGCGATGGTCCCGCCCTGGTAGCTGGCGAAATGGTTCGAGGAGACGTCAAGCACGTTGAAGCCCGAGCGCCGGGCGATGCTGGTGAAGGGCTCGATGGTGAGGGTCGCGGCATGGTCGCCGGCCTTGACCGACTGCCAGCGCTGCGGCGTCGCGCCGACGGCGGCGAAGGTCACGTCGTCACGGCCAAGGCCGCTCTTCTCCATCATGTCGAAGAGCACGAAGGCAAAGCCGGTGGTCAGCGCATCGAGCGCGATCGAGCGGCCCTTCAGGTCCGCATAGGCCTTGACCTCGGGCGCCGTGACGATGGCGAGCTCGAGCTGGGTCGCGCCCGTCAGCACCACGTAATCAGGATCGACGCCGTCCGCTGCCGCGCCCTGCCCTTCCCCGTAGGCGACGACATTGTCGAAGGCGGTGAAGACGATGTCGAATTCGCCGGCGGCGGTCCGTTCCGCCTGCGCGACGGAACTTGCGGTCAGCGCCAGTTCGACCGCAAGGCCCTCGTCGGCGAAATAGCCCTTCTCGATGGCGGCGAAGGTCGGCAGGTTCGGCGCGCCCGGAAACGCGATGATGCGGACGGGCTTCAGGTCACTCATTCAAAGTCCTCCTCAGGACGCGTTGCGTCCAGTGTTCATGGCGCGCCAGACGGTCGCCGGCGTGACCGGCATCTGGATGTCCGTGACGCCGAATTCCGAAAGCGCGTCGACGACGGCGTTGACGACGGTGGCGAGCGCCGGCGTCGTGCCGCCCTCGCCGCCGGCCTTGATGCCGAGCGGGTTGGTCGGCGAGAAGACCTCGGCGATCTCGCAGGTGAAGCTCGGCATGGTATCGGAACGCGGCATGCCGTAGTCCATCAACGAGCCGGCCAGCGGCTGGCCGCTCTCCGCATCGATGGCGCAGAGCTCCCACATGGCCTGGCCGACGCCCTGCGCGATGCCGCCATGGGTCTGGCCGTGGACGATCAGCGGATTGATGCAGCGCCCGACATCGTCGATCGACGTGTAGCGGACGATCTGCACATGGCCGGTTTCACGGTCGACCTCGACCTCGCAGATCGCCGCGCCGTTCGGGAAGACCGGTGTGTGCATCTCGTTGTCGCGCACGACGCGCAGCGTGCCGTGGCTGGCGCGGGTGCGCCGGCCGAGCTCAAAGATATCGACCGCATGATTGGTGTTGCGCTGCCTGAAGACGCCGCCCTCGAAATCGATCTCGCCGGGCGTGGTGCCAAGCAGCTCGGCGGAGCGCCTGCGGCCTTCCGCCAGAAGATCGGCCGAGGCCATGGCCATGACCGTGCCGGCATGGCGCATCGAGCGGCCGGAATGCGAGCCGCCGCCGACGCTGACGATGTCGGTGTCGCCGATGACGATCCAGACCTTCTCGACCGGGACCTGCAGCATATCCGCCACGACCTGGGCAAAGCTCGTCTCATGGCCCTGCCCGCTCGGCTGGGTGCCGATGACGACCTCGACGGTTCCGTCGTCCTTGATCTCGATCTCGGCGCGCTCCTTCGGCGTGCCGATGGAGGATTCAACATAGTTGGCGAAACCCCGGCCGAGCAGCTTGCCGCGGGTGGCGGCCTCCGCCTTGCGGGCCTCGAACGTCGACCATTCGGCAAGCTCGAGCGCCCGATCCATGTTCTTTTCGTATTCGCCGCTGTCGTAGACCGAGCCGACCGCATTGACATAGGGCATGGCGGAGGGCGGAACGAGGTTCATGCGGCGCAGTTCCAGCTTGTCGAAACCGAGCTGGTCGGCAGCAAGCTCGCACATGCGCTCGATGGCGAAGGTCACTTCCGGGCGGCCGGAGCTGCGGTAGGCCTGCGTGCACATCGTATTGGAGAACACGGCGCGGGCACGCAGCGTCGCATAGGGAATGTCGTAGGAGCCGGTGATCAGGCCGGAGCCCTTGCTGAGCGGCGAGAGCGAGACGGCCCGGCCGCCGACATTCGACAGGTTGTCGGCGCGCATCGCCAGGAACCTGCCGTCCTTGCGGATCGCCAGTTCCACCTTGGTCACGAGGTCGCGGCCCTGATAGTCGGTCAGGAAGGATTCCGAGCGGGTGGCGGTGAACTTCACCGGCCGGCCGAGCTTACGGGAAGCCCAGAGCACGAGGCCGAATTCCACATAGACGCGGTTGCGGGTGCCGAAATTGCCGCCGACGTCGAAGGACAGGACGCGCAGGTCCTTCGGCTCGATGCCGAGGACCTTGGAAAGCTCGTTCTTCTGGCGCACCGCCCCGCCGCTGCCGGCATAGAGCGTGTAGCGCTTCGTCTCCGGATCGTAGGAGCCGAGCGAGGCGCGCGGCTCCATCGTCACGCCGGTGACGCGATGGATGTGGAATTCCGCCTTGACCACATGGTCCGCCGCGGCGAAGGCGGCATTGGTGCCCTCGACGTCGCCGAAGGTCGTGTCGATGAAGACGTTGCCCGGAACCTCGTCCCAGACGGCCGGCGCGCCCGGCTCGGCGGCCTTGGCCGTATCCGTCACGAAGGGCAGCTCCTCCCAGTCGACCATCACCTTTTCCGCGCCGTCGGCGGCCTGCGCCGCCGTCTCGGCGACGACGATCGCCACCGCCTCGCCGACATGGCGGGCCTTGTCGGCAGGCAGGAGGTAATGCGGGCCGGTAAAGGCGTGGCTGCCGTCCTTGGCCCTCAGCTTCATGTCGAAATTGGTGGAGGGGACCGGATTGTGCGGGATCGGCAGGATGTTGTCGGCAAGGATGTCCTCGCCCGTCAGCACGAGAAGGACGCCGGGGCTTTCCAGGGCTTCCGTCTTGTCGATGCCGTTGATGCGCGCATGCGGATAGGGCGAGCGGACGATGGCCGCATAGGTCTGGCCGGGCAGCGAGAAATCGTCGGAAAACCGGCCCTTGCCGGTGATCAGGCGGCCGTCCTCCTTGCGCGGGAGGGGCTTGCCGACGTGGCGGAACAGCGCCTCCTGCACCAGCTTCATCTCCGGCGAAAGCTCGGCCGGCTTCGGCTGTTTCAGCGGATGCACGACCTCGCCGGCCGAGGCGGTGTTCTGCAGACTGCTCATGGCTCCTCCCTATTCCGTATGCGCGGCGGCCGGGCCGTTTCCGGCATCCACCGCCTTCTTGCACACGGCATGCGCTATGCCGTTGCTCTTCGTATTAATGTATGACAGTATGGCGGTCATAATGCAAACGAAAAGATCGCCCTTGACAGGAGGGCGATTGCCATAGCCGGCTCGGCGCTTCGGAAAGGTTTGGGAGAACAACATGACAGCATCCGCGCGCAAGGCGCCGCTCGACTTGCAGGAGCATATCGAGAGACTGGAGGCCAAGGGCCTCATCACCCGGATCCAGGTTCCGATCGACAAGGACAGCGAGCTGCATCCGCTGGCGCGCTGGCAGTTCCAGGGCGGCCTGCCGGACGAGCAGCGCCGCGGCTTCCTCTTCACCGACGTGAAGGGCGCCAGGGGCGAGAACTACGATATCCCGGTCGCCGTCGGCGTCCTTGCCGCTTCGCCCGCCATCTACGCCGCCGGCCTCGGCGTTTCCGAAGAGGAAATCGGCGACGTCTGGGTCAATGCCATGGAACACCCCATCGACCCGGTCACGGTCGAGGACGCGCCCTGCCAGGAAGTCGTCATCACCGGCGACGAGTTGAGGCAGGAGGGCAAGGGCCTCGGCTCGCTGCCCGTGCCGGTCTCCACGCCCGGCTTCGACAGTGCCCCCTATTTCACCGCCACGCTCTGCATCACGCGGGACCCGGAAAACGGCATCCGCAACATGGGCACCTACCGCGCCGCCCTCAAGGCGGAAGACCGCCTCGGCGTGCGCATGGCGAGCCGCCTGTCCGGCGCCGGCGGCTACCAGCACTGGCTGAAATACCAGAAGATGGGCAAGCCCATGCCCTGCGCCATCGTCATCGGCTGCGCGCCCGCCGTCCTCTTCACCGGCCCGCAGAAGTTGCCGATCGACCAGGACGAGCTCGGCGTCGCCGGCGGCCTGATCGGCCAGCCGATCCGCATCGTCAAGTGCAAGACCATCGACCTCGAGGTGCCGGCCGACGCGGAAATCGTCATCGAGGGCCTGATCGACCCGGTCCTGCTGGAACCGGAAGGCCCGTTCGGCGAAAGCCACGGCCATGTCGCGCTGGAAGACTTCAACATGTCCATGCAGGTGACGGCGATCACCCGCAAGAAGAAGCCGGTCCTCGTCTCCATCGTCAGCCAGGTCACGCCGAGCGAATCGAGCGTGCTCAAGCGCGTGGCCTACGAGCCCCTGTTCCTCAACCACCTGAAGAAGGTGCTGAACGTCAAGGGCATCAAGCGCGTCGTCATGCATGAGCCGCTCACCAACATCCGCAAGGTGATCTTCCTGGAATTCGACCGCTCGGCGCCGCAATCGGAAATCTGGCGCGGCCTGCAGGGCGCGGCGACGCTGCAGGCCCAGTGCGGCAAGATCGTCATCGCCGTTTCCGACGATATCGACAGCCGCAACGCGGACGCCGTCTTCTGGTCGCTCGCCTACCGGGCCAACATGATCGACGACGTGCATGTCACGCCCTACCGCTCCGGCGGCCACGGGCCGAAATCCGGCTCGAAGAACGCCGAGGGCACGCTGCTGATCGACGCGACGCTGAAGGCGCCCATGCCGCCGCTGGCGCTTCCGGCCGAGCCCTACATGGTCAGGGCGCGCAGGATCTGGGAGGACCTCCAGCTTCCCCGCCTCTCGCCGCAGCCGCCGTGGCACGGCTATTCGCTGGGCGACTGGAGCGACCTGTGGACCCGGTTCGCCGATGCGGCCGTTGCCGGCGACTGGCGCGAGACGGGCGAGAACACGCTGGCGCGCCGACAAGGCGGCATGAAGCCGGAAACGCCGGTGCGCGACATCGAAAAATAGCGCCGGCACGAAAAAACACGGCAGGCGGCCCGCCGGTCGCCTGCATCGCGGCTTGCCCGGTTCCCCGAATATGGCAAGAGATGACGAAAGCGTGATTTTCTCGTATGACAATCATGCGGTCACACCGAGATGAGCCCCGTCACGAGGACACCATGAGCACACCGTTTGAAGAAACCTTGAACCCGCTGGTCCACGAACCTGCTCCCTTGCGCAACAAGATCATGAATTCGCTGCGCAAGGCGATCGAGACCGGCGCGCTGGAGCCGGGCACGCACCTGGTCGAGAAGGACCTGTGCGAGAAGCTCAATGTCAGCCGCACCTCGCTTCGCGAGGCGCTGCGCCAGCTTCAGGCCGAAGGTGTCCTCACCGACCACAACAACCGCGGCCTGACCGTGGTGACGGTGACCCGCACCGATGCGGACAACATCTACCGCATCCGCGGCGTGCTGGAGCCGCTCATCGTCGAGCAGTTCATCGAAAACGCCCCGGACGAGGAAATCGAGGCCCTGAAAAAGCAGAGCGAACGGCTGAAGAAAGCCTATCTGGAAGGCAATGCCGAAGAGATCGTCGCCACCAAGCGGGAGTTCTACGACCGCATCTGCACGGGAGCGCGCAATCCCATCGCCTTCGACCTTCTGAAGAAGCTCACCCTGCTGACCTCTCCTCTTCGCCGCAGCTCGGTCGTGCGCCCGGAGCGCCGGAACCAGAGCATTCAGGAAATCGACGCGATCGTGGCGGGCATCGCCGCGCGCGACAAGGCCGCGGCCAAGGCGGCCGCCGAGGCGCATGTCGCCAATGCGGCCGTGTCGGCCTTCCGCGTCGCCTATACGTCGTAACCGCAGGACAATCGCATGCGCCGCTTCATCGTCGCCATCACCGGAGCTTCCGGCATCATCTACGGCGTGCGGGCGCTGCAACTGCTTCGCGCGGTCGAGGATATCGAGACCCATGCGGTGATCTCGCCCTCGGCCTACCGCACCGCGCAGGACGAGATCGACATGAGCGCCGACGCGCTCAAGGGACTTGCCGACGTGGTCTACAGCCACAAGGACATCGGCGCGGCCATCTCCTCCGGTTCGTTCCGCACCGCCGGCATGCTGGTCGCTCCCTGCTCGGTGAAGACCCTGAGCGGGATCGCCAACTGCTACAACGACGAGCTGATCGTGCGGGCTGCGGATGTCTGCCTCAAGGAGCGCCGGCGCGTCGTGCTGCTCTTCCGCGAAACGCCGCTCCATGCCGGCCATATCGCGCTGATGGACCAGGCGACCCGCAACGGCGCGATCGTCATGCCGCCGGTCCCCGCCTTCTATACGATGCCGAAGACCATCGACGACATGGTCACGCAGACGGTCGGGCGGGCGCTCGACCTCTTCGACATTCACCTGCCCGCCGTCAGACGCTGGAAGGACGACGGCTGACCGTAAGCCCGGGGTGTTACAGCGCGGCGAGCGCGCCCTCGATGACGGCAAGGGCCTGCCGCGCCTGCGCATCCGGCTCGCCCTCGCGGAAATGACGCAGGACGAGGGAAAGATTGTCCCCGGCCGGGCCCGGCGCGGCGCCGGCAAGCGCGGCGCCCTCGGCCTCCAGAAGCGCAAGCGCGATCTTTTCCGACGCAAGCTCCACGGCCTTGACGCCGTTGCGCAGGTTCTCGGTCTGCGGGCCCGGGGCGGGATGGGGGCCGGTCTTCAGCCGGCGGCGCACCGCCCGCAAGGGCTTGATCACCTCGTCGCGCCAGGCCTTCACGAGGCCGTCGATCCGTGCGAGTTCGCTTGGCGTCAACGCCACGGAGGAGCTGGCAAGCCAGGCGGAGAACAGAAGGACCGGCACGTCGACGCCGCTTTCGTCCTGAAGGACGAGGCAGGCGTCGCTGACGCCCGGGGCGCCGTAAAGGCGCAAGGCAAAGGCCCAAAGCCCCTCATTCTCGCTCGACATGATATCCCTCCCCTGCTGCGCCCGATGTACCAGACCCGCTTGCGGCAGGAAAGGATCTCCCGCCTATGCCGCTTCTACCTGCGCAAGTTCGGCAAGGATGGAGAGCGCGATGTCGCCGGCGCTCTTGCTTCCGGCGAAAAGGCCCGCGGGCCCATGGATCCGCTCGCGGCTCGCGCGGTCGAAGCCCAGCGCCTCCAGCTTTTCAAGGCGCAGGCGATGGGTCGCATGGCTTCCCATCGCGCCGAGATAGAAGGCATCGGTCGCAAGCGCGGCGGGAAGCAGCGCCATCTCCCAGTCGTGGTCGTGGAACATGAAGACGATTGCCGTCAGCGCATCGGCTTCGAGGGGCGGCGTGCGGCCGTGCCCCGTCAGGCGCACCGTCGCAGCGCCGAGCGCTGCCAGCCGCTCCAGCGTCGGTTCATCATAGGACCAGCCGATCACCTCGAAGCCCGCGACCTGCGCCATCCGGGCGAGCTGGACGGTCGCCGGCCCGACACCGGCGATAATCAGCCGCTTGCGCGGCCGGTAGAGACGGACCATGCGGGCATTGAAGCGATTGTCGGGATCGATGGGAAGCTCCGCCGTCTGGCGCTGCTTCAGCCGCCTGTCGATGGCGATCAGGCTCTCCGCGCCGATGCCGACGTCGAAGAAGAGTTCGATCGCGCTGCCGCAGGGAAGCTGGATATCGAAATATTTCGATCCGCGGCCGTAGCGGACCAGCCGGTTCCCGCTGGCGGCGATGGCATCGAGCGCTTCGGCGACGACGGCCCGTTCGATGCAGCCGCCGGAGAGATAGCCCACCCAGTCGCCCGTTTCGGATACGGCCATCTGCGCGCCGGGAAAGCGCGGCGAGGAGCCCTCGATCCTGACGAGCGTGACAAGGGCCAGCCTCTCGCCGCGCGAGAGCCGTTCGATCGCGAAATCGAGGACGTAGTCATCGAAGACGTCCCATTCGCCCTGCCCGTTTCGCATCGCCGTCAGCTCCCGTTCAGGCCACGAGGTCTTTCAGCGCGGCGGCGATGCGCTCCGGAACCTCCAGCGGCGAGAAATGCCGCACGCCGTCCATCACCTCGATGCGGGCGCCCCTGATATTGTCGGCAAGATAGCCGGCCATGTCCGGCGGCGTGGCGTAGTCTTGCGAGCCGACGCGGATTTCGCAGGGGAAGGTAAAGCCCGGGAGGAACGCCCGCAGGTCCGCCGCGCCGAGCATGGCGCAGGTCGCCGCATAGGCCGGCAGGTCGTTGGCGAGGAAGACGCCCACGGCCTGCTCCACGACGGCCGGGTTCGCCTCGCGGAAGGCATCGCCGAACCAGCGCGTCTTCTGGAAGCCGACCAGTGCGGAAAGGCCTTCGTTCCTCGCTTTTTCGGCGCGCTCGGCCCAGGCGGCCGGAGCGTTCTCGCCATACCAGGCGGTGGTGTCGAAAAGACCGAGCCCTCGCACCCGCCCGGAGTGCCGGCCGGCAAAGGCCAGAGAGACGCAGCCCCCCATCGAGGCGCCGGCGACGATGGCCGAAGGCCAGCCGACATGGTCCATCAGGTCGGCGATGTCGTCGGCGAACTGCTCGACGCTGTAGGGGCCTTCCGGCTTGTCCGACCGGCCATGGCCGCGGCAGTCGAAGGTGAGCACGCTCGCCGTTCCCTCCAGCGCCTTGACGGTCGCGTCCCAGAACGTCTTGTCCATGGCGAGCGAGTGGACGAGGACGATGCGGCCGGAGCCGCTCCCCGGCACGAGGCGGTAGGAAAGGCGCGCGCCGTCCCGCGCCGTTGCGAAATCGGATCCTGCATTGGACATTCTGGATTTCCTCTGTCGTCGTTGTGTCGATCCTGCCGGCGGCCGCTGCGGCCGCCGGTCCGGGCCCGGCGGATCAGCCGGCCGCCGCGTGGGGCGCGCCCTTGGGAAGGTCGAACAGGCCGCGCGGCAGGCTTTCCATGAAGGCCAGCACTTCCGGGCTTTCGATCACGTCGGCGTATTTGGCGTTGAGGTCGCAGAGCGCCATCGCATGGCTCGCCTCGGACCGCTCGAAGCAGGCGTCCTCCACCATCGTCACCCGGTAATTGTGGCTGAAGGCGTCGACGACCGTCGCACGCACGCAGCCGCTCGTCGCCGTGCCCGTGACGATGAGGCTGTCGCAGCCGAGCTGGGTGAGGTAGCCGAGGAGATTGGTACCGTGGAAGCCGCTCGGCTTCTGTTTATAGACCACGATATCCTGCGCACCCGGCGCGACCTGCGGCATGATCTCGTTGCCCTTCCGGTTCGACCCGGCGGGCTTTTCCCCGGTGCGGGCATTCTTCCACGCCCAGGCGCCGGCATCCCAGTTGTCGTCGCGGCGGATCCCGGTCGTGTAGATCACCGGCAGCTCGCGGTCGTGCGCGACGTCGATCAGCTTGCGGATGACCGGCAGGGCATCCCACGCCGCCTCCCCGCCGGACTGGCGCCAGCGCTTGATGGATTCGAGAACCGGCTCGCGCCGGTCGCCGCAGAAGGCGTAGTTCACGTCGATGACGAGCAGGGCGGGCCTTTTTCCAAATCCCTGCCGCACGCCGTAGCCGGCAAGCGCGAAGACCTGTTTATCCCGCTCCGTCAGGAACTTGTCCCAGATTCTCTCAGCCATTCAATCCTCCCGAAACATGGACAAAACCGGGCAAGGCACGCCCTGCGCGCCTGCCGACTTGACTTATGCCACAGATGTGTTTGTATGGCAAACACACATTATGACAAGCCTACATTGATGAGGCGATGTCGTGTGGCTCCGGCCCTCGAGGGCCCGAGGAACGATTCAAGGCTTTTGGGAGGAGGCGCATATGGTGTCCAGGATAGTTGTCGGCAGCCGCTGGTTCGCAATCGCGGGAGGCTTCGCCGCCGCGCTCGCATTCACCCCGGCTCATGCAGGAGAGGTCTGGAAACACGGCATCGTCGAGGCCAAGGGAGACTCGGGCTTCCTGTTCCAGGCCGCCGAAGGGGGCTTCGGCGAGAAGCGCGGCCTCGATATCGACATGGTCGAGTTTACCGGCGGGCCGACGGCCCTCAAGGCGCTCATCGCCGGCGAGCTCGACAGTTTCGAGGCAAGCCCCGTCGTGGCCTTCGCCGCCATGCACCAGAACGCCGACATCAAGATCATCGGCTGCGACTGGCCGGGCATGACCTACACGGTCTTCGCCGCCAGGGACATCAACTCGCCGGCCGATCTCAAGGGCAAGGCGATCGGCGTTTCGGCGCCGGGTTCGCTGCCGGCGCTCTTTGCGCAGCTCGCGCTGGAAGCGGCCGGGGTTGCCGCCACGGACGTGACCTATGCCAATGCCGGCGGCAGCGCGGACCGCGTGCGCGCCATCAGCTCCGGCGTCGTCGCCGCCGCGGCGAGCTCCAGCGAATTTGCCGTCAGCGCCGATACGCTCAACGTCAAGCCGCTGCTCGCCGGCGCGGAAGTGACGCCCAAATTCGTCAAGGTCTGCATCATGACGACCGGTGCCAAGATCGCCGAGCGCCGCGCCGACATGGTGAACTTCCTCGCCGCCGAGATGGAGGGCCTTGCCCACGCCATCGGGAGCAAGGAGGCGATGGTCGCGCTGGCGCGCAAGGTCGCACACCTGCCCGAAGACGACAAGACGGCCGAATTCATCTACGATGAGGCGATAAAGTACAACGCGGTCTCCGCGACCCTCGATATCCCGCTGGAGAACCTGCAATGGACGGACGACCAGATGGTCCGTCTCGGCGCGCTGCCGGAAAAGGCCGACGTCAGCACCTTCGTCGATACGAGCCTGCGCGAGGAAGCGCTGGCGGCCGTCGAAAAGAAGTAACGCGTTCATTCGAGGAGGATCCTGCATGGCCCATCTGGAAGTGCAGAATATCGTCAAGACCTTCAGCACACGATCCGGCGTTGCGTTCGCACGCGCGCTGGACGGGGTCTCATTCGACGTCGAGAAGGGCGAGATCATCGCGCTGATCGGCCCCAGCGGCTGCGGGAAGACGACCTGTCTGCGCATCATCATGGGCCTCGAAACCGCATCGTCCGGCCAGGTTCGCGTGGCCGGGCGCGCGGTCTCGGGCTGCGGCTACGACCGCGGCATGGTCTTCCAGCACGCCGAGCTCCTGCCCTGGCGCAACACGCTCAGCAATGTCGGCTACGGCCTCGAGATGAAGGGCGTCAGGGAGCCGGAACTGTCGAAGGCGTCCAGCCACTATCTCGAGCTCGTCGGCCTTGGCCATGCCGCCAGGCGCAGGCCGCACCAGCTTTCGGGCGGCATGAAGCAGCGCGCCGGCATCGCCCGGGCGCTCGCCATCGACCCCGAGGTCCTGCTGATGGACGAGCCGTTCGGCGCGCTCGATTCCCAGACGCGCGAGACGCTTCACGGCGAGCTCCTGTCGATCCACGGCAAGACGGGCAAGACGATCATCATCGTCACCCACGACCTCGACGAGGCCGTCATGCTGGCCGACCGCGTCATCGTGATGCAGAAGGGCGCGGTCAGCGAGATCGTCCCCATCGAGATCGGCCGCGACCGGCAGGACATGCGCGCCGTGCGCACGTCCGCGGAATATTCCAAGAAACGCACGTTGATCTGGGAAGCCCTCCACGATCACGAGACCCAGGCAGCCTGAGAGGATCGATACCATGTCCACAGCAACGCAGCCCGACGGCGCGCTGTCCTCCGGGCAGGCCGAAACCGTAAACCGCCGCTGGTCCGTGCCGAACTGGATGATCACGACCATTTCCGTGGTCATCGCCCTCCTGATCTGGGAATATTTCGGCCGGCACGCCAATCCGCTGCTCGCCACCTACCCCACCGCGATCCTGGTGGCCGCCGGCAACATGTTCAGCGACGGACGGCTTCTCTCCGCGCTTCTCCAAAGCAGCCAGCCCTTCGTCGCCGGCTATATCGCCGCGGTCGTCCTCGGCATTCCGGCGGGCCTGCTGCTCGGCCGCTACCGCCTGTTCGAGGCCGGCTTCGGCATCTATGTCACCGCCGGCTACGCGACGCCGCTGATCGCCCTCGTCCCGCTGATGATCCTCTGGTTCGGGCTGGGCTTTGCGGTCAAGGCGGTCATCGTCTTCCTGCTCTCCTTCTTCCCGATCTGCCTGAATACGTGGTTCGGCGTGAAGGCCGTGCCGAAGACGCTGATCGAGGTGGGCACGGCCTTCTGCGCGCCGCAGTCGCAGATCATGCGCGGCATCATCCTGCCGGCGACGATCCCCTATATCATGGCGGGCCTCAGGCTCGGGATCGGCAAGGCCGTGATCGGCATCGTGATCGCGGAATTCCAGACGGCGATCTCGGGCCTCGGCGGCATCATCATCACCTCGGCCAACGCCTTCAGGACCGCCGAGATGTTCGTGCCGATCGTCCTGATCATGGTCATCGCGGTCGTCCTCACGGAACTCGTCGGCTCGCTCGAACGGATCGTCGCGCCCTGGCAGAGCGAGATCACGGGACAGGATTCCGCATAAGCACCATCGGCCAACGCAACACGGACTGAAGGAAGAGCGGGAAGGTGACCTTCCCGCTCTTCCTCTTTTTGCACCTACCGCTTCGGGCCCGTCTGCACGCGGATATCCTTCAGGCAGACGGCCGCAAGCAGCCCCAGCGCGATGGTGCCGGCCATGGTGAGGAACACCGGATGGAAGGCATCCGTATAGGCGGCGGCGACCAGCGCGCGGGCCCGTTCCGGCAGGGTCGCAAGTTCCGCGGGCGTCAGGCCCTCGATGCTCGCGACGCCCGGTATGGCGCCTGCCTTTCCGGTCACGAAGGCGGTCAGGATGGCGCCGTAGATGCTGATGGCGATCGAGGCGCCCGCCATGCGGGTCAGCGTGACGGCGCCGGTCGCCGCGCCGAGATCGGCCGTGCTGGCGGCATTCTGCACCCCGATCACCGGCACCTGCTGGCCGAAACCGACGCTGACGCCCTGGAGGAGCATCAACAGGCCGATCAGGTAGACCGGCGTGCCGGGATGGACCGTGGTGAACAGGGAGAAGGTGAGAAGGCTGCCGGTCGTGCTGATGATCGAGAAGATCTTGTAGCGGCCGGTCAGCGAGATCAGCCGCCCCGCCGTCAGCGAGCCGGCGGCGATGCCGCCCGTGAGCGCCATGAAGAGGAGGCCGGCCTGCGAGGGCGTGAGGCCCGTGGTGGTCTGCAGGAAGAGCGCGATATAGTTGACCGAGCCGATGCCGATCGCCCCGCTCACCAGGGAGACGACCAGCAGCAGGCTGACGGTCGGGTTGGCGAACAGGCCGAGCGGGATGATCGGCTCGGGCACCCGGCGCTCGACCTGGACCCAAGCGATAAGGCAGGCCGCGCCGAAGCACACCACCGCAAGGCTCTGCGGGGCGACCAGCGAACCGAAGATCTCGCGGCTGTCGGCCCAGAGCACCATGCTCGCCACCGCGCCGGCCAGAAGGATCGCGCCGGCATAGTCGATCTTCGGCCGGCGGCTCGGCTTGCGGTAGGGCAGGATGAAGGCAAGGCCCGTGAGCACGACAATGCCGATGGGCAGGTTGACGAGGAAGATCGAGCGCCAGCCGAAAAGGTCCGAGAGCACCCCGCCCAGCGTCGGGCCGACCGCGCCGGCCGCCATCAGCATCAGGCTGGAATAGCTCTGGTAGCGCGCCCGCACGCGCGGCTCGAAGAGATCGGCATTGATCGAGAAGATCGAGACCATGATGCCGCCGCCGCCGAGGCCCTGCAGCACGCGGGCGGCGATCAGCGTGTTCATCGACACCGCAAGGCCGCAGGCGAGCGAGCCGAGCGTGAAGATGAAGATCGCCGTCATCATCACGTATTTGCGGCCGAAGAGATCGCCCAGCTTGCCGTAGACCGGCATGACGGCGCTGGTCGCCAGCAGGTAGGCCGAGCCCACCCAGCCGAACCGCTCCAGCTCGCCGAACTCCCCGACGATGGTCGGAAGCGCGGTCGAGACGATCTGGTTGTCGAGGGCCGCCATGAACATGCCGGACATGAGCAGGCAGACGACCAGCATCCGACGGCGCGGATCGGGCACGAGCGAGGCATAGGCGGCATCGTCGTCGGTACGGAGGCGGGAATCCATGGGGCAACTCGGTCTGGAGTTTTGTCGGAGGCAGCTTATGTGCTTTCAGCACATATATGTCAATCGCACATATGTGACAAAGACACGAAATTTGTTTGGCACCGGGCGGAAATCTGCTAATGCTCGTGGCCATGAGCAGCGATGACGACGAAAAGACCGGCCCAAGCGCCTTCGCCCGCATCGGCGCGGCGATGGGGCGGATGCGCATCATGACCGGCCGGCGCTATATCGGGCGCCTTGCCATTTCGCGCGTCGGCGCGGGCCTGGAGCTTTCCCATCTCGACGTCCTCTCGCTGGTGCGGCGCCTCGGCCTCGAACAGGAGGTCACGGTCGGCGCGGTCGCCGAGCAACTGCGCATCGACCATTCGCGCGCAAGCCGCATCGTCACGGATCTCGTCAAGCGGGGCGTCGTGCGCCGCGCCGCCTCGCAGGAAGACGGCCGCCGCACCATCGTCACCCTGACGGAGGACGGCATGCAGCTTCTCGCCAGGGTGAACGGCGTCAAGGAAGAGGTCCTTGCGAAGGTCCTCGGCGACTGGTCGCAGGAAGACATGGCTGCCTTCGCGACCCTCTACACCCGCTTCATCGAAGGGCTCGAGGCACAGGCGCGGGATTTCGACGCCGAGAATGCCGGCAAATAAGGCTGCTTCCCAACAACTCTAGCCGGACGCCGTGTCCAGCCAGATCGTCACGGGGCCGTCATTGGCAAGCTCCACCCGCATGTCCGCCCCGAAGATGCCGTTCGCAACGGGAATGCCGAGGGCCGCGACATTCGCGGAGAAGGTCTCGTAAAGACGCTTCCCCTCCTCCGGCGGCGCGGCCGTGGAAAAGCCCGGCCTGTTGCCCTTCGTCTCGGCGGCCAGCGTGAACTGGCTGACGATGAGCGCGGCGCCGCCCACATCGGCAAGCGAGCGGTTCATGCGGTCCGCCTCGTCCCTGAAAATGCGCAGGTTGACGAGCTTGCGCGCCAGTCACTCGCTCTCCTTTTCCGTGTCGCCCCTCATCGCGCAGATGAAGACCAGAAGGCCGTTGCCGATCTCCCCCGTCACCGCCCCGTCGACGACGACCCGCGCGGACGAAACCCGCTGGACAAGCGCTCTCATGGCAAAGCCCTTCCTATCGCCTGCGGGCTCCTGCCGACGATCTTCTCGTAGAGCGCCGGGTCCGTCGCGCCTTCGGTGTTGACCACGAGGACCCGGGCGTCACGCCCGATGCCGAGCCTGCCGGCAAGCACCGGATCCCTGAGGACCGTCAGGAGGCCGGCAAGGCCCGCGCCGCCGCTTTCGCCGGCGACGATCGCGGGATCGCCGGGCAAGGGATCGGCAAGCCGGCGCATGACTGTAACGGCGACATCCTCGTCGACCGTCATGAAGCCGTCGGCCACCCGCTCGAGAATGCGGAAGGCTACCGGCGACGGCTCGTAGCATTCCAGCATGGCCATGATCGTCGGCTGCGTCTCCTCGACCTTCAGGGGCCTGCCCTGCCTTGCGCTCTCGTAGAGGCAGGCGGCGCGGGCCGGATCCACCACCGTCACATGCGGCCGCCTGTCGCCCAGCACGATGGCAAGATGCCCCGCCACGGCCGCTGCGAAGCCGCCGACACCGGCCTGGAGGAAGACATGGGTCGGCGGCTCGTCCAGTTCGGCAAGGATTTCGCGGACCAGCGCGGTATAGCCCTGCGCCACGAGGCCGGGGATCGTTTCGTAGCCGGGCCAGGACGTATCGGAAAGAACCGTCCAGCCGCGCTCGACCGAGACGCGGGCGGCCTCGGCGACGGAATCGTCGTAGTTCCCGGCGACGCGGACCATCTCCGCACCGAACCGCGCGATCGCCGCGACCCGCCCCTCGCTGACGCCGGCATGGACGAAGATGACGGCTTTCGCGCCCATGAGCTGCGCGCCCTGCGCGACGGAGCGGCCGTGGTTGCCGTCGGTGGCGCAGGCGAACGTCATGCTTTGCGCGACCGCGCGCACCTCGTCGGAGAGCAGCTCCCCGATCTGAACGGCACGGCCGAGACGGCGGCTCGCCTCCTCCTGCACGAGGATCATCAGGGCATAGGCGCCGCCGAGGGCCTTGAAGCTGCCGAGCCCCAGCCGCAATCCCTCGTCCTTGAGGTGAAGCGACCTCAGCCCCAGTTCGCCGGCAAGCCCCGGCAGCGCGTGCAGCGGCGTCGCCGCGCTGTTCTCGCGCAGCGCAAGGACCTTCGCGACGCGGTCGGCGGCCTCCACGGAGAGCGTTTCGGCATCCTGCGGCGTCAGCGGCTTGCCGTATGTTGCAAGCGTATTCGTAAGATAGGGGTCGGCCATGGCAACGGCACTCCGGATCGGCATTGCGCAAATCTAGTGCAACGCGCGGGAAAGTGCGGCCGTATTTCCATTATCCACACCTCATTGCGAAGGCCTCGCAAAGGCGCCGGACGACGCGGGCACGCGCGACGCGTTTCCCTCAATCCGGGCAATTATTTGGCAAACCGGCCCTTCGGAACTTTACTTAATTGTAACATGACCCGCGCCGGAATCCGGGTTTATAGATGATGCCGGGCTGGATGCCGCCGGCGGGAAGGAAGCCGCGACGCAACGACACCGGACAGCCCGGAGGGACGCACCGTCCCGTCATCGAGGATACGCATCATGCGCTCGACACTCAAAACCATCACCTTCGCAACCATCGCCCTTTCGCTCGCCGCCGGCGGCGCCTTCGCTGCCGGCAAGCCCCATCAGATCATCAGGTCCGATTCCGACCATGGCGACGACATGTCGATCTCCCGGCCGATGCCGGTGGAAACGCCGATGATGGTCCGCAAGCCGCATCTCGACCAGATTCTCGCCGGTCTGCACTCGGCGGAACGGAAGATCGAGCACGGCGAAGCCGCCCACAGGCTTTCGGCCAGCGCCGCGCGCAAGCTCGAAGGCGAGGCCGGCGGCATCCGCCACCACGCCATGACCGTCGCCGACGCCCATCACGGCGCGATCCCCAACGCCACCTTCCAGCGCCTGCGGGGCGACATCCGCAAGCTCGACCGGGATATCGTCCGGATGAGCTGATCGTTCCGGCGGCGGGCAACACCCTATCCGCCTTCCCTACCCTCCCAACGAGAGACCGGCCGCGTTGCACCGGCGGCCCGGTCTCGTGCGCTCCGGCGCCTGCAAGAACCGGCACCGGAGCGCTGAACAAAGGAAAACGACCATGACCAGAATCCTTGCAAAGCATCGTGTCGCCGCGCTTCTCGGCGTGGCCCTGCTGGTGGTGCCGATGGCCGCCTCCGGCCTTCTTGCCACCGGCGCCGCACAGGCCGCCGCCCCGCAAAGTTTCGGCTCCGCCCTCGCAGGCGGCTCCTTCGCCACCATCGTTTCGGCAGACAAGCCCGCCGTCGTCACCATCACGACGGTGCTGAAGGCCGAGAACGCCTCGAGCGACGGCATATCCCCCTTCGGCGAGGATTCGCCCTTCGACCAGCAGTTCCGCGATTTCTTCGGCGAGCGGCAGATGCCGATGCCGCAGCAGCGCCCGAGCGGCAAGGCCGAGGCGCTCGGCTCCGGCTTCGTGCTGACGAGCGACGGCTACATCGTCACCAACAACCACGTCATCGACAAGGCGAGCACGATCAAGGTGACGCTGGACGACGGCACGGAACTGCCCGCCAGGCTGATCGGCACCGATCCGAAATCCGACCTCGCCGTCCTGAAGATCGACAGCGACAAGCCGCTCTCGACCATCGGTTGGGGCGATTCCGACAAGCTGCGCGCCGGCGATCCGATCCTTGCCATCGGCAATCCCTTCGGCATCGGCACGACGGTGACGGCCGGCATCGTCTCGGCCCGCGGGCGCGACCTGCACAGCGGCCCCTATGACGACTTCATCCAGATCGACGCGCCGATCAACCACGGCAATTCCGGCGGCCCGCTCGTCGGCATCGACGGCAAGGTGGTCGGCATCAACACGGCGATCTATTCGCCGAACGGCGGCAGCGTCGGCGTCGGCTTCGCCATCCCCTCCGACCAGGCGCAGCGCGTCGTCGCCAAGCTGATGAAGGACGGCTCGATCGAGCACGGCTTCATCGGCGTGCAGATCCAGCCGGTGACCGCGGACGTCGCCGAGGCGATCGGCCTTGCCAAGCCGGCCGGCGCACTCGTCGCACGCGTCGATGACGGCACGCCCGCCGCCAAGGCCGGCATCCGCTCCGGCGACGTCATCACCGCGCTCGGCGGCAAGGCGGTCGCCTCGCCGCGCGACCTCTCGCGCATGGTGGCCGATCTGTCGCCCGGCGAGAAGCAGGACCTGAAGGTCTGGCGCGACGGCAGCGACAAGGACCTGTCGATCACCATCGGCGCCAACGACGACGGCAGCGGCCAGGTTCTTGCCGATGCCGGCGGCGGCAAATCCGGCAGCGCCGCGCAGCATGTGCCGACCATCGGCATCCAGCTCGGCGACATCACGGCGGACATGCGCCAGTCGCTCGGCCTGCCGAAGGGCGAAGCCGGCGCGGTCGTCGAGGACGTCAACCCGGACAAGCCGGCCGCTGACGCGGGCCTTGAGCCCGGCGACGTCATCCTCTCGGTGAACCAGAAGACGGTGACCTCGGCAAGCGAGGCCAAGGCCGCCGTCGCCGAAGCCGGCAAGGAAGGCCGCAAGGCCGTACTGCTCCTCGTGCAGCGCCAGGACGAGCAGAGCTTCGTCACCGTGCCCTTCGCTGCCGGCTGACGGACGATCCCGCTCCCGGCATCGCCGGGGGCGGCCCATCCCACGGGGCACCAGACGGGTTGCGTTCAGGTGGCCCGTTGGTATGGTGGGCTTCACCCTTCCGGCCGGGTCTCCGGCTGCTTCATTCACCTTCAGGACAAGCGCGATGGGCTTGAGGCACCTTTCGGACGAGGCGCTGGTCCGCCGGCTTCAGCGCGCGGCCTTCTCCTATCTGATCGACTATGCGGACCCGGACACCGGCCTCGTCGCCGACACCTCCCGCGACGGCTCGCCCTGTAGCATCGCCGTCGTCGGCTTTGCCCTGTCCGCCTATCCGGTCGCGGTGGAAAACGGCTGGCTTTCCCGCAAGGAGGCGGCGGACCGGACCCTCAAGGTGCTGCGCTTCTTCCTGAACAGCGTCCAGAGCGCGGCGGCGGATGCGACCGGCTACAGGGGTTTCTACTATCACTTCCTCGACATGCGGTCCGGCAGGCGCGTCTGGCAATGCGAGCTCTCGCTGATCGACACCGCGCTGCTGATCGCCGGCGTCCTGGTGGCGGCAGGCTATTTCGACGGCGATGGCGAGGAAAGCGAGATCCGCGACCACGCCGATGCCCTCTACCGCCGGGTGGACTGGCACTGGGCGCAGAACGGCACCTCCGGCCTCTCGCAGGGCTGGAAGCCGGAATGCGGCTTCCTCCATTACGGCTGGGAGGGATACAACGAGGCGACGATCCTCTACATCCTCGGGCTCGGATCGCCGACCTTTCCGCTCTCGGCCAGTTGCTTCGAGACCTGGAGCCTCACCTACCAGTGGGAGAACCTGCTGGACCGCGACGTCCTTTATTGCGGCCCGCTGTTCACGCATCTGTTCTCCCATGCATGGATCGATTTCCGCGGCATCCGCGATGCCTTCATGCGCGAGAAGGACAGCGACTATTTCGAGAACACGAAGAGCGCGATCGCCATCCACCGCGAGTACGGCGAGCGCAACCCTTACGAATTCGAGGGCTATTGCCGCGATTTCTGGGGCGTGACGGCCGGCGACGGGCCCTCCGTCCCGGCACTGCGCCAGAACGGCAGGGACCGCCGCTTCTTCGGCTACATGTCGCGCGGCGTGCCCTATGGCCCGGACGACGGCACGATCTCCCCCTGGGCGATGCTGGCAACGCTGCCCTTCACCCCCGAGGCCGCGCTTTCCGGCACGCGATACCTGCTCGAACATTACCCTGAGGTCTGCCCCGGCGACAGGTTTTCGAGCGGCTTCAACCCGACACTGCATTCGGCCCCCGGCGGGTGGCTTTCGGAAGGCTGGTACGGGCTCGACCAGGGCCTTCTTGCCGTAAGCATCGAAAACCATCGCTCGGGGCTTATCTGGGATATCATGCGGCGCTGCCGCTATATACGCGCCGGCCTTGCGCATGCCGGGTTCACCGGCGGATGGTTATAGACATGCAACGCACCGCACCCGAGGCAAGGCCCGACGACGAAGCCCGCTTTCTTGAGCGGGTGCGCCCCGGCAACTGGCGCAATCCCCGGCCGAAAGGCCTCTACGATCTTGCCGTCATCGGCGCCGGTCCGGCGGGGCTTGCGGCGGCCGAACATGCGGCAAGGCGCGGCTTTTCCGTCGCCCTCGTCGAGCGCGCGCATCTCGGCGGCAACTCCCTCAATGCCGGCTCCGTGCCGTCGAAGGCGATCATCCGCACCGCCCATGCCTATGACGCGATGCGCGATGCCGGCGAATTCGGCGCGCCGGAGGTAGAGGACCCCGCCCTCGATTTTACCGCCGCCATGGCGCGCATGCGCCGCATCCGCACGCGCATCTCGGTCTATCACTCCGCCCATGACCTTGCGGCGCTGGGCATCGATCTCTTCTTCGGCGAGGCGCGCTTTGCCGGCGCCAACGCGCTCTTCGTCGACGATGAGCGCCTCGCCTTCAGGAAGGCGCTCATCGCCACGGGCGCACGCCCGCGGATCCCCGATATCCCGAACCTCGAACGGACAGGCTACCGCACGAGCGCGACGATCTTCGAGATGACCGCGCTGCCGAAGCGCCTTGCCGTCATCGGCGGCGGGCCGCTCGGCTGCGAGCTGGCGCAGGCCTTCTGCCGGCTCGGCGCGCATGTGACCATCGTGCAGAACAATCCGAAATTCCTGCCGCGCGAGGAGCGCGACGCCGCCGAGATCCTCTCCTGGTCGATGGCGCGCGACGGCATGGAGATCCGCCTGAACACCACCGCCACCGGCACCCGGCGCAAGGGCGACACGAAGATCCTCGAAACCCTCAACAACGATGTCAGCGGCGAGATCGAGGCCGACGAGATCCTGGTCTGCACCGGGCGGGTGCCCAATATCGAGACGCTCGACCTTGCGGCGGCCGGCATCGCCGCCGATCCCCGGCGGGGCGTCACCGTCGACGAGTTCCTGCGCAGCAGCAATCCCGACGTCTATGCCGCGGGCGATGCCTGCCTGCCGCTGAAATTCACCAATGCCGCGCAATCCTCGGCGCGCATGGCCGTCGGCAACGCGCTGCTGGGGACTCGCCAGCGGCACGACAATTCGGTCATTCCCTGGTGCACCTTCTGCGATCCCGAGATCGCCCATATCGGCCTGCAGGTCTGGGATGCCCGCCGGCAGGCCATCCCGATCAAGAGCTATACGGTCATGCTGAACGATGTCGACCGTGCCATCACGGACGGCCAGGAGACCGGCTTCGTCAAGATCCACGTCGCCGAGGGCAGCGACAGGATTCTCGGCGCGACCATCGTCGCCTCGCGGGCAAGCGAGCTGATCAACGAGATGGCCGTGATCATGAGCGCCGGCATCGGCATGCAGGCGCTCGCCGACGTCGTCCACACCTATCCCGCACAGTCCGGCGCGATCATGCTGGCCGCGCAGGCCTACAGGCGCGACACCGACGGCACCGTCCGGAACGATCCGTCCCGAAAGCCCCTTGCCTGACCCGGATCAGCCGCTCACGAGGCGCAGCGTGCGGGAAAACAGGTCGCCGTGCCCCTCTCCGGCCCCCATCGCGATGATCGCGGCGGACGCCAGGTCGTCGCGGAATATGGCAGCGACCCGCGCGCCGTTCTCGCCGTCGGTCAGGTCGTCGACATCGTCGATCACGATCCAGCCGGGGCGTTGCAGCAGCACCCGGACGAGGCTCAGCATCCGGCGTTCCGCGTTGCCGAACTCGTGCTCCCAGCGGGCGCTGCGGTCGAGCCACGGCGACAGGCGCTCCAGCCCGGCCCTCGTGAGGCCCGCGACGATCGCCTCGCTCGAACAGGCCTCGGCCGTGCGCGGGTAGCAAAGCGCCGCGCGCAGCGTGCCGGGCGGCATGTAGGGATCGCGCACCACGAAGGCGATGCCGCCCTCCTGCGGCAGGCGGACGACGCCCTTGCCCCGGCGCCAAAGCCCGGCGATGGTGTGCGTCAGAAGCGTCTTGCCCGCCCCCATGGGGCCGGTGACGAGCACCCGGTCGCCCGGGTGGACCACCACATGCGGCTGCGACAGCCGCACCGGCCCGGAGGGCGCATCCATCTCCAGATTGTCGAGGACCATGGCGGGTGCGGGCGATGCGACGAAGGCGATGCGGTCCGCCGCCCCGTCTTCCGCGCCGGCCTCGACCAACGCGAGGCGGAAGGCGGCGACGCGGCGGAGCGTTGCGCGCCAGTCGGCGATGGAGCCGATATTGTCGACGAACCAGCGCAGCGAGGCATGGAACTGGTTGAAGGCGCCGACGGCCATCATCAGCCCGCCGAAGGTCATGTCGCCGCCGAAATAGACCGGCGCATCGATGATGATCGGCGCGACGATCGTCACCCAGCCGTAACCCGACGTCACCCAGGCAAGGCGCACCATCGCCGAGACGATGCGGCGCGTGGCGGCGATGACCGCGCCGAGATCGCCCTCCAGCCGCCTCGCCTCGTCCGCCTCGCCGCCGGAAACGGCAATCGCGTCGAGCTGCTCGTTGACCCGCACCAGCGAATAGCGCAAGTCCGCCTCGCGGGCATAGCGGTCGCCGTTGAGGGCGATCAGCGGGCGGCCGACCATCCAGCTCAGCGAGGATGCCGTGCCCGAATAGAGGATCGCGGCCCAGACCATGTAGCCCGGGATCTGGAAGGCCGCACCCCAGACATGGAAGACGAAGCCGGACGAAAGCGCCCACAGCACGCCGACGAAGCTGACGAGCAGCACGCCCGCCTGCAAGAGGCCGACGCCGAGATCGACCGACAGGTCGCAGAGGTGGCGGACGTCCTCGTGCAGCCTCTGGTCGGGATTGGCGCCGATCTGACCGCGCTGCGCCACGCTGAAGGCGCGCCCGGGCTTCAGCCATTCCTCGATCATGTCCCGCGTCAGCGCCTCGCGCAGCTTCAGGTGCAGCATCTGGTTGAGCCAGAGCTGCGCGACGTTGAGCACGAGCAGCGCGCCGGCGATCTCGAAGAACACCAGGAGCTGGGCGAGGAAGGCCTGCTCGTCGCGGTGCTGCAGCGCATCGTAGAACGGCTTGTTCCAGCCGTTGAGCACGATCTGCCCGTAGGCGGTAGCGAGGATGACGGCGAATATGCCCGCGGCCAGCCCTATCAGGACGCGCCGCAACGGCGAGGCCCCGAACGCGGCCGCCATGGTCGCCACATACCGGCGCAACGGCCGTTCCTCCACACCGTCGCGCATCCGTTTCAGATCGGCCATGGCCGGCACCTATGCATGTCTATGCCATAAAGCCCGCTCCGCGCCCGAAGCGGAGAGCGGCAACGGAAGGTCTCGTGGAACAAACGCTGGAATCTCTTGTTGAACTCCGGGCCGACCGCCGGCGCTTTTTGCAACGAGGAGACTGCAATGCCCACGCGGGCAATGGAAGACCTCTTTGCCGGCCGGGTCAAGGATATCCGCCGCGCGGCCTGAGCACGCGGGGCGAACCGATTTAAGCGAGTGCCGTCATGTTCGGAAACTGGCGCCATATCTGCGTCGACATGCAGCGAATGTTCGCCGAGGAAACGCCATGGCGCGTCGCCTGGATGGAAGCGGTGTCGCCGCAGGTCATCGAGGTGGCGGAGCGTCACGCCGCCCGCACGACGTTCTCGCGGTTCTGCCCGCCGGCCCGGCCATCCGACGCGCCCGGCATGTGGCGGACCTATTACGAGAAATGGTGGATGATGACGGGCGAGCACCTTCCCCCCGACATGCTCGCTCTCGTTCCCGAACTTGCGCGCTATTGCCCGCCCGCCACGATATTCGACAAGCGGGCCTATTCGCCCTGGATCGACGGCCGGCTGCACGCCTTTCTCGCGATGCAGGCCGTCGATACGCTCGTCGTCACCGGAGGCGAGACGGATGTGTGCGTCCTGGCGACGGCGCTCGGCGGCATCGATCTCGGCTACCGCGTCATCGTCCTCAAGGACGCGGTGTGCAGCGGGGCCGACGAGACGCATGACGCATCGCTCACCCTGCTCGGCAACCGCTTCTCCGCGCAGGTGGAATTGATGCTCACCGAGGATTTCCTGTCATCCGAACAGGAAAGCCGCTGAGCGGCCCCGTGTCATCGGGCAAGCGGCAGGAACAAGTCCGGGCCTTCCCCGTTTCCAGCGATGCACCGGGACCGGACGCCGCGTCATCGGCCTGCGCAGACCATCCTCAAGCCGCCGAGGTCCCCTGAATGGATCAATTTTTCGCACGATTCGCCACGGCGACAGCCCATGCGACGGGAAGCCCCATCACCTTCATCCTGTGCGTGGCCGCCGTCCTCCTCTGGGCGATATCCGGCCCGCTCTTCGGCTTCTCCGAGACGTGGCAACTGGTGATCAACACGGGAACGACGATCGTGACGTTCCTCATGGTGTTCCTCATCCAGAACACGCAGAACCGCGACAGCGCGGCAATCCAGGCCAAGCTCGACGAGATCATCCTGTTCTCCGATGCCGAAAACGATTTCGTCGGCATCGAGCGGCTGACGGACAAGGAGCTGGAAGAGCTTCACGCCCGTTGCGAGAAGGCGGCCGAGCGCTCGCAGGCGATGCTGCAAAACACCCACGCCGAAAGAAAAGCGAGGAAGAGCCGGCAACCGTAACCGTTTTCGCGCGGACCAAATGAAGGAGCCGGGGAACATCCGGCGCGTCTTCCTGTTGGAAAGGAATATCCACGCAAAGGAGAATGGCATGGCCACGACCGAGGATACCTATCCACCCGCCCTCCACCGCCATACCCCGCAGGAACTGATCGCGGCCTTCGCCATCGCCTGCATGATCGGCGGGCTGCTGACGGATATCGCCTACTGGAAAAGCGCCGAGTTCCTCTGGGCCGATTTTTCCGCCTGGCTGGTTTCGACGAGCGCGGTGGCCGCCGTCGTCGCGATCCTCGCCGCGCTCATCGGCCATCTCGTCGCCCGCCCGCGGCGACGGCTCGTGCCGCGCCTGCCCTATCTTCTCGCCGGCATCCTCGTCGTGGTGCTCGCCGTCTTCAACACGCTGATCCACAGCCGCGACGCCTGGACCTCGGTCGTCCCGTGGGGGCTGACGCTCTCGGCGGCCACGGTCTTCGTGCTGCTGCTGACGGCCATCTGGCGCATGGTCGAACTTCGCCGCGCCGACCGGGAGGTCCAGCCATGACATCGCTCCGCAACGCTCTCCTGCTCCTGCCCCTCCTCGGGCTGGCCTCGGCCTGCAGCGACGACGATTTCGACCCGCAAACGCAGATCGGCGCCGATCCTGAACTGCCCGAACAGCAGCAATATCTGTTTCCGCCCATGCATATCGCCTCGGTCGTCGGCTGGAAGAAGGACGAGACGCCGGCGGTCGCGCCGGGCCTCAAGATCACCGCCTTCGCCACCGGCCTGCAGCATCCGCGCTCCGTCTACGTTCTGCCGAACGGCGACGTGCTGGCGGTGGAATCCAAGGGGCCGGGAACGGAACCCGCCCGCCGGCCGAAGGACCTCGTCATGGGCTGGATCCAGTCGCTCTCGACCGGCGGCGGCGGCGACCAGCCGAGCAACCGCATCACCCTGCTTCGCGACGCCGATGGCGACGGCGTGCCGGAGGTGAAGAGCGTCTTCCTCGACCATCTCGATTCGCCCTTCGGCGTCGCCCTCGTCGGCAACGATCTCTATGTCGCCAACACCAACGCGATCATGCGCTATCCCTACCGGACCGGCGAGACCGCGATCACCGCCAAGCCGACGATGCTGACCGCGCTTCCCGGCGGGCCGATCGATCACCACTGGACGAAGAGCCTCGTCGCCAGCCCCGACGGCACCAAGCTCTATGTCGGCGTCGGCTCCAACAGCAACATCACCGAGAACGGCATACAGGCCGAGGAAAACCGCGCCGCCGTCTGGGAGATCGACCGGACGACCGGGGCCTGGCGCATCTTCGCCAGCGGCCTGCGCAACCCGAACGGCCTCAGCATCGAGCCGGTGACGAAACAGCTCTGGGCCGTGGTGAACGAGCGCGACGAGCTCGGCCCGAACCTCGTTCCCGACTATATGACCTCGGTCCGCGACGGCGCCTTCTACGGTTGGCCCTATAGCTACTACGGCCAGCACGTCGATCCCCGCGTCATGCCGCAGCGGCCCGATCTCGTCGAGAAGGCCATCGCGCCGGATTATGCGCTCGGCTCCCATGTCGCGCCCCTGGGGATGACCTTCTACGCGGCCGGGGCCCTGCCGGAGAAATATCGCGGCGGTGCCTTCGTCGGCGAGCACGGCAGTTGGAACCGCCAGAAGTTCAACGGCTACAAGGTCGTCTTCGTGCCCTTCGAGGACGGCCGTCCGAGCGGCAAGGCCGAGGACGTGGTGACCGGCTTCCTCGACAAGGACGACGAGGCCCGCGGACGCCCGGTCGGCGTCGGTGTCGATGCGAAGGGGGCGCTGCTGATCGCCGACGACGTCGGCAACACCGTCTGGCGCGTCACGGCCGGCTCCTGATCAGGCAAGCCCGCGCGTCAGATAGTCGGCGGTGACGAAGGCGAGGAGCACGAACACCCAGAAGAGCGCGCCGAGCGCTGCGATCCGCAGCAGACCCGAGGCTTCCCGCAGGTGCATGTAGCGCCAGAAGACGAGGCCGGATTTCACGCTCGCGACAGCCAGCGCGACGGTGAGCCCGATCATGCCGCTGAGGACGAAGCTCGCCGCGAGGGTCAGCCCGAGCAGGGCGAGCAGCACGATCCAGACGACGACGGGGGACGCGGTGCGCATGGCCTCACCTCGCAAGATAGAAGACGGGATAGAGGAAGATCCAGATCACGTCGACGAGGTGCCAGTAGAGCCCGGCATTCACCATCACGATGCTGCGCTCCGGCAGGGGCAGCGTGCCGCGCAGCAGCCGCACCGCCAGCGTCGCCAGGAGGCCGAGGCCGATGGAAAGGTGCACGGCATGCAGCGCCGTCGCGATCAGGTAGAGGTTCATGAAGGCGTGCCGGGCCGGCGACGAAAATTCCGTCACGGCGCCCGGCAGCGGCAGGATGCCTTCCGCATACTCCATCCGGTATTCCACCGCCTTCAGGGCGAGGAAGCCGAGGCCGAGCAGGATGGCCGTGGCCAGCACCGCCGGGCGGGCGCGGCCCTCGCGCGCCGCCTCCACCGCCAGCGCGACCAGCAGGCTCGATGTCAGGAGCAGCGCCGTGTTCGCCGCGCCGATGAAATAATGCATCTGCCGCGAGGCGGCGACGACTTCCGGCGCATGTTCCAGCCGTAGATGGAGCGCGACGAGGAAGAGGCCGGAAAACAGCATCGTCTCGCTGGCGAGGAAGATGTACATGCCCATCATCGCCGCCTCGCGCTGCTGGCCGGGCGCGGCATAGGGCTCGCGGACGCGGTCAGCCATCCTCGTCTCCCTCCATCTCGACATGGTAGTCGTAGGGCGGGCCGTCGACGACCGGCACGGCGTCGAAATTGTGCTTGGGCGGCGGCGAGCGGGTCTGCCATTCGAGGCCCGTCACGCCCCAGGGATTGTCGCCGGCCGGCGGGCCGTAGCGCAGGGCGTAGAAGAGATAGGCGAAGGGCATGAGATAGGCGAGGCCGAGAATGCCCGCGCCCGCCGAGGACAGGACATGCAGCACCTGGAATTCCGGCGGATAGACGTGGTAGCGGCGCGGCATGCCGAGATAGCCGAGCAGGAACTGCGGGAAGAAGGTGAGGTTGAAGCCGAGGAAGATGAGGAGTGCCGACAGCCGCCCCCAGACCAGCGAATAGCGGCGGCCGAACATCTTCGGCCACCAGAAATGCAGCGCCCCGAAGAAGGCGGAAACGGCGCCGCCCACCATGATGTAGTGGAAATGCGCCACCACGAAATAGGTATCGTGCACATGCACGTCGACCGCCAGCATGGCGAGGATGAGGCCGGTGAGCCCGCCGACCACGAAGAGGCCGATGAAGGCCATGGCGAAGAGGAAGGGCGGGTCGAGCGAGATGTGGCCCTTATAGAGCGTCGCCGTCCAGTTGTAGACCTTGACGCCCGAGGGAATGGCGACGGCGATGCTGAGGAAGGAGAAGACGGCGCTCGCATACATCGACTGGCCGGAGACGAACATGTGGTGCCCCCAGACGAAAAAGCCGAGGACGGCAATCGCCATGGAGGAGCCGGCGACGAAGGCATAGCCGAAGATCGGCTTGCGGGCGGCGGCCGCCACCAGCTCGCTCACCACGCCGAGCGCCGGCAGCACCATGATGTAGACGGCCGGATGGCTGTAGAACCAGAAGAGGTGCTGGTAGAGCAGCGGATCGCCGCCGACCGCGGGATCGAAGACGCCGAGGCCGAACAGCCGTTCGGCGGCGATCAGCGCCAGCGTGATCGACAGCACGGGCGTCGCCAGCACGAGGATCAGCGACGTGGCGTAGATCGACCAGACGAAGAGCGGCAGCCGGCCCCAGGTCATGCCGGGGCAGCGCAGCTTGTGCACCGTGACGATGAAGTTCAGCCCCGTCAGGATCGAGGAGAAGCCGGCGACGAAGACGGCGGTCGCCGCGAGCACCACCTGGCCGTGGGCGAACATCGAGGAGAGCGGCGTGTAGAAGGTCCAGCCGGTATCGACGCCGCCGAGGATCAGCACCGCCAGGGTTAAGAGCCCGGCCAGCATGAAGATGTACCAGCTGAGGAGATTGAGCCGCGGAAAGGCGAGGTCGCGGGCGCCGATCATCAGCGGCAGGAGGAAGTTGCCGAAGGTGTTGGGGATCGACGGGATCAGGAAGAACCAGACCATGATCACGCCATGCAGCGTGAAGGCGCGGTTGTAGCCCTCGTTGCTGAGGAGGTCGCCCGCCGGGGTCAGGAGATCGAGGCGCACCAGCGCCGCCGCCGCCCCGCCGACGAAAAAGAAGAAGGTGATCGAGATCAGGTAGAGGATGGCGATGCGCTTGTGATCGGTGGTCAGGAGCCAGGATTTCAGCGTATGGCCGGCGCGCAGGTAGCTGACGCGCTCCGCCGGGGTTTCCGACAGGCCGGTATCGGCGAGGTTTTCCCGGTCTGGCCGTTCCTGCAGGGTCATTGCCGCTCCTTTCCGCCCTTCAGCGACTGGATATAGGCCACGAGCTTCAGCACCTCCTCCTCGTCGAGGACGTTGGCGAAGGTCGGCATGATCGGCGGATAGCCGGCCGCGATCTGCGCTTGCGGCAGGAGGATGCTGTCGCGCAGGTATTGCGCATCGGCGATCACCGTCCCGCCGCTTTCCAGCGGCACGGGGCGCATGTAGAGGCCGGCAAGATCCGGCGCGTGCACCGTGGATGCCGGGTCGTGGCAGCCGCTGCAGCCGCGCTGGCGGAAGAGCACGGCGCCCTCGGCGGCGAGCGTCCGGTCGGTGCCCGTCTCCTCCAGCCAGCGGGCATAGTCGGCCGGTTCCATGACGACGACGCTGCCCCCCATCACCGAATGGTCCGCGCCGCAGAATTCCGCGCAGGCGAGGCGGTAGGTGCCCGGCGTATCCGCCGTGAACCACATCGACGTATAGCGCCCCGGCACGACGTCCTGCTTCAGCCGCAGCGCCGGCACGAAGAGGCTGTGCACCACGTCCTGCGAGGCCATGACGAGGCGCACGGGCTCGCCGGCCGGCACATGCAGTTCGTTGATCTCGCCCTGCCCTTCGGGGTGCCTGAACTTCCACATCCATTGCTTTGCGATGACGTCGATCTCCAGCGCTTCGGCCGGCGGATGGTAGAGCCCGGCGAAGAGATGGGTCGACCAGATATAAAAGCCGATCAGCAGCAGGAAGGGGACCAGCGTCCAGGAGACCTCCAGCCAGACGTTGCGGTCCGGCGCATGCCGGCGGTTCGCCGGCTTGCCGCGGCGATACTTCGTGGCAAAGACGACGATGAGGATGAAGACGGGCGCCGAGAGCGCGACGATCAGCACCGTGAAGGCGCCGATCAGCAGATCGACCTCGCGGCTGTAGGCGGAGGCCGCGCCGGGCCAGAGCGCGATGAAATCGCTCATGCCCCCTCCTTCCGCGCCTTGCAGCGCTCCCGCCGGAAAGCGGCCGCCAGCGCCAGCCCGCCGGCCCCGACCGTCACGCCGCCGGCGAGCCGCAGCGCCGTCCAGACCAGCGGCGAATAGCGGCCTGTCTCTGGATCGTAGTGGTAGCACAGGAGCAGCAGTTTTTCGGCAAGGCCGCCGATGGCGCCTTCGCCGGCTTCCGTCAGGGCCAGTTGCACATCGTCCGGCGCGGGGGCGAGGCCATAGAGCCAGCAGCTCAGCCGCCCGTCCGGCGTCAGCACGGCGACGGCGGCGACATGGGCGTACTGGCCGATCCCGTCATCCCATTGGTAGCGGTAGCCGAGCGCATCGGTGACCGCCCGGATATCCGCCCTGCTGCCGGTCAGGGCATGAACGCCGCTTTCGAGGAGCGCCGGAAAGCGCAGGCGCAACTCCCGCAGGGATGCGGCAGCGGCGTCCGGGCCTTCTTCAGGGTCGATGCCGAAGGCGACGAGGGTAAAATCCTGCCCCGGCCGGTATTTCTGGGCGGAGATCGCTTGCATCAGGCCCGAAAGGGTGACGCCGCAAATATTGGGGCAGCGGTGCAGCACGGGGGCGAGCACGATCGGCTTGCCGTTGGCAAGGGCGCGCAGGCTCGTCCGCGTGCCATCGGCCTGCGTGAAAGGAAGATCGAGCGGCACGGCAGCGGCGGGTTTCTCATCGATGCCGGCCGCCTGGAACGGGTCGAAGGCATGGGCGGCACCGCCGATGGCGAGAAACGCGATGATGAGGAGGAGGCGGATCATGGCCCGCCCTCCTTCGGCTTGTCGGCGGTCTCGTCCGGCCAGCCGCGTTCGGCAAGAAGATCCATCGCCCTTTCGATCGGGATATGGACGCGGCCGGCGGAGGCGTCGGTCCAGCCGTAGCCGGCGAGCCGCGCGGCCGCCTTCTCCTGCAGGCGCCGGCGCTCCCCGGCGGGATCGACCTGCAGGCGGATGCCTTCCCTGACCTCGCCGCGGCCCCTGGAAGGCGCCGGCTGGAAGGCATGGACGATCCAGCCGACGAAGGCGAAGGAGACGATCAGCCCCGCCGTCACGGCCGCGCCGAAGAGCAGGATCCGGCCGGCGCCGACATCACGCTTCTCGAAAGCGGGTTGGGATCGTTCGGTCATCGCATCCCTCCCCTGATCAGGCCGAGGAGTGACAGGGCGAAGGCGGCGAACGCGATGCCGCCGCCTTCCGGCAGCGAAGGCAGGACCAGCCAGAGATATTCGAGCGCGTTCGCCAGGAGGCTCGCCGCCGCGATGAGGCGCAGGAGGCCGATATCCCCACGCACGGGCGGAAAGAGCAGCGCAAGGAGCGCGACAAGACGAAGCCCGGTGAAGACCTCTGCCGCTACCGCCCAGGGCCCGGCGCCGCGGGCCAGATACCATTGCGCCAGCTTGGGCAGGTTGTCCGACCAGACGATGAAATATTGCATGAAGGCGAAATAGGGCCAGAGCAGTTGCACCGAGAGGAACAGCGCACCCAGCAGGCGGACGTTCTCCGCCGGCGGATCGGGCTCGGTTACCAGCACGATGAAGCTGAAGGCGGTGAGGACCTGAAGCGCCAGAACGTAGAGCCCGAAGCCCGAGGAATGGAAATCCGTGTCGAGCGACATCAGCCAGTCGACGGCAAGCACGCCGTCGAGAAGCACGAAGGCGACCAAGGCGATCACCGCAGCGCCCTTGCTCGCGGTTCTGAGCGCAAGGCCGAGCACGATAAAAAGCGCAAGGACGGCAACGCCGCGCAGGCCGAAGAACAGCGGCGTCAGGTAGACCGCCTTGAACCCGTCCAGATCGTTCGCCCCGGCCCAGGGATAGAGCCACGCCGCTCCGGCAAGGATCGGCAGCGCCGCCGGCAGCGCGAACGGAAGCAAGGACAGTCCGCTCTCCGCCTCTCGGCCCATCGCCGTGCGCCATTTTCCCGGCACGAGCCGCATGACCGCGACGAAGAGGAAGCAGCCGAACGGCACGCCGATTGCCAGACAAAGCGCCGCCAGCCATCCGGCAAGCGCCGCCCGCAGGTCCGCAAGCCCGAGCAGCAGCGCCGCGGCCAGGGCCACGGTCGCCGACATCGGGCGGGGAAAAGCGAGCCCGGCCCTCATGATCCCGCCTTTCCGAGCTTGCGGCGCTCGTCCTTGGAGAGCTCCGAGGCTGCCGCGTCCTGGCTGAGTTGCAGGGCGCGGATATAGGCGGCGATGGCCCAGCGGTCGGCCGGGGAAACGCGGTTCGCATAGGAATACATGACGCCGTGGCCATGGGTGATGACATCGACGAAATGGCGCGACGGCGCGGTGCGCAGCCGGGCGATATGAAAACTCGGCGGCTGCGGAAAGCCCCGTGCCGGCACCGTGCCTTCGCCGAAACCGGCGGCATCGTGACAGGGCGTGCAATAGATGCCGTAGCGCTCGCGGCCGCGCACCAGCAGGGCCGCGGTCAGCGGCGGCCGCTCTGCCAGCGCGCGCTGCTGCTCCGCCGCATCGCGCGCCACCGTGCCCTCGGGCGGCGCCTGCAGCGCCTTGCCGTCGGCGAAGAGCTTGCTCTCCTCGTAGGAATCGTAGCGCGGCTGGTGGCGCATGTCGTCGCAACCGGCGAGAAGGAGAGCGATCAGCGGCAGGAGCAGCCTCATTCCGGCTCCTCCGTCGATTGGATCGCCTCGACGCGGAGCGGCTCCAGCGATTGGAGGAAGGCGGCCGTTTCCGCGATTTCGAAACGGGGATCGTTGCAGAAGATGGCGAGGAAGAAGCGGTCGGCGCTCGCGCGGTGGAAATCCGTGACCCCGAAGACCGGATGGTGCAGGCGCGGCAGGTGGTTCAGCACCAGCATGCCGGCAATCGCGAAGCCGACCGCGAACAGCACCATCAGCTCGAAGGTGATCAGCATGAAGGGCTGCCAGGCAAAGAGCGGCCGCCCGCCGATGGCGATCGGATAGGCGTCGTTCGTGTAGAGCTGCAACCCGTAGCCTGCCGCCGCGCCCAGCACGCCGCCGGTGAGGCAGAGCCAGGGTACGACGTTCCCGGTCATTCCGAGCGCTTGCCGCATCTCCTCGAGCGGATAGGGCGAATAGGCATCGAGCGAGCGGTAGCCGGCCTCGCGGCTCCGGCGGACCGCATCGACCAGTTGCTCCGGCGCGCGGAATTCCGCCATCAGCCCGAAGGGTTCCTTGTCGGCGGAGGGCTCACGCATGGCGGAGATCCCCCGTTTCGCGCAGCGCTTCCTTCACCTCGAAGGCCGAGATCACCGGCAGGAAGCGGACGAAGAGCAGGAAGGGCGCAAGGAAGACGCCGATCATGCCGGCAAACAGCAGCCATTCCCACAAGCTCGCGTGGTACTCGCCCCAGGAGGAAACGAGATAGTCCCGGTAGAGCGCCGTCATCAGCAGCATGTAGCGCTCGTACCACATGCCGACGACGACGGAGGTGGCGATGAGGAAGAGCACGGCCGGCCTTGCACGGATGCCGCGGAACCACAGCAGTTGCAGCGGCACGAAATTGAAGATCACCGCGCCCCAGTAGCTATAGGCGTAAAGGCCGGTGAAACGGTCGTGCAGCGTGGCGAGGTCCTGCTTTTCCCCGCCGTAGAGCGCGTCGAACACCTCGTAGACGTAGCCGTAGGCCGTCATCAGGCCGGTGGCCAGCAGGAAGCGGGCGAGCAGGTCGAGATGCCGTTCGGTGACGATATCCCGGAGCGACAGCGCATGGCGCAGCGTTACCGCGATCATCAGCACGACGGCAAAGCCGGAAAAGGCGGCGCCCATGACGAAATAGGCCGGGAAGACCGTGGAGGTCCAGCCGGGAATGGGCCCGGCGGCAAAGAGCAGCGAGATTTCCGAATGCACCGAGACGACGAGCGGCACGGCGATCGCCGCCGTCAGCCGATAGGCCTGCTGCCAGCGCGCCCAATGCCGGCCCGAGCCGCGCCAGCCGAGCGCCGCAAGCCCGTAGAGGACCTGGGCGCGGCGGGTCTTCGCCCGGTCACGCACGGAAGCGAGATCGGGCACGATGCCGATATACCAGAAGAGCAGCGACACGGTGAGATAGGTCAGCACCGCGAAGAAATCCCAGCTCAGGGGGCTCTTGAACTGCGGATAGAGCGTCATCGTGTTGGGATAGGGCGCCATCCAGTAGAACAGCCAGGGACGCCCGAGATGCAGGATCGGATAGAGCCCGGCGCAGACGACGGCAAACAGCGTCATCGCCTCGGCGAAGCGGTTGAGGGAATTGCGCCAATGGGCATTGGTGATCAGGAGCAGCGCGGAGATCAGCGTTCCGGCATGGCCGATGCCGAGGAACCAGACATAGTGAGAGATCGCCAGTCCCCAATTGACCGGAATATTGTTGCCCCACATGCCGACGCCGTTGAGGAAGAGCGCGCCGGCCGCGACGAAGAAACAGCCGAGCAGGAGCAGGGACAGGCCGAAGAGCAGCCACCAGTTGCGCATATGCGGATGGTGAAGCGGGATGCGCGTGATCTCGGCGGTGATGCGGGTATCGGAGGCGGTCTCGCTCATCCCTTCTCCTCCGCAGGATCGGATATCCGCGCCAGGTAGGTGGTGCGCGGCCGGGTGTTCGCCTCGGCAAGCAGGGTGTAGTTGCGCGGATCGGCCTTGCCTTTCGAGACGGCGGAGGCGTTGTCGGCGATATTGCCGAACACGATCGCCTTCGTCGGGCAGGCCTGCTGGCAGGCGGTGACCACCTCGCCCTCGCGGATATCGCGGCCTTCCCTGTCGGCCGCGATGCGCGCGCCGGCGATGCGCTGGACGCAGTAGGTGCACTTCTCCATCACGCCGCGGCTGCGCACCGTCACATCGGGATTGCGCATGGCCCGGACGGTCTCCGGATCGTTGCCGGTGAAATCGAACCAGTTGAATCGCCGCACCTTGTAGGGACAGTAGGACGAGCAGGTGCGGGTGCCGATGCAGCGGTTATAAATCTGCAGATTGAGCCCGTCGGCGCTGTGGACGGCGGCATTGACCGGGCAGCCCATCTCGCAGGGCGCATCCTCGCAATGCATGCAGGGCACCGGCTGGAAATGGTGTTTCGGGTCGGCGACATCGCCTTCGTGGTAGTGATCGATGCGCAGCCAGTGCATCTCGCGCCCCTCGGCGACGAGGTCCTTGCCGACGACGGGAATGTTGTTTTCCGCCTGGCAGGCGGTCACGCAGGCATTGCAGCCGATGCAGAGGTCGAGGTCGATCACCATGCCCCAGGACGGATCCTGCACCGGCGCCTTGGGATAGAAGGACGCGTTCTCCTCCGCCTGCTTCCCGTCAGGCACGGCGCCGCCGGGCAGGACCGTGCGGACGAAATCGAAGCCGTCCATCGCCTGATGCGGCTGCGTCGTCGCAATCGCCTCGCGCCGGCCCGCCGGCTCCAGCCGCACGCCGCCGCGCTGCCAGCGATTGGCGCCCTGCTGCAGGGCATAGGCATCGTGGCCGAGGCCTTCGGCCAACCCGCCTTCATGCCGCCGGCCATAGCCGAGCGTCACGGAAACGACCCCGTCGTGCTGGCCGGGCGTGACCCGGACCGGGCCGGCGACCGAGGCGCTTCCCACGGAAACGGTGACGACATCGCCGGTCTCAAGTCCGCGTTCCAGCGCCAGTCCCGGCCCGATGCCGATGACATTGCCCCAGGTGACCTTGCTCAGCGGGCGCGGCGTTTCCTGCGCCCAGGCATTGTCGGAAAGGGAGCCGTCCCACACGCCGGCATCGGGGCGGATCACCAGCGTAAGGCCTTCGGCCGCAGTTTCCGGCGCGATGGCCGGCGCAGCCCCGGCCGGGGTCGGCAAGACGGCGGGCGGCACCGTATCCACCACCCGGCCCTCCAGCAGGGCTTGCTGCCAGCGGGCGGAAAAATCCGCGCCCCAGCGCTCCCGCCAGGTCTCCTCGACCAGGGTGCGGTCCGAGACGTTCCGCCCCATCAGCCCGGCCAGCAGGACCGGGGCGGTCCGCACGTCGTAAAACGGCCGCACCAGCGGCTGGAGGATAGAGGCGCTCCCGTCGACGGCGCGGGCATCGCCCCAGCTTTCGAGATCGTGCTGCAGGGGCAGGTGCCATTGGCACAGCGCCGCCGTTTCATCCCGGTGGGTGCCTGCATGGACGGTCGTCGCGACCGCCTTCAGGCGCCGGGCAAGATCGAGGTCGCCCGGCGCGGCATAGACGGGATTGGCGCCGACGATCATCAGCGTCGAGACCGCGCCGGCATCGATATCCCGCGCCAGCACCGAAAGGCTCTCCTCGCCATCCGGCGGCGCGGCAAGCACCGGCGCGGAAAACCGCATCGTCTCGCCGAAGCTGCCGAGATGGTGGTTCATCCGCATGGCAAGCGCCTGCCAGTCGGCCGGCAGGCAGTCGCCGGCGATCACGAGGCCGCGCGGGCCTGCGGCCTTCAAGGCCTTTACGGCATCGGAAAGCCAATCGCTCTGCGTGCGGGAGAGGCCGGCGACCGGCACCGTCCCGCTTTCCAGTCCCTCCGCCAGCGCCGTCAGCAGACGGCTGATCCGCCCGGGGCTTGCCACCAGCCGCCGGTCGGCCGCAACGCCGGTCGCCGACGGCACCGGCTCGGCCGCCAGAAGCCCTTACCTGCCTGCCGCCTGCGCCGCGCTTCGGCGAATTTCCGCGCATTCGGCGTCTGCCGCGGCCCCGGCCCCAGGAAATCGCCGTCGAAGCTCACCACGACCTCCGCCGCGTCGAAGGCCGGCTGGCGATCGAGGACGCGGCCGAAAAGCTGCCGCGAGGCGCGGCGCCATTCCGCCGGTCCCGCCGGGTCGCTCACATGCCAGCGCGCCTGCGGCCAGCGCCGCATCATCGCGGCGATCTGCGCCAGCATGGTCGGCGACGAGAGAGGCCCCGTCAGAAGGCGCAGGCCCCTGCCCTTTTCCTGATCGAGCCGGACGGCAAGGTCGTCGGCGAACCGCTCGAACAGGCTCCAGGCGACGGGCCGCCCTTCCCGGCGGGGCGCCTGCGAGCGGGCGGGATCGTAGAGGCCGAGCAAGGCGGCCTGGGTAAAGGCATCCGTCGCGCCGCCGCAGACCGGGTGATCGGGATTGCCTTCCAGCTTGATCGGCCGGCCGGAGACGGTCTTGCCGAGAACCGGCTGGGCATAGCCCTCGAAGAGGGCCGCCGTCGCATACCAGCGAACCGCGCCGTCCGCAAAGCCCTCCGGCTCGCGCACATAGGGCAGCGCCTTTTCATCCGCCTGCGCGCCGCAGCCGGAAAGCCCGGCCAGCGCCAGGCTCGCGGCCATGGCCTTGAGCAAGGTCCTCCGATCGACACCCTCCGGGCGGCCCGCCGCCGCTCTTTCCCACCTTTCGCGTTGCCGATCCGCTGTCATGACATCACCTGTGACAGATATTGCATTGGGTGAGCTTGGCCGGCTCGATCCCGTAGACCTTGGTCATCAACTCACCGTAGACGGCATGGATGCCGGGCTCTTCGTCCCAATTGCTCCAGTCCATGCGGGTGATTTCGGCGGGCGGGCGCAGATGCGGGGCGGGATTGCGATGGCAATCGAGGCACCATTGCATCTGGAAGGGCTGCGCCCGGCTCATCAGCGGCATGCGGTCGACCCGGCCGTGGCAGGTGACGCAGGGCACGCCCCGGGAAAGATGGATCGAATGGTCGAAATAGACATAGTCCGGCAGGCGCGCCACGCGCTGCCATTCGAGCGGCTTGCCTGAAGCAAGGCTCGCCCGCACCGGCGCCAGCATCGGCGCACCGGTCCAGACCTGCGAATGACAGGTCATGCAGGTGAAGGTCGAGGGCAGGCCGGCATGGGCGCCGGTTTCGGCCGCCGCGTGGCAGTAGCGGCAATCGATGCCGAGTTCGCCCACATGATGCTGGTGGCTGAACGGCACCGGCTGGTGCTCGACCCAGCCGACGAGCGTGGCATAGCTCGAATCCGCGTAACCGCCGAGAACGACTAGCGCCATCACAAGGGCCACCACCCCGAGCAATGCCGCCGCCCGCAGCCGGGTGTCCGCCGATGCTGTGAAGATCTGCGCCACGCTCTCCCCTCCAATGCACGCAACGATCGGCAGCGGCTTTGGTTCCACGCCTCGATGGCCACGGGCGGCGGGAACATCGACCCGGCAGGAAAGTTTGGTCGTAGATCCAGCATCTTTCCGGCGAGGAGGCATCATGACCCGGCAATCGATCGCGGGCGGGCGGGCCCGGCCCTGGTGGACCATCGTGACCGGGGTTGCCGCCGGCCTTCTCGGGCTCGGGCTTCTCGGCCTCGGCGCATGGCTGCTTCTTCTCGGCGGAAGCCCCTATTATGCGGCCGCCGGCCTGTTGCTGCTTGCTGCCGGCATCCTCATCGTCCTCGGCCGGCCCGCCGGCATCTGGCTCTATGCGGCCCTGCTCGTCGGCACGGTCCTGTGGTCGCTCTACGAGGTGGGCCTCGACGGGTGGGCGTTGATCCCGCGGCTCGTCGCGCCGGCCGTCCTCGGCATCTGGCTGTTCTCGCCGCTGGTGGCGGGCCGGCTACAGGTTTTCCGGCAAAGCACCGTCTGGCCCTGTTATGCGGCAATGGCCGCGTGCGCGATCCTGATCGGACTGGTCTTCCTCGCCGGCTACCGCATCACCGAGCGGCGCACGATCGAGGCCGCCGCGGCGCCGGCAAACACCGTGGCTGGAATCGCGGCCGGGGATGACGACGGCGTCGCTCCGGAAAACTGGAATTTCTACGGCCGCACCCCGGCCGGCGACCGCTATTCGCCGCTCGACCGCATCACGCCGGAAAACGTCTCGCATCTCACGCAGGCCTGGTCCTTCTCGACCGGCGACCTGCCGAAGGAGGGCGAGAACGGCAACGGCCGCGAATTCAGCTTCGAGGCGACGCCGATCAAGGTCGGCGACAGCCTTTATTTCTGCACGCCGCACCGGGACGTCGTGGCGCTCGATGCGACGACCGGCCAGCAGAAATGGCGCTACAGCCCCGGCGGCGACATGTCGAAGAACGTCTATCAGGCCTGCCGCGGCGTTTCCTATTTCGAGGCGCCGCAGACGTCCTGCCCGCACCGGATCATCTCCACCGCATCGGACCTGCCGCGGCTTTTCGCGCTCGATGCGGAGACGGGCAAGCCCTGCGAAACCTTCGGAAGCAATGGCCAGGTCGACCTGCGCGAGCATATGGGCCCGGTTCCGCCGGGCTTTCACTTCATCTCCTCGCCGCCGATGATCGTCAACGGCAAGATCATCCTCGGCGGCTGGGTCTACGACAACCAGACGGTGGGCGAGCCGTCCGGCGTCGTGCGCGCCTTCGACGCGGTCTCCGGCGCGCCCGCCTGGTCCTGGGATATCGGCAAGACGCCCGCCAACAGGAAGCCCGCGCCCGATGAGACCTATACGCGCGGCACGCCGAACGGCTGGGGCGTCTATACGGCCGATCCCGGGCTGAACCTCGTCTATGTCCCGCTCGGCTCGCCGACGCCGGATTATTTCGGCGGCAAGCGCCGGCCGTTCGACGATGCCTATTCCAGTTCGCTCGTCGCCCTCGATATCGCGACCGGCGCGGAGCGCTGGCATTTCCAGACCGTTCATCACGATCTGTGGGATTTCGACCTGCCGGCCGGCCCGGCGCTCGTCGACCTGCCGGACCGGAACGGCAGCGTCGTTCCCGCCCTGATCCAGACGACGAAACAGGGCGAGATCTTCGTCCTCGACCGCCGCAGCGGCCAGCCGGTCTTCCCGGTCGAGGAAAAGCCGGTCCCAAGCGGCGACATCCCCGGCGAGCGCTATTCGCCGACCCAGCCCTTCTCGACCGGCATGCCCTCCCTACGGGCACCGAAGCTCACGGAAAAGGACATGTGGGGCGCAACCCCGGTCGACCAGTTGCTCTGCCGTATTGAATTCCGCCGGATGCATGACGAAGGCCTGTTCACGCCGCCGGGCCTCAGGCCCACCATCGGCTGGCCGGCCTTCGACGGCACGTCCGACTGGTATGGCGCGACCGTCGACCCGGCCCGACGCACGATGTATATCAACACCACCTTCATGCCCTTCAAGCTGCGCATGCTTCCCTATGGAAAGGCCCTCGAAAAGGGCCTGTTCCAGGCGTGGTCGGGCTGGAACGAGCCCTATCCGCAGCCGCCTTTCAAGAACAATCCGCAGCACGGGACGCCGTTTTCGATCGTCGTCGAACCCTGGCTCAGCCCTCTGGAAATCCCTTGCGTCCAGCCGCCATGGGGCCAGATGCAGGCAATCGACCTTGCGAGCCGCAAGGTCCTCTGGCAGCGCCCGTTCGGCACGACCCGCGACATGGGGCCGTTCGGCCTGCGCCTGCCCGTCGGCCTGCCGACCGGCGTGTTCAGCATGGGCGGCAGCATCGCGACGAAAAGCGGCCTCCTGTTCATCGGCGCGACGACGGACCAATATATCCGCGCCCTCGATGCGAAGAGCGGCAAGACCCTCTGGAGCGACCATCTTCCCGCCGGCGGCAACGCCACGCCCCTGACCTATCTCGGCCGCGACGGCCGTCAATACGTCGTCATCGCGGCCGGGGGACACGGGGGCCTGAGGTCGAGGAACGGCGACCGGATCGTGGCCTACGCCCTGCCGGGGCCGTAGCGCGCCTCTCCCCGTGGAAACGGGCAGCCTTGCCCCGGAACAAAAATATGATAGTTCTAGTCATCTTACGGCCCTGCCAGACTTGGGGCCGTTCAGCCAGGCCCCATCCAACGAGGAGCGTCCCGGGCGGTGAGCTATCTGCACTCGATGACCTGCTATACCGAAGGCATCAAGGTCCTTGCGCCGGTGAAATGGCGCAGCCTCGACGGCCTCGTCGGCGTCTTCTGGGATGCGGAGGGCCAGCCGGGCGCGAAGGGCTACTATCTTTCGCCCGATCCCCGCATCGTGATCTTCTTCAACGACGTGTCGCCCTTCATCCGGATGACCAACCGCGAAGGCGGGATGGGAGACCATGCGCGCCCCATGACGCGGGCGATCTACGTGCCGGCCGGCGTGCCGCTGTGGACGGGCTTTACCGCCGCGCACCGCTTTTCCCATCTCGACCTGCACATGCACAAGGACCGGCTCTCGCGGTTCCTCACCCCCTCGGTCGGCGCATCGGCCGCGCTGGCCGCACAGCGCCGGCCGGTCGAGCTGCAGGATGCCGGGGCGATCGAGACTTTGGCCGGCCTGCTGGTCGACGAGGTCGCGACGCCGACGCGGCACGCGGTCTATGCGGAAAGCCTCGTCGCGGGCATCGTCACGGGCCTGCTCGATATTCCCGAGCAGGGCAGCGAACAGTCCAACGGCCGGCTCACCCAGGCGCAGATGAACAGGCTGACCGCCCGCATCAGGGCCTGCGGCGGCCGGCCCCTCAGCGTCGCCGACATGGCCGAGACCGTCGGCCTTTCCGAAAGCTGGTTCGCCAACGTCTTCAAGCAGACCACCGGCAAGACGCCGCTGCAATGGCAGCTCGGCAAGCGCATCGACCTCGCGCAGGCGCTGCTCGTGGAAAACGAACTGACCATCGCCGACATCGCCGCCCAGCTCGGCTTTTCCGACCAGGCGCACCTCACCAAGGCCTTCCGCCAGGTCGTGGGCGGAACACCCGCCGCCTGGCGGCGGATGCAGCAGGCGCGCTGAAGGCCGGAGCCCCACCCGGAGAAAAAACCCGGGCGGGACGCATGCTCACCAGGTCTGGCGCAGGGTCGCGTAGATCGCGCGGCCCGGATTGTAGTAGTAGGCGCCGCCGTCGTCGTTGGCGATGTGCTTCTCGTCGAACAGGTTGCTGACGTTGAGCTGGAGCGTCGTGTTCTCCTGGATCTTGTAGGTGAAGGCCGCATCGAAGACGATCGCCGGGTCCGACTTGCGGGTGTTGGCGTTATCGAAATAGTACGACCCCGTATAGCGCGCGCCCAGCCCGAAGGTCATGTCGCCGCGGCGCCCGTCACCCTCCAGCGTATAGGTGCCCCAGATCGAGGCCAGATGCTCGGGGACCTGCGCGAAGCTGTTGCCGTCCAGCTTGCCGCCTTCCTCGACGATCCGGGAATCGACGTAGGAATAGGCGGCGATCAGGTTGATATTGTTCGGCATCTCGACCTTGGCTTCGAGATCGAGACCGCGATGGCGGATCTTGTCCACCGTGGCAGGCAGGTATATGGGCGCGTCGCGGGTCGTGATGTTCTCCAGCGTCAGATCGTAGATGGAGGCGCTGAGCAAGGCCGGGAATGCGTCCGGGCGATATTTGACCCCGACTTCATACTGCTTGCCGGTGGTGGGCTCGATTCCCACGCTCGGCGGCGCAACGGATTCGGCGTAGCTGACATAGGCGGCGACTTCGTCCGTGATCTTGTAGTTCAGGCCAAGCCGCTTGGTGAACTCGCTGTAGTCGTCCCTCGTCGTGGCACCGCTCGCCAGATCCGTTTCGCTGAGATCGAGCCAGTCGTTGCGCAGACCGATGCTCGCGGTCAGCCTGTCGAAGAAGGTCAGATCCTGCTGGAAGTAGATGGCCTTGGTCTTCTGGTCGTTCTCCTGCCATGCGCGGTTTGCAAACGAACCGGATGGGCCGGAAAAGACCGGGTTCTGCCAGTTGATGCCCGCCGCCGAACCGCCCCAGACCGGGGGATATTCATAGCGCGTGTCGCCTTCCGATTCGAATTTGCTGTATTCGACGCCGGCAAGCGTGCGGCTGTCCACCTGGTCCAGGCTCGCCTCGTAGAGCATATGCGCATCGAGGACGAACTGCTGGTTGGACCCTTCGCTCTTGAAGAAAATACGATCCGCCTCGGTGTCCGCCGGATCGAACGCGCCCTTTTCATCGAAGATGTAAGCATAGCCGAAGCCGGTGTTCGCCTTGCTGTAGCGGGCGCTGGAATTGAAGGTCAGGCCGTTGCCGAAATCGTGGTCGAGCATGACGCTGTAGGTGTTCCGGTTCGTCGTGTCGTAGTTGAAGTCCGGTTCGCCGAAGAAGCGGTCCCTGTCGAAATCCGTGCCGCGCGGGTGGCCGCCGCCGCTCGGCGTGCCGTCCCTGTCCAGATGGTCGAAGGTGAAGGTCAGGCTGGTCGTATCGGTCGGGCGCCAGGTCAGGCCGCCCAGGATGAAGTTCTCATCGTCCTGGGAATAATCGTATTCGGCGTCGGAGCGCTGGAACTTGCCGGTCAGGCGGTAGGAAAGCGTATCGTCCTCGGTGATGTTGTCGCCGAAGTCGAAGCCCGTCTCCTTGTGCGCGAACGAGCCGCCCGTGCCGTAGACCTCGCCGAAGCGCTCGCTCTTCGGGGTCTTGGTGACGTAGTTCACCGAACCGCCCGGGTCGGATACGCCGAAGCCGGTGGAATTGGCGCCCTTCAGGATTTCGATGCGCTCGAAGGCATAAGGTTCCTCGAGAATGCCGCTCCAGGTCCGGCCGACGACCAGCCCGTCGCGGTAGGTGAAGGGCGTGAAGCCGCGGATCTTGAAGTAGTCGTAGCGGTCGTCCGAACCGTAATAGTCCGTGACGACGCCCGCGGTATATTGCACGACCTGCTCGACGCTGCTCGCGGCGCGCTCCTGAATTTCCCTGGAGGTGATGACGGAGACCGTGGCAGGCGTTTCCAGGATATCCGACGGCATCTTGCCGACAGCGGTGGTCTTCCTGGCGACGATCGTCTTGGAATCGTTGTCGGCACCCGTACCCTCGCCGTCGACGGTGATCGTCTCCAGAACCGTGGCGGAAGCCCCGTTCGCCTCCTGCGCGCGCAGCGAAGCCGGCGCGAAGGCAACAAGCGCCGTGCATCCCAGAAGAAGCGCATTCCTGTAGCGGATGAAGGATTGCCTGCCGGCGCTGCCTGTCTTTTCGATGTGCATTGGTTCCGTTCCGAAAGCCGGTGTTTCCATTGCCGTCCCGGCAGGCAAAGCCCCCATGCCGAAGTCCAGCCCGGACACACGACCCCTTCCGGACCGGATCCTTTCGGCCCGGTCGTCGGCAGCGATACGCGATGTCCCCTGAGACGCCAATAACTTGAGACATTTACTCCGGTATTGTAGAATCCTGCGGTTTTGTAGAAACCCGCGGAAACTTCGCAGCTACCGCAAGGAGGGGCCGGCATCCGCCTTGACGGCGCCGGCTGAACCTGAAACGGAAACTCCACTTTAAACAGCCTGGAAGGTTTCGCCAATGCCGCGGCTTTTCCGCTTTCCCCTGGCCCTTTTCGCCGCCTGCCTCTGGATCGCGGCGGGCGCCCTTGCCGCCGATGGCACCGCCTATCCCATCGTCATCGAGCATGCCTTCGGCACGACGGTCATCCCGAAAAAGCCCGTGCGCGTGGCGACCGTCGCCTGGGCGAACCACGAGGTTCCGCTGGCGCTCGGCATCGTTCCGGTCGGCTTTGCCGCCGCCAATTTCGGCGACGACGACGGCGACGGGCTGCTGCCGTGGGTCGCCGAGAAGCTGAAGGAGCTGGGCGGGGAAAAGCCGGTCCTCTTCGACGAGGGCGACGGCATCGATTTCGAGGCGGTCGCCGCCACGAAGCCGGACGTCATCCTCGCCGCCTATTCCGGCCTCAGCCGGTCGGACTACGAGACGCTGAGCCAGATCGCCCCCGTCGTCGCCTATCCGCAATCGCCCTGGTCGACCGACTGGCGCGAGACGATCCGCCTCGACAGCGCAGGGCTCGGCATGGCCGCCGAGGGCGAAGCGCTGATTTCCCGCATCGAGAAGGAGATCGCCGATACGGTCGCGGGCTATCCGATCCTCAAGGGCAAGTCGGCAATCTTCGTCACCCATCTCGACGTGACGAACCTCAGCACCGTCAACTTCTACACGGCCAACGATACCCGCGTGAAGTTCTTCGCCGACCTTGGCCTCACCTCGCCGAAAAGCGTGCTGGAGGCGACGAAGCCGGGCCAGTTCGCCGCCAGCGTCAGCGCCGAGAAGGTCGATGCCTTCGACGACGTCGACATCGTCGTCGCCTATGGCGGCACGCCGCTGCTCGATGCGGTGAAGGCCGACCTCCTTCTCTCGCGCATGCCCGCCGTCGGCAAGGATGCCCTCGTCATGCTGGGCCGCGGCCCGACAGGCACCGCCGCCAATCCAACGCCGCTCTCCATCTCTTGGGTGCTGAAGGACTATGTCGCGCTGCTTGCCGAAGCCGCCGGGAAGGCGAAATGACGGCCACCGCCACGGCATCGAACCTGCGCGGCCTCTGGCTCTTGCTGGCGGCGGCCGCGCTCGTCGTGGTGGCCGCGCTGTCGGTGGCCATAGGCACGCGGGATGTCGGCCTCAACGATATCGTTTCAGCCCTTTCCGGCCGGGTCGGGACGATCGGCGAGGCCGCCGTCGCCATGCGCATCCCGCGCACCCTCCTGGCGCTGCTGGCCGGCGCCGCCCTCGGCCTTTCCGGGGCGATCATGCAGGGTGTGACGCGCAACCCGCTCGCCGATCCCGGCATTCTCGGCGTCAACATGGGCGCCTCGCTCGCCGTCGTGGTCGGCATCGCCTGGTTCGACATGGCCTCGGCCTATGCCTATATCTTCACCGCCATCCTCGGCGCCGGAGCGGCGGCGGTCTTCGTCTATGCCATCGGCTCGATGGGACGCGGCGGGGCGACGCCGCTGAAGCTCGCCCTTGCGGGAGCGGCCACCTCCATCGCCTTCTCCTCGCTGGTCATTGCCGTCGTGCTGCCGCGCGCCGACATTGCCGGCGGCATCCGCGCCTGGCAGATCGGCGGCGTCGGCGGGGCGACCTTCGAGCGTATCGGCCCGGTGCTGCCGTTCCTCGCCGCCGGCTTCGTCCTCGCGCTTTTCTCCGCCCGCAGGCTGAACGCGCTGGCGCTCGGCGACGAGCTTGCCGCCGGCCTCGGCGAGAACGTCGCCGTTGCCCGGGCGCTCGCCGCCTTCGCCGCAATCCTTCTATGCGGCGCGACGACGGCGGTGTGCGGGCCCATCGGCTTCCTCGGCCTCGTCGTGCCGCATCTTTGCCGGCTGCTCACCGGCAGCGATCACCGCTGGCTGCTGCCCTTTTCCGCCCTCGGCGGGGCCGGCCTGCTGGTCGTCGCCGATATCGCCGGGCGCATCCTCGCAAGGCCCGCCGAGCTCGACGTCGGCATCGTGACGGCGCTCGTCGGCGCGCCGGTCTTCATCTGGATCGTCCGGCGCCAGCGGGTGCGGGACCTGTGACCATGCCCCTGTCCCTCACCGCGCGCGTTGCCGAAAACCGCCATCGGCGCGCCCGCCGGCACCGCCGCCTCATCGGCCTTTTGCTTGCCCTTATCGCCGCGGCCTTCGTGCTGACCCTCCTTCTCGGCCAGTCCTTCACGCCGCCGCGCGATATCTTGCGCACGCTGATGGGCGAGGACGTGCCGGGCGTCGCCTTCACGGTCGGCCAGCTCCGCCTGCCGCGCGCCGTCCTTGCCGTTCTCGCAGGCGTCAGCTTCGGCCTCGGCGGCGTCGCCTTCCAGATCATGCTGCGCAATCCGCTGGCAAGCCCGGACATCATCGGCATAAGCTGGGGGGCAAGCGCGGCGGCCGTCTTCGCCATCGTCGTGCTCGGCCTCAAGGGGCCTTCGGTCTCGATCCTCGCCGTTGCCGCCGGCCTCGGGGTAGCGCTTCTCGTCTACGGCCTTTCCTTCCGCAACGGCGTCGCGGGCACGCGGCTCATTCTTGTCGGCATCGGCGTTTCGGCCATGCTGGAAAGCGTCATCGCCTATATCCTCTCCACCGCCCCGGCCTGGACCCTGCAGGAGGCGCTGCGCTGGCTCACCGGTAGCGTCAACGGTGCGCAGCTTGCCGAGACGCTGCCGCTTCTGGCCGCCCTTGGCGTCTTCGGCGGGCTGCTTCTCTCGCGCGGCCGCGATCTCGAGGCGCTGAGGCTCGGCGACGACACGGCCGCCGCGCTCGGCGTATCGGTCGGGCGCACGCGCGTGCTCGTCATCGTCGCCGCCGTCGGCCTCATCGCCAGCGCCACCGCCATTTCCGGGCCCATCGCCTTCGTCGCCTTCCTCTCCGGGCCCATCGCCGCCCGGATCGTCGGCAACAACGGCTCGCTCCTTGTCCCGGCGGCCCTCGTCGGCGCGGCGCTCGTGCTCGTCGGCGACTATTGCGGCCAGTTCCTGCTGCCGAGCCGCTATCCCGTCGGCGTCGTCACCGGGGCGCTCGGCGCGCCCTACCTGATATTCCTGATCGTACGGGTCAACCGATCCGGAGGTTCGCTATGAAACCCCATACCCTGATTGCGGACGGGCTTTCGGCCGGCTATGGCGAGGCCGTCATTCTCGACGGGCTCGACCTCGCCATCCCGCCCGAAAAGATCACCGTCATCGTCGGCGCCAATGCCTGCGGCAAGTCCACGCTGCTGCGCACGCTTTCGCGGCTCCTGCCGGCGCGACGCGGCAAGGTGCTGCTCGACGGCAAGTCAATCCACCACCTGCCTTCGCGCGAGCTTGCGCGCACGCTGGGCCTGCTTCCCCAGTCGCCCATCGCGCCGGAGGGCATCGCCGTCGCCGACCTCGTCAGCCGCGGGCGGCATCCGCACCAGGGTGTCTTTTCCCGCTGGCGGCGCGAGGACGACGAGGCGGTCGCAGCCGCGCTTGCCGCAACAAAGACGGAGGACCTTGCCGAGCGGCCGGTCGACGAGCTTTCCGGCGGCCAGCGCCAGCGGGTCTGGATCGCCATGGCGCTCGCCCAGGAAACGGACCTCCTGCTGCTCGACGAGCCGACGACCTTCCTCGACATCAGCCACCAGATCGAGGTCCTCGACCTTCTGACCGACCTCAACCAGACGCGCGGCACCACCGTCGTCATGGTGCTGCACGACCTCAACCTTGCCGCCCGCTACGCCGATCACCTCGTCGCCATGGCGAACGGGCGGCTGCATGTCGCAGGGCCGCCGGAAGCCGTGCTGACGGAGGAGAACGTGCGGCAGGTCTTCGGCCTTCAAAGCCGCATCGTCACCGACCCCACTTCCGGCCGGCCGGCCATGCTGCCCATCGGCCGGCACCGCATGATCGCAGAAGGCCTGTCCGCCACGAACGAGGATCCCGCATGACCGCCGCTTTCACCTTCACACTCTCCGGCATCGCGCTGCCGGCAAGCGCCACGACCATGGTCGACGAAATCTGCGAGCATTTCGTCGAGCATGCCGAAGTGCGGCGCGACGGCGATGCCGCGGTGCTGAAGAGCGAGGCGGGAACCGCCCATATGCGCATCGATGAAGGCCGCCTCCTGATCGACCTTGCCTGTCCGAGCGAGGAGGCGCTTCAGATGAGCCGTACGATGCTCGCCGAGCACCTGTTCTATTTCGCCGGGGACGATCCCTTCGAGCTCACATGGTCGAAGCCCGCCCCGCAGGCGCGGCTCGCCAATCTCCATGAGGCGACCGTCGTTTCCGCCGGGGACGTGACGGCGAACATGCGGCGGGTGATCGTCGCCTGCGCCGACGTCACGCCGTTCATCGGCGGCGACATGCATGTGCGCCTGCTCGTGCCGCCGAGGGGCCGGCCGCCGGTCTGGCCGGGCTTGCGCGACGACGGGCGCATCGCCTGGCCGGAGGGCGACGATGCGCTTGTGGTGCGGGTCTACACGATCCGCGCCGTCGACGCCGACCGCAAGGAACTGTGGATCGACTTCCTGCAGCATCCCGCCCCGGGCGTTGCGACCCCCGGCGCGGATTTCGCGCGGGATGCGCGGCCCGGCGACCGGATCGCCCTCATCGGTCCCGGCGGCGGAGACCTGCCGCAGGCGGAAAGGATCCTGCTTGCCGGAGACGAGAGCGCCCTGCCCGCCATTGCCCGCATCGCCGCCGAAGTGCCGGCGCAAACGCGCCTCACCGCGATCATCGAGGTCGCGGATGCGGCCGAGGAACAGCCGCTGCCGACGGCCGGATCGCTGGAGGTGCGCTGGCTGCACCGCAAGACCTATCCGCCCGGCGCCCGGAACGGGCTCGCGCAGGCAGCCATCGACGCCATCAAGACCGTCGACGGCGAGACCTTCGTATGGGCGGCCTGCGAGCGGGAGGACATCCGCCTCATCCGCAGCGCCCTGAAGAACCGCCACCATGACAGGAAGCGCATGTATGTCGCCTGGTACTGGGAGCGGGACAAGGCGGGCTACTAAGCCGGGCCGGTGAGGCGCTTTCGTCCCGTCCTCGACCCACCCGCTTTCCGGCCGGCATAGTGCTCCAGCAGGATGTTCAGGAACAAAAGCCCGGTGTGCCGGTTAAAGGGGCGCCGACGTCAAAGGGACATCGGAACGACCGGAAATGAAGGCAGACCGATACCCGCGACGGCGGCATCCCATCGCACCCGTCCCCACCCCTTGCGGGCTTGCGGCGACCGTCCCGCGACGGCAACGGCAACGCCCGCGAGCGTTCTTGAAGTCGCAAATGCATTGCCCATATCGAATGGGCCAGATGTCCAATTGAAAGGAGGAACCCGATGCTGGCTGACATATTCTTCGCAACGCCCCTGCATGTACACCTGTCCAACGGCCTCAGCCGCACCTTCGACAGTGTCAACGACACCCTCGACTTCCTGGAAAACGAATGGCCGCTCCGGCACGGCGAGCGCTACAAGCGCGCCTGCGAGAAATGCCGCGCCGCGCTCCGCAGGCAGACGCCGGTCGCCGTCGCCCGCGAAGCCTTCGTCGCCGCATGCCTCGAAGCGGGCCTGCCCGTTCAGGCTCTGCCCCCGGCCTGGCAGCGCTCCGGCCCCTCGACGCCGCCTCGCATGAGCGCCTGAACGCAGAGGCCGCCCGGCCGGTAAACCGGGCGGCCCCGGCCGCCGGTCGCGAGGCCGCATCGATCTGCGGGATGGAACAAGCGGCGGTCGGGGAAGTTGGGTCCTCCAAAGGAGAACCCTCATGAAGAAACTTTCCGCAGCCCTCGCCATGTTCATGATCCCGGCCGCCGCTTTCGCCCAGTCGGCGGCGGAAACCACCGGCATCAACTCCACGCTCGGCATTCCGCCGAAGACCGGGGACTTCGTGAAGGAGGCCTCGATGAGCGACATATTCGAGATCGAATCCAGCAAGCTCGCACTTCAGAACGGCAATGCCGCAACCAAGGCCTTCGCCCGGCAGATGATCGACGACCACCAGAAGACGACGAGCGAACTGAAGGCGCTCCTCGACAGCGGCAAGGTACAGGCCAAGGCGGCCACGGGCATGTCCGACGCGCAGAAGGCATCCTTCGACAAGCTCAAGGACCTCTCGGGCAAGGACTTCGACGAGGTCTATCAGGACGATCAGGAAGACGCACATGAAGATGCCGTCGATCTTTTCAAGCGCTATGCTTCGGAGGGCGACAATCCAGACCTCAAGGCCTGGGCCGCAAAGACGGTTCCCGCGCTCGAACATCACCTGAAAATGGCCGAAGACCTCGAAGGCAAATGACGGTATCCCAAGGAGACGGATATGACATCGCGTAAAACGGACAAACGGCCGTCAGCGGCCAAGCAGGATGCGCGCGGCCAGTTCGCGCCGTCCCAGGCGGACCGGCACGCCGACGGCGTGGTGAGCGCCAAGCCGACCGTCATCACCGGATCGCAAGACGCGACCGCCCACCGGAGCCCGCCCGGCAGGAAGCGCGGGAAGGACTGGGAAGCCGGCTTCGACGAGCGCCAGCCCGACCGATCCTGAGGAGGAACAGATCATGCAGGAAAGAACCGCAAACGCCGGGGAAGACCGCAAGGAACGCCCGGCGCCGCCGCGAACGCCGGGAGAGGACGTTTCGGATCCGCATCCCGGAAGCGTCTCGGACGGCACGCATCCGGAGGCCTCAGAAGTCAAACGGCCCGATGGCGACCCCGGCCAAGCTAGGAGGCGTCCGTCATGACATCCTTTGCCGGATCCTGCCTTTGCGGGCGCGTGAGCTTCACCGTCGGGGGCCTGCCGAAGAGGATCGGCATCTGCCACTGTACGGATTGCCGTCAGGAAAGCGGCTCCGCCTTCACCTTCTACGGCATCTGGCCGGCAGGGCAGTTCGAAGCCGCGGGCGAGACCGCCGCCTTTTCGGGGCGCTGCTTCTGCCCGCATTGCGGCTCCCGGCTCTTCTCGCTCGATGCGGACGAGGCCGAGATCAAGCTCGGCGCGCTCTCCGAAGCACCCACGCCGTTCACCCCGACCTACGAGCTCTGGATCAAGCGCCGCGAACCCTGGCTTCGGCCCATCGAGGGAGCCGAACAATACGAAGAGGACAGGCCCGCCAGCCCGACGTGACGGCCGGCTTCCCCCGGTCTATCGCGCCAGCACGTTGCGCGCGCCGGCCTCGCGGAAGGCGCGTTCGGCCCCGAGGACATCCGCGTCGGCATGGCCGCGGCTCTCCGGTCAAGGTCAGGGGGACCTCCATCGGTTGCCATTGCGTCAACCGATGGAGGGCGCCTCAGGTTCCGGGAAGGCTCATGACGGCACCGCCAATGTCTGCGGCGCGGCCTGCCGGAGGCGGGTCAGCAGCCAGGTGCGCTGGCGTTCGTTCCGGCTTTCGATGCCTTGCAGGTCCTTCTCCAGCGCGCGGTCGCCGAGCGCGCGGGCACCCTGGATGAGCACCGCCGTGGACACGAAGCTCTCGTTGACCATCAGCCATAGCCCCTGCAGGTCGCGCATCAGGCCGAAGCCGGTCTGGGGCCGGCCGATCGCCAATGCCTTGTCGAGCGCGGCCGCCTCGCCCTCGCGCCCTGCGCCATAGGCCGCCGCATGCGGGCGCAGGGCGGCGGCGCTCTCCTCGGACCAGCCCATGAACAGCGCGCTCTGCTGGCCGATATCCGGCGTCATCGGGTGAGCCTTGCGCAACGTCTCCCAGCCGCGAACCAGGCATTCCTCGCTCGCCAGCAGCAGCCCGATATAATCGGCGAGACAGGGCCGGCTCGCCGCCCCGCCGTCCAGCGCCGCGGCCTCCCGCTTCGTTTCGGCCGGCTGCGGCAGCGGTGAGAGGCCCGCCGCCTTCTCCAGCCTGACGGCCGCATATTTGAAATGCGGCTGCTTGCTCACCGGGTCCCATTCGTAGAGCGTCAGTTCGTTGGCCGCGCGTTGCCGTCCGGGGTCGTCCCAGTAGCCGTAGTGGAACGGCATGAACAGCGTGCCGGGCTCGATGTCGCCGATCCGCGCCGGAGCCTCCGCCATGCCGCGCCGCGAGGTGACGCGCAGCATCTCGCCTTCGGCTATGCCGAGGCGGCTCGCATCCTCCTCGCTGACCTGGATGAAGGCATCGGGCGCGGCATCGCGAAGCGCCTTCGACCGCCCGGTCTTGGTGCGGGTGTGGAAATGGAACACGACGCGCCCGGTGGAGAGATAGAAGGGATAGTCCGCATCCGGCTCCTCCGTCGGCGGCACGTATTCGGCAGCGCGCAGGAAGGCGCGGCCGTCCGGCCGTTTCGCACGGTAGTCCTCCTCCGTGACCGCCGCCCCGGTGAGAAGGTCGTGGCCGTAGCTCTCGCAATAATCGGGATCCGTCGGGAAATGGAGATCGGCATAGTAGCGCTCCGAGCCGTCGGGGTGCCGGTCGTTGCACGGCCAGGGAATGCCCGAGCCGCCGGTCAGCTTCGCATAGGAAAGTCCCGAATAGTCGCAGGGCCGGCCGCGCGAACATTCCCGCCATGCGTCGAACGCGCCCTCGGCATCGGTCCATTTGATGAGGGGCGCGCCGTCCTTGTCGCGGAAATCCATGCGGCGGGCGAAATCGAGGAAGATGTCGAGGTCGGACCGGGCCTGCCCCGGCGGCTCGACGGCCTTGCGGTTGAGATGGACGACGCGGTCGACATTGGTGGAACAGCCCGTCTTCTCGCCCCAGATGGCGGCAGGCAGGACCACGTCCGCCATCTCCGTCGTCTCGGTCATGAAGGCGTCCTGCGCGATGACGAACACGCCCCGCCGGCCGAGGTCCCCGCGCAGCCGGGCAAGGTCCGGCATGGAGACGGCCGGATTGGTGCCGACGATCCACAGCACCCGGATCGAGCCGTCCCGGACATAGTCGAAGATCTGCAGGGCATGGGTCGGCGGCCCCCAGTCCGGCAGGGTGGCCGGATCGACGTTCCAGAGCCGCGCCATCTCCTCGACATGGCGCGGATTGCCGAAGTTGCGGAAGGCCGACAAGTCGCCGCCCGATCCGGTCTCGCGGCTGTTCTCGGCGGTCGGCTGGCCGTTCATCTGCAGGATGCCGCAGCCGGGCCGGCCGATCCGGCCCAGCACCAGGTTGACGTTGTTGACCTGCACGGCCGCCGCCGTGCCCTGGTTGGACTGGTAGACGCCCTGCAAGCAGGTCGACAGCAGCATGGTCGAGCCGCCGATCATCGCGGCGGCCTCGCGGATCTGGTCGGCGGGGATACGCGCGATCTCCGCGACCTTCCCGGGCGTGTAGCTTGCGACGGTGCGGGAAAGTTCGTCATAGCCCAGCGTATGCGCCTCGATAAAGGCGCGGTCGGCATGGCCCTGTTCGATCAGTTCCCGGATCAGCCCGTTCAGCACCGCGACATTGGTGCCGAGGCGCGGCTTGATGTGGAGGTCGGCCTCGGCGGCCGTCGCCGTGCGGCGGGGATCGACGACGATCATCTTCGAGGGCCGGTCGGCCCGCCGCCGGTCGAGCACCCGCGACCAGAGCACGGTGGCCGTCGCCGCCATGTCATGGCCGACGAGGAGGAAGCAATCCGTGGCCTCCACGTCCGAATAGGTGCCGGGTTGCCCGTCCGCGCCGAAGGTCTCCTTCAGCGCCGCGCCGGCGGTTGCCGTACAGAGCCGCGTGTTGCCGTCGATGTGGAGGGTGCCGATCCCGGCCGTGCGAATGACGCTCAGCGTGTAGTTCGCCTCCGCGAAGAGCTGGCCCGACGTGTAGAAGCCGATGGAGCCGGCGGTGTACTTCTCCTTCGCCGCCTTCATGCGGGCGACGATCAGGTCCATCGCCTCGTCCCAGCTTGCCGGCTCCAGCCGGCCGCCGCGGCGGACGAGGGGCTGGGTCAGCCGGTCGACGCTGGCATTGGCGACCCAGCCGTGCAGGCCCTTGGGGCCGAGCCGGCCGCGGTTGACGATATCCGCCTCGCGCCCGCGCACGCCGACGATGCGCCCGCCCGGCCGGTCGTCCTTGACGGCGATGTCGATGCCGCAGCCGTTCGAGCACAGGAAGCAGGAGGCCTGCACCCAGCGGTCCGGCTCCTCCTCGACATTCTGGTCGACGCGGATCGGCCAGTGCGACCCGAGGGACGGCGTTCGCGGCCCCCAGATATCGGTGATGCTGTCGCGCGTGCTGACCATCTTGACCTCCCTTTCATGGCCCGGTCATGCCCGAAGGGGCAGATCCGATTTCTTTTCCGCCGGCAGGCGCCGCGCGCGGGAAGGCGGGCCTACAGAACGGGCCCGACGATCGCGAGCGCGTTGTTCCAGAGGCGCCGGCCGACCGGCCACCGCTCGACCTCCTGCGGCAGGATCCGTCGGCATTGCGCAAGGTAGCTTTCCTGCCGCGCGCGCATGGCGATGGTCGTTTCGGCATCCTCGAGGAGGATGTTGTTCTCGTAGTTGAGGTCGAAGCTGCGCCGGTCCATGTTCGCCGAGCCGATCAGCGTCACCTGCCCGTCCATGGTCAATGTCTTGGCGTGGAGCAGCCCGGCTCCGTATTCGTAGATCGTCACGCCGGCGCGAAGAAGATCGGGATAGTAGCTGCGGCTTGCCGCGGCGACCGCGAAATCGTCGTTGCGCGCGGGAAAGACGATGGTGGTGTCGACGCCCCGGTTGGCGCAGGCGCAGAGCGCGGCCTGCATGGCAGCGTCCGGCACGTAGTAGGGCGTCGTGACGAACAGCGAGCGCCGCGCGGCATAGACCAGCGTCTCGAACATCTCCGGCATGGCCGAATTGCGGAATGTCGGGCCGGTCGCGACCACCTGGGCGGTAAAGCCCGGCCTTGCCGCCGGCATCGGGCGGCGCAGCAGGTCGCCGATGTCCTCGCCGCCGTTGCCCATCCAGTCGCTGGCGAAAAGATGCTGGTTCTGCCGCACGACCGGCCCCTCGAAGCGCATCAGCACATCGACCCAGGGCGCGTATTTCGCCTTGGGCAGGAACTGCGGATCGGCACAGTTCTGGCTGCCGCAATAGGTGATCCGGTTGTCGATGACGGCGACCTTGCGGTGGTTGCGCAGGTCGACGCGGCCGGTAAGCGCCCTCAGGAGCGGATTGCCGATCGTCAGCGCCCGGCGCACCTTCACGCCCGCCGCCGCCATGTCCTGCCAGAGCGGGCCGCACACGAGATCGCGCGAGCCGAGATCGTCGACGAGGGCCCGGCAGGCGACCCCGCGCCGTGCGGCCCGCTGCATCGCCTCGGCGACCTTCGTGCCGTTGCGGTCGGCAAGCCAGATGTAGAACAGGAGATGGACGTGATCGCTCGCCGCGTCGATATCGGCAACCATCGCGTCGATGGCCGCATCGGAATTCTCCATCAGGACGGCGCTGTTGCCGCCGACCGGCTCATAGCCGCTGATCGACCGGCCGACCGCGAAAAGCGCCTCGTGCCTGTCGGCCGTCTCCAGCGCCGCCGGCCAGCCCGGCGCGTCCTGCGGGCGCGGAAGGTCGTGAAAGGCCGCCTTCAGCCGTTCCACCCGCTTGCGCCCGACATTGGTCTGCCCGACGAGAAGGTAGGCGAGCGCCCCGACATAGGGCAGCGTCAGGACGAGGACGAGCCAGGCGGCGCGCGATTCCGGCTGCCGGTGCGCCCGAAGCAGGATATGCGCGGCGGTGACCGCGACGACGGCGATGTGCAGGACCACGAATGTGCCACCGCCGCCCGTCATGCGGCCGGCCCATAGAGAAGATCGAGCGCGGCGAGCACGATGAGGAGATAGGTCCCGTTGCCGGAGGCATCCTCGTCCTCGGAAAGGTCGAAGCGCTTCCACGTATCCCGCCGGTCGCCGGCCTCGTATTCGCGGATCACCGCCTCGGCGATATCGCGGATCTCGGCGAACCGGGAACGGTCGAAATGCAGCCCCTCGCCGTCGACGAAGAGGCCTTCGCCCTTCAGGAAGTCCGCCATCGGCATGGAGGTCTGCGACAGATAGAACAGGAGGTCGCCTGCCTCCATCGGCTGATCCACGGATTGCGGCACGAGGCCGGCGCGATCGACCAGCAGGCCGGCTTTCGCCTGCATGTCCTGCGTCAGCCGCTTCGTCGTCACGAGGGTCATGACGCATCTCCATCCAGAAGCGTGAGGGCGGCGCCCTTGTGGGCGGCGACATGGTCGGTCCTGTCGCTCCTGATCTCGTATTGCGGCACGTCGGGCGATGCGCGGTGGGTATGGCCCTTGTAGTCGAAATCGCTGGTATGGATGGCGATGATCGTGCCCGATACCCGGCCGGCTTCCGAATTCCAGGCGACATGGTCGCCGATGGCGAAACGCTTGCTCATTGCGATCTCCTTTCCCGAAGTTGGGTATCCGCCCCGGTGATGAGGCGGGCGCTGCGCTGGCCGGTCGAGTAGATCCACAGCCAGCTCAAGGCGACGGCGAGGCGGTTGCGCAGGCCGATCAGGAAGTAGACATGGGCGATGCCCCAGGTCCACCAGGCAAGCCGCCCCTTGAGCCTGATCCAGCCGAGATCGACGATGGCGGCCCGTTTGCCGATGGTCGCGAGGTTGCCGTCGTTGCGATAGGCGAAAGGCACCGGCACCGGCTTCCTTTCGCAGCGCGCACGGATCACGCCGGCGACATAGCGCCCCTCCTGCTTTGCCGCCGGGGCGATGCCGGGCACGGTCCTGCCCTCGCCCATCGCGACATGGGCCGTGTCGCCGATCGCGAAGATGTCCGTAAAGCCGGGAACGGAAAGGTCGGGTTCGACGACGATCCGCCCGGCGCGGTCGGCCGGCGCCTTCAGCCATTCGGCGGCCGGCGAGGCGGCGACGCCCGCCGCCCAGAGGATCGTCGCGGCCGGCAGGAATTCGCCGCCAAGCGCGATGCCTGCCGCGCTGCATTCGGAGACCGCCTGGCCGGTGCGTACCTCGACACCGAGGCGCGAAAGCGCCCGCTCGGCATAGGCCGAAAGGTCCTCGGTGAAGGCCGAGAGGATGCGCGGGCCGGCTTCGACCAGCACCACCTTCGCCTCGCGCGTGTCGATGTTGCGGAAATCGCGGCGCAGCGTCTCGTGGGCGAGTTCGGCGATGGTGCCGGCAAGCTCCACGCCGGTCGGCCCGGCGCCGATGATGGCGAAGGTCAGCAGCCGGCGGCGCTCGGCGGGATCCGGCTGCCATTCCGCCCGCTCAAAGGCGGAGAGGATATGGCGGCGGATCGTCGTCGCATCCTCCAGCGTCTTCAAGCCCGGCGCGTAAGGCTCCCATTCGTCATGGCCGAAATAGGCATGGCGCGCGCCGGTGGCGAGGATCAGCGTGTCGTAGGGGACCCGCCTCCCGTCCTCCAGCAGCACGGCCTTTCCCGCCGTGTCCACGCCGCTTGCCGCGCCCAGAAGCGTCGTCGCGTTCTCGTGGCGCCGCAGCAGGGAGCGGATCGGCCAGGCGATCTCGGAAGGAGCGAGCGAGGCCGTCGCCGCCTGGTAGAGCAGGGGCTGGAACAGGTGATGGTTGCGCCGGTCGAGCACCGTGATGCGGAAAGGTCCCGAGGCAAGATGGCGGGCCGCCTCCAGCCCGCCGAAACCGCCGCCGACGATGACGACGTGATGATCGTCCTTTTCCGTCATGACGGCCTCCAGCCGCTGGTGTTACTCCGCCGTAAGCGCGACCGCCGCTTCCGTCGTCAGCGTGCGGAAGGTGAAGCTCTCCTCGACGTAGAGATCGACGGTGGTGGCGGTGTGGCCGAGATAGCCGATGGAGAAGTCCTCGCCGACGGTCAGCTCGAAATCGCCGCCGCGCAGCGACAGGACGAGCCCGCCCTCGATGGCCGGCGCCCAGATGACGCCGCCGTCGACGATCCGCTCGATATGGTGGAGGACGGGATAGCCGTCGTCGCTGCCGCCGCTCGCCGCCGTATAGGCCTCGGCGCCGAGGACCAGCGCATAGGGCCCTTCGACACCGGCAAGACGAAGCTGGCCGACCGCCCGCGCCACCGCGTCCGAATAGCGCTTCGCCCCGGGTGGCAACGGCATGGCCGGGTTGCTCGCCGCGGCGCGGATGCCCTCGATGCCGGCGGCCGCATAGCCGTCGAACACGGCCCGGTCCTCGGCGAAGGCGATCTTGCGCATGGCCTCCTTGACCGGCGACCAGTCGCTGTCGAGCGCACCGCGCTCCACGTCGTCGATGGCGCGGCGCGAAAGCTGGAAGGGCACGCGCACTTCGACGAGCGCCTTGACCTCGCGCGCCAGCGCCTGCACGCCCTCCTCGGGCGGCGCGATGGAAGCGACATGGCCCGTGCCGACCGCCGAAAGGCCGGGACCGGACGGGCCGACCATGTCGACGACCCGGCGGGCGGCGAGGTGGCGCTTGAGCGTGCGCTTCGCCTCTTCCTCGATCTCCGCCCAGGCGGCCTCGGAAACGGGCGCGAGTTCACGGTGCAGGTTATTCATGGGAAGCCCCTTTCCTGAGCGAGCCTATGCCGAGCGATCCATCGCCGCGCGGCGCGGACGGTTGCGAAGGTTCCTCCGCCGCCAGCGGGGGCGCCGGCGCAGGTGCCGGAGCCGCATCCGGCGCGACCGCGTCGAGGAACGAAGCGGAAGGAACGAAGAACAGCGACCCCGTGACGGCGCGGCTGAAATCGAGCAGCCGGTCGTAATTGCCGGGCGGCAGGCCGATGAACATGTTCTCCAGCATGCGCTCGATGCGATCCGGCGAGCGCGCATAGCCGATGAAATAGGTGCCGAACTCGCCCTTGCCGATATCGCCGAACGGCATGTTGTCGCGCAGGATCTCCAGCGGCTCGCCGTTCTCCTCGATGGAGGTGAGGACGTTGTGGGCGTAGCTCGGCTTGGCGGCGTCGTCGAGCTCGATGTCGGAGAGCTTTTCGCGGCCGATGATCCGCTCCTGGTCGGCAACCGGCACGCGGTTCCAGGCGACGAGGTCGTGCAGGTACTTCTGCACGATCACATAGCTGCCGCCGGCAAAATCCGGGTCTTCCGCACCGATGATCGTGGCGGCGACGGCGGCCGCGTCGACGGGGTTTTCCGTGCCGTCGACGAAGCCGATCAGATCCCGGTCGTCGAAATAGCTGAAGCCGTGCACCTCGTCCTGGGTCGTAACGAAGCCCGAAAGCCGGCTCATGACCTGGCTTGCCAGCTCGAAGCAGAGGTCCATGCGCGTGGCGCGGATGTGGAACAGGAGGTCGCCGGGCGTCGCGACCGCATGGTGGCGCCCACGGATCTCGCGGAAGGGGTGCAGGCCCTTGGGGCGCGGCGCGCCGAAGAGGCGCTCCCAGGCATCCGAACCGATGCCGAGCACGCAGGAAAGCCCGCCTTCAAGGTCGCGGAAGCCGACGGCGCGCAGCAGGCCGGAAAGATCGGCGCAGAGCTTGCGCACGGCCCTTTCGGCATCGTCGCCGGGCTCGAGCGTCACGACCAGGAAGATGGCGGCGCGGGTCAACCGCGCCGCGACCGGCTGCGGGACTACGGAGGGGAGGACTGCATCCATGCGTGATCCATTCGGCAATAGCAGAAGAGACGAAACCGGCGGAAGGCCGGCTCAATCCATGTCGCGGAAGGCGTGTCCGTTCGCCTCGACCGCCTTCACCACGTCGGAAGGTAGCGAGTCTTTTTCCACCGTGCCATCGAAAATCCAGTCCTTTCCATCGGCGATGTCGGGCAGGCCGGCGCCGGCACGCACATAAAGGCCGATCGAAGGTTTTGCGGGGTTCAGGTAGAGGTCGTAGTTTTCCATGGGAGCACCTTGCATCGAAGGGGAACGGGCCGGCTGGAGGGGCCGGCCCGCAGCTGGTCAGAGGTCGACCGGACGACCCGATTTTTCCTCTTCCAGCGTCACGGCGATGTCGGCATTCGCCGAAAGGCGCACCTTGTCGCCCTCGACGCCCGCCACGAAGCCCATCTCGATATAGTGGTGATGGCCCTCGTGGTGGCCGAAGCTGTCGCTCTTCTTCAGCTTGATGCGGCCGTCCTCGACGCGGTCGACGGTTCCCACATGCACGCCGTCGGCGCCGATGACTTCCATGTTCCCGGTGATCTTGTGGCTCATGCGCGTTCTCCTTGTTGAAATGAAATCGGTCAGATCATATCGAAGTCGTCTTCATCGCCGAAAGCCGGCTTCTGGCCATTGAAGGTGAGGTCGGCACCGTCGGCGGAAATCTCCACGCTGGTCCCGTCCCGCACCGCGCCGGCAAGGATCATCTCCGCCAGCGGATCTTGTACATAGCGTTGGATCACGCGTTTCAAAGGGCGGGCGCCATAGGCCGGGTCCCAGCCCTTCCCGGCGAGCCATTCGCGCCCCGCCGGCTCCAGCCTGAGCGCGATCTTGCGCTCCTCCAGCATGCGGGCGAGCCGCGCGAACTGGATGTCGACGATCTTGCCCATGTCGCTCTTCTGCAGGCGGTGGAAGAGGATGACGGCATCGATGCGGTTGAGGAATTCCGGGCGGAAATGCGCCCGCACCATGGCCATCACCTCCTCGCGCACGGCGCCGGTCTTCTCGCCCTCGGCCTGACCCACGAGATATTCGGCGCCGATGTTCGAGGTCATGATGATGAGCGTGTTGCGGAAATCAACGGTGCGCCCCTGCCCGTCCGTCAGGCGGCCGTCGTCGAGCACCTGCAGCAGGATGTTGAACGTGTCGGGATGGGCCTTCTCGATCTCGTCGAAGAGGATGACCTGATAGGGCCGGCGGCGCACGGCCTCGGTGAGGACGCCCCCCTCGTCATAGCCGACATAGCCGGGCGGCGCGCCGATGAGCCTTGCCACGGAATGCTTCTCCATGAATTCCGACATGTCGATGCGCAGCATCGCGGTGTCGTCGTCGAAGAGGAATTCGGCGAGCGCCTTGGCAAGCTCGGTCTTGCCGACGCCGGTCGGCCCGAGGAACATGAAGGAGCCGATCGGCCGGTTGGGATCATGAAGGCCGGCCCGCGCGCGGCGGACGGCGGTGGAGACGGCGCGCACCGCCTGCGCCTGGCCGACGACGCGCTTGCGCAGCGCCTCCTCCATGGCGAGGAGCTTCTCCTTCTCGCCCTCCAGCATCCGGTCGACCGGGACGCCCGTCCAGCGCGAGACGACCTGCGCGATATTGTCCGCGGTCACCGTCTCGCCGGTCGCGGTGTGGTCGCTCTCCTCGACGGCGGCAAGTTTCTTCTCCAGTTCCGGAATGGTGCTGTAGGCAAGCTCGCCGGCGCGCTGGAACTCGCCCTTGCGCTGGGCGTTGGCCAGCTCCGTGCGACGCTGCTCCAGCTCGCCCCTCATCTTCTGGGCGTCGGACAGCTTGCCCTTCTCCGCCTGCCATTTCGAGGTGAGGTCGGCCGAGCGGCGTTCCATCTCGGCCACTTCCTTTTCCAGCGTCTTCAAGCGGCTTTTCGAGCCGGCGTCGTGCTCCTTCTTCAGCGCCTCCTGCTCGATCCTCAGGCGGATGATCTCGCGGTCGAGCGTGTCCAGCTCCTCAGGCTTGGAATCGACCTGCATCTTCAGCCGGGCGGCCGCCTCGTCCATCAGGTCAATGGCCTTGTCCGGCAGGAAGCGGTCGGTGATGTAGCGGTTGGAGAGCGTTGCCGCCGCGACGAGGGCGGAATCGGCGATGCGCACGCCGTGGTGCAGCTCGTACTTCTCCTTGAGGCCGCGCAGGATCGAGATCGTGTCCTCCACCGTCGGCTCCGGCACGAAGACGGGCTGGAAGCGCCGGGCGAGCGCCGGATCCTTCTCGACATGCTTGCGGTATTCGTCGAGCGTGGTGGCGCCGACGCAATGCAGCTCGCCGCGGGCAAGGGCTGGCTTCAGGAGGTTCGAGGCGTCCATCGCCCCGTCCGTCTTGCCCGCGCCGATCAGCGTGTGCATCTCGTCGATGAAGAGGATGATGCCGCCGGCCGCCGAGGTGACCTCCTGCAACACGGCCTTCAGCCGCTCCTCGAACTCGCCGCGGTACTTCGCCCCGGCGATCAGCCCGCCCATGTCGAGCGCCATCAGCGCCTTGTCCTTCAGGCTCTCCGGCACGTCGCCGTTGACGATGCGCAGCGCAAGGCCCTCGACGATGGCCGTCTTGCCGACGCCCGGCTCGCCGATCAGCACGGGATTGTTCTTGGTGCGGCGCGAGAGGACCTGGATCGTGCGGCGGATCTCCTCGTCGCGGCCGATCACCGGGTCCAGCTTGCCTTCGCGGGCGGCGCGCGTGAGGTCGCGGGCATATTTCTTCAGCGCGTCATAGGCGTTCTCGGCCGATGCGCTGTCGGCCGTGCGGCCCTTGCGCAGCTTGTCGATGGCCGCGGCCAGCAGCGCCGCGTCGAGCCCGCTGCGCGAAAGCAGCTTGCCGGCATCGCTCTGCCTGTCCTCCAGCATGGCCTGGAACAGGCGCTCGACGGTGACGAAGCTGTCGCCGGATTTCTGCGCCAGTTTCTCGGCAGCCGAGAGAAGCCGGGCGGCCTCGGCGGCAAGATAGACCTCGCCCGAGCCGCCGGTGACCCTGGGCAGCTTGGCAAGCTCCGCCTCCGTCACCGAAAGAAGGGTGCGCGCGCTGCCGCCGGCCCGCTCGACGAGGCCCGAGACAAGCCCCTCCTCGTCGTCCAGCAGCACCTTGAGCAGGTGCAGGCTGGTGAATTGCTGGTTTCCTTCGCGCGCCGCCAGCCCCTGCGCCGACTGGATGAAGCCGCGTGCGCGATCGGTGAATTTCTCGACGTCCATCGACCTACCTCTTCCCATGGCCAATCGGAAGAGAACCTGCAACCGCCGTGCCAATCGCACCCCATCGGGAATCCGGCAGCTTTGCCGGCTCCCTCCGCCCGACCCGGGACAGATTGTCGGAAAGGCCGCGGACATTCTGTCCGCCGCCCGTCAGAAGGCGTCGTCGGAGGCCGGCAGCCAGAGCGTGAATGTCGTGCCCTCGCCCCGCTGGCTGCGCACCGCGATGCTGCCGCCGTGCTGGGCCATCAGCATCCGGCTGATCGACAGGCCGAGGCCGGTGCCCTCGCGGGCCTTCGTGGTGAAGAAGGGATCGAAGATGCGCGCCGCCACCTCGGCCGTCATGCCCTCGCCCGTGTCGCTGACCTCGATGGCGACGCCGCTGCCCGAATCGAAGGTGCGCAGGCCGAGGCGCCCGCCTTCCGGCATGGCGTGGATGGCATTGACGACGAGGTTGACGAGGACCTGCTGCAGCTCCGTCCGGTTCATCTGGACGAAGCGCGTGGCGCGGTCCTCCCGCTCGACGGCGATCATCGTCTTGCGGAGAAGGTGCTGGACGAGCGGCAGCGTGTCGGCGATCACGCCGGCCGGGTCGTATTCCTCGGCAAGGCGCGCATATTCCTGCGGCTTGGCGAACTGGAGCAGCTTCGTGACGATCTCGGTGATGCGGTGCATCTGCTGGTCGATCAGGCGGAACTCCGTGCGCGCCTCCTCGGCCGCCGGCCCCATGAGGTCGCGGATGATCTCCAGATTGCCCTGCATGACGGCGATGGGATTGTTGATCTCGTGGGCGACGCCTGCGGTGATCTCGCCGATGGCGGCCAGCTTCTCCGACATGACGAGCTGGCGCGTCGTCGTCTCAAGGCGCTCGGCGGTATCGCGCAGCTCGAGCGTGCGCTGCTCGGCTTTTTCGCTCAGTTGCGCGTTCCACAGCCGCAACTCGGCGTCGCGCGCCTGGATGCCGTCGAGCAGCCGGTCGAGCTCCGAGGCGACGAGGCCGATCTCGTCGCGGTTCTCCACCGGCCCCGTCCGCGCGGCAAGATCGCCTCCATCGACCCGCGCGATGGTGCGCGTCATGCGTTCGAGCGGCTTGAAGATGCCGCGGGCCCAGCGCAGGAAGAGCGGCACCGTGGCCGCGACGGCGATGAGGAAGGCCGCGGCGATGGTCAGCCACGTCTCCTCCTTGGCTTCGAGGAATGGCGCTTCGAGGAAACCAGCATAGAGCATGCCGACCCGGCGCCCGCCGCTGTCAAGGATCGGTTCATAGGCCGAGACGTACCAGTCGTTGACGACGAAGGCGCTGTCGAGCCAGGTCCGGCCCTCGTCCAGCACCGCGTTGCGCACCTCCTGCGAGACGCGCGTGCCGATGGCGCGGCGCTCGCCGAAGAGGCGCACATTCGTGCTGATGCGGATATCGTCGAGGAAGAGCGTCGTCGTGCCCTGCCGGCCTTCCGCCGATGCGGCGCCGTGAAAGATGAGGTCGTTGATCGCATCGACGAAAGCAAGGTTGCGATTGAGCAGGATGCCGCCGACAAGCGCGCCGCGGCGCCCGCCGGGCAGGAGCAGCGGAGCGGCCGACTGGAGGACGAGGCCCCGCGTCTCGACCATGCCGTCCGGGGCGGCGTTGCCGGCGGTCGGCACGATGTCGATGCGCGCGCGCTCGGCAAGCTGCGGCGAGATAGCGGCAAGCTCCGAGCCGGCGAACACGTCGATGCCCGTCCGCGCCTGCCCGGCGAGCGCCGAGACGATCACCGGCCAGTCCCAGCGCGGCGCCCTGGCAAGGTCCTCGCGGCCGGACGTCACCACCGTCCCATCGTCGTCGACGACATAGAGGAAATCGAACCCGCCCTGCCGCCCCGTCGCATCGAGATAGAGGGGAAAGGTCTTGCGGGCATCCGCCCCCTGCCGCAGCAATTGCCGGAAGCGCTCGGATTCGCTGACGGCGACGAGCCTGCTTCCGGTGTTTTCCAAAATGCGGGAGAAATATTGCCGGGCAATCGTCAGGTCGTCGTTGACCTTGGCGATCGTCACCGCATCGAAACGGGCGTTCCAGCGATGGATGCCGATGGCAAGAAGAAGCGGCAGGACGACGAGCATGGGCACGAGCGCGATCACCAGCAGCCGGTAGCGCACCGACCGTCGCAGGGTGCCCGCCTGTTCGCCCCCCTCAGCCATGCCAGTTCGCATATTTGCGGTCGATCGTCTTGCGCGAGATGCCGAGGCGGCGCGCGGCCTCCTCCCGGTCGCCGCGCGTCTCGCGCAGCACCGCGAGGATGTGGCGCCGCTCCACTTCCGCAAGACTTTCGCTGCGCGGCGCTTCCTCCTCCGGCGCCGTCCCCTCCATCCTCTCCGGGAAGGCGCCGAGGATGACGGTCCGCTCGATGAGGTTGCGCAACTCGCGGATATTGCCCGGCCAGTCGTAGCGCAGGAGAAACGCCTCCACCTTCAGATCGATGGCGACCGGCGGCATGCCGAGCTGGCGGGAAATCTCCTCCATGAAGAGCCGGGCGAGTTCCAGCACGTCCTCGCCCCTTTCGCGAAGCGGCGGCAGGCGGATCTGCATCACGTTGATGCGGAAATAGAGGTCGGCCCGGAAGGTGCCCGCGTCCACCCGCCGGGCAAGATCGGCATTGGTGGCGAAGACGAAGCGCGCGTCGAACGGCACTTCCCGTTCCGAGCCGACAGGGCGCACCCGGCGGTCTTCGAGGACGCGCAGCAGCCTCGTCTGCAGAGGCGGCGGCAGTTCGCCCACCTCGTCGAGGAACACGGTCCCGCCCTCGGCATGCATGAGCAGGCCTTCGCGGCTGCGCATGGCGCCCGTGAACGCGCCCTTCACATGCCCGAAAAGCTCGCTCTCGATCATGTCGGCAGGAATGGCGCCGCAGTTGATCGGCACGAACAGCTTGTCCGCCCGGCCGGAAAGAAGATGCAGGGAGCGCGCCGCCACCTCCTTGCCGGTGCCCGACGGGCCGGTGAGGAGCACCGAGGTCGGCAGCGGCGCGACGCGGGCGAGGGCATCGCGGACCTGCTGGATGGTCTTCGACGAGCCGATCAGCCTGTCGCGCAGGAATATCTGGTGCGAGGGCGAGGTCAATTCGTGGCGCAGGACGTCGTTTTCCCGCTGCAGCCGCTTGCGGTCGAGGCAGCGGGCGATGGCGTTCAGGAGCTGGTTGGAGCGGAACGGCTTCAGGATGAAATCGACCACGCCGACCCGCAGCGCGTCGATCGCGGTATCGAGATCGGCATAGGCGGTCATCAGGATGACGTCGGCGAAGAAGCCGAGCGCCCGCTGCTCGGCCAGCCATTCGAGCCCGGTCTTGCCGGGCATGATATTGTCCATGATGACGACGTCGAAATTCTGCCCGTCCACCTTGCGCGAGGCCTCGGCGGCATTGCTTGCCACGTCGATCAGCCGGCACCGCGGCCGCAGCGTCTTGATCAGGAAGTTGCAGATGCCGGGCTCGTCGTCGACGACGAGGATCGCCGCCTGCGCGAGCCACGGCCCGAACTCCGCCTGCCCGGGCAATTCCGCCGCGCTCCGCCCCTCGACCATGCCGTCCTCCTCTGTTTGCCGCCTGCCGCTCAGGCCTGCGGGCCGCCCATATCGCGCCTGAGCTCTGCCATGGCGCGGCGCATGCCGTGGAGCTGGTCCATCAGGTGCAGGATCACGTCGATCCCCGCGTCATTCGCACCGATCCGCGACTGCAGCTCCCGGATCAGCCGGACCCGCGCCACATCGATCTCCTCGAAGAACACACCCGACGCCGTCTGCTGCGGCACAAGCCATTCCTGCTCGATCCACAGCTCCAGGACCTTCACCTGCAGGCCCGACGTCTTCAGGAACGTCTGCTTGTCCATCCTCATCGTCAGCCCTCCTTGCGCGGGTCGAACGCCTTGCCCTTCGCCCAGCCCGAAACGAACGCCTCGAGCTCCGCATCCGGCGGGCTCGGCAGCACCACCTTCAGCTTCACGAACTGGTCGCCGGACCCGCCGCCGCGCTTCGGCGCGCCCTTGCCCTTCAGCCGCAGCACCGTGCCCGTGTTCGACCCCTTCGGCACCGCCATCGTCACCGCCCCCGTCGCCGTCGGAACGCGGATGCGACCGCCAAGCACCGCCTCGCTCAGCGAGACGGCAAGCTCGATCGTGATGTCGTCGCCCTCCCGTTCGAAGCGCGGGTCGGGCAGCACCTCCACCTCGATCAGCGCATCGCCCGGTCCCCCGGTTCCCGCGCCCGGTGCGCCCTTGCCCTTCAGCCGAAGCGTCTGGCCGCTGACGAGGCCCGGCGGGATCTTCACGTCCAGCGTCCCGCCGTCCGGCAGCGTGATGCGCTTGCTCGCACCGGCGATCGATTCGGAAAAGTCGATCGCCAGCCGGTAGTGCAGGTCCTGACCGCGCCGGTTGGCCTGCGCCCGCTGGCCGCGCCGCAGGAGATCGGCGAAGATGTCGTCGCTGTCCATGAAGTCGGAGAAGCCCGACGTATTGGCATAGGGATGGCCGGTATCGGCGCCGGCATAGTCGCGGTAGTAGTTCTGGCGCGGCGGCGGCCGCTCGGCGCCCGACGCGTCGATCTCGCCGGCGTCGAAGCGCCTGCGCTTGTCGGCATCGCCAAGAAGGTCGTAGGCGGCCGCCACCTCCTTGAACTTCTCCTCCGCCGACTTGTCGCCCGGATTGAGGTCGGGGTGCAGCTTCTTGGCAAGCTTGCGATAGGCACTCTGGATCTCGGCCGGCGAGGCGCTCGCCGAAACGCCAAGAACCTCATACGGATTGCTCACGGGTACGCTCCGGTTGGGGTGAAGCTGAACGACTATAGGAGGCCGCAGGCGCTTCCGGCAACGAGGCAGGCGCGCCCCGCCGCCGGATTTTTCTTCAGGACCTTACGCCCTACTTGCGCTCGTCGTCCGGAACCTCGGTGAACTCGGCATCGACGACGCCGTCCTCCGCGGGCTCCGGGGCGGCCGCGCCGGCCGCCGCGGCCGATTGCGCAAGCGCCATCACCGCCTGCTGCAGGGCCTCCGCCCTGTCGCGGATCGCGGCGGCATCCTCGCCGTTCAGCGCGTCGCGCACGGCGGATGCGGCGGTTTCCACCGCCTGCCTGTCGGCGGGGCCGGCCGTCTCCTGCTCGGCCAGCGCCTTTTCGGCCGTGTGCAGGATGGCTTCGGCGATGTTGCGCGCCTCCACCAGTTCCTTGCGCTTGCGGTCTTCGGCGGCATGCGTCTCGGCATCCTTGACCATGCGCTCGATATCGGCCTCGGAAAGGCCGCCCGAAGCCTGGATCTGGATGCGCTGCTCCTTGCCGGTGCCCTTGTCCTTCGCCGAAACGTTGACGATGCCGTTGGCGTCGATGTCGAACGTCACCTCGATCTGCGGCACGCCGCGCGGCGCGGGCGCGATGCCCATCAGGTCGAACTGGCCGAGCATCTTGTTGTCCGCCGCCATCTCGCGCTCGCCCTGGAAGACGCGGATCGTCACGGCGCTCTGGTTGTCCTCGGCGGTGGAGAAGGTCTGGCTCTTCTTGGCCGGCACCGTCGTGTTGCGCTCGATGAGGCGTGTGAAGACACCGCCGAGCGTTTCGAGGCCGAGCGAGAGCGGGGTGACGTCGAGCAGCAGCACGTCCTTCACGTCGCCCTGCAGGACACCGGCCTGGATGGCCGCGCCGACTGCCACGACCTCGTCCGGATTGACGCCCTTGTGCGGCTCCTTGCCGAAGATCTTGGCGACCGTTTCCTGGACCTTCGGCATGCGCGTCATGCCGCCCACCAGCACCACCTCGGCGATGTCCTTGGCGGCAAGGCCGGCATCCTTGAGCGCATTGAGGCAGGGATCGATGGTCCGCTGCACGAGGTCGTCCACCAGCGCCTCGAAGCGCGAGCGGGTGATCTTGACCTGAAGGTGCTTCGGCCCGGTCGCATCCGCGGTGATGAAGGGCAGGTTCACCTCGGTCTGCGTGGAGGAGGAGAGCTCGATCTTCGCCTTCTCGGCCGCCTCCTTGAGGCGCTGGAGGGCGAGCTTGTCCTTGCGCAGGTCGATGCCCTGCTCCTTCTGGAACTCGTCGGCGAGATAGTTGACGAGGCGCATGTCGAAGTCCTCGCCGCCGAGGAACGTGTCGCCGTTCGTCGACTTCACCTCGAAGACGCCGTCGCCGATATCGAGGATGGAAATGTCGAACGTGCCGCCGCCGAGGTCGTAGACGGCGATCTTCGCCTGCTTCTGCTTCTCCAGCCCGTAGGCAAGCGCTGCCGCCGTCGGCTCGTTGATGATGCGCAGCACCTCGAGGCCGGCGATCTTGCCGGCGTCCTTGGTGGCCTGCCGCTGGGCGTCGTTGAAATAGGCGGGAACCGTGATGACGGCCTGGGTCACCGCCTCGCCGAGGTTGGCTTCCGCCGTCTCCTTCATCTTCTGCAGGATGAAGGCGGAGATCTGCGAGGGCGAATAGGCCTTGCCCTCCGCCTCGACCCAGGCGTCGCCATTGCCCGCCTTGACGATCTTGTAGGGCACGAGGCCCTGGTCCTTTGCCACGGTCGGGTCGTCATAGCGCCGGCCGATCAGCCGCTTGACCGCGAAGATCGTGTTGGTCGGGTTCGTCACCGCCTGCCGGCGCGCCGGCTGGCCGACCAGCCGCTCGCCGTCGCTGGTGAAGGCGACGATCGAAGGCGTCGTGCGCGCCCCTTCGGAATTCTCGATGATGCGCGCCGTCTTGCCGTCCATGACGGCGACGCAGGAGTTGGTTGTTCCCAGATCGATGCCGATGACTTTTCCCATCGCGAGTCCTCCTTGCTGCTGTTGATCATCGATCGGCATGGGCCGACCCTTCACGTTCAGGCGAGCAACCCGCATGCCAGGTGGCAGGTTCCGGGTTTCCAGCCATTTGGCAACCGCGGCGGCTTAAAGGACGGACAAGTTGTCCGGGCGGGCCGGACAATCTGTCAGGCCCTCAGCCAGAACCGCAGGATCGCGGCGACGACGCCGAGCGCGACAACGCTCATCGCCCAGATGGCGACCATCCAGCCGAACTGCTTCAGTCGGCGCATCGCGGCCGGCATCAGTGATATCCGTGCGTGCCGACCTTGCCGCGGAACACCCAGTAGGCCCAGGCGGTATAGGCAAGGATCAGCGGGATGATGACGATCGCGCCGGCAAGCAGGAAGCTGAGGCTTTCTTCCGGCGCGGCGGCGTCGCGGATCGTCACCGCGGGCGGCACGATATAAGGATAGAGGCTGACGCCGAGGCCGACGAAGCCGAGCAGGAAGAGCCCGAGCGCCATCAGGAAGGGCAGACGCTCGTGGCCGCGCCTGAGGCTCCAGAAGAGCGTCACCGCACAGACGACGACGAGCAGCGGCACCTGCGCGGTCAGGAGCACGCCGGGCATCTCGAACCAGCGGCGCCAGTATTCATAGGCAAGGTAGGGCGTCGCGGCGCTGACGGCGGCGAGCGCCACGAGCGTGGCGAGGGCGAGGCGGAAGGCCATCGCCTGCGCGTGGCGCAGGCTCGAGCCCTCCGTCTTCCAGATCAGCCAGGTCGCGCCGAGCAGCGCATAGCCCACGACGACGGCGATGCCCGTCAGCAGGCTGAACGGGCTCAGCCAGTCGAGCCAGCCGCCGGCATAGGCGTTGTTCTCGACGGTGATGCCTTGCAGGATCGCGCCCAGCGTCATGCCCTGCGCAAGGGCCGCGACGACCGAGCCGACGGTGAAGGCGACGTCCCAGAAGGCGCGGTGGCCCGGATCGCGCCAGCGGAACTCGAAGGCGACGCCGCGGAAGATGAGCCCGAGCAGCATGGCGATCATCAGCGGATAGGTCGCCGGCAGGATGATGGCGTAGGCGAGCGGGAAGGCGGCGAGCAGCCCGCCGCCGCCCATGACGAGCCAGGTCTCGTTGCCGTCCCAGACCGGGGCGATGGAATTCATCGCCTGGTCGCGCTCCTCGCCGACCTTGAAGGTCGGGAAGAGGATGCCGATGCCGAGGTCGAAGCCGTCCATGACCACATAGGCCATGACGGCGAAACCGATGATCGCCGCCCAGACGAGGGTCAGGTCGAAGCCCATCATGACGCTACTCCTTCGTGGCAAAGGGGGCGGTAACCCCGGAGGCCGGCGTGATGCCCGCCGCGCGCTGCGGCAGGTGCGGCGGCTCGCTCTCGCCGCGCTCCGGCGGCCGGGCCATCAGCCGCGCGAGGTAGTAGGTGCCGGCGCCGAAGGCGACGAAGTAGACGACGACGAAGGCGAGGAGCGAGGCGGCGACGGCGGGCGCGGCGAGCGGCGAGACGGAATCGGCCGTCCGCAACAGGCCATAGACCGTATAGGGCTGCCGCCCCACTTCCGTCGTCACCCAGCCGGCGATGACGGCGACGAAGCCGGACGGGCCCATGACGACGGCGGCCCGGTGCAGCCACGGCCATTCGTAAAGCCGCCGCCGGTAGCGGGCGAAAAGGCTCCACAGGCCGATGCCGAGCATGGCGAAGCCGAGCGCCACCATGATGCGGAACGACCAGAAGACGATATGGACGGGCGGCCACTCCTCCCGCGGAAAATCGGTGAGGCCCGGCAGCGGCGCGAAGGGATCGTGCTTGAGGATGAGCGAGCCGAGATGCGGCAGCGACAGCTCGTAGCGCACCTCGGCGGCCTCGCTGTCCGGCAGGCCGAAGAGGATGAGGGGCGCACCGTCGGGGCTCGGATGATAGTCGCCCTCCATGGCGAGCACCTTGACCGGCTGGTGCTCCAGCGTGTTGAGGCCGTGCGCATCGCCGGCGAGGATCTGGACCGGCGCGACGAGCGCCGCCATCCACATCGCCATGGAGAACATCTTGCGCGCACCGGGATTGGCACGGTCCTTCAGGAGGTGCCAGGCGCCGACCGCACCGACCGCGAACGCGGTCGTCAGGTAGGCGGCGATGACGGTATGGACAAGGCGATAGGGAAAGCTCGCGGTGAAGATGATGTCGGCCCAGGACCCGCCCGGCACGAACTGGCCGGCCGCGTTGATCGCATAGCCGGCCGGCGTCTGCATCCAGCTGTTGACCGCGATGATCCAGGTCGCCGAGATCAGCGTGCCGAGCGCCACCATCGAGGTCGCGAAGAAGTGCAGCCCCTTGCCGACCTTGTTCATGCCGAACAGCATGACGCCGAGGAAGCCCGCCTCGAGGAAGAAGGCCGTCAGCACCTCGTAGGCCATCAGCGGCCCGACCACCGGCCCGGCCTTCTCGGAGAAGACCGACCAGTTGGTGCCGAACTGGTAGGACATGACGACGCCGGAGACGACGCCCATGCCGAACACCACGGCGAAGATCTTCAGCCAGTAGCGGTAGAGATTGGCGTAGACGCCCTGCCCGGTCTTCAGCCAGAGGCCCTCCAGCACGAACAGGTAGCTGGCAAGGCCGATGGAAAAGGCCGGGAAGATGAAGTGGAAGGAGATGGTGAACGCGAACTGCGCGCGCGCCAGCACCACGGGATCGAGGCCTGCAAACACTGTCCTTACTCCTTGCTCACGGCCGGATCACCCGGCGACGACGCGCACCGGGATGGATTTGGCTGCCGGCGTGCCGCTGAGCCTGTCGTAGTAATCAAGCGGCAGGAGGGGATTGAGTTCCGGATAATATCCCGCGACCGCCCCGCGCGGCATCGGATAATCGAGCACCGTCAGGCCGTCGACACGCCGCGCCAGCCCGTCCGTGCTGATCGTCTCGAGCGCGACGCGCGTGCCGGAGGCGAGCCCCCGCGCTGCGATATCCTCCGCGTTCATGAACAGTACCATGCGGTCGTTGTAGACGCCACGGTAGCGGTCGTTGTTGCTGTAGATCGTCGTGTTGAACTGGTCGTGCGAGCGCACGGTGGCAAGGCGCAGCATGGCCGGGTCGTCGACCACGTCGTTGACCTCCAGTCCCGGCATGGAGAGGAAATTCGCCTTGCCGTTCGCCGTCGGCCAGACGCGCCGGCGCGGCGGGATGTCGAGATGGAAGCCCTTCGGGTTTTTGACCCGTTCGGAAAAGCCGGCATAGATTTCCGGGTAGACCTCGGCGATCTTGTCGCGGATGAGGTCGTAGTCCTCGATGTAGCGCGCCCATTCCACCTTGCTGTCGGGCAGCGCGGCCATCGCCATGCGGCAGACGATCTCCACCTCCGGCTTCACATCGGGGCTTGCCGGCGTCAGCACGCCGCGCGAGGGCGTGACGTTCGACATCGCGTCCTCGATGGTGACGAACTGCTCGCCTGCCGCCGTGCGGATCCATTCCGAACGGGCGACGACCGGCAGGATCAGCGCCTCGCGCCCGTGCACGAGATGGCCGCGGTTGAGCTTGGTGGCGATGCCGACCGTCAGATCCAGCCGGCGCATCGCCTCGTAGGAGCGGTCGGTATCGGGGATGGCGCGCACGAAATTGCCGCCGAGGCCGATGAAGACCTTCGCCGTGCCGTTCTCCATCGCCTCGACGGATTCCACCGTGTGGTGGCCGTATTCGCGCGGCGGCTCGAAGCCGAAGACGTCGCGCACCCGGTCGAGATAGTCCTGCGCCGGCCGCTCGTCGATGCCGACCGTGCGGTCGCCCTGCACGTTGGAATGGCCGCGGATGGGCGCGATGCCGGCGCCCGGCTTGCCGAAATTGCCGCGCAGGAGCAGGAGGTTCGCCACCTGCTGCAACAGGCGCGAGCCCTGCTGGTGCTGGGTGAGCCCCATGCCGTAGCAGATGATGGTGGCGCGCGAGCGGATGTAGATTTCCGCACAGCGGCGGATCTGCGCCTCGTCGAGCCCCGAGACCCGCACGATCTCGGCCCAGTCCTGCGAGAGGGCGTCGGCGCGGATCGCCTCCACCCCGACGGTGTGCTCGGCGATGAAATCCGCATCGAGCACCTTTTCGCCGGCCGCCTCGCGCTCGAACATGACCTTCATCATGCCCTTGATGAGGGCAAGGTCGCCGCCGATCTTGATATGCACGAACTCGCTGGCGATCCGGGTGGAGCCGAAGGTCGCCATCTGGACGACGTCCTGCGGCTCGGTGAAGCGGATCAGCGCCCGCTCCGGCATGGGATTGACCGCGACGATCGGCGCGCCGCGTTTGCGCGCCTCGACGAGATTGGTCATCATGCGCGGCGAGTTGGTGCCGGTGTTCTGGCCGATGACGAAGATCGCCTCGGCATGCTCGAAATCCTCCAGCACCACCGTGCCCTTGCCGATGCCGATCACCGGCGGCAGGCCGCGGCTCGTCGGCTCGTGGCACATGTTCGAGCAGTCGGGGAAATTGTTGGTGCCGAACTCGCGCACGAAGATCGAATAGAGGAAGGCCGCCTCGTTGGGCGTGCGGCCGGAAGTGTAGAACTCGGCCTCGTGCGGACTGGAAAGCCCCCGCAGATGCCGGCCGATCGTCGCGAAGGCCTCGTCCCAGCCGCACGGCACATACTTGTCGCTCGCCGCGTCGTAGCGCATCGGCTCGGTCAGCCGGCCCTGCATCTCCAGCCAGTAGTCCGACTGCTCCATCAGCTCGGCGACGGTGTATTTCGCGAAGAACTCCGGCGTGACGCGGAACTTCGTCGCCTCATGGGCGAGCGCCTTGGCGCCGTTCTCGCAGAATTCCAGCGTCTTCTTGCAATCGGCATCGGGAAAGGCGCAGCTCGGGCACTTGAAGCCGCCCGGCCGGTTCATCGCCAGAAGCGCGCGCGAGCCCTTGGTGATGACGCTCTGCTCCATCAGCACCTTCGCCGTCGCGGCCGCGGCGCCCCAGCCGCCGGCGGGATGATTGTAGGTCTTGTATTGCGGCTTGCCATCGGCCATGATCGAGCGCTCCGAAAGGTGACAGGCCTCAATTACATCACTTTATCCTATTGAAATCCATGGACGATTTGTCTCAGTCCCGATGGACAAATTGTCCATCGTCCCCATGCGGCAACCCGCAAGGCCTTGAAAAGCCTGCCTGCCCGGCTGGCACGCATCCTGCAAGGCAATGCCTCGTGCGTAAAAACCCCGTCCCGTCCCGACATTCGCCGACACACCGATGATCCTGCGTTCCAAGCCGAGCTTCAAAGATATCGTCTCCACCTTCAACGGCTCGATCCTGCCGCGGATCGCCTGGCATCTGCTGGCGATGACGGTGCTCAGCGTCGTCGCGATCTTCGCCGCACGGGAGCATCCGGGGATTTTCGCCAAGATCAGCGCCATCCCTTTCACGCTGACGGGTATCGCGCTCTCGGTCTTCATGAGCTTCCGCAACAATGCCTGCTACACGCGCTGGTGGGAGGGACGCGTGCTGTGGGGCGAACTGATCATCGCCTGCCGCTCCTTCGCCCGCCAGACCGCGGCGCTGAACGAGGACGATCGCCGGTTCCTCCTCCACAATCTCTGCGCCTTCTCGGCGGGCCTCGTCGCACGGCTGCGGGGCGAGGACGAACTGGAGGCGATCCGCCGCTGGTCGGCGGACGGGATCGACCCGCACAATCCCAACCCGACCAATGCGGTGCTGGACAGGATCGGCGGGCACTGTCTTGCGCTGATGCGGGCACACCGGATCAGCGAGATCCACTATTCGGTGCTGGAGATCCAGCTTTCGGCCCTCGCCAGGGTGCAGGGCGGCTGCGAGCGCATCGCGCTGACGCCGGTGCCCTTCGCCTATTCCCTGCTGCTCCACCGCACGGCGCTCGTCTTCTGCGTGACGCTGCCCTTCGCGCTCGCCGGCTCGCTCGACTGGTGGACGCTGCTGCCGGTGCTGCTCGTCGCCTATACGTTCTTCGGCCTCGAAGCGCTCGGTCACCAGTTGGAGGAGCCCTTCGGCTTCGAGCCGAACGCACTTCCCCTCAGCGCCATGCTGCGCACCGTGGAGCGCGACATGCTCTCCCTCCTCGGCGAGGCGGACCTGCCCGCCCCGATCGAGCCGCAAGACAATGTGCTGAGGTGAAATACGCCGGCCAGATTCATCGCAAAGCCTCCTCGTCGATATTGAGTTTTCGAGCATGAAGGGCGAGGATCAACCTCCCACAAAGACTGGAGCCAAACATGACCAACGTCGCAGTTCTCGTCGGCAGCCTCCGCAAGGAATCGTTCAGCCGCAAAGTCGCCAAGGCCCTTGCCGCGTTGACACCGAACCTGACATTCGAGTTCCTCGACATCGGCTCGGTCTCCTATTTCAACCAGGACCTGGAAGCGGCGCCGCCGGCCGACTGGACCGCGCTGCGCGAGCGCATCGCCGCCGCCGACGCGATCCTCTTCGTGACCGCGGAGTACAATCGCTCGGTCCCCGGCGTGCTGAAGAATGCGATCGACGTCGCCTCGCGCCCCTATGGGCAGGGCGCGCTCATGGGCAAGCCCGCGGCGATCATCTCGACCTCGATCGGCGCGATCGGCGGTTTCGGCGCCAACCATCACCTGCGCCAGTCGCTCTGCTTCCTCAACATGCCCGTTCTGGAGCAGCCGGAAGCCTATATCGGCGGCACCGGCAGCCTGTTCGACGATGCAGGACAGCTCACCAACGACGGGACGCGGGATTTCCTCGTCAATTTCGGCAAGGCGTTCGAAAAGCACATCGCACGGAACGCGCGCTGATCTTCGCTCCGGCGCGCGCTTCTATGCATCGCCTCCCGTAGACGAGCACTCGTAGAGCACCGCGCCGCTGGCGGCATCGATCCCCGTGAGGCTCAGGCCATATCCCCAGAGACGGCGGATATGGCCGAGCGTCGCATCGCGCTCGCCCTCCTCCAGGAGAATGCCGTTCCTTACCCTGTGCTGCAGCCGGAGACGGCGGTCGCCGAGAAGGTCGACATCGACCACCTGGATATCCGGCTGGTGGGCACCGGGATCGTAGCTGCGGGCAAGGGCCGAGCGGACGGCGGAATAGCCCCGCTCGTCGTGGATGGAGGCGACCTCGCAGAAGCGGTCGGTGGCCCGGTCCGTAAGATGGAACAGGCGGAATTTGCGGATCAGCGCCGGGCTCAGATATTGCAGGATGAAGGATTCGTCGCGGTGGTTCTCCCAGGCGTCGATCAGCGTGCCCATGCCGTCGCCGCTGCCGGCGATATCGGGGAACCAGTCGCGATCCTCCGCCGTCGGCCGCGTCGCGATGCGCTCGATATCCTGCATCATCGCAAAGCCGAGCGCATAGGGATTGATGCCGGAAAAGCGCGGATCGTCGAAACCCGGCTGGAAGACCACGTTGGCATGGCTCGCCAGCAGCTCCAGCATGGCCCCCTCCCCCATCCGGCCCAGGTCGAACAGGCGGTTGATGATCGTGTAATGCACGAAGGTCGCGCAGCCCTCGTTCATCACCTTGGTCTGGCCCTGCGGGTAGAAATATTGCGCGATCACGCGGACGATCCTCAGGATCTCGCGCTGCCACGGCTCCAGGATCAGGCTGTGCTTTTCGAGGAAATAAAGCAGGTTCTCCTCGGGAAGGTGCAGGGCGTTCTTGCGCTCCAGCGCCTCCTGCTCCGCTTCCTCGATATCGGCGGTTCCGGCCGTTGCCGGCAGGGTGCGCCAGAGATCGCTATAGACCTGCTCCTCGTATTCCAGCCGTTCGCGCGCGCGCTCCGTCACCTTGGCGGGGGAAAGCCGCGGCGGCCGGCGATAGTGGAAGACGCCCTGGTTCATCAGCGCATGGGCCGAATCGAGGATTTCCTCCACCGCCGCGACCCCGTGCCGCTCCTCGCATCTGGCGATGTATTTCTTGGCGAAGTCCATATAGCCGAGGATCGCCCCGGCATCCGTCCACTGGCGGAAGAGATAGTTGTTCTTGAAGAAATGGTTGTGCCCGAAGGCGGCATGCGCCGTCACCAGCGCCTGCATCGGCATGGTGTTCTCTTCCATGAGATAGGTGATGCACGGATTGGAATTGATGACCAGTTCGTAGGCGAGGCCCCTGCGGCCCTTGCGGTAGAGATGGCTCTCGAAGGCGAAGCGCTTGCCGAAGGACCAGTGCTGGTACATCAGCGGCATGCCGATGGAGGAATAGGCATCGAGCATCTGCTCGGAGGAGATGACCTCGATCTGGTTGGGATAGACATCGAGACCCATTTCGCCGACGGCGATCTCCTCGATGGCGTCATAGGCGCGCGACAGCGTGGCGAAATTCCATTCGGAGCTTTCAAACAGCAAGGTGGCGTCGCGTGCCATGATCGCTCCTCATCGGCCGGGCCGCCCGGCGGCCTTGTGCCGGGCAAAGAGCTTGCGGAACACCGGGTAGATGTCGGCGGGCCTGGCGATACGGGTCATCTGGAAATTCGGTATCGCGCTCTCCACGGCGCGATAGGCGCGCCAGAGCGCGGTCCCGTTGTCCGTCGAGCCGAAGATCTCGCTTTCCCGCTCGTCGATGATCTCGACATAGGCATAGTACTGGCAGAGCTTCATCAGCTCGTCGCGCAGGAGCTGCGCGCAGCTTTCCGAATCCCCGCTCGCATTGTCGCCGTCGGAGGCCTGCGCGGCATAGATGTTCCACAGGTTGGCGGGATAGCGGTCGAGGACGATGCGCTGCATCTCCTCGAGCGCCGTCGAAACGATGGTGCCGCCGCTTTGCCGGCTGAAGAAGAAGGTCTCCTCGTCCACCTCCCGCGCCTCGTCGGTATGGCGGATGAAGACGATGTCGATGCGCTCGTAGCGGCGCTTCAGGAAGAGGTGGAGGAGCACGAAGAAGCGTTTGGCAAGATCCTTCTCCCGCTCGCCCATCGAGGCCGAGACGTCCATCAGGCAGAACATCACGGCGTTGGCGTTGGGAAGCGGCTGCCGCTCGAAACGGTTGAAGCGCACGTCGACCGGGTCGACATAGGCGATGCGCTTTCGCCGCCGTTCGAGGGTCTCCAGTTCCTCGCGCAGCGCGGCGAGCCGCCTGCGCTCCGGCTGGGAAAGCCCCCCCTTCGCCTCCAGCGCGGCGATCTCGTCGGCAAGGGCCCTATATTCCTTCTCGCCCGGGCGGCGTAGCGCGATGCGCCGTCCGAAGCTGTTGCGCATCGTGCGCCCGACATTGATGTTGCTTGGCGTGCCGAGGGTGGTGAAGCCGACGCGATGCGGCTTGTAGACCACCGTTTCCTTGAGGTTGAGCTTGACCATGTCGGGAAGTTCCAGATCCTCGAAGAAGAGATCGAGCACCTCCTCGCGCGAAAGCACGAAGAGGAAGTCGTCCTCCCCTTCGCCGCGCCCCGGGCCGTGGCCGGCGCCCCCGCCCCCGCCGCTTTCGGACTTGCCGATACGGTCTCCGGCCGAAAAGCTCTCGTTGCCGGGCAGGACATATTGCCGTTCGCCGGAGGAGGCGGAATTGCGGAAGCTCGGCTCGTCGGCGCCGCGCCTGGGCACGGGCACGCCATGGGCCGCGTCGACATCGGCGATCCTGTCGGATCTGACCTGATCGTTGATCACGCGTTTCAATTCGTCATGCACGCGCTTGACGAAGCGCCGCCGGTTACCGAGGCTGCGGTCCTTGGGGTTGAGCCGTCGATCGATGAAATTCGGCATGGGCCAGCCCCCGCGACGGCATTGTCAGCCGGCCTTGTTGACGCGCATGTACCAGTCGACCAGCCGGCGCACCTGCCGCACGGTATAGCCCCGCTCGGTCATGCGCGCGACGAAGTCGGCATGCTGCTTCTCGGTGGCGCTGTCCTTCTTCGAGCCGAAGCTGATGACCGGAAGAAGATCCTCGACCTGGCCGAACATGCGCTTCTCGATGACCTCACGCAGCTTCTCATAGCTCGTCCAGGCGGGGTTGCGCCCGCCGTTGCGGGCGCGGGCGCGCAGGGTGAACTTGACCACCTCGTTGCGGAAATCCTTCGGATTGGCGATGCCGGCCGGCTTTTCGATCTGCGACAGCTCGCTGTCGAGGATATCGCGGTTAAGGATCTGGCCCGTATCCGGGTCCTTGAAGTCCTGGTCTTCCAGCCAGGCATCGGCATAGGCGATGTAGCGGTCGAACAGGTTCTGGCCGTATTCGCTGTAGGATTCCAGATACGCCTTCTGGATCTCGTGGCCGATGAATTCGGCATAGCGGGCGGCAATTTCCGAGCGGATGAAATCGAGATAGCCGGCCTCGACCTCCTTCGCAAACTGCTCGCGGCGGACCGCCTGTTCGAGAATGTACATGAGGTGGACCGGATCGGCCGCCACTTCCTTCGTGTCGTAGTTGAAGGTCTCCGACAGGACCTTGAAGGCAAAGCGCGTGCTGATGCCGCTCATGCCCTCGTCGACGCCGCCGGCATCGCGGTATTCCTGCAGCGATTTCGCCTTGGGGTCGGTATCTTTCAGGTTCTCGCCGTCATAGACGCGCATCTTCGTATAGGTCGGCGAATTCTCGTGCGGCGTCAGGCGCGTTGCGACGGTGAAACGGCTGAGATTCTCCAGCACCTCGGGCGCGCAGGGACTGTCGGAAAGCTCGCTCTCGCGCAGCAGCTTTTCGTAGATCAGCCGCTCCTCGGTGACGCGCAGGCAATAGGGCACCTTGACGACGAGGATACGGTCGAGGAAGGCCTCGTTGTTCTTGTTGTGCTTGAACTGCAGCCATTCCGACTCGTTGGAATGGGCGAGCACGATGCCCTGATAGGGGAAGGCGCCGAAATTCTCCGTGCCGTTGTAGCTGCCCTCCTGCGTGGCGGTCAAAAGCGGATGCAGCACCTTGATCGGCGCCTTGAACATCTCGACGAATTCGAGAAGGCCCTGGGTCGTGCGGTTGAGGCCGCCGCTGTAGGAATAGGCGTCGGGATCGGCCTGGCTGAAGTTTTCGAGCTGGCGGATATCCACCTTGCCGACCAGCGCCGAGACGTCCTGGTTGTTCTCGTCGCCCGGCTCCGTCTTGGCGATGGCGATCTGGCGCAGGCGCGAGGGCATCATCCTGACGACGCTGAACTTCGAGATGTCGCCGCCGATCTCATCGAGCCGCTTCGTCGCCCAGGGCGAGATGAGGCCGGTGAGGCGCCGCCTGGCGATACCGTATTTCTCCTCGAGGAGATCGCCCATGCGTTCGCGGCTGAAAAGGCCGAGGGGGGATTCGAAGACCGGGCTGATCTTGCCGTCGATGGCGAGCGTGTAGATCGGCTGCTCCTCCATCAGCTTCTTCAGCCGTTCGGCCAGCGAGGATTTGCCGCCGCCGACCGGCCCGAGGAGATAGAGGATCTGCTTGCGCTCCTCGAGGCCCTGTGCGGCATAGCGGAAATAGCCGACGATCCGCTCGATCGTGTCTTCCATGCCGAAGAAATCGGAGAAGGAGGGATAGAGCTTGATCGTGCGGTTGGCGAAGATCCGCCCCAGCCGCTCGTCCATGCTCGTGTCGACGAGCTTCGGCTCGCCGATGGCCGCGATCATCCGCTCGGGCGCGCTGGCATAGAGGCTCGCATTGTCGCGGCACGCGAGCAGATACTCCTGGAGGCTCAGCGTTTCGCGGGCTTCACTGGCATAGGCTTTGGAAAAAAGGTCGAAAACGTCACTGCCGTCGGTTCGCATGGAACCCTCCCACAGTCGCCGGACCAAGCCGCACCGGTCGGCGGCCTCTATGAAGTATACTACGAAAGAGGCAGGGATTTTGTTCCCATCATCGTGAAAGAAATCAAATTCATGTGCGCACATACCCTGATCATGGATTCGGCGACCGCCGCCTATATTCTCGACCATATAACGACGGACCGGCGCTGACGGAGCCTCCTCTTGTCAGACCTCCACCCTGTTACCCGTTTCACGATCGAGAAGGTGTAGCTTGTCCGCCGCCAAGTGCACGTTGACCTTCTCCCCGACGTGATGGCCGGCGCTATCGGAGGTGCGGGCGATGGACGGCCCTCGCCCGCGCTGAGACGGACATGCTCCGGGCAGATGCCGACGGTCAGCGCTGCCGGGAGATGGCCGGCACCCGATAGGCTCAGGGCGCCGATGCGGACGCCGCCCTCTGCTCGCCCCTCGAAAAAATTCATCGGCGGCGAGCCGATGAACTTGGCGACAAAGAGATTGGCGGAGCGGTGATAGACCTCTTCGGGCGTGCCAAACTATATGAGGTTCGAACGTCCGGCCTGCTTGAGGGGTGCAAGCACGGCGATGCGGTCGTCCATCATCCAGTCGACCGAATGGTTGTCGGCGGCGATGTGGTCGCGGATCGCCGCACCGAGGATCGTATCGTCTTCGATCAGAAGGATTCTCATGAACACATCGTCCTGTCTGTTCTGAACCCTTGCCGGCAAACCTGTCAGCCGGCTGACGGACAAGACGCGACGGCTTCAGCTATTCGTCAGGAACGAGTGCCACCTTTCCTGCGCTAAGCGACACTTTTATTGATACGCAAATCCTGCCTGTGATCGGGCGGGGTCGCGGAATTCGCCATCAGTTCTCTCAGAGCCATACGCTTGTAGATTTCGACGAGCCGATCGCCTTCGGCGCGATCGACGGAGATCGCCAATCGCATCGTCGCTTCGCCGAGCTGCCAGATGAGAAATGCCGTGGCGGTGAGCCGGACGGGGTCGGCTTCCGGCTGCAAGCGTTGCCAAACGTTTGCCAAGGATTCCGCGCTTGCACGACTGTCTGCAAGCTCAAGTTCCCGCAGGGTCTTGTCGACCTGCGTACCAGACCAGATTTCACGCATCACCGGCTCGGCCAGGCAGATCGTATAGTAGGCATCGATAAGCCGGGCAAACGCGGCAAGCAGGTCCTCCTCGCTCGATACGTCGGCAAGCTCTGCATCAATGCAGGCGCGGTTTTCGACAGTGAAGCGCTCGGCCAGCGCGCGGATGATGGCACTCTTGTCGGGAAAGAACTGATAGAGCGAGCCGATGGATACGCCGGCACGCTCGGCGACCTCGCTCATCCTCATCGCATCGCTGCCATATTGGGCAATCAGGTCGCGCGCAGCCGCCAGCATGCGCTCGACGCGCTCGCGGCTGCGCTGCTGTGTCGGTTCCTTGCGGATCAATGGCGCAGGTGACGTTGCAGCCGGCATATATGAGTATCCTTCACATTTTTCTTGACGGGCAGAATATGAGTACTTATCACGTTTATCAATATGAGGAATCCTCTTGGGGCATCGGTTCTGGAAGGCATGCCCACTGATACCGATGAAACTGCCGCGAGCGGTCACTGGAACCCGGCAAAGCCTGCGTAAATCGCCATTCAACTCTTGATATGAAGGGAAGCAGACATGCTTTCAATGCTCGTTCCCGTGATCACCCTGCTGGCCCTGCTTGGCAGCGGGATGATGGCCGGCCTGTTCTTTGCCTATTCCAATTCGGTGATGCCGGCGCTGGCGAAATTGCCCGCCCCACAAGGCATTGCGGCAATGAACCATATCAACGTGGTGATCCAGAACCCGCTCTTTCTCACGATTTTCATGGGTACGGCGCTGCTTGCGCTGATCTTGGTCGCTGCTGGGCTGTTGGGCTGGTCGGCCAAGCCTTCCTGGGTGCTGATCGGCGCCGGGCTCTATCTCGCCGGCAACATCGTTGTCACCGTCACCATCAACGTGCCGATGAACGAGGCCCTCGCCGCAAGCGGCGAGGGGCCAGACGGCATTGCATTCTGGGCGACTTTTCTCGACCGATGGGTGTTCTGGAACCATGTGCGAGCGGCGGCTTGCACAGGAGCGCTGGCCGCGTTCGCCATGGCGATAAGATAGCAGCAGTCGTCAGCCTCACACATGCGCAAGATGGCAGGCAATGACGGGGCACGAACTCGCTGACCAGCTCGAGGTTTCAATCCGCACGCTCTTATGGCGACATTGCCGAACTGATGGCCCAGCGTGTGCCCGTGCGCGGCGAGGCAAGTACCGGATACATCTCGACAAGGGCTACGACTTGCCGCCGCTGATGCTGGCGCCGGACGAGCTCGAGACGGCTGTTCTTGGCGCGAGCTGGGTGGCGCGCAACTGGCGCAGGGGGGCGCTTGATCTGATCGCCAGGCTGACCGCGGTCGCACCCCGGTGTTGCAACCGATCGTGCTGGATTTCGGCCTGAAGTTCATCCGCACGATCAAGCAGCCGGTCGCAACCATCGACATCGCTGAACTGCGCCGGCTATTCGCGACCGGAGGAAGGTTGCGATCACCTATGTCGATGCCTGCAGCATATCGCACCGACAGCTTCAACCTTCACGTCCACCAGGCGCGAACCGCTTCGGACTGGAAGGCGCGGCGGACGCAATGCGGGCCGCAAGGGTAACGCCCGCTGGGCATCTGGATGCCTCCGACATGGGTTGTAGCCGCTGCACTCACAACCATGCCACTCCCTGCACAAGCCGCACCAAATACAGCGCCCCACTACTAGCGATACAAATCGTTACTGCTCGAATCATCGCGAACATGTCGGTGGAAAATTAATTCCTATAAGAAATAATCCCGTATCTCTCGAAAATTCTCGGTCCCTTATAGCTACAAGGTACGACTTCAATGAAAAAGAGGGTTCAGATTAGCCATATCTGCGTCGGTATGTACATAGAAGAGCTTGAGGATCGCTCTCATAGCCGCCTTGATAATCGTCAATTCCTGATTACTTCGGAGACTGAACTTAAAGTCGTCTTGGCCAGCAAAGCCATGAGTGCCGTTATCAACACGTCGAAGGGCAAGGATGTCGTTGAAGAGACCGCTCCAGCCTGGAATGTTGTACGCTCTCGGTTCGAGGTCGAACTTGATGCCACATTTCCCGCTAGCGAACTCCAGCAGGCGCGCAAATGCATCGAAACAACCCGACCATTGATAAAGCGCGTCTTTTGCGATGCGCAGCGGAATGGGACATTCGATTTCGACAGCGCGCAAGCCGTTGTCGAGACAATCATGTCGGATGCCCTCCAATGCGCCAGTGCGTTGATTGCCACAACCAAGCTCAAGGAGCACGACGAAGGCACTTTCCTGCATTGCCTGGCCGTAAGCGCACTGATGATCGCCTTTGGACGGAGCCTTGAGCTTGAGGAGGAGATGATCCGCGACCTGGGGCTTGGCGGCCTCGTTCACGACATTGGCAAGGCAACGATCCCTCTCGCCATTCTGAACAAGCCGGGCAAGCTGACCGCAGCGGAGTTTGCCTTGGTACGGGAACACCCTGTACGCGGAGCGGCATTATTGCGCGGCGTCCCTGGCATATCGCAAACCGTGACGGGTATCTGTCTATACCACCATGAGAAACATGATGGCGCCGGCTATCCATTCGGATTGAAGGATGAGGCCATTCCGCTGGCAGCACGCATCGCCGCAATCTGCGATGTCTACGATGCGATGGTGACGGACAGGCCCTATAAACGCGGCTGGTCGCAATCGCAGGCAATTGCCATGATGCTCGACTCGCATGGGCACTTCGACCGTAGTTTGCTGAAACGATTTGTTTCGCAGCTCGTCGTCGGCGGAAGCCTCCGATAGCCCAGGCCAAGGCTTGTCCTCGCCAACAGCATCGTCCCGGCGCGGTTTGCACAAGCACAGCATATCCAGGCAAATGCGCGCCACCACGGTCCTCAGCCAACCGTCATGGTTCCCGATGCCGCCAACGTCTGTTCGGTCCAGTCGCAGCCATGCTTCTTATACAGCATCTTCCGCCTCTGTGCGGGGGCCAAGCCTTCGGAAGGCGACGGCTCTCGGATAAGCGCGGTTGCCTCGAATTGTCCCCGCCAGAATCTTTTCTCCCTCCATCGGTCACATTCCCAGTCTGCCGCGCGTCATGCCTGTGACGAACGAAATCCGGTCGATGTGACCAACAGGCGCTATCCCCGAGGCGATGCAAGCGCTGATGGCGCTGAACAAGGCAACGGGAAAGAGCGGCCTTTCGGAGGTCACCATCAAGCTGGTCCATCTCCGGCCAGCCAGATCAATGGGTGCAGCGTATGCGTAGACATGCATGCACAGGAACCGATGAAGGCAGGTGAAACAGACCGACGCATCTTCGCTGTTGCCGCCTGGCGCGACACGCCGTTCTTCACCGAGGCCGGGCGGGCGGCACTTGAGCGAGCGCTACAATTTGAAGGACGAGAGGCGCGCGATGAATTCCGTTTGTCGGCTGGACCCCGTTTTGGCGAGCAGGCTTTTAACATGGGTTCGCACCGTCTCTATACCTACTCCCCCAATTGCAGCGATGTCTTTCGGCGATAGGCCTTGCAGAAGTCCTTCGGCAACCTTCGCCTCAGCCTGTGTGATATCATAGAGGATTTGGAGCAACGGTTTGATGGGAAGGCCGGGGAGATTTATCGGCGCCAGAACAACGATAGCGTCCATGCCGGAGAAGACATCCCGCGCATTCAACGAAATGGGGATGACGTGCAGCACCACCGGGTTGTTATCGCTTGCAACGAATGGAATCGACTTGGGCGTGCCCGGATCATGAAGGGCTTGCAACGCATCCCTTAACATCATGTCCGCGCGGCGATCCGCTATGCGGAGGATATCGAAGGCCATGACATCGAGGCTCTCCGTGGCACGCTCGAACTGGCGGTTGTGCAGACGAACTCTTCCGCGGCGATCGCAGGCGACGGCCGGCACACCGAGATGTGAAAGGCTTTCAAGCGTACCGTTCACGCGCTCCAACCTGAAACGGGCTGCCAACATCGATGCCCGGGCGATATGGGGACGCAGCTCGTTCAAGAAGGCTTTTGTTTCATCCGCAATCGGGCCACGCTCATAAAGCTGATCAATCGAGAAAATGACGATATCGTCGTCGATACCGGTAACGTGCGTGGCAGCGCTCCAACCAATTCCGCGAGGACGCAAGAACTCCGTATATATCGGATGGTTCTCAATTTCCTCTTCTGAGCAGACGTCGTGATCGGTTACAAATTCCTGTCTCGCGAATTCAAGCACTCGCTTCGCGCGGATGTTTCGCTCAGCCCACCCTTCCTGCATCATCGCCGTCAAATGCGGTTGACAGCTTTGCGTCGCACACGATGCCGAACCATACTTTCCTAAAGTGAAAAGGGCCCCACCATAACAGTCAGTTGCCTCAGAAACACGTTCCAGCACTCTCGGCCAGAACTCGGGCAGAACGGCGGCCTCATAGATTTCATCGATGATTGATCGGTCGTGGTACAATCGGCCCCCTATACACAAGCAATGCCTGAATTAACGCAATGCGCTTGCACGAGCAATCACTATGGGTTGCAATGGTTAAATCCGAGCCTGTTGGGCCGAGATCATCAGTTTTGCCGGGTACCAAGGACGTAACCTTCAGACAGGTGTAACGCAGCAACTTTTGCATCTTGGGAAGATCGATCGGCGAGGATCAAGACGTCGATCTCTTTCGTCCATTCTTGCGTTGCCGCGGCCAGCTTGGCTTGTCGAAGGATCGCCGAAGGCGGCACGCCTTAGACTGAAATGCAGTAACAGCCATCGACGGCTTCGACTGTCTCGAGCCGAAGAAAAATGCGGTGCAACGACGGTTTTATGCCTTTATTCCTGCACCGCAGGTTGCTTGTTTTACCGGCGGTTAACCATGCCGGTTTACAAACGGGTAACTTCTGGAGGAACCCGTGCGTCGGCAAACTATTCTTCTTACCGTTTGCTGTTTCACCATGCTCGCGGGTTGCTCCACGACGCGTCCGCAGGCAGGCAAGTGCGATAACGGGGAAGCTGCGAAGGTCTGTTCGACAACCAGGACCGGTGTGGAGGCTTTGCGCCGTTCGGCGACCAACGACGTCCCGATGCCGCCGAGCGCCATTTCCGATGTCATACGCAACGCGGCCGTGGTCAGGGCGTCCGAAGCGCGCATTGCAGCGGCTGATGCCGATATCGGCAAGGCACGGGCCATGTATATGCCAACGGCCTCTTTCGATGCCTCCGGCACGCTAAGGGCCAGCGATCGCCATCCCGCTTTCGCAAATGATCCGAACAATCCCTATTCCTACGCACTGACCGTTCGCGTTCCGATCTACCAGGGCGGCCGTGCCGAGAGCGCCGTGACCGTCGCCGAGGCCAGCAAGCGTGTCGCGATCGAAAATGCACGGGACGTCAGCCTTTCGACGACCTATGAGCTCGCACTGGCCCTGGTTGATACGGAGCGCTTCCGCGCAACGCTCGCGATCCTCTCCCGCCATGAAAAGCGCCTGCGCGCGCTGCAGCGCGACGTGAAAGGCGAGCGCGAGGCCGGCGGCGCCACGGGTGTCGATGTGAGCGATGTCGAGCGGCAACTGGCAAGCCTTGCAGTCAATCGCCAGCAGACCGCACTGCAACTGGCGCAGAGCGAGGAGACCTTGCTGCGCCTCGACGCCGGCCACGGCCTGAAGATGACCGCAGTCTCGAACCTTTCCGCACGGCTGCCATCCGATGAAAACGCGCTCCTTCAACTGGCGCTCGACCACAACCCGCGCCTCAGCGAGCGCGCGGCGCGGATCGACGTGGCGGAGGCCCGCATCCAGCAGGCCAAGAGCGCCTACAATCCGAACCTGGCACTCGATCTTTCTGCCGGCGGCGACGGCCACGCGAATAGCTATAACCGCCAATACGAAGCAAGCGCGGTCCTGAAGCTTTCCGTTCCACTCTTCACCGGCGGCGCGCGCAGCGCCGAAATCCAGGGAAGCCGCGAAGAGTTGCTCGCCACTACCCTCGACCGCGATGCGGCCCTCAGCGGCGTGCGGGCAGCCTTGCTTACGGCGCGCGCACGCCTGGACCAGGCACGCCAGATGCTGGCGGCTGCACGCCGCGAACAAGGCGCGGCCAATCGGCTGCTCGATGGCATAAGGTCCGAGCGCAAACTCGGCGAACGTTCCGTCTTCGACGAAATCCGCACGATCGGCGACGTCGCCAATGCCGAACTGAACATGAATACGGCGCATGCCAATGTGCTGGCCGCCGAAGTGACCCTCGCCGCCGAAACCGGCATGCTTGCCGATTTCCTCGGCATAGCCCAGCCATCGGGCGCGGAAGAAGTCGCTTCGCTGAAGTGACGCCGGTTACGCCCCTACTGACGGAAAGCGCGCTGGAAGCTCTGGATGAAGGGTTCCGCGATATAATCGGCGAAGGTCCGCTCGTGCGTCACGAGATAGACTTCGCTCGGCATGCCGGGGAGGATCTCGGGAAGCCTGGCGCGCTCGGCCTCATCGACGGACAGGCGGATAGTGTAATAGGCGGGCTGGTCGGCGCGCTCCTGACGGGCGTCCGCGCCGACGAACGTGACCTTCGCATCGACAGGGTCGTAGAGGCGGCGGTTGAAGGCCGACAGTACCGTCTGCGCTTTCTGGCCCGGATAGACATCGTCGATGTCGCCGGGGAAAACCTTCGCCTCGATCAGCAGGGGCTGGTCGTTCGCGACGATCTCGAAGAGCGGCGCGAAGGGTTCTACAGCGCTACCCACCGTGTTGACGTGCAGCTTGTTGACGACGCCGTCGACCGGAGAGCGCACCTCGATGCGCGCCACGGCATCCGCCTTGCCGGAAAGCGCCTCCAACGCCTCGATACGCTCGGAGCGAACCCTCGACAGCTCGTCACCCACCTTCTGCAGGAAGGCGGAACGCTCGGCTGCGATACGGCTCTCCGTCTCGGCGATCTGGTGGCTGAGAGCGGCGATACTCGCCTCCGCCTTGGCGATACCGCCGGTCACGCCGTCCGCCTGCCGTTCCAGTTCCCGCAGGACATTTTCACGCCCGAGCCCCTTGGCCACGCCTTCGCGCCGTAGCGCGATGTCTTTGCCGAGGCTTTTGCGCTGCTCCTCCAGCGCATGAAGCTCACCTTTGATACCTTCCCTCTGCACTGCAAGGCCCTCGCGTTGCGCCGCCAGCACCTGAACGGCATCGCCAAGCTGCCTGCGCCGGGAGTCGAACTCCTGCTCCTGGTCGGTCACGAGCTGCAAGAACAGGGCGGGCGCTACGTCTCCACCGACAGAAGGCAGGTCGCCCGGCGTGACGTCGAAGTCCTCCTCGCCCTGCTGCTCGGCCGAAAGACGCGCCTGCTTGACCGTCAGGCTCGCCACGCGCGCTTTCAGTTCCTCGGCGGATGCCCGGTCTTCCGCACGGGTCAGCGTGGCCAGCACCGCGCCCTTGCGCACCGCTTCGCCTTCGCGGATGGCGAGCGCGGCCAAAACGCCGCCGCGCTCGTGACGAACGACCTGCACACTGCCGTCGGTTATGACGGTGCCCTGCGCGATGATCGCCCCGGAAAGCGGCACGCTGAAGGCCCAGGCGGAAAAGCCGCCAAGAAACAGCACGCACGCGCTCGCGCCCGCAAGCAGCGTCCCGCGAATGGATGTGACCCGGCGAACCGTCTTTACGCTCTCGATACTGGTCATGGCGTTCTCCTCAGGCCGCCGTCGTCGGGACGCCGTTGCCGGCAAGCGGAAGCACCTGCCCGCGCCCCGGGACTGGTTTGGCCTGCATCGGCAGGGGCCGCAGCCGCCCGCCCTCCATCAGGTACACCGAATCGGCGATGGCGAGCAGGCTTGTGCGGTGCGTGGCGACGACTACCGCCCTCCCCTTTGCCCGCTGGTCGGCAAGCGTACAGATCAACGCCTCCTCCCCGGTGCTGTCGAGATGCGCGTTGGGCTCGTCGAGAACAAGCACGGCCGGTTCGGTATGCAGCGCCCGCGCCAGCGCGATGCGCTGCACTTGCCCACCGGAAAGGCGAACGCCGCCGGGGCCGATCGGCGTGTTGTAGCCCTGCGGCAGGGTAGCGATGAAGTCATGCGCCTGCGCCCGCTCGGCCGCCGCGATGATTGAGGCATCCGTCGCCGTTGCATCGAACCGGGCGATGTTCTGCGCCACCGTTCCCTCGAAAAGCATCGTCTGCTGCGCCATGTAGCCGAGCGCGCGGCCGCGCTGGACCGAAGGCCAGTCGGAAAGCTTGAAACGGTCGAGCCGCACTTCACCGGACGACGGCGCCAGCGCGCCGCTGAGAAGACGCAGCAGCGTCGACTTGCCGGACCCGGAGGGACCGATGACAGCCGCAATCTGCCCCGGCTGCACGGAGAAGCTCAAATCGTCGACGAGAACAGGCGCGTCCGCCGAATTGCCAGCCGCATATCGCAACCCCTTTGCCGCCAGATGCCCCGCCGGAACAGGAAGGTCGATCCGCGTCCGCCCGGCCTCCGCGCGTGTCACAAGCGCAAGCGCCTGCCGCACGTCCCGCACGGCACGCCGGGCTTCGGCGATCGCCTTCCACGCGCCGACGACCTGCTCGATGGGCATCAGCGCGCGCGCCGAGACGATGGAGGCCGCGAAGATGAGGCTGGCCGCCATGTCGCCATGGATGACCAGGAAAGCGCCAAGCCCGAGCACGGCCGTCTGCAGTCCTTGCCGCACGAAGCGCGTCAGCCCGTAGAAGCGCGCATTGACGCGGCCGGCGCTTTCGCCGGCATCGGCCGCAGCAAGCGCGTGCTGCGTCCAGCGCGCCGCCATCGCCCGGCCCATGCCCATGGCCCGCACGTCCTCGCGCGCGCCGAGCGCATCCTGGCCGGTGCGGGCGGCAAGGGCCTGTGCCCGCGCCATCGCCTCGCCCGCCCGGCGTGAGCCCCACTCGTTGAGCAGCGTTACTACGACGAGCAGCACCATGCCGGCGGCCGTCGCCCAGCCGAGCAGCGGATGGGCGAGGAACATCAGGCCGAGGAACAGCGGCAGGAACGGCAGGTCGAACAGGTTGATGAAGGCGGAAGAGGCAAGGAACCGCTTCACGGTCTGCGCCTTGGCGGCCACCTGCGGTTCGATGCCGAGCGCGCCGTCGTCATCCGCCGCGATCAGCCTAGGCATGACGGCAAGCTCGTAGCGGGCGGCAAGCTTGCGCGCCAGCGTCTGGCGCACCGTCTCCACGAGACCGAGCACCGCCAGCGCGACCAGCGCGATGAGGCTCAGTGCCGCGAGCGTCTCGAAGCTGCGCGTCGGCAGGATGCGGTCATAGACCTGGGTCATGTAGATGGGCGAAACCAGCATGAGCACATTCGCCACCGCGCTGAAGGCGGCGAGCGCGATGACCGGTCCCTTCAAGGATATCCCGGATGCTTTGCCCGTTTCCTGCATGCTGTCATCCATTGCCGGTCCGTTCCAACGAGAGCAATTCCGGCAAGGGTGCGAGACGGCTGCGCCCGGAATTGCATGAAAACTGGGAGAGAAAGCATTCCCGCTTGGCGGGCGTTAACGCTACAACTTCTCCGGTTTATCCTTAATGCCGCGCCCCCGGTGGGAGGCGCGGCGCAGGTTCAGGCCACGACGTTGAAGTCGGAAGCCTGCAGCAGGTTCACGTTGGAAAGCTCGGCGATCTTGATCGCATCGCTCGCCGACCCGCCATTCGCGTCCCAATAGAGCGAGCCGGCATCCGGCCCGTTCATGTCGTAGAAGAAGTAGCCGCTCGTGCCGCCGGACACGGCCGACAAGGGATCGGCGGTGTTCGTGACGGTGACGCTCCCGCCGGCGGCCAGCCCGCCGCCGAAGCCCGAGGCGGAAATCTCGAAGCTATCCTCGCCCCGGACGAAATCGTCGATCCGGTCCATCCCCTCGGATGCGGCGGTGAAGACGACGGTATCGCTGCCGCCGCCGAGCCGGATACGGTCATTGCCCGCACCGCCGATGACGCGATCCGCCCCGTTGCCGCCGATCAGCAGATCGTCGCCGTCACCGCCGGACAGCACGTCGTCGCCGATGCCGCCATGCAGGGTTTCGGAGGCTGCGGTGCCCGTCAGCGTCTTCGGCGTGGCGGATGCGCCGAAGGCATTGCCGTAGATGACATAGGACGAACCGGCATCCGTCTTGCCGGAAGCGTCGGAACCATAGGCCCCGACGATAAGGTCGTCATAGCCGTCGCCGTTCACATCCCCCGCAGACGAGACGGAATAGCCGCTCAGGTCATTGGCCGCCGCACCGTCGATGCGGAAGCCGGCGCTGCCGAGATTGGCCAGATCGACCGTGCCGAAGCCGGAGGCCTTACCGAACACCACATAGGACGAACCGGCATCCGTCTTGCCGGAGGAGGGATCGGCATAAGGAGCCCCGACGATGAGGTCGTCATAGCCGTCGCCGTTCACATCGCCCGCAGACGAGACGGAAATGCCGCTGTAGTCATCCGCCGCCGCGCCGTCGATGCGGAAGCCGGCGCTGCCGAGATTGGCCAGGTCAACCGTGCCCGTGCGCGATGCTCCGCCGAACACCACATAGGACGAACCGGCCCCCGCCTTGCCAGAAGGATCGGCGCCATAGGTACCGACGATGAGATCATCATAGCCGTCGCCGTTCACATCGCCCGCAGACGAGACGGAAATGCCGCTGTAGTCACCCGCCGCCGCACCGTCGATGCGGAAGCCGGCGTTGCCGGGATTGGCGAGGTCGAGCACGCCCGTTCCGGTGGTGGAGATACCGGACTGGACGCGCACTTCGGCGGCGCCGTTGACGTAGCGGCTGAAGGATGTGCTGCCGATGAAGACCTGGCCGGCACTCGTCCACAGGCCGGAGTCGAACTCGACGACATCGCCGTATTTGCCGCGGACCGTCAGCACCGCCATGCCGCCGCTGCGCTCTTCCGTCAGGTCGAACACCGCCTGCTGGTCGAGCCGCAGCGTCTTGCTGGCGGACGATCCGCTGAAGTCGATCTCCTCGATGCTGCGAAGGGACGAGCCGCGCTGCGCCGTAAGGTCCAGCACCATAGGCCCGCTGTTGAGCAGGAGTGTATCGTACCCCGTGCCCCCGTCCACCTGCTGGAACGTCAGGTCCGCAACGGCGATACGATCGTTCCCGGCCCCCGCCTTGATGACATCAGCCCCGCCATTGCCGAAGAGAATGTCATTCCCGCGCCCCCCATGCAAAACCTCCGCCGCCCCGCCACCATAAAGATAAACCGGCGTCGTCGCCTCACCGAACGCTCCGCCATAGATCACATAGGACGACCCGGCATCCGTCTTGCCGGAAGGATCGGCACCAAAGGCCCCGACGATAAGGTCATCATAGCCGTCGCCGTTCACATCGCCCGCAGACGAGACGGACCGGCCGCTGTAGTCATACGCCGCCGTACCGTCGATGCGGAAGCCGGCGCTGCCGAGATCGGCCAGATCGACCGTGCCCGTGCGCGATGGCCCGCCGAACACCACATAGGACGAACCGGCATCCGTCTTGCCGGAGGAGGGATCGGCAGAATGAGCCCCGACGATGAGGTCGTCATAGCCGTCGCCGTTCACATCGCCCGCAGACGAGACGAAATTGCCACTGTAGTCATTATCTACTGCACCGTCGATGCGGAATCCGGCGCTGCCGAGATCGGCCAGATCGACCGTGCCCGTGCGCGATGCCCCGCCATAGACCACATAGGACGCCCCAGCCAAGTACCTTCCATAAGGGCTGGTTGTATACGCTCCGATAATCACGTCGTCATAGCCATCGCCGTTCACATCGCCAGCTGCCGAGACGGACACGCCGCTTCTGTCCCCGCTGGCGGCACCGTCAACACGGAAGCCCGCGCTACCGAGATTGGCTAGATTGATGTCACTAAAGCCATCACTCTTACCGAACACTATATAGGACGAACCGGCTTCGGACTTATCCGCCAGATTTGCGCGATAGGCACCGACAATGATGTCATCATATCCATCGCCGTTCACATCGCCGGCCGAGGAGACGGAATAGCCGCTGTAGTTACCCCACGCCGCACCATCGATGCGGAAGCCGGTGCTGCCAAGGTTGTCGAGGTTAACGGTTCCGAAGCCGGATGCCTTGCCGAACACCACATAAGATGAACCGGCAGTGCCGTTGCTATATTCAACTCCGACAATGATGTCGTCATAACCATCGCCGTTCACATCGCCAGCTGAAGATACGAATTTGCCACCCTTCGCCGTGCTTTCAATGCGGAAACCATCGGCGTCGGTTAGAGTGGCAAGATTGACCGTGGTGAAACCGGACCCTTTGCCAAAAACAACATACGACGGGGATTTCGTTGTCCGAGATGGATCTGAATAAGTTCCGACGATAATGTCATTATATCCGTCACCATTCACATCCCCAGCCGATGAAACGGAATATCCACTCTGTCCTTCAGTGATCTCGCCTTCGATGCGGAAGCCGGCGCTGCCAAGATCGGCCAGATTGAGCGTGCCGAAGTCGGATGCCGAGCCGAATACGACGTAAGAAGAGCCGGCAGAGGACGTATTCGAAGACTCAGCGTAACGAGCTCCCACGATGACGTCATCATAGCCATCGCCGTTTACATCGCCCGCCGAGGAGACGGAATAGCCGCTGGCATCTCCAGCCGCCGCACCATCGATGCGGAAGCCCAGACTACCAAGATTACCGAGGTCGATCGTCGCAAGGCCATCACTGGTGCCGGTCACCTGCCAGCTCACCGTCGCCGCAGTCGTCGCCCTGCCGTCGGAGATGCCGTAGTTCACCGTCACCGTCGTCGTCTGGCCTTCGGCGAGCGCCTGGAAGGCCGCATGGGACGGATCGAGGACGAAGCTCTTCGCAGCCGCATCGTAGCTGACGCCGTCGGGAAGCGTGGCGGGCAGCACGACGGACAGCGCGTCGCCGTCGATATCGGACGCATTGGCAAGGGCGGAAAGCGCGACCGCCGCCCCATCCTCCACGGCCGCGCCGAGCACCGGCCCGGAGACCACCGGCACATCGTTCTTGCCGCTGATGGTCACGGTCACGCTCTGCGTCGTCGTTGCGCCATGTTCATCGGCAACGGTGACTGCGAAAGTTTCCTGCTGCGTCGTGCCTTCGCCAAGCGCCTGCGCGACGGCATTGTTCAGCGCAAAGGTCCAATTGCCCGTCGCCGGATCGATGGAGAAGTCGCCATAGACTCCCGCCGCATTGCCCGTGAAGGTCAGCGTATCTCCAAGATCGGCATCGCTGGCCTTCACCGTACCTGTAGCGATCAGGGTCGCATCCTCGACCACCGCGCCTTCCTGCACCCCGGATGTGATCATCGGTGCGTCGTTCGTGCCGGTGATCGTCACGATGATCGCCTGGCTCGCGGTACCGTCGAGCGAGGTGACCGTCAGCCTTTCCGTGACGGTCTGGCCTCCTTTCAGCGCCTCAGCACGGGTATCGAGCGCATAAGTCCATGCGCCGGATACCGGATCAAAGGTGAAGCTTCCGTAGGAGCCTTGCAAATCGGAAACTGGCGCGAAGGAAGCCTGTCCGGCATCCGGATCGACAACCGTTAGCTGGCCGGACGCCGTCGTCACGTCACCTCCCTCCGTTAGCGCAGCATCTGCCGCGCCGTGGATCGAGGCTGCATCATTGACGGGACGGACGACCACCATGAAAGACTTGGTCGTCGTTGCGCTGTCTACGGCCTGCCCGGTGGAAAGTGTGGCCGTATCCACCGACACCGCGGTTACGGACAACTCGAACGCGCCGTTATAGTTCACTGGCGGCAGAACCGTGAGGTTCGCGAGATTCCAGCCAAGAACGGAAACCTTTCCATCGGCGTCGATCTGGACGCTGTTCACACCATCGCTCACGATGGCGCCTTCAGGCAGATTGGAAAGGGCGAGCGTCGCCAGGCTTTCCGATCCGTCCAGATCGGCAACGGCGGCCGAAATGCCCGGCAGCCTGATCGCCGTGTCCTCCGCCCCATCAACCTGCTGGACCGGGCCGGTGACACCCAGCCGGATCACGGTCCCCTTGGAGTAGGGCAGCGACTCGAAGTTGATGAAGATGCCGTCCTCTGTCCAACTGATTCGTGAGGCATCCAAGCCGGCCATGTTGCTGGAGAGGATCGAAACGTTGCCAATGGCCGAAAGATCGTTCGAGCCGGTATCGAGAATCCTGAGGCCGTTGAATATCGCATTCGAGAAGAACGCCGTTCCCGTTCCACTGAAATTGTTATCGGCAAAGCTGAAGGTGATTTCCCCGTCCGTGAAATCAACGGTGAAGTAATCCGTGTAGGTCCAGTCGATGCCATCGCCTGCGACGATGGCGCCAGGGTTGGACGGCTGTCCGGGGCCGTAGATGTTGGAGGCGGTGGGAAAAAGATAAGCGACCTGAAGTGTCGCACCTTCAAACACGACCGGCATCAGGCCGAAGTTGAGAACCGGCTGATCAGCATGAGGCTGCACATCGACATGCACGCTCGCCAGGTCGGACAACTGGCTGCCATTGCTCGCGCGGTAGGTGATTTCCGCTTGGCCGGAGAAATTGGCATTTGGCTGAAAGTGGATTTGGTTGCCGACTAGGGTGACGGTACCGTTTGTCGAAGAAACCGATGCCGGATCGATGGAAAGCGGCAGACCGTTCGGGTCGCTGTCGTTTAGCAGCACATCGATAATGATTGGCGTGTCTTCGGTGCCGGTGACGTGGTCAAAAACGACGATCGGCGCATCGTTCGTGCCGGTGACCATCACAGTAATGGTCTGCGTCGCGGTGCCGTCTGATGATTTGACCGTCAGTGTTTCCGTGGCGGTCTGACCGTCGGTCAGCGCCTGGGCGCGGGTGTCGAGCGTGTAGCTCCAGTCGCCCGATGCCGGGTCGAAGGTGAAATTGCCATAGGCGCCAACCAAGGATGACGGAGCCTGGAAGCCAGCTTCTCCCATATCGGCGTCCGACACGGCCAGCGTGCCGCCCGTCGTTACCGCAACGTCTTCAGTGACGGAACCGCTAAAATCGCCGGAGATGCTTGCACCATCGTTCGCCCCCGTGACCGTCACGGTGACGATCTGCGTCGCGGTCGCGCCGTGCTCGTCGGTGACCGTGACGGTGAAGGTCTCCTGCCGTGTCTCGCCCTCGCCGAGCACCTGAGCGGTGGCGTTGTCCAGCGTATAGGACCATTCCCCCGTCACCGCATCGACGACGAAGCTGCCATAAGCGCCCGCCGCATCGCCCGTGAAGGTCAGCGTGTCGCCAAGATCCGCATCGCTGGCCGCGACCGTGCCCGTCGCGATCAGGGCCGCATCCTCGACCACCGCGCCTTCCTGCAAAGCCGACGTGATGACCGGCGCGTCGTTCGTGCCGGTGACCGTCACGATGATCGACTTCGCGGTACCATCAAGCGACCGAACCGTCAGTGTCTCGGTAACGACCTCGCCGCCGGCAAGCGCCTCGGCGCGGCTATCCAGTGTATAGGTCCACGCGCCGGTCGCGGCGTCGAAGGTGAAGCTGCCGAACGAACCGGCAAGAGAGGTCGCAGGACGGAAGCCGGCCTCGCCCGCGTCCGCATCCGAGACGGTCAGCGTGCCGCCCGTCGTCACGTTCGTATTTTCCGTGACAGAGCCCGTGATGGCGCCGAGGATCGTCGCGCTGTCGTTCGTGCCGGTGACGGTAATGGTCGCTGTCGCCGTATCGCTGTCACCGTCAGCATCGACCACCTTGTAGGTAAAGCTGATCGTCGTGCTTTGCCCCGCGCGCAGCCAATCGAACGCATTGCCCGCCGAATAGGAAAAGCTGCCGTCGGCATTGAAGGTAAGCGAACCGGCGGACGGGCCACTGACCAGCGAGACCGACTTCACCAGGTCGGCCACGCTGTCATTCGCAAGAACCTGGCCGCTCACCGAGCCGTTTTCAAGGACAGTGTAGCTGTCGTTTACGGCCTTGACCGCCTGGTCACGCGGATCGAGTTCGACCCCGTCGACGAATACCTTCAGATTCTCGATGCTCTCGACCGTGAGGTTGAAAGCCTTGAACTGGAACTTATTCGGAAGGCAGAACCAGAAGGACGGCTGCTGGACAGCGTTGACGAGAAAGCGCGCGATATCGCTCTGCACCGCGCCCGTCATCCACTCGGCGCGCGTCAATTGCAGGACGAGCGTATCGTTGCCGCTGTCACCGTCGTAGAAGTCCGAAGCGCCGGCGTTCTCGCTGACGCGATGGACGAAGACGTCCCGACCGGAAGAACCGTACGCGCGATCGCTGCCGGCTCCCCCATCAAAATAGTCATTGCCGGAACCGCCGTAGAGCGTGTCGTTTCCAGCGCCGCCGATCAGTTCGTCATCGCCGGAACCGCCATCCAGCATATCGTTCCCGGCGCCGCCTTCGAGACGATCGTTACCGCTGTCGCCATAGAGCCTGTCATCACCGCCGAGGCCTTTGAGAACGTCGTCGCCACGCCCGCCGATCAAAATATCGTTGCGGTTGTCGCGGCCGGTCAGAACGTCGCCGTGGCGCGTGCCGATGGCGACGCTGTTCAGGAGGTTGTGCAACAACCACTCGAGCGAACTCAGAAAATTGACCGACATGCAACATCCCCCCATCGACGCAACGGCCCTCAGCGCGGGTGAAGCCTGACGGACCTGGAAACACATGGGGCAGAAGTTAACATTTTACTACTTTATCGCGCATCACCCAAATTGGGTAGACGGCACGCAAAGTCCGGGATTGGAAAACTAATCTAACTTATTATCCTTAACGCTTGGAGAGAAAGTAAATTCATCCAAAGAATATCCGCGCTCACGTTAGATGTATAAATTTGAGACAGAAAATGAATTCTCGATTTCACACACATGAATCACAATGAAACATGCCTACCTTGTCATGCGATGCCCATAAAAGGCGGAGACTTGATTGTGTAATCAGCAGGAATAGACGCGCAAGAAATGCAATGTACAGGATTGCCTCATGGAAGGAGGCAATTGAACCGAACAACGCCGTCGGCTTCTCCCGGCCTGGTAAATTTCAGACAAGCCTCACCCGGATAATGTGCGCCATGCCTAAAAGGGGCCATGACCGTGACCGATCTCTCCGCCATCATCGACCAAATCTACGAAGCGGCATTCCTGCCTGACACCTGGTATCCCATTCTCGACCATATGGCAGCGGCGGCTGGCGCGCAGGGCACGTCTCTCGTCAGCACGATGGCACCCAGCACAAAATGGCTCGCCTCGCCGTCGCTGGAAGACATGAAGATCAAGATGATCGATGAAGGCTGGTATCGCTACAACACGCGGACGGACAAGCTGCTCTCCATCGAGCATCACGGCTTCGTCAATGAAGCCGACTTCTTTACCGAACACGATTACAACACCATGCCGATCTTCACAGGCATGATGCAGCCGCTCGGCTACGGTTTCGGCACCTCGACCTTCATCAGCACACCGAGCGGTGAAAAGATCATCGTTGCGGTGGAAAAGAAGAAGGCCACCGGACCGGTGGAGCGATCCGCAATCGCCTATCTCGATCAGTTACGGCCTCATTTGGCGCGTGCCGCCATGATGTCGAGCCGGCTGGAATTCGAGCGCATCAATGCGGCAGTTGAAGCCTTGCAGATGGCGAACCTACCCTGTGCGGTGCTGCGTCATGACGGCAAGGTCGTTGCCGGCAACCGGTTGCTGGAAGAATTCGCACCGCAATTGACCATAGCGGCCCGCAATCTCGTCCGCTTTGAATGTGCGCCTGCCAACGCACTGCTGACGGAAACACTTGAGAACGCGCGCAACGGCGGCGGCATCGCCAGCCGATCGTTTCCCCTGCCGCGTACCGGGGACGCACCGCCCGCCATCGTTCATCTGATGCCGGTTCGCGGCAGCGCGCGCGATATTTTTCTGAGCGCGGCCCTTTTTCTGATTGTGACCCCTGTGGATCGCTCGCGGGTACCGACGGCCGAAACGATCCAGGGACTATTCGATCTCACGCCGGCCGAAGCCCGCGTTGCGCGCTCCCTCGCTGCCGGACGCGACGTCACTGCGACGGCAGGGCAACTTGCGGTCAGCGCAGAAACCGTCCGAAGCCACGTCAAATCCATCCTGTCGAAATCCGGTATGCAGCGACAGACGGATTTCGTCGCCGCTGTCGCCAGCGTCCGTTCACTCGAATAGAAATCTTGCTGGCGATCCCGGAACGCTACCCACATCGACTTCATCTCCCGTCGCACACAGGACAACGTGCAAGCAGCGGATTCTACGGCAAAGTCCCCGCTCGCCATGGCGTGACCTGCCCTCGCGTTATGGGCCACACACCACGGTCTACAACCGCTATAACCGGTGGTCGAAGGCGGGGGCTGACTGGGGGTGTTCGAGGCGCTGTCGGCGACATCGCCTCAGTCCATGCACCTGATCGATAGTTCCATCATCCGCGCCCATCAGCATGCCGCTGGCCCGCGCCCCGCCTGGCTGACCGGCGAAGACGAGGTGGGCTATGAGGCCACCGGCTGCGACGAGCCCCTCAATGTCGGTTCCGCCGCGTCGATGAGGAAGGAGGGCGAGGCGAAGCGCTCCAGCGTCGCGCGGTCGCAAAGCTCGATGCGATTGCCGTCCGACACCACGCCATAGTCGGCGAGCACCGCAAAGCCGCGCGACAGGTTCTCCGGCGTCATGCCGAGATAGGAGGCGAGCACCCTCTTTTCGAAAAGAAGCTTAATCGCGCCGGAACCGCCCTGGTTGTCGTCCTCGCGCAAAAGCCAGTTGGCGAGCCTCTGCGTGCCGTGCCTGAGCTTCTGCCTCTTCAGTTCCTTGACCGTGCGACGATATGCGCGGGCCAGCTCGAATACGACGGAACGCATGAAATCGGAATCCTCGACCATGAGATCGCGGATCAGCGAGGCCGGGATCATCAGGATCCTCGCAGGCGTCAGCGTCCTGGCGGATTGAAGACTGACGTCGTTGTTGAGGACGGCCGCCAGGATGAACAGGCTTGTCGGACCGAGAATTTCAATCACCGTCTCGTTTTTCATGGAGGAGGCAGACATCTCCACCAATCCTTCAAGGGTGATATAAAGGAAATCAGCCGGACTGTTTTCTTCGAGCAACACGGTCCCTGCGGGAAAAGACTGCAGGAAGCTCGGAACGATAATCTTCTCGAAGGTGCTTTGCTTGACGCCCTCGAGGATATTCAGATGCTTGAGTTTTTCGACATCATCGGATCGCATCGGTGCAGCCTTGCCTCATAGTTGATAGCATCAGTCAACAAAACAAAAAATATCAATCGAAGAGCATAAATAAGAAGACCACAGTATATATAAAAATCATCCAAGCGCCAAAAAGAGTTGTCCTTGTCTTAAAATGTATACCTCTGAAGAGGATTGACCCAGATCAACAACAAACCCCGGCACATATCTCCTAATCGCCAGGAGAATTCGGTCAAATTCGAACCGGGGTAGGACTATGACTAGCGCGACAACCGCCAGTCCCCAGGGTCAGAAGACAGCCTTGGCGATGAGTACCATCGCCTTCACCGCCTGTTTCGCCGTGTGGACGATCTTTGCAATCATCGGCATCCAGATCCGCCAGGATCTGGGTCTTTCCGAAACACAGTTCGGCCTTCTGGTCGGCACGCCCATCCTGACCGGTTCGCTGATCCGCGTGGTGCTGGGCATCTGGGCAGACCGCTACGGCGGCCGTGTGGTCTTCGTCTGCACGATGCTCGCCGCCGCCGTGGCGACGTTCCTGCTCACTTACGCCACGACCTATCCGCAGATGCTGCTCGCCGCGCTCGGCGTCGGCATCTCGGGCGGCTCCTTCGCCGTCGGCGTCGCCTATGTGTCGCGCTGGTATCCGGCCGAAAAGCAGGGCACCGCGCTCGGCATCTTCGGCGCGGGCAATGTCGGCGCGGCGGTTACGAAGTTCTTCGCCCCCCTCGTGCTCGTCGCCTTCGGCTGGCACACCGTCGCCGAAATCTGGGCCGCCGCCCTCGTCGTCATGGCGGTCGTCTTCTGGTTCACCACCAGGGACGATCCGGTTCTCACCGAGCGCCGCCGCTCCGGCGAGCAGCCCAAGAGCACCTGGATGGAGCTGGAGCCCCTGAAGAATATCCAGGTCTGGCGCTTCTCGCTCTACTATTTCTTCGTCTTCGGCGCCTTCGTCGCCCTGGCGCTGTGGCTGCCGCAGTATCTCATCAAGGTCTACGGCGTCGACATCCGCCTCGCCGGCATTATCGCCGCCTGCTTCTCGGTTCCCGCGAGCCTCTTCCGCGCCTATGGCGGCCACCTCTCGGACGTCTACGGCGCCCGGCGCGTCATGTACTGGACCTTCCTCGTGTCGGTCGCCGCAACCTTCGTCCTTTCCTATCCGCCGACCGACTATGTCGTGCGCGGCGTCAATGGCCCGATCGCCTTCCATGCCGAGCTCGGCGTCGTCGGCTTCACCGTCACCATCTTCATCCTCGGCTTCTTCATGGCGCTCGGCAAGGCCGCCGTCTTCAAGCACATCCCGGTCTACTATCCGAAGAACGTCGGTTCCGTCGGCGGCCTCGTCGGCATGATCGGCGGCCTCGGCGGCTTCATCCTGCCGATCGTCTTCGGCCTGCTTCTCGATCTGACCGGCCTATGGACGAGCTGCTTCATGCTGCTTTTCCTGATCGCCGCCGGCTCGCTCGCCTGGATGCACCTCGCCGTCCGCCAGATGGAGCGGGAGGCCTCGCAGGAGAGCATCAAGGCGCTGCCGCCCTTCCCGGAAATGCAGGGCATGGCGACGCCCGTTCGCAAGCCTGTCAAGGAAAGCGCGGCCGTACTCACCGACTGGCGCCCGGAAGACAGGACCTTCTGGCAGGAGAAAGGCCGCAAGATCGCCAGCCGCAATCTCTGGCTGTCGATCCCGGCCCTGCTTCTGTCCTTCGCGATCTGGCAGGTCTGGTCGGTCGTCGTCGCCAAGCTGCCGCTCGTCGGCTTCACCTTCACCACCGACCAGCTCTTCTGGCTGGCGGCGCTGCCGGGCCTGTCGGGCGCGACGCTGCGCATCTTCTATTCCTTCATGGTTCCGATCCTCGGCGGACGGCTGTGGACGACGCTGACCACCTGGTCGCTGATCATCCCGGCGCTCGGCATCGGCTATGCGGTGCAGAACCCCGACACGCCCTATATCGTCCTCCTGATCCTCGCACTGCTGTGCGGCTTCGGCGGCGGCAACTTCGCCTCCTCGATGGCCAACATCTCCTTCTTCTACCCGAAGTCGGAAAAGGGCAACGCGCTCGCTCTCAATGCCGGCCTCGGCAATCTCGGCGTCTCCGTCGTGCAGTTCGTCGTGCCGCTCGTCATCACCACCGGCATCTTCGGCGGCCTCGGCGGCGATCCGGCGATGGTCCCCGCGACCGCGGCCACCGGCGAGACGCCGTTGTGGTTGCAGAATGCAGGCTTCTTCTTCATTCCCTTCATTATTATCGCCGCCTTCGCCAACTGGTTCGGCATGAACGACATCGCCTCTGCCAAGGCCTCCTTCACCGAGCAGGCGGTCATCTTCCAGCGCAAGCACAACTGGATCATGTGCTGGCTCTACACCGGCACCTTCGGTTCCTTCATCGGCTATTCCGCAGGCTTCCCGCTTCTGTCGAAGACGCTGTTTCCCGACGTCAACGCCTTGCAGTTCGCCTTCCTCGGCCCGCTGGTCGGCGCGCTGTCGCGCTCGGCCACCGGCTGGCTCGCCGACAAGTACGGCGGCGCCCGCGTCACGTTCTGGGTCTTCGTGCTGATGATGGCGGGGGTTTGCGGCGTGCTCTACTTCATCGGCATCAAGGACCAGCCGCATGCCTTCTGGGGCTTCTTCGCTTCGTTCCTGGTGCTGTTCTTCGCCGCCGGCGTCGGCAATGCCTCCACCTTCCAGATGATCCCGGCAATCATGGGCAAGGAAATGGGCCGGCTGATGCCACAGGCGACGCCGGAAGCCCGCCGGCTGCAGGCCGAGAAGGAATCGGCCGCCATCACCGGCTTCACCTCGGCGATCGCCGCCTTCGGCGCCTTCTTCATCCCGAAGGGCTACGGCTCCTCGATCACGCTGACCGGCGGGCCGGAGGCGGCTCTCTGGGCCTTCCTGATCTTCTACGTCACCTGCGTGCTGATCACCTGGGCCGTCTACGCCCGCAAGGGCGGACTGCTCCACGACATCGAGCGCGGCCGGGCTCGCCCGGCCTCCGCGAACGCCTGAACCTGGAGGATAGACCATGAGCCACCTACTCGATCGCCTGAACTTCCTCGCGCGCAAGAACACCGGCACGTTCTCCGACGGTCACGGCGTCACGACGACGGAAAGCCGCGACTGGGAGGACGCCTACCGCAAGCGCTGGCAGCACGACAAGATCGTGCGCTCCACCCACGGCGCCAACTGCACGGGCTCCTGCTCGTGGAAGATCTATGTCAAGGGCGGGATCGTCACCTGGGAGACCCAGCAGACCGACTATCCGCGCACGCGGCCGGACCTGCCCAATCACGAGCCGCGCGGCTGTTCGCGCGGCGCGAGCTATAGCTGGTACATGTATTCGGCCAACCGCGTGAAATATCCTCTGGTCCGCTCGCGCCTCCTCAAGCTGTGGCGCAGGGAGCGGACCGTCAAGACGCCGATCGGCGCGTGGGCGGCAATCCAGGAGAGCCCCGAGAAGCGGGCGGAATATGTCAGGATGCGCGGTCTCGGCGGCTTCGTGCGCGCCACCTGGGACGAGGTCAACGAGATCATCGCGGCGGCCAACGCCTATACGGTGAAGACCTGGGGGCCGGACCGCGTCATCGGTTTCTCGCCGATCCCGGCCATGTCGATGGTTTCCTACGCCGCGGGCTCGCGCTACCTGTCGCTGCTCGGCGGCGTCTGCATGTCGTTCTACGACTGGTACTGCGACCTGCCGCCCGCCTCGCCGATGACCTGGGGCGAGCAGACCGACGTGCCGGAATCGGCCGACTGGTACAATTCCGGCTTCCTCATCCTCTGGGGCTCGAACGTGCCGCAGACTCGCACCCCCGACGCGCATTTCTACACCGAGGTGCGCTACAAAGGGGCCAAGTCCGTCGTCGTCTCGCCGGACTATTCGGAAGCCGCCAAATTCTCCGACCTCTGGCTGCATCCCAAGCAAGGGACGGACGCGGCTCTCGCCATGGCGCTCGGCCACGTCATCCTGCGCGAGTTCCACATCGACCGCCAGGCCGAGTATTTCGAGGACTACTGCCGCCGCTACACCGACATGCCGATGCTGGTGAAGCTTGCCCGAAAGGACGGCTATCTCGTCCCCGATCGCTTCGTGCGCGCCTCCGACTTCGTCGGCGGCCTCGACGAGGCGAACAACCCGGAATGGAAGACCGTGGCGGTCGACGCCGAGACCGGCCAGTTCATCTCGCCGAACGGCTCCATCGGCTATCGCTGGGGCGAACAGGGCAAGTGGAACCTCGAGGCCAAGGACGGCAAGGGCAACGAGGTCGAGCTTGCCATGAGCTTCATCCTCGAGGGCGAGCACGACGCGATCGCCGATGTCGGCTTCCCCTATTTCGGCAACCGCGAGCACGACTACTTCGAGGGCACCGAGCATGACAGCGTGCTGGTGCGCAAGGTGCCGGCCCGCAAGATCAGGCTTGCCGACGGCGAGACCCTGGTGGCGACCGTCTTCGATCTCTTCGTCGCCAACTACGGCGTCGACCGCGGCCTCGGCGATCCGAACTCGGCGAAATCCTACGAGGAGAACCTTCCCTATACGCCCGCCTGGGCCGAGCGCATCACCGGCGTCCCGCGCGCCCAGATCGTCGCGGTCGCCCGTGAATTCGCCAGCAATGCCGAAAAGACCGGAGGCCGCTCGATGGTCATCCTCGGCGCCGGCCTGAACCACTGGTACCACATGGACATGAACTACCGCGGCATCATCAACATGCTGGTGATGTGCGGCTGCATCGGCCAGTCGGGCGGCGGCTGGAGCCATTATGTCGGCCAGGAAAAGCTCCGGCCGCAGACCGGCTGGACGGCGCTTGCCTTCGCGCTCGACTGGAGCCGCCCTCCCCGCCACATGAACTCGACCTCGTTCTTCTACGCCCATACCGACCAGTGGCGCTACGAGACGCTGAAGGTCGAGGAGATCCTGTCGCCGACGGCGCCGGACGGCCCGTGGGACGCGGCGCTGATCGACTACAACATCCGCGCCGAGCGCATGGGCTGGCTGCCCTCCGCCCCGCAGCTCAAGGCCAATCCGCTCTCGGTCTCGAAGGACGCCGCGGCCTCCGGCAAGGCGGCGAAGGACTACGTTGCCGAGCAGCTGAAGGCCGGCACGCTGTCGATGTCCTGCGAGGATCCCGACGATCCGTCGAACTGGCCGCGCAACCTCTTCGTCTGGCGCTCGAACCTGCTCGGCTCGTCGGGCAAGGGCCATGAATACTTCCTGAAGCACCTGCTCGGCACCAAGCACGGCGTGCTCGGCAAGGACCTCGGCGAGGAGGGCCGGCAGGCGGCGAAGGAAGCGGTCTGGCACGACGAGGCGCCGGAGGGAAAGCTCGACCTCCTCGTCACCCTCGACTTCCGCATGTCGACGACCTGCGTCTATTCCGACATCGTGCTGCCGACGGCGACCTGGTACGAGAAGAACGACCTCAACACCTCCGACATGCATCCCTTCATCCATCCGCTGTCGAGCGCCGCCGACCCGGCCTGGGACGCACGGAGCGACTGGGAGATCTTCAAGGGTATCGCCCGCAAGTTCTCCGAGATCGCCCCGGAGGTTCTCGGCGTCGAGAAGGATGTCGTGCTCGTGCCGACGCTGCACGACACGGCCGGCGAGCTTGCCCAGCCGTTCGAAGTCAAGGACTGGAAGAAGGGCGAGATCGACCCGATCCCCGGCAAAACCATGCCGACGGTCGCCGTCATCGAGCGCGACTATCCGAACCTTTACAAGAAGTTCACCTCCGTCGGCACCCTGCTCGACACGCTCGGCAACGGCGGCAAGGGCATTTCCTGGAATACCGGGCACGAGGTCGACCTGCTCGCCCGGCTGAACGGCGTGGTGGAGGAGGAAGGCGTCGCCAAGGGCCGTCCGAAGATCGAAAGCGACATCGACGCGACCGAGGTCATCCTGTCGCTCGCGCCGGAGACCAACGGCGAGGTCGCGGTAAAGGCCTGGGAGGCGCTGTCGAAATATACCGGCCGCGACCACACCCATCTCGCCATCCCCAAGGAGGACGAGAAGATCCGCTTCCGCGACGTGGTCGCCCAGCCGCGCAAGATCATCTCCTCGCCGACCTGGTCGGGCCTGGAATCGGAGAAGGTCTGCTACAATGCCGGCTATACCAACGTCCACGAGCTGATCCCGTGGCGCACCCTCACCGGCCGCCAGCAGCTCTACCAGGATCACCTGTGGATGCGCGCCTTCGGCGAGGGCTTCTGCGTCTACCGGCCGCCGATCGACACCAAGACCGTCAACCCGGCGATCAGGGCGAGGAGCGACGGCAAGCCGCATCTGGTGCTGAACTTCATCACGCCGCACCAGAAATGGGGCATCCATTCGACCTACAGCGACAACCTGATGATGCTGACGCTCAACCGCGGCGGCCCGGTCGTGTGGATTTCCGAGCCGGACGCCAAACGCGCGGGCATTGCCGACAACGACTGGGTCGAGGTCTACAACGCCAATGGCGCCATCGTCGCCCGCGCCGTCGTCTCGCAGCGCATGAAGGACGGCACGATCTACATGTACCACGCCCAGGAGAAGATCGTGAACACGCCCGGCTCGCCGACCACCGGCCAGCGCGGCGGCATCCACAATTCCGTGACCCGCATCATCACGAAGCCGACGCACATGATCGGCGGCTACGCCCAGCAGGCCTACGGCTTCAACTACTACGGCACGGTCGGCTCCAACCGCGACGAGTTCGTCGTGGTGCGCAAGCTCGATACGGTGGACTGGCTGGAGGGCCCGCCCGCCGAAGGCGTCACTCACAACAAGGAGGCGGCAGAATGAAAATCCGCGCGCAAATCGGCATGGTCCTCAATCTCGACAAGTGCATCGGGTGCCATACCTGCTCCGTCACCTGCAAGAACGTCTGGACCAATCGCGAAGGCGTCGAATACGCCTGGTTCAACAATGTCGAGACCAAGCCCGGCGTCGGCTTTCCCAAGGATTGGGAAAACCAGAAGAAATGGAACGGCGGCTGGGTCCGCAAGCCGAACGGCAAGATCGAGCCGAAGATGGGTGCGAAATGGCGCATCCTTGCCAAGATCTTCGCCAATCCGGACCTGCCGGAGATCGACGACTACTACGAGCCCTTCGATTTCGACTACGGCCACCTGCAGACGGCCGGCGAAAGCCGCGCCACGCCGACCGCCCGTCCACGCTCGATGATCACCGGCGAGCGGATGGAGAAGATCGAATGGGGGCCGAACTGGGAGGAGATCCTCGGCGGGGAATTCGAGAAGCGCTCGAAGGACCATAATTTCGAGGGGGTGCAGAAGGAGATCTACGGCCAGTTCGAGAACACCTTCATGATGTACCTGCCGAGGCTGTGCGAGCACTGTCTCAACCCGACCTGCGCGGCGGCCTGTCCTTCGGGGGCGATCTACAAGCGCGAGGACGACGGCATCGTGCTGATCGACCAGGAAAAATGCCGCGGCTGGCGCATGTGCGTCTCCGGCTGCCCCTACAAGAAGATCTACTACAACTGGAACTCGGGCAAATCGGAAAAGTGCATCTTCTGCTATCCGCGCATCGAGGCCGGCCATCCGACCGTCTGCTCGGAGACCTGCGTCGGCCGCATCCGCTATCTCGGCGTCATCCTCTACGATGCCGACCGAATCTCGCAGGCCGCCTCCACGGCGAACGAACAGGACCTCTACGAGGAGCAGCTGAAGATCTTCCTCGACCCGAACGACCCGGCGGTGATCGCCCAGGCCCGCAAGGACGGCGTTCCTGACACGTGGCTGGAGGCCGCCAAACGCTCGCCGGTCTACAGGATGGCGATGGACTGGAAGATCGCCTTCCCGCTCCACCCGGAATACCGCACGCTGCCGATGGTCTGGTACATTCCGCCGCTCTCGCCGCTGCAGTCGGCGGCCCAGGCCGGCAAGCTCGGCATGGACGGGCCGCTGCCGGACGTCCGCTCGCTACGCATTCCGGTGCGCTATCTCGCCAATCTCCTCACCGCCGGCAAGGAGGCCCCTGTCGTTTCCGCACTCGAACGCATGCTCGCCATGCGCGCCTATATGCGCGCCAAGACGATCGACGGCGTGATCGACCCGTCGATCGCCGCCAAGGTCGGCATGAGCGGCCAGATGATCGAGGAGATGTACCACATCATGGCAATCGCCAACTACGAAGACCGGTTCGTCATTCCGACGACGCACCGCGAGGTGAGCGAGGATGCCTACGACGTGCGCGGCTCCTGCGGCTTCTCCTTCGGCAACGGCTGCTCCGGCGGCACGTCGGAGGGCGACCTGTTCGGCGCCAAGCGCCGCAAGGTCGTCAACACCCCGACCGACATCTTCAAGGAGCTCGTCTGATGCACACCGCCCTCAAGATCCTGTCGCTCCTGCTCAGCTATCCGGGCGAGGAACTCATCAACGGCGCCGGCGAGCTGAAGGCGGCGCTTCAGGCGGACGACACGGTCGGCGCGGACGTCGGGCGGCATCTCGTCCGCCTGATCGACGATCTCGCCGGCCAGGACCTCTACGAGGCTCAGGAGCGCTACGTCCATCTGTTCGACCGCAGCCGCTCGCTGTCGCTGCACCTGTTCGAGCACGTGCACGGCGAAAGCCGCGACCGCGGCCAGGCCATGGTCGACCTGATGGAGATGTATGAGGAAAACGGCTTCGTCATCGACAGCAAGGAGCTGCCGGACTACCTGCCGCTCTTCCTCGAATTCCTCTCGACGCGCAGCGCCGAGGAGATCGACGACCTCCTGTCCCAGACCGGGCACATCACGGCGGCGATCGGCGAGCGGCTGAGGAAGCGCGAGTCGGTCTATGCCTTCGCCTTCGCCGCGTTGCGGCTCCTGTCGAAGGCAAAGCCGGACGAAAAGCGCGTGAACGCGCTTCTGGAAGGCGCCGAGGACAATCCCGACGACCTTGCCGCGCTCGACCGCATCTGGTGGGACGAGGCCGTCACCTTCGGCGGCAATGCCGGCGAGAACGCCTGCGGCCCGGACAGGCTGCGCACGCAGATGAGGGCGGCGGCGCGCAAGCCGAACGAGCCCGCAAACACCATACCGGTCTAGGAGGCGGAACATGTCTGGCTATCTCAACTCGCTCGTGTTCGGAATCTATCCCTATGTGGCGCTCGCCGTCCTGGTCCTCGGCTCGATCATCCGCTACGATCGCGAGCCCTATACCTGGCGTTCCGGATCGAGCCAGCTCCTGCGCCGCAAGCAGCTCATCTGGGGCTCGGTGCTCTTCCATGTCGGCGTTCTCGTCATCTTCGCCGGCCATCTGGTCGGGCTCCTGACGCCGATCCGGGTGTTCGACGCGCTCGGCGTCAGCCATGGCGCCAAGCAGTTGCTCGCGATCATCGCCGGCGGCATCGCCGGCCTCATGGCGATCGCCGGCGCGACGCTCCTCGTCCACCGCCGCCTGTTCGACGCGCGCGTGCGCGCCGCCTCGAGCACCACGGATACGCTGATCATCATCCTGCTGTGGATCCAGCTCTTCCTCGGCCTCTCGACCATCCCCGCATCGCTTTCCCATCTCGACGGCCGCGAGATGGTGAAGTTCATGAACTGGGCGCAGGGCATCTTCACCTTCAACCCCGAGGCGGCCTCCTACGTCGCCGATACGGCGGCGGTGTTCAAGCTGCACCTGTTCCTCGGCCTCACCATCCTCCTCCTCTTCCCGTTCACGCGGCTCGTGCACATGCTGAGCGTGCCGGTGCGCTATATGTGGCGTCCGGGCTATCAGGTCGTGCGCCAGCGCCGCCGCCGCGCGGCCGGCAGCCGGATTGCGGCGGAGTAAGGCCATGGTCACGCTTTTCGACAAGACGCAGAACGCAAGCGCCGCCGGGAACGGCGGGCCGCAGGACAGCTATTCCGGCTACCGCGAACCGGATACGAAGGTGCCGCCGAAGGCGCGGCCCGTCCTCGACGCCGTCTCGGTCAACGGTGTCGCCATCGCCGAAAGCGACATCCTCGCCGAGGCGCAGAACCATCCGGCCGACAATCCCGGCGCGGCCCTTGCCGCCGCGGCAAGAGCGCTGGTGGTCCGTCAACTGCTCCTGCAAAGGGCCCGCGAACTCGACCTCCTCGCCGCGCCGCAGGCCGACGGGGACGGGCGCCTGGAAACCGCAGAGGACGCCGCCATCCGCCTCGTGATCGAGCGCGAGGTCTCCGCCCCCTCGGCGAGCGAGGAGGAATGCCGCCGCTTCTACGACAACAATCGCGAGAAATTCCGCAGCGCGCCGATCTTCGAGGCAAGCCATATCCTGCTACCCGCCGACCCGGCCGACGAGGGCGCGCGCGCTTCCCGCCGCATCGAGGCGGAACGGCTCGCCGCCGTCATCGCCGGGCATCCGGGTGAGTTCGCGACCATGGCCCGCACCCATTCGGCCTGCCCGTCTGCCGCAAGCGGCGGCAATCTCGGGCAACTGACGCGCGGCAGCACGGTCACCGCGTTCGAGCGGGCCCTGCAGCGCATGAAGGAAGGCGAGATCACCCGGGCCCCGGTCGAAACCCGCTTCGGCTTCCACATCATCCGCCTCGACCGGCGGGTCGACGGCGAGCAATTGCCCTTCGATCTCGTCTGCCGGCGCATTGCCGGCTGGCTCGAAGCCTCCGCCTGGTCGAAGGCCGTGTCGCAGTTCATCGCCGTCCTTGCCACGGACGCCACGATCACCGGCATCGACGTGACGGGCGCCGACGGCCCGCTGCGACAGTGAGCGCGGGAACGGCACCGCCACCGGCCGTCATTAAGGCGGGCCGGACGGAAAGATTCACCATGCCTGAGCAGACAAAAGACGGATTTCAAAGAAGCGCCCCATGACCGACATCATATTTCCCCTGCAAGCCGCCCTTCTCGTCGGGAGGGACCGCGCAGTGGACGATATCCTCGACGCCGTTGCCCGAACGATGCGCAGCGAGGGCCGGAACGCCATCGGCTTCCTGCAGCGGCAAAACATGCAGGAAGGCGAGTGTTGCGGCCAGATCGAGCTGGAGGATATCGCCACCGGCACCCGCCACGTCATCTCGCAGGCGCTCGGCTCCGGCGCGCGCGGCTGCCGGCTCGACCCGCAGGCACTGGCCGGTATCGCCGGCCCGCTGCTGACCCGTGTCGAGGCCGGACCGGATCTCCTGATCCTCAACCGCTTCGGCAAGGGCGAAGCGGAAGGCGGCGGCTTTCGCGCCGTGATCGAGGCGGCGTGCATGCGCGGTATTCCGACGCTGACGGCGGTGCGGGAAGACTATGTCGAGGCCTGGCGCGCATTTTCCGGCGACCTCGGAGTCCTCATCGCCCCCGACCGCGGCGCGGCGATCGGCTGGGCGCGCCGGGCGATCTCCGGTTCTCCAGAAATCGATATCCTCGCGATCGAGGAAGGCGGCGACCAGATCATCCTTCGTGCCGAAATGGCGGTAGAGACTGGTCTTTGCGACACCCGATCTCTCCACGACGAGATCGACGCCGACGGGGTTTAAAAGCGCCGGCGGCGATTTTCGATGCCGGGAGCTTCCTGCAGGCCCTCACCTCCCGGTCGAACCCCCGGAATTCGAATCCAGATAGGCCGCCGCCGATCCCGGCTTTCCGTCTTATCGATCATTCCTGTGCGGCACCCGCAGCGCGTTGATAAGCGCGGCAAGCGCTGCGGGCTGATGGCGCCGGCTGGGATAGTACATGGAGAAGCCGGGAATGGGGGGTGTCCAGTCTTCCAGCACGCGCAGAAGGCGCCCCTTCGCAATATGTTCCGCGACCTGTTCTTCATAGGCGACCCCTATCCCGACCCCGGAAAGGGCCGCCTGGATCGCGAGGTGCGTTTCGTCGATGATCAGGGGACCGTCCGGGGCTATCGTTACCGACTTTCCTTCCTTCTCGAACTCCCAGCGGTATGGCCCTCCTGTATGCCTGAGGGTGATGCACCGATGGTCATGGAGATCCTTCGGCGTCTGCGGAACGGACCTTGAAGCAAAGTAGGCAGGCGATCCGACGACGGCCAACCGCAACTCGGGCGTGACGCGGACGGCGATCATATCCCTCTGGATATACTCGCCCAGCTGGATTCCTGCGTCGAACTCGCCAGCCACGAGGTCGGCGGGTCCCGTGCCGGTGACGACGTCCAGCACGACCTTCGGATAGGCCTCCGCGAATGCCGCGAGCCGCGGGAGCAGCACCATCGCCGCAGCCGAACGGGACATGAAAATCCGAAGCCGTCCCGCCGGTTCGTGGCGATCGCTTCGCGCCCGGTTGACGGCGAGATCGATTTGCTCGAGCGCAGGCGCCAGGTCCCGCAGGAGCGCCGCGCCGGCAGCCGTCGGCGCGACACTTTTCGTCGTCCGGGCAAGCAGCTGCAATCCGAGTCTCTGTTCAAGCCGCCGGATCGTATGGCTCAGCGCGGATTGCGACACACCCAGCTTCGCGGCGGCCCGCGTAAAACTTCGCTCCGCAGCTACCTTCGCGAACATGGCCAGTTCGTTCAATTCATTTGTCATCATTCATGACTATCAGTCATGAAGCTGATAAATGCAACGCGCCTACTATCATGATCAGCTATCCCATATGTTGAGCCAACGAGCGCGGGGCAATTCCGGCAAGTGCCGGTCCCGCTCGGGAAAATACCGATCGACAGGAGATGACATGCCGACCTTGCAGGAAGAAGACGTACGCGCTCTGCGCTCGCTGGCTCAGACATACTTTGACGCAGCTTATGAGATGGATGCAGAGAAATTTTCCTCCATCTTGCATCCGTCGAGTTCCGTGACGAAGATCGCCGAACATGGCGACGTGGTTGTAACACCGATCGCGACGTGGCTGGAGGCGGTGCGCGGCCTCACGGCTCCGAAGGCGCAGAATTTCGGGCGCGAGGACCAACTCCTCTCGATAGACGTTGAAGGCGATCTCGCGCTGATCAGGCTGAAGCTTCGCGTGCCGCCCCGGTCCTTCACGGATCTTCTCTCATGCCTGAAGGTCGATGGAGGCTGGAAGGTCGTCCAGAAGGTCATGACTTCGAATGCCTGAGCGCATTTGACAAGCCAGGGCCGGGCCGCTCCGCGGCCCGGCAGGTGTATCGGGAGCAGCGGGCGATGAAGCGGCGACCTGCCCGCGGCGTCTCGAAATGCAAGTATTACGGTATCCGATGATTTCGACATCGCACAGTTCCGACGTCCTTGAGTGCAGATCGGGAAATTTCCGCGTCTGGTCGCTCTGCGACGGCTATCTCGACATGCCGGCTGGGCTTTTGCGGGACCTGGAGAATAGTCCCGTACCAAGCGCTGCCGCAGCAGCAAGGTTTCGCCTGTCCGTCAACTGCTTTGCGCTGGAGGGGCCGGGGGTCGATGGCGTTCTGATCGACTGCGGAGGAGGAAGCTGGGCGCCCACACTGGGTCGACTGGCGCAATCCCTGAAGGCGACGGGGCTCAGTCCTTCGGCGATCAGGGTCCTGGCGCTTACGCATGCGCACCAGGACCACACCCACGGCCTGTTGACACCCGACGGACAAGCCGCTTTACCAAACCTGTCCGCGATCCTTCTTCCCGCGGAAGCGGTCGAAAGCTTCCGCTCCGAACGGCGGCTTGCACCGTTTCATCATCTTGTCAGGCCTTTGCAAAACGGGGAACGGCTGGCGAAGCACCTGAAAACGGTGGCGTTGCCGGGTCATGCGAATGGACATTGCGGCTACGCGCTAGACACGGAAGAAGATCTCTTCTTGTTTTTCGGGGACATCGTTCACGTACCCGCCTTGCAGTTCGCCAACCCGACGCTGAGCTGGGGCTATGACGAGAACCAGGCAACGGCCCGTGCGACCCGCTTCGGAGTTTTCGATGAGGCCGCCCGTAACGGCACGTGGATCGCCGGCGCGCACCTGGACCGGCCGGGGATCGGCCGCGTGATATCCAGGGGCGAAGGGTTTCACTTTGAACCGGCAGGCGGATGATTGTGCGCAACGCCGGCCGATCGTCCCGGGCCGGCCCCGACAAATCGGCGAGCTCGGCCAGCCCTTTCGAGGAGAATCCGGGTTTTACCCGGTTGCCGGCGCCGCGAGGCCTTGCCATCGGCACACATCCGGGAAAAACCGGGGACAGGCCCTGTAGCAAGACCGGCGGCCCGACCGCCGGACCCGGCCATGAGGTCAAAGGCTGCACGGCTTGCAGCACAGGGCCTGTCGGGTTGAGCTTACTTCTGTAGATCCGTCCAAATCCGCGTGTAAATCTTCATGACTTCCGGCGAGCAGGTTTCGATGGGGAAGCCGGCCTTTGCCAGTTCCGGCGGGATGTTGACTTCCGGCGCGGTCTTCATGTCTTCCGGCATGTACTTGTCGGAGCCGACGATGCCGTTGCCGTAGCGGGCATAGGCGGAGATCATCGCGGCGTTTTCCGGGTCCATGATGAAGTTCAGGAAGAGCCTGGCGTTGTCGACGTTCGCGGCATCGGCGAGAATGGCGGCATTGTCCATGAAGATGGGGAAGCCTTCCTGCGGGAAGCCGAATTCGAGCTGCGGGTTGATCAGGCGGCTGCGGAAGGAAGAGCCGTTCCAGTTCATACCGGCGGCAATATCGCCCTGGGCGAGCTGCTCGACCGTACCGTAGTCCATCGACACCCAGTTCGGCTTGGCAGCCACGAGCAGGTCGCGCACCTTCTTCAGGACCGTCATGTCGTTGGTGCAGGTCTCGCCGCCGACATAGTGGACCGCGAGCGCCATGAGGTCGTTCATTTCCGGAACGACGTTGATCTTGCCCTTCAGCTCGTCCGGCGGGTTGAACAGGATGGACGAGGTGTTGATATCACCCTTGTAGACCTTGCGGTTGACCGAGACCCCTACCGTGCCCCACTGCCACGGCACGGTGTAGTGGCGGCCGGGATCGAAGGTCGGGTTCGCCCACTTCGGATCGACGTTCTTGAAGTTTTCCATCTGGTCGGGGCGGGCTTCCAGCAGCAAGCCCTTTTCGATCCAGATCGGCACGTAGATGCCGGCCGGGACCACGATATCGAAACCATGGCCGCCGGCCTCCACCTTGGCGAGCGCGGTGTCGTTGCTGTCGTAGTCGGTGACGGTGACCTTGACGTTATACTTTTCCTCGAACTTCCTGATCATGTCCGGGGGCGTGTAGTTGCCCCAGTTGTAGATGTTGAGGTTGCCTTCCGCGAAGGCAGGCCCGGCCAACAGGCAGGCAGCGGCAATGGATGCGATGAGTTGTTTCATGGGTTTCCTCTTCCCTTGGTTTTCGAATGCTTGGTTTTTGTCCTAGTCGTCAGGCTCTAAAGCTGCGCCTTGGCGTGTTTTTCCCGGCTGACGAAGAAGAACGCGACCACCAGCACCACCGAGAACACCAGAAGTACGGTGGCGATGGCGTTGGTTTCCGGCGTCAGGTTGCGGCGCATCTGGCCCAGCATGTAGGTCGGCAGCGTATCCTGCCCGGCGCTCTTGACGAACTCGGTGATGACGACATCGTCGAGCGAGGTGACGAAGGCGAGCATGGCGCCTGCCAGCACTCCCGGCCACAACAACGGGAAGGTGACGCGGCGGAAGACCTGCCAGGCGGAGGCATAGAGATCGGCGGCGGCCTGCTCCAGCGTCTGGTCCATGCCCTGCAGGCGCGCCCGGACCGGCATGAACGCGAAAGGAATGCAGAAGGCCGAATGGGCGAGAATGAGGTAGCCGAGGCCGGAATAGCCGATGGTTGTCTTCACCCAGGCAAAGACGACCAGCAGCGAGACCGCGGTGACGATTTCCGGCACCATCAGCGGCTGGTTGATCAGCGCGAACATGGCGCTGCGGCCACGGAAGGACTTGCCGCGCCCCATCGCGAGGGCGGCGAGAACCGCGACCAGCGTCGACACGACGGTCGCGACCGCGGCGATGACCACCGAGCGGATCGTCGCGGCCTGCACGACTTCGTTGTGCCAGGCGGTCACGTACCAGACGAGCGAAAAGCCTTCCCACCGCGTCAGCGCGAGGCCTCCGTTGAAGGAGAAGATCGCCATCAGCACAATCGGCAGATAGAGCATGACGAAGCAGAAGGCGGCGATGGCGGTGAAGCCGGCCTGCCGGCGCGTGTCGAAGGTCTTGCGCTTGGCCATCTCAGTCTCCTTCGTTCGCGGAGGCGCGGACATAGACGATAAGGGCGACGGTCACCATGACGAGCAGGGTCAGCGAAAGGGCCGCCCCGAGCGGCCAGTTGCGGGCCTGGCCGAATTGCAGCTCGATCAGGTTGCCGAGCATCAGCTGCGTGCCGCCGCCGAGGATTCTCGGGATGACGTAGGCGCCGAGCGAGGGCACGAAGACGAGGATGGAGCCGGCGACGACGCCGGGCTTGACCGCCGGGACAATGACCCGCCGCAGCACCCGGAACGGCGTGGCATAGAGATCGTAGGCCGCATCGATCAGCGAAAAGTTCAAGCGCTCCATCGAGGCGTAGAGCGGCAGCACCATCAGCGGCAGATAGACATAGACCATGCCGAGCAGGATGGCGAAATCGGTGAACATCATCTGGATCGGATGGTCGATGATGCCGAGCCATTCGAGGAGCCCGTTGGCGAGGCCTTCGTTGCGGATGAGACCCATGATCGCGAAGGTCCGGATCAGGAGGTTGGTCCAGAAGGGGATGGTGATCAGAAGCATCCAGCCGTCGCGCTGCGTGACGGGGCGCGTGGCGATGAAATAAGCCGTGGGAAAGCCGAGGATCAGGCAGAACAGCGTCGTCAGGAACGAAAGTTTCACCGACCGCCAGAGGATCGAAATATGGGCGTTTGCAAGGCTCAGCGTGCCATCGAACGGATCGCTCGTGGTGAAGACGCCGAGCCAGCCATCCCAGGAGAAATGCCAGACAACGCCGCCGTAGTCGCCGGCGGTGAGGAAGGAATAGATGACGACGACGATCAGCGGACCGACGGCGGCCGCAAGCAGGATGACGATCGACGGCAGCAGCAGCAGCCAACGATTGCGGGTTTCGCGCCGGTTGGCGATCACGAGATCGGTGTTGGGTTGCGTGACGGCCATGGCATCAGCCCTCAAGAACCTGAACGGCCTGCGGCTCGAAACCGATGCCGAGGCGCTGGCCCTTCTCGAAGGTCACCGGACGGGCCGGGTTGTTCTGGCGGCGGACGACGAAGCGGGCACCGTCGGCAAGCATCAGGTGGTAGTGGGTATCCGTGCCGCAATAGACGACGTTTTCCAGCACTCCCGAAAGCGGCGCCTTCTCCGGCACCTGTTCGAGCACCGTCTGTTCGGGGCGGATGACCAGCGTAACGGGGCGGGCGGCGACGGCCGCATCCTCCTGCAGGCCGGCGCGGATGCGGGCGCCACCCGGCAGCTCCACGGTGCCGTCGGCCGAAAGGTTCGCCTGCACGAAATTGGTATCGCCGATAAAGTCGGCCACGAAGCGCTCGCGGGGGTGATCGTAGATTTCGCGCGGGGTTCCGATCTGGCGGATCGTTCCGGCGCTCATGACCGCGATGCGGTCGCTCATGGTCAGGGCTTCTTCCTGATCGTGGGTAACGAAGATGAAGGTGATGCCGGTTTCGGATTGCAGGCGCTTCAGCTCGATCTGCATTTCCTTGCGCAGCTTCAGGTCGAGCGCGGAGAGCGATTCATCGAGCAACAGCACCTTGGGTTTGGGCGCAAGCGCGCGGGCAAGCGCCACGCGCTGCTGCTGGCCGCCGGAAAGCTCCGACGGACGGCGGCTTGCCATCGCCGTCATCTTCACCAGTGCCAGCATCTCCTCGACGGTGGCGGCGATCTCGGCACGCGGGCGACCGAGCATTTCGAGGCCGAAACCGACATTCTCGGCAACCGTCATATGCGGGAAGAGGGCGTAGTTCTGGAAGACGGTATTGACCGGGCGTTTGAACGGCGGCAGCGACAGGATGTTCTGGCCGGCAAGACGGATCGCACCGCCGCTGGGGTGAATGAAACCGGCGATCGAGCGCAACAGCGTCGTTTTTCCGCAGCCGGAGGGGCCGAGCAGAGTGAAGAACTCGCTTTCGTTGATCGTCACGCTGACGTCGTTGAGAGCGATGAAGGCGCCGGGTCCCTCGCCGAACCGGACATGAATGCGGTCTACTTCGATCACTGGCTTACTTCCTGTTCTTGGCGGCCGCCTCGGCGACGCGTGGCAGGGCGCAGAGCATCTCGTAGAGGAAATTCGCTGCGATCACCGCGGTGTTGCCGGCGGGGTCATAGGGCGGCGACACTTCGACGAGATCACAGCCGACGAGGTTCAGCCCGGCGCAGCCGCGGATGATCTCCAGTCCCTGATGGGTCGTCAGGCCCCCGACCTCGACGGTGCCGGTACCGGGCGCAAAGGCGGGGTCGAGGCTGTCGATGTCATAGGTCAGATAGACCGGCGCATCGCCGATCCTGCTGCGGATATCGGCCATCAGCGGCGTCAGCGATTTCCACCAGCATTCCTCGGCCTGGATGCAGGTCCAGCCCTGCTTGCGGCCCCAGTCGAAATCCTCAGGGCTGTAGCCGGTGCCGCGGATGCCGATCTGGAAGACCTTGTCGTTCTGCAGGCAGCCGTCTTCCCAGGCGCGGCGGAAGGGGCAGCCATGGGCGACGGCCTCGCCGAACATGTGCTCGTTCGTATCCGAGTGGGCGTCGACATGGATAAGGGCGACCGGGCCATGGCGCTCTTTAACCGCGCGCAGGATCGGCCATGTCAGGGTGTGGTCACCGCCAAGCGTCAACGGAATGGCGCCATGGGCGAGCACGCCGCGATAATATTCGGTGATGATGGCGACCGACTTCTTGAGATCGAAGGTGTTGATCGGGACATCGCCGATGTCGGCGACCTGCAGCACGTCGAAGGGAGCAGCCCCCGTCGCCATGTTGTAAGGCCGGATCATGCGGCTTTCGTCGCGGATCTGGCGTGGCCCAAGCCGGGTACCCGACCGGTTCGACGTGCCGATATCCATGGGGATACCGATGAAACAGGCATCCAGATTTGCGGCCGACGAAGCGCCGGGCAACCGCATCATCGTGGCGGGGCCCCCAAAGCGCGGCATCTCGTTGCCGCCTAAAGGCTGGTTGAAAGACATGCGACCTCCCCAAAATGGTATTCCACCAAGTGTGGGAGGAGCCGGGCACCGCTAACATTCCATTGTGCGGAAACTTGCGTTGACAAAACCCAATGTATCGGCGGGCAAGCCTTGCCCGCCCGCGGATGGAAGCCGTCTGGAGAGGCGCGGCAGGCGTCAGGTTCGGGCGACTGCGCCACCGCGCCCCGATGTGCGGGAGCGGTAGAGGCCGACGAGTGTCTCGCGGAAAATCTGGAAGGTCTTCGGGTGGGGGCCGCTACGATGGACGAGCTGCATCATGCAGTCGAAATTGTCCTCATGCGGCGGCAGTTTCCGGAGCCTGCCGGAGACGACATAGGCGTCGGCCGCGTGATCCGGCAGCAGGCCGATGTAGTCGCCGCTCAACACGAACAGCAGTTGCGCCTCGATCTGGTCGACGATGCGGTCGGCCTCGATAACCTGCTGGCTCTTCTTGCGCTCGCGGCTCCAGTAGCCGCGATGCACCCAGACGCATCGGTCCATGTCCTGCTGGGTGATGTCGCCATCCGGTGTCGAAAACAGCGGATGAGCCCTGCCACAATAGAGCGAATGGCTCTCCTCGTAGAGGTTGGCGTAGGACAGGCCTTTTATCTTGTTGTCGAAACTTCCGATGCCGGCATGGATATCGCCTTCGGCGAGCCGGCGCAGGATGCCGCCCTGCTTCTCCACCTCGATCTCGATGCGAATACCCGGCGCCTCGTCGTTCAGCCTGTGAACCGCCTCGGTCAGCTTGAGGGCGGGATCGGAGGCGACGCAATCGACGACGGCGATCTTCAGCTGGCCGACGAGGCTGCCCTTCAGCGCGGTCAGCGAGATCGAGTGCTGGTCGATCCGCCGCAGCAGGTCGACGGCGATTTCATGCACCTGCCGGCCCTTGTCGGTAAGCTGGAACCCGCGCCGGCCGCGTTGGCACAGGATGACGCCGAGCCGCGTTTCGAGCGCGGTGATGTGATTGGAAATGGTCGGCTGGCTGAGGCCAAGCTCGGCCTGGGCCGCCGAAAAACCACCGTTGCGGACCACGGAATCGAACACGGAGAGAAGATGCAGATCGGCGCCTGAGATTTTCATGCATTCATTGAAAGCGGCAAATCCAACGCGATGTAAAGCGTGATTTTTAGGACCGAGGCGGCCCCCTATCATCCTGTCGACCGGCGAGCATGTCGCCACACTCTTCAGACAGGAGAACTACAATGAGCGCAGTCATCCGCCTTTCCCGCGAGGGCCTCGGCAACGGGCCGATGGAAGCCTGCTCGGTCGTTCCGCCGGAGGCCGTGCTGAGCGGCTCGCCGAGCGAAACCGGCGCGATGCACTATGAGGCGGGCAAGGGCAAGTTCCTCGTCGGCACCTGGGAATGCACGCCTTACGCCGAAACGCTCGCCTATCCCGAATCCAGCGAATTCTGCGTGGTGATCTCGGGCCGCGTGGCGCTGACGAACCCAAACGGCAGCATCGAGGAATTCGGCGCCGGCGATTGCTACATCGTGCCGAAAGGCTTCGAGGGCCGCTTCGAGGTGCTGGAGACCCTGCGCAAGATCTACGTGCTTTTCAACGACTGATCCCGGTTTCGAGGAGCGGCCGCAACGGCCGCCCTCGCCTCCCAATATGATGTGAGACTGTCATGCTTGCCGATCGCGCCCTGGCGAACGTCACCTTCTATCCCTTCTGGCTCGACCGGCCGGATGCTCCCGCTCCGCAAGCCCCGCTCGTCGGCCGCACGGAAGCCGATCTCCTGATCGTCGGCGGCGGGTTCACCGGGCTCTGGGCGGCGATCCTGGCCAAGGAGGCGGAGCCGTCGAAGGACGTGGTGCTGATCGAGGCGGAGAATATCGCCTGCGGCGCATCCGGGCGCCCCGGCGCCATCGTCTCGACGTCCGTCATGCACGGCCTGCACAACGCCGTCAGGGTGTTTCCCGAGGATATCGCCATGCTCGAGGCGCTGGGCCAGGCGAATATCGCCGGCTTCCTCGACACGCTGGACCGGCATGCGATCGATTGCGATGCGGAGTGGAACGGCGAGCTTACGGTCGCCGTCGGCAAGGAGAACCTGCCGACGCTGAACGAGGAATACGAACTGCACGCGCGCCATGGCCATGACGTGGTGCTGATGAATGCCGAGGAGACTCGCGGGCAACTGGCCTCGCCTCTGTTCGAGGGCAGCCTCTGGGCGAAGAAGAACAGCGGCACCCTGCATCCGGCACGGTTGGCCTGGGGGCTGAAACGGGCCGCGCTGTCGCTCGGCGTGCGCATTCACGAACACACGCCGCTGCGCGATATCAGCGATGAAGGCAGCACCGTCGTCGCCGCGACCCGTGACGGCAAGGTCAGGGCGCGCAAGGTGCTGCTTGCGACCAACGCCTTTGCCGCCGGGCACGATCACATCAAGAGGCGCGTGGCGATGGTGCGCGACCGTATCCTGATGACGGAGCCGCTCACGCCCGAGCAGATGGACCGCATCGGCTGGCGCAACCGGCAGGGCGTCTACGACACCCGCACCCAGCTCAACTACATGCGGCTGACGAAGGACAACCGCATCCTGTTCGGCGGACGGCTCGGCTATTTCTACGGCGGGCCGCGCGACCCGCGCCTCGACCGCACGCCGGCACCCTACAAGCGGCTGGCGGAAGCCTTCTTCCGCACCTTTCCGCAACTCGACGATATCGGTTTCACCCATGCCTGGAGCGGGCCGATCGCGCTGACGACACGCATGGCGGTGCATTTCCAGACCTATCACCGCGGCAAGGTGGTCTATGCCGGCGGCTATTCCGGCTTCGGGGTTTCCGCCAGCCGCTTCGGAGCCGATATCGGGCTTGCCAAACTGAACGGAGCCACGCGCCCCGAACTCGAATGCGATTTTGCCCGCACCATGCCGGGCATCATCCCGCCCGAACCGTTCCGCTATATCGGCGCCCGGACGACGATGTATGCGCTCGACACCGCAGACAGCAAAGGCGGCTGGCGCAACCTGTGGCTCAAATTCGTGGGCAAGCTCGGCTTCCCTCTCTCCTGACGCAGTGAGCAAGACCATGACGAACTACGATCGCGACCACACCACGTTCATCGACGGCGTCTGGGAGACCGGGCTGGGCGGCACGGTCCTGGAGGTCGCCGACCCCTCGACCGGCGCTGTTTTTGCCAGGGCGAGAACGACGAGCGAGCGGCAGGTCGAGTGTGCGGCAGCCGCCGCGGCAAGGGCATTCGGTCCCTGGGCGCGGCTCTCCGCCGGGGACCGCGCCGGTTATCTGCGTGGCTTTGCCCGCGGGTTGGAAAGCCGGGCAGCGGAGCTTGAAGCGCTTCAGATGGTCAACAGCGGCAAGCCCCGGATCGAAGCCTCGATCGATCTCGGCGATGCGATCGCGACCTTCGATTATTACGCCGACCTCATCGAGGAGCGCGCCCGCAGCCCGCATGCCGAAACGAGCCTTGGCGGCGGCAGCCACAGGGGCCGCGTGCGCCATGAGCCGATCGGGCCGGTGGGGCTGATCGTTCCATGGAATTTTCCGCTGGTCACCAGCGCCTGGAAGATTGCGCCCGCGCTCGCGGCCGGCTGCACGGCTGTCCTGAAGCCCTCCGAGGCGACGCCGCTGGCCGAATTGTGCTACGGCGACATCGCCCGCGAGATCGGGCTGCCGGCCGGTGTGCTGAACATCGTGACCGGCGCTGCTCCTGTCGGCAAGGCGCTGACGGAGGCCAGGGCCCTGCGGAAAATCTCCTTCACCGGCTCGAATGCGGCCGGGGCGAAGGTCATGGCGGCCGCCGCCACGCGCGGCCTTCCGGTTTCGCTCGAACTCGGCGGCAAGTCGGCGATCATCGTGACCGAAGACGCGGATCTCGATCTGGCGGTGGAATGCGTGGCGGCCGGCATCTTCTTCAATGCCGGGCAGGTCTGCTCGGCGACCTCGCGGCTTCTCGTGCATGAGGCGGTCGAGGCGAAGCTGCTGGAGGCGCTGGTGGAGCGGGTGCGCGGCATGGCGGTCGGCTCGCCCTTCGCCGGGCGATGCGACATGGGGCCGCTCACGACGCTGGCGCAGCTTGACAAGGTGAACCGCTATTTCGCAGCCGCTGACGCCGGGGGCTGCGATTGCCTGGCCGGCGGACACAGGCTCGACGGTCCCGGCTATTTCGCCGCCCCGACGATCTATCGCGACGTCGATGTCTCAAGCCCCATCTGGACCGAAGAAATCTTCGGGCCGGTGCTGGCGAGCCGCCGCTTCAGGAACGACGACGAGGCGATCGCACTGGCGAATGCCTCCGAATTCGGGCTGGCGGGCAGCATCGTCGCCGGCGATCCGGCGCGAGCAGACCGGCTGGCCGCACGGATGGAAGCCGGCCATATCTGGATCAACACGCCGCAGATCGTCTATCCGCAGAGCGCCTGGGGCGGCTTCAAGTCGAGCGGCATCGGCCGCGAGCTTGGCCCCTGGGGGCTCGCCAGCTATCAGGGCGTCAAGCACATCACGGCTGCCGCCTGAACTCCATCGAACGACCAGGGACACAACCGGGAGGAGCCCATGACTGTCACCGCCGACCTCATCATCCGCAACGGCGCCATCCGCACCATGGACGAAGCCCGACCGGCCGCGCAGAGCATCGCCGTGCTCGGCAACCGCATCGTCCGGGTCGGCTCGGATGCGGAATGCGCCCCGCTGGAAGGGCCCGAAACCCGCGTGATCGATGCCGGGGGCAACACCGTGCTGCCCGGCTTCAACGAAGCGCACCTGCATATCTTCGGCGGCAGCATTTCGCTGCAGCAGCTCTCCGTCGCCACCGTCAAGGGCGTCGAGGACCTGGCAGCACGCATTGCCGACTGGCGGGCACAGCATCCGGGCCTTCGCTTCATCGTTGGGCATTCGGCGCTCTACAATTTCATCTCCGACGAACGCATGCCGACACGCGAGGACCTCGATGCGGCCTGCCCGGACCTGCCGGTGTTCATCTCCTCGGCCGACCATCACACCGCATGGGCAAACACGGCGGCCCTGAGGCTTGCCGGCATCGAGCGGGGCGCGGAACTCCGCCCCGGAACCGAGGTCGTCGTCGGGGCGGATGGGCTTGCGACGGGCGAGCTGCGGGAAGCCCCGGCCATGAACCTTGTCTATAAGCTTTCCCCCTCCGGCGGGCGGGATATCCTTGGCGCCGTCACCAGCGCGGAAGAGAGCGGCATCACGGCGGAAGAGCGCGCCGGGGACATGGCGGTGCTGCGCAAGGGCCTTGCCTATTGCGCCGCGAACGGCATCACCTCCATCCAGAACATGGACGGCAATTATTACCAGCTCGATATGCTCCGGGAGCTTGACGCCAATGGCGAACTGCCGGTGCGCGTGCGGGTGCCTTATCTGTTCAAGCCCGGCACGGCCCTCGAGGACATCCGCAGCGCCGCCGACTGGCGCGAGGAATTCCAGAGCGACTTCCTGACCTGCGACTTCGTCAAGGTCTTTGCCGACGGCGTGGTGGAATCGGGAACCGCCGTACTCGTCGACGGCTATACCGATGCGCCGGATCACAACGGCACGCCGCTTTTCCCCGGTAACGAACTCAGCGAAGCGATCGTTCTTGCCGATGCTCTCGGGTTGCAGGTTGCCGTGCATGCCATCGGCGACGGCGCCGTCCGGCAGGTGCTGGATGCCTATGAGGATGCACGCGGGAAGAACGGCAAACGCGATTCCCGCCACCGTATCGAGCATATCGAACTGCTGCAGGAGAGCGATTTCCCGCGCTTCGGCGAACTCGGCGTCGTTGCTTCGATGCAGCCGGCCCACCCGCCGGGTGCGATGGATTTCCCGACGGAAACCTATCTGCCACGCATCGGCATCGAGCGCGAAGCCATCGCCTTCCGCACCCGCGAGCTGCTGGAAGCCGCCGTGCCGCTGGTGTTTTCATCCGATTGGCCCATCGCGCCTCTTGCACCGCTGGCGAACATCCAGGCGGCCGTCACGCGGCAGCCCTGGAGGGAAGGCGGCAAAGACCAATCGGTTACCATCGACCAGGCGTTGCATGCCTACACACGGGCCGGCGCCTGGGTGGAATTCAGGGAAAGCCAAAAAGGCAAGCTCGCACCGGGCTTCCTGGCCGACATCGTCATCCTCGACAGCGATCTTGCGCAAGTTCCGCAGACCGATCTCGCGCGCGTCTCGATATCGATGACGATTTGCAATGCATGCATCACCTATTCCAGGGATGGGAATACGCCGACCCCGTGATAAGCACGCTCCTGCCCTCACGTCTCTTCATCGGATTGCCAGCCCCTTGTCGTCGAAGCGGTGGATACGGTTCTCGTCCGGGGTGAGGAAGACGGCGTCGCCATGGGTGGCGGCAAAGTCACCGTCGGCGCGCACCGTCATCGTGCCGACGCCATCGACATAGACGTGCAGAACATGTCGGAGCCGAGATGCTCGGCGCCCACGACGCCCTTCCAGGTGCCGGTCTCCCTGGAAAGCCGGAAGCCGAGCGCCCTATTGATATCCGCCAACACCCCGTAGCCCGGATGCATGATTATGTTCTTCCACACGAGTGCGGCCACCGGCGGCATCACGAAGAAGGACAGATGATCATAATGCACACGATCCCCTGCCCCCACATCGGCTGGTCGAGGAGAAGCGCAATCGCAATCCCCCCGACCACGGTGAGCACTCCCGCTTCAAATCACCCTTATCGGCTAACAGACAGGAGACCGGCAATAGACATTCTACGGGCAGGTACACGATCCTCGGCAAAGGGCCGGAGGCCTGGTTCACCGGGACGGTACACATCGATCCGCTCTTCAACCCGTTCGGTGCAGGGCGCGCAGGTGACCTTCGAGCCGGGCGCGCGCACCGCCTGGCATACCCATCCGCTCGGCCAGACGCTCATCGTCGTCTCCGGCCTCGAACGCGGGAATGGCGGCGCAGTTGAGCGCCATGAAGGGGCGACCACGGCGCCTGCCGAGATCGTAGAGGGCGCGGGCCACCACCTCTTTGCCCGTTCCCGTCTCGCCGTTGACGAGCACGTCGACATCGAGGTCGCAGAGCGGAGCGAGGCGACCGCGGAGTGCGACGACCCCGGGCGACGAACCGATGAAGCGGCTTTCGAGCTCCGCCTTCAGCAAACCCAGACCCGCACCGTGGTCTTCGTCACCCACGATCTCGATGAGGCCATCCGCCTGGCGGACCGCATCGCCATCATGGAAGCCGGCCGCATCATCCAGATCGGTACGCCGGAGGAACTGGTAACCGAGCCCGCCACCGATTATGTGCGCCGCTTCGTCGCCAAGGTGCCGCCGGCCTGCGTCGTTCGTGTCGCATCGATCATGACCGCGGAAGCCGGCCCCGCAACCGCGGGCGTGGATGTCGACGCGACCATCGCCGACATCGCCCCGCAACTCGTCGCCGCCACAGACCGTCTGCCCGTCGTCGACGGAGTGAGGCAGGTCGGCTGGCTCGACCGTTCGGCGGCCCTGGCGACGCTTGCAGCAAGGACATAGGAAATGTCGTGGCGTTGATGGGAATCTTCTATTTGTTCAACATGCGCCACCTGCACCGTACGTCCTTCGGTCTGGCCGGTGCGATGGGCACCCCTGCCGTGTTCGCCGCCATCGCGATCGTCGCAGCCGCGCATCATATCTATCGCAGGCCCATATCGGTATTTATCACTAAACCTTCTCACCCATGTGTGTGCCGAGCCACCAAACGTTACCGAAGGCATCACGTATCCCCGCGGACCGATCGCCATAGCCGAAGGTACCTGGTTCGCTGAGGGACTCGGCACCAAGCGCCAGGCACTTGCGATACGTCTCGTCGACATCCGACACATAGAGATGGGTCGAGTTCTGAAATGTCACATTCCGCGAACCGACCATGACGACCGAGTCGTCGATAGCCACAGCGGCATGCATGATCGTTCCATCCGTCCGCTCGATCCTTGAGATTTCGCGGCCGTCGAAGGCCTGCTTGAGAAAATCAACCAGGCCTGCAGCATCCGATACGAGAAGATAGGGCGACACGGCGGCATGGCCCGTGGGGCGATAGGGTACTGTCATGCTTTTCACCTGTTCGAAAGCGTCGTTTCAACTGCGATACGGAAGCGCTCCAGAAAGTGCAAAACTGCCGGATCGACCTCGTGGCCCAACACGGCGGAAACGGCTGCCGTCCAGCGCTCCCGTTCGCTTCTGATCATCTCCAAAGCAGCCCTGCCTTGGGGTGTCAGGCAGACAAGCGGATAGCGGCGATGCCTTGGGTTTTCATTGAGCGCCGCGGAGCCTTCTGCGACGAGTTCGTTGGCGATCCTTTGGACGCCTTGCCGTGAACCGTTCTTGATCCGCGCAATCTCGGCGACCGTTTTTGGCCCGTCGTCCAATGCGTTCAGCACCTGCCATCGTGCTCCCGTCTGACCTGCCGGCTCGGATATCCGATTGGCTGCCGCCTTCAGCACGTCATCGAGCCGGAAAATCGTAAGGATCAACTCTTGAATCATGTCGTTGGCTTCTGTATCCATTTGTGACAATATGCTGTCATGCATGCAGCTTCGTCAAGTGAAGCGGTGCAAAACACAGTCGGCTCATCGTCGAGGAAATGGCGATTAGGGAGTGACATGAGATGCGCAATGAACGGTATATTGCCCGCTATTTCTGCAGCGTCGACAATCCGGATGCCGTTCGGACATGGTTTGTCTTTGATCGTCAAACCGGCGCGCCATTGAGCGATGAAGATGGCATTCGGATGTTTACGGGCGAAGAAATCCGCGATTTCGTGCGCGCGTCCACGATCGCAGCAATTGTTGATGACGATGCCGCGCCGGGCGAATTATCCGTTTGATTTCGACTGGCCCCGTGAGCCACACTTCATACGCTTTGCCGCCGAATGTCGGGCATGTGCGCAGAGCCGAAAGTCCAAGTCATCGATCCGGAACGTGGGATGGCTTCGACGGCGATTGGTTGCCAAGCAACCCCTTTTATGATCTGCCCAGGGCCGGACAATCGGGCGCAGGCCTGCCCGGCGGTTCCGTGGTCTACGAACATCGTTATGTGATCGGAAAACGCCCGCGCGCGGCTCTCTACTTCGTCAACTCGGAGACGCGGCTCAACGCAGCCGAAAAGCCCTTCAGCGAAATCTTGAGCTCCACGGGCTGAGGCGGCGAAAACGACCGGGCAGCGAGATTGAGCGCCGTGCCGCCCTTGAGCTTCGCGATGTCATCCGCTTCGAACGAAATCGGCGCGAGGCACCCCTGCGGCAGGCAGGTCGAAAACGGCAACACGCGGCTTTTCCCGGCACCGTCGATGGTCACGGTGGCGCCCTCGGAAAGCAGCAATCCAAACGGAAGGAGAAGCGCTCCGTTCAGCTTGTCCTGCGCAGCCGAAAACTCGACCGTCACGACATTCTGCCCCGTCTGCGTGTTGCTCTGCACCTGCCGCATGACGCAGAAGCTTTGCCCGTCGCGCTCCTGGCATGCGACGACCCAATCCTGATAGGTTTCGACGAGCGAGCCGGCGCCGCCCGGCAAAGGCGCTGCCTTTGCCGGTGCAAGCGTTAAACCGAGAAGGGTGGCAGAGGTGACGCTCGCCAGCGTCCATGCGATTTTACCGAGTGACTGTTTGCTGGCCATTTCATTGCCCATTCTCAAAAAGTGTGCCGTCATTCACCGACGCGACCCACGGCCATTCCGGAAAGTCCACCAGCACCGGACCGGCGAGCAGACGCGCAGTATCGAAGACAACAAGTTCGTCCGTCGGAAAGCCCTCGGGCACCAGCGTCAGCGGCGGCAGGGGGCTGGCGAACGGCGCATTCACGTCTGCCGTTGCGACTGCCGTGTCATTGCTCAGCACATAATTCCTTGCGTCGACGCCGCCGAGGCGCAAACCTGTAATGGTGATCGCCTTGTCCTGTCCGGGGCTCGCATCACCGAACTGGCCATGGCCGCTCGCGACCTGCAGCACGTCGCCCGCCACCGCACCGATGAAGACCGTCTGTGTATAGTCGAGCAGCGCTCCGGTGGTTCCGTCATAGGCCTTGTTCACGCCGCGAATACCGGTGATGGCGGAGATCGTCGCACGAGCGATATCGGCCGTCGTCGCCGCGGTTCCGGTGATCGAATAGTTCTCCGCATCCTGACCGAAAAGCGTGATGCCACCAATCGTTACGACCTTTCCGGCACCGGCGTTCTTGTCGGCGAACAGGGAACTCGCATAGGCGAAGAAGACCTCGTCGGATCCAATAATGCCATCGAGCTGGCCGCCCGTGACCGTTGCCGACGTGGTGCCGTCATAGACTTTCCCGGCCGCCGTGAAGCCCGACATCGAGAGGCTTGCGCGCGCGATATCGGCGGCGGCCGCCGCCGTCGTGTCACCGAGCACGTAGTTGCCGGATGATGCACCGCCGAGCACGATGCCCGTAATGTTCACCGTTTTGCCGCTGCCGGCATTCTTGTCTTCGAAGGCTCCGCTGGCGGCGGCGACTTCGAGGTCATCCCCATCGACCATGCCGGTGAAGCCCGCGCCCGACGTCGCGAGCGAAGCGGCGGTGGTTCCGTCGTAGGTCTTGCCGGATGCCGCAATACCCGTGACGGCGGATATCGTCGCCCTGGCAATGTCGGCGGTCGTCGTCGCCGTCGTGTCGGCCAGCGTATAGTTGCCGGCGTCGTCACCCGACAGGGCAATGCCACTGATCCTGACGGTCTTGCCGTTCCCGGCATTCTTGTCTTCGAAGGCGCCGGTTGCGCTGGAAACGATCAGGGTGTCGCCGCTGACCATGCCGGTGAAGCCGGCATCATCGGTGTCAACCGTCGCAACGGTCGAGCCGTCATAGGTTTTGCCGGATGCTGTAATGCCCGTGACGGCGGAAATCGTCGCCTTGGCGATGTCGGCGGTCGTCGTCGCCGTCGTGTCGGCCAGCGTATAGTTGCCGGCGTCGCCGCCAGACAGGGCAATGCCGTTAATCGTGACGGTCTTGCCGTTCCCGGCATTCTTGTCCCCGAAGGCAGCACTGAGGAATGTCGATGACAGATCGTCATCGGCGATCATGTTGTCGATCGTTCCGGCGGTGGTGATCTGCGCCCCGGTCGAACCGTTGTAGACCCTGTCGGCAGCCGCATAGCCGTCGATGGAGACCGCACGCTTCTCGATGGTGGCGGTCGTCGAGGCTGTCGTGCTCGAGAGTGTGTAGTTGCCGGCATCGTTACCCCCGAGGATGAGGCCGGAAATGTTGACCGTCTTGTCGTTCCCCGCGTTCTTGTCGCCGAATGCACCGATAGAACTTGCAACCGTCAGAACGTCGTTCAGGACCATGCCGGAGAAGGATACGCCCGAGAAGTTGAGGGTCGCGTTTGCCGTACCGTCATAGACCTTGTCCGAAGCGGTGATACCCGTGACGCTGCCGATCGCGGCCTTCGTGATGTTCGCGGTCGTGGTGATCGAACTCAGATCCAGGATGTAGTTGTCGGCGTCGGCACCGCCGAGCACGAAGTTCCCGACGGTCACCTCCTTGCCCGTTCCCGCATTCTTGTCCGAGAACGTGCCGGTGGCGGCGGAAAGCAACAGATCTTCGCCGGCGACGAGCCCCTCGAAAGTCACCCCGGAAAAGTCCAGTGTGGCCGAGGTCGAGCCGTCATAGGTCTTGTTTGCGGCGAGTATGCCTGAAATGCCGGTGATCACGGCGCGGATGATATCGACCGCATAGGTGCCGCTGGCGAGCGTGTAGTTTGAAGCGAGGCCGGTGCCATCGGCCAGCGCGAGCGTTCCGAGCGAAACGACCTTGCCTGTTCCCAGGCCGTTGTCGACCATCGCGCCCTGCCCGGTCAGGGTCAGCGTCTCATCATTGGCGAGATTAAGGAGAGTGAAGATGGACGCATCGAGAACGGACGTGCGGTCATAGCCACGATTACCGAGAAGCGACACAACGCGTTTGTTGATCGTCAGGCCGCCGGCGTCGAAGCCCATATAGTAGTCACCGGCCTCGCCCGCCGAATAGGTCATCGCGAAGATGTCCTGCGTTGACCAGTCATAGGTACCGACATTGGTGGACGTCGTGATGGCACTGCCCCACCCGACCGTTACGTTGTCCGCGCCGATGCCGCTGACGACGACACCGTTGGTCGAAGGCGTGTCCCCGTAGGTGCCGGTGGCGTTGCCGCCGACACGCACATAGTAATTGTAGACCGGAGCCGATGTGAGGGTGCGGAGAACCGGTGCGCCGCCGGCCTTGGGCGTGGCCCAGGCAGAGGCGAAATCCCAGCCCGCCGCAATGAGGCGGAACGGATCGATGAGCTGCTGCACCGCAAGGTCCGTCACCGTCCCGCAGGCCGCGTTGCCGCAGGCGCCGCTGCGGCCCGTGGCAGCGGAACTCCAGCTGCTGTCGTCGATCGTGGACTGGTTCTGCCCGACGAGCCCGCCGGTATTGTAGCTTCCGCTGACCGTACCCATAGCGAAGGCATTGCTGACCGTGCCAAGGTTCACCCCGACCAGGCCGCCGACATTCTGGCTACCGTTCACCGTGCCCGAAGCGTAGGAGAATTCGACAGCGTCCTGATTGACGCCAACCAGACCGCCGATGGCATTGCTGCCGCTTACCGCGCCCGTGGCATAGGCATTCCTGATGCTGGCGATTGTCCTTCCCACCAGCCCGCCGACATTGTCGGAGCCGGTAACGCTGCCCGCCGCGTAGGCCGTATCGATCTGCGCGGTGTTCTGGCCGATCAGCCCGCCGGTATAGTTCGCGCCGACTACGCTCGCCGTCGAGAAGACATTCTCGACGACCCCGTTATTGGCCACCCCCGCGAGGGCTCCGGTGCTGTTGCGCCCGATTACCTTGCCGCCGACGAGGCCGACATTGCGGATCGTTGCGCCATACGTCTGCCCGAACAGGCCCACGCCATCCATGTCGCCCCGGTTGATGACGAGATTGGAAATCGTATATCCCCGTCCATCGAAGGTGCCGCTGAACAGGCCCACGCCAGCGTTGTCGCCCACCCCGAAGAAGCCCATGCCGTCGGAAGACGACGTGGCCCACATGTCGGAGCGGCTGCCATCGGTCAGCAGGCTGCCGAAGTCGATATCGTGCAGCAGACTGTAACTTGCACCGGGGTTCAGCACCATGAGCTGAAGCTGGTTGATGCTGGAAATGACGGTCGAATATTCCGACCGCAGGAAGGGGCGGGTATTGCCCTCGATCATGAACCAGTCGTTCACGAAGTCCCATCCGACATAACTCGCCTGCGTCAGCATTTCAGCGGTCGTGTAGGCGGCGACATTGGACGTCTGAGGGGCTGCCCAGTAGGGTTCCTTGAAGATCAGCCGGTCGGTTCCAGCTGTTTCCTTGTCGAAAAAGCTGTCGGTTATGAACGCTTCCCCGTTGGCGACACCGATAAAACCGCCAACATTCTGACCGCCGCTGACCCCGCCTGAAGAGAAGGACTGCGACACGGTTCCCTTCGACAGCCAGCCGACCAGCCCGCCGACGCTGGAATCGCCGGAGACGCTGCCTGTTGCGTAAGACTGTGTGACGCTGTTCGTGTCGCGCGACATATAGCCGACCAGGCCGCCGATATTCGCGCTGCCGTAGACCGAACCGGTCGCATAGGAGCGCAACACGGTGCCACCGTCCAGATAGCCGACCAGACCACCGACATTACCGGATCTGTCTCCGCCCACACTGCCGGTAGTAAAGGAATCCGTGACCGTTCCATTACTGTATCCGACGAGTCCACCCAGGTTCCGGCGGCCTTGAATATTCATCAACCTGACATCGCCCGTCGTGTGGGAGCGACTGATCGAACCCAGTTCATTGTACCCGACCAGACCACCGACATTGCCGTCGGCGCTGCCGTTGTTGCTGACACCGGTTACGGCTGCGCTGGACCAGGTGTTGTCGATCGCTCCCGATGAGGAATAACCCACCAGAGCGCCGACATTGATCATGCCCAAGATGCTGCCACCGGAAATCCCGATATTGCGGATGATGCCGCCATTGCTTCCCGAACCACCCAGAAAGCCGACCAGGCCGATCTCATTTTCACCGGGACGATCAATCGTCAGATTCTTGACGACATGGCCGAGCCCGTCGAGCGCGCCGGTAAACCGCGACCCGTAGTCGCCGAGGGGATCGAAACCCGCACCGCCGTTCCAGCCGGCCGTTGCCGTCGCATCGATATCGGCACCCAGCACATAATAGCCGGAAAGGTTGCCGTTGATGCCCTGAAGGTCGCTGCCGGTCGTGCTGCCGGCCGCACCGAGCGCGGTTATGACGGTCCAGTCGATCGCCGCGGCCGCCCCCTTCTGCGTGCGGAACAGGCTGCCTGCGGCAAGGTTGACGGAAGCATTGATCGTGTAGCTGCCGGTGGCGGTCGTCTGTGCGTACTGGAGCACGAGACCATCCGTCAGGCTCGTGCCTGTCGATGTGAGCGTGGCGTTGATGACGATATTGTTGTCCGCCCGCAAGGTCAGGGCATGCGAGCCCCATGTCACCGAGGCATTGACGTTGATGTTGCCCTCATCACCGCCATTGCCGTCGTTGTAGGTGGAGACCTCCACGTCACCGGTCGCAAGCGCCGTCTCCAGCGCGGTCGCATAGTTGTTGTCGATGGTGATGTTCACCGGGTCGATGACCCATTTGCCGCCGCCGGTATCCACCTTCGCCGTCTTGTCGAGTGTCACCTTTGCGGCGGAGGTTTCCACCCGCTTCGCCTTGAGCTTTCCAGCGACCCTGACCTCGCCGTTCTGCATGTCGCCGAGCAGCAGGATGCGGCCGTCACGCGTCCCGATGGAACTTGCCTCGATGGTGCCGGAGTTGTTGACGACACCCTTCATGGCCGCCGACGCGCCCTTGGCCGTCAGGATGGCGACACCCTTGTCAGCCTTGATGACGCCCTTGTTCTCGACCAGCGTCTCCATGGTCGAGCCCTTCACCTCCACCGACAGCAGGCCGTCGCCGTCGAAGTCGAGAAGGACGTCCGTTCCGCCCGCCAGGGCGGTATTGCCGGTGATTGTGCCCGCATTGGAAACGGATGGCGCGATCAAGGCGACCGTGCCGCCGACGATGTCACCCTCGTTGACGATCGATCCGCCGGTGCCCGTGAAACTGTAGGTGCCGGAGAGGAATTTCTCGTCGCTGATACCGAGGGTGGAGGCAACAAAGGCACCGGTCTGCACGCGACCGGTCTTGCCGATCGCCACGCCGTTGGGATTGATCAGGAAGACCTGCCCATTGGCAGTAAGATTGCCGAGAATCTGCGAGGGGTCCTGCCCGATCACACGGTTCAGGGCGACAGAGGACGCGCCCGGCTGGTTGAAGGTGACGGAATTGCCCGCGCCGACGGAGAAGCTCTGCCAGTTCGCGATCATCCGGTCGGAGGACTGGTTGATCGTCATGGCCCCGCCGTTTACGCCGATCGTCGCCGAGCCGGATACGACCTGCCCGCCCGTTGGCAGGGCATCCTGCGCCATCGCGGAGGAAAGCGCCATCGAGGACAGAAGTCCCGCAAGCGCGCCGGCTGCGATACCGCTTGCCGGCAACCTGTTCCTGCGCCGTCCAGACTTTCCGCCGCCCGCGCCGACGGCGCATTCCGGCACGACGATCAGACGACCGAGGCTCTTCGACCAGATATGCCTGTAGATCCTGTTCATGTTTCCACCCTCAGAACTTGATAGCGCCCTGCAGCCAGAACTGGTGGCGGCGCGTGCTGCCGTCCGCGTTCTCGCCGGTGAGGCGGTCGCGGCCGGGATTGGAGCCGAGCGCATGCGCCCAGGCTGCGGAGAAGCTCAGATTTTCACGAGACCAGCGCGCCGAAACGCCGGCGCTGGCCAAGCCGTAATCGTTGCAGCCGCACACACTGGCGGCAGCAATGCCATTCGATTGCCGGTTCAAGCGCACGTAACCGGCATCCAGGAACGTCGCGAATTGCAGCGCTCCCCACATGTCGGGCACCGGGGCGTCGTAGCGAAGCTCGAGCGTGCCGAGCACGCCCATGTCGCCGCGGCCTTCACCAACGGGATAACCACGCACGCCATACGGCCCCCCGAGCGAAAAATCCTGCGAACTGTCGAGGTTCTTGTTCGCCCACTGGGCACCGACCCGGCCGAACAGCGAAAGATCACCCGGGAGCGCCTGCAGGCGCGATACCTGCGCATTCAGCGTCTGGAAACTGCCCTGTGTCTGCAGGCTTGCCTCATCGGCGGCCATCGCGCCGGGAACGCGGGAAAGATCGAGGTCACCGAGGGTCCACCCGAGCGACCAGCTTGTCAGCCCGCCACCCAGAATGTCATCACGCACGTCACCGGCTATGCCGAAGGTGCCCGCGATAACGCGCTTGTCCTGAAGACGGCCGACAAGGCTGTCGTCGATCAGGGCCTTCCAGTCGAGATCGGCGGTCAGCCGGACATTGACGTCACGCGAACGCACCAGGCTGTAATCGAGACCGACACCGGCATAGTGGGCCTGCCCTTCCAGACCGAGAACGGAACCGACCGCATCGACATTGCGGTAATCGAGAAATCCGTAATTGGCGCTGAAGGAGAGCGGGCCGGTGCCGAGCGGCATGCTGAACGCGGCCTGTGCGAATTTTTGCCCTTCGGAAACGGTGGTCGTAAACCGTGTGACATCGCCGTATCCGGAGAGATCGGTCAGCACAAACTGCCCGTTTGCCTGCGCCCTGCCGGTGGACGACGAGCCGGCATTGTCACCCCAGAGGCTGGCGGAGAAAAGCGGCGCCTGCTCCACGCCAATGACAAGCCGGCTTGTCTGGGGTGCCGCGCCCGCCATCAGCCTCGCTCGCGCCGTGACGCCGGGATGATCGTTCATCCGCAGCAGTACCGCCTCGAGATCCTTCTTCTCCACACCGTCGGCAGGAAGCTCCGCCGCGAGACCTTCGAGCCTGCCCTGGCGGGCTCGGACGTCTCCCTTGCGCTCGACGACTTTTTCGCTGAGATGCCCTTCGCGTATTTCGACGCGCACGACACCTTCGGTAATGTCCTGGGGCGGGAGAACCGCGAAAGCCAGAAGCCGCCCTTCCTTCTGGGCGGCGATCGTCACCGTGTCGGCGATTGCCTTTATGCCGGCAATGCCGAGGCACTGGCCCTGCACGGCCGAGGCGATGCGCGCACGTTCCTTCTCCGGCAGGATATCGACCTTGCCGGTGAAGAGCAGGCTTCGCACAATGATCGTCTGCCCCTGCTGGGCGCCTGCGACGGGCCTTTCCTGCGCGGACGCATCGTCTTCGACGGAGGGCAGCCTGTCGGGGCGCAGACTATCCTCGCGCCTCTGCTGCTCGCGCAAGAGCGCACCCGCGTCCTGTGCCGCAGCCGGCAGGGATGTTCCGGCCAGAAGCAGGCACAGAAGAGCCGAAATCCTGAAATGCACGACAATTTCCTCTAAGGTATCCCCGGCGTTGACGAGCCGCCCGGCGGCGTCATCCGCCCAGATTTATGAAAAGGCGTCTCGATCGTCGCCGTCCATTTTTGACACGTGCCAGTTGGCGCCTGTCTGGGCTGCGGTAACGGTGAAGGCCTTGTCGAGCGCAAGCAGCTTGCAGGCCTGTGCCCGCGCGTACTCCGTGTAAAAATTCTGCGAGATCCAGATACGGGAATGGCCCCGCCTGCCGCTCCAGCCTATTCCCCCGATCGATTCCGCCTCGGCGATCTTCCGGCTGGCATGCGCGCGGGACAGTCCGAAAGAGCGTGCAAGATCCGAAATCGAGCTGACATCGGTCAGGTAACCGCCGTCGACCCGCGCCACCGTCCGGTCGATACCTGCGACGAGCCGGTCCATCAGAAGACCGCCGGCATCCGCCCAGGTGAAGATCGTATAAAGCGGCCCCGGCGTGCGCACGTCCGGGTTCGACAGAATGGTGTTGCCCGCAATGGGGGCGAGACCGACCAGATGGTTTTCGGGATCGGCAAGAAACCAGGCATTCCGGGTTCCGCCATCAAGCATGTCGAGCGCTCGGAAATGAAGGCTGTACCAGCGGATCAGGATCAGCAGGGTGCCGTCCGAGGGCGCGAACACATCGTCGAAGGGCCGGATGACGCCATACTTCAACGCTTCGTCGAAGAACGCATGGGCGGTGTTGCGACTGGCAATGCCATGCTGCAGGGCCAGTTGCGCCATGCCGCGTCGTGTCAGGCGAGGCTGACCGTCCGCAACACCACGAAAATGCTCCGCAAGTGCCGCGTGGCAGAGGAGCCATCGCTGTTGTGTCGCAAACAGCGCTGCGGCTCTGGGGGCGACTTCGTGGATAGCGACGAAATCTGCCGACATCATCGCCACGGCGTCGGCAAACCTCGCGCCCGCTATCAGCCGGTCGGCATCCCCGGCCGCGGCTGCCACGCCTTGTAACTCGAATACATTTCCCATTGCGTGGCGCTCGTCCCGCCTGAATTACACGGAGACAGGCAAGCCTTCGACGCGATCCCGATGGATCGCATCGCCGCTGTCTGCCAGGCTCCGTTCTGTTCCGGTGCATCACAGCGGCCCCGGGCCGCGCGTGAAAAACCCTAGGCCAGGTCGGCCGATGCGGTCCTGAACGCGGCGGCGCAAACGTCTGAAAGATTCTGAAATTTTTCTGAAATTGCGGGAAGATGCCATGCGGGCCATGGCAGAAACCACACCGAAATGCTCTCTCCCAACGCGTGTTGACGGTAGCGCTTCAGCCTCTCTATGGTGCGTCGCCATTGCGGCCAGCAGCTTTGGGGGAAGCGTGTACAGTTTTTCGGGATTCACGCTGGATCCGGACCGGAGGGAAGTACGAGACCCGAACGGTGAACTGGTACGCTTGCGCCCTAAGGCCTTCGAGCTTCTGCGTTTCCTTGTCACGCACCAGCGACACCTGCTCGCCAAATCGGAGCTCATGGACGCCGTCTGGCCAGGTATCCATGTCGGGGAAGACAGCCTCTTTCAGGCCATCCGTGAAATCCGAATCGCGCTCGGTGACGACGACCGGCGAATGGTCCGGCTCGTGTCCGGTCGTGGTTATCTGTTCGCTGTCGACGTCTCTGCAGCAAATAGCACCGAACCGGAGGACGGTGCACCAACCCCACCGCAAACCTCTGCCGGCCGTGCTCCCGGCAACCGCAGGCATGTTGTTCCCGCTGTGCTTGTCCTGCTCCTGGTTGTGGCGATCGCCGCATTCTTCTTGCACGGTAGTGCCTTCAACAACCTTCCGCCCTCGGTCAGTGTTCGTCCGATCGTTCATGATGCCGGAGATGCAGAGGGTACCGCCTTGTCGCAGGGGATTCTTACCCAGCTCGTCGCCGGGCTTTCGAAGATCGACGGCATCGACCTGATCGAACAGGAGGGGCCGCACACGGCGGGGCAACAGGCTGCGACATACGAAATCCAGGGAGAACTGCGTCGCGAGGAGCAATCATGGCACTATCAGGCCCGCCTCGTTGATCTTGCGAGCGGGCGCATTGAATCCGTTGCTGAGATATCGTCGGATGCGGCAGAGGGCAGCGCGCAGTTGCTGCAAACCAGACTGGCGGCGCGCGCCGGCTATGCCTTCGCTGACAGGCTGAACAGTCTTCAGCTCAAAGGGCAGGCAGCACGCGACCCCGCAGGCGACGTCGCAATACGTCAGGCGATAGCCTCGATCAACCAGACGACGCAGGAACGCTTCGCGACGGCGCTTGCAATCCTCGAAAAGAGCCTCTCCGCCGATCCCGACAATGTCGATCTGCAGGTCGCGCTCGCAGCACTTCGCCTGCGTGGCGTGCAGATGGCCTGGTACGATCCGGCCAGAAGCCTCGAGGCCGAGGAAGACGCCCGCGTTCTTCTGGAGCGGGCATTGAAGGCGCGGCCCAACGCGGTCGCCATATTGGGCGCCTACTGTCGCTTCCTGACGGTAACAAACCAGTTTTCCGAAAGCCTGGTCGCCTGTGCGCGGGTTCTTACCGCCAATCCCTGGGACGGGACGGCACTCTTTCATCTCGGCATGACGCACGTTCAGCTGGGCCGTTTCGCCGATGCGCTTGCTGTCTTTTCACAAGCGGATCGTTTCGACACACCCGAGGTGTCACGGTGGACGTGGATGCTGGGCGCAGGCTGGGCGAGCCTCCTGATGGACCGGAACGAAGACGCCGTCACCTGGCTGGAGCGCTCGGTTGCCATCACGCCGGCATCCGGCCGGGCCTACATGCTGCTCGCCGCCGCCTATCAAAATCTCGGCCGAACCGCGGATGCGAAGAACGCCTTTGCCAAAGCGATGGAAATCAGGCCGCAATCCACGGTGCGCAACATCTCCCTGCCCGCCCGCAATACCAGTGATATCTACCTGCGTGCCCGCCAGAGCATCAATCGCACCCTTGCCCAGCTCGGCTTGCCGAATGAAACGCCCTGAAACGACGCTCACCAGCCCACCGACAACACCAGCCAAGCCTAGCTCTCGCAGAGATGTTTGCTCGACAGGAATTATTCGAACTCGAGTGGTATTGTAAATTTCGACAGCACCACCACTACATTAACTCGCTATCGATATGGAATCGCACAGAACGAATAGAAACTGAGTTTGCTACAGGGCTAGGAATCCTACACATTCCACCTGAATTCGGCCTGACTGTTATCGACGGTGGCCCAACGTTGCGGACGGGCTCTATCTGCGAATGCTGGTACGGTAGATACGGCCTAGCTTTCGTCTGTTGTATCCTGCCCATACTTTGAAATCTCTACCATTTCTTTCCGGCTGAGCAGCCCGGCATCCTCCAGCGCCTCGATGTCGGGCAGATCGCGCAGCGTCTGCATGCCGAAGGCTGAGAGGAACTGCTTCGTCGTGACATAGGTGTAGGGCGCGCCCGGCGTCGGGCTGCGCGGGCCGGAGGCGAGGAAACTGGCATTGCGGAGGCTCGCAATCGTGTCGCGGCTGACCTCCTTGCCGAAGATTTTCGACAGGTCGCCGCGGGTGATCGGCTGGAAATAGGCGATGGCCATCAGCACCATGGCCTCGAAGTCGGACATTACAGGCGCCGCATTCCGCGTTGATGTCTGCGACGCCCGGATCGCGGATGCGTAAGCCGAACGGCTTCGATGCTGCCAGCCGCCCGCAACGGCGACGATCTCGTAGGACCGGTCCCGCAATTCCGCGCGCAGGTCGTCGATCAGGAGGTCGATGCTGCAGTCCCTGCCGACGACACGGGCCAACGCCTCCCGGCTGACCGGCTCTGCCGCGGCAAAAATCACCGCCTCCACCCGCAGCATCCATTCGCGCCAGCGCAGGGCCGGCGGCAGTTCGGCCAGTTCCCGATCCAAGAGGACTTCGTCCTCCGGTGACGATCTGCGGTTTCGCCGCGTGCCGCTTGCGTCCGGTTCAACCATCGTCACAGCCCATAGATCCGGAACGAGGTGCGGCCGGACAGCTCCCGCACGGCGCCAAAGCCTTCCAGCCGGTCGAACAGCCGGGTCGCCGCCCAGCGCGAGAGGCCGCTGCCCAGGGCCGAAGCCGGCACGGCATCGTCCTCGAGCAATTTCGCGATGACCGCGTCGGCGCCCCGGGTGCGGACCTTCGGCGCGGCGACGACAAGCGCATCCGCCCGGCGGGCGATTTCCGATGCCGAACGCAACGCCGCGCCGGCTCCTTCGGTCAGGGCAAGGCAGACGGCCCGGGCAAAGGCCGGATCGCCCGGGCGCACGCGTCCCCTGCCCCCGAGCGTCTTGAAGGCCGGGCCGTAGCGCTCGGCCATCAGCAGCGGCACAGCAAAATCCCATTTCAGCATTACGGCGATCAGCCCATCGGCCAACACCCACGCCAGCGGCTCGGCATCCGGGCGCGCTGCGCAGATCGCCGACACCAGGTCCGCCGCGGCGAAGGGGGCCGGCCGCCCGGCCTGTAGCATCCTGTCGCCATGGTCGACGGCTTCGGCAAGCCGCTCATCCCGGACGAGGCCCAGCAGATCGGCCAGTTCCATCATGCTTTTCGTCGAAAAGCCGGGTTTTCGCGCAGAAAACCTCTTGGTGGCCAAGAACACTTTTCCAGCCGGGCCAGGATCGTCACCGGCCGCCGTCAGCAGCACGGCATCACGCAACGCTGCCTCATCCTCGCTGCGGCCCATCAGCCGGATCGCGGCGGCGGCGCATTTCAGCGCCTGTCGCGCGCGCCAGCAACCGGCCCAAATGGGTGCGGCGCGGACAAGATCGTCCAGCGATTTCAAGGCGATGCCAGTAGCAAAGGCGGCATCGAGGTCTCCCGGCTCGCGGCCGCGCGACAGCGCCCAGCCGGGAATGTGCGGCAAAGGCGATGCGGGGACCGGAACGGAGATGGCGCGCGAATCCATGCCGGGAAGACTACAGCAATCGTGCGGTTAGGGCTACGGAGAACCCATAAAACCGCACGGCTTGTCGAACCATTATAACGAACGATAATCTTGCATTATCGTTCATTATGCCGTCCTATGAGGAAATGACCTCTCCCATCGAGCAGAACAGCGAAAAGCCCGCTCCGGAACACGCTACGCCGGCGGATAATACAGCGCTTGCGGTTAATGTTTCGCTTGCGCCGGTGTCGGCCGCCCTCCCCTCCCCTTCCCCGGAAGGCCGTTCCGGCGCGACCGCGCATCTGCAGGATCTCACCGATCGCGCCCGCGCCTATGTCGAGGCCGCCGCCTCCGCCAATACCCGGCGCGCCTATGCCTCCGACTGGAAGCATTTTGCCGCCTGGTGCCGGCGGCAGAACCTTCCGCTTCTTCCTGCCGACCCGCAGGTCGTCGGCCTCTACATCACCGCCTGCGCCGCCGGCAGCGCCGCAAGCACGTCTGCAGGCGCCGGCAGGCCGATGAGCGTTTCGACCATCGAACGGCGGCTGTCGTCGCTTTGCTGGAACTATGCCCAGCGCGGCGGAGAAAAGCTCGACCGCAGGGACCGCGCCATCGCCACCGTCCTTGCCGGCATCCGCAACAGGCATGCCGCCCCGCCGCGGCAGAAGGAGGCGATCCTGCCGGAAGACCTGATCGCCATGCTGGAGACGCTCGACCGGGCAAGCCTGCGTGGCCTGCGCGACCGGGCCATGCTGCTGATCGGCTTTGCCGGTGGCCTGCGCCGCTCGGAAATCACCGGCCTCGACCTCGGGCGTGACCAGAGCGAGGATGGACGCGGCTGGGTCGAAATCTTCGATCGGGGCCTGCTCCTGACACTGCGCGGCAAGACCGGCTGGCGCGAGGTGGAGATCGGCCGCGGCTCCTGCGACGCCACCTGCCCCGTCGTCGCGCTCGAAACCTGGATCCGCTTTGCCAGGATCGCCAGAGGACCGCTCTTCCGCCGCGTGACCGGCAAAGGCAAGGACGTCGGCCCCGACCGGCTCAACGACCAGGAGGTGGCCCGCCTCGTCAGGAAGACGGCGCTGGCCGCCGGCGTGCGCGGCGATCTTCCCGAGGCCGAGCGCGGGCAGAAATTCGCCGGCCATTCGCTGCGCGCCGGCCTTGCCTCCTCGGCCGAAGTCGACGAACGCCACGTCCAGAAGCAGCTCGGCCACGCGTCCGCCGAAATGACCCGCCGCTACCAGCGCCGGCGCGACAGGTTCCGCATCAACCTTACCAAGGCTGCCGGACTGTAGAGTTTCGCAAACGGCCGATGAAACCCACATGGCGCTATCCGGCATTCCCGACGCTATCCCTATTGCCGTTCGCCCGCAGCAGGGCCATGAGCATCGGGCCGAGGGAGAATTCGCCGCGCGCGGCCTTTCGCGTCAGATCGCGCAGATAGCCGCCCGGTGAGCTGATGTGCCCTGCCCTTTCGAGGATGCAGGCGATGGCGACCGCGGCATTTTCAGGCCCCATGACCTCGCAGGCTTCCTGATAAGCCGAGGGACTGACCCCCAGCATCGAGCGGACCACCACCGCGGCCGTCATCAGGTCCCGCCAGTGCGAAATGGCACCGTCCGGGCCATACATCGCGATATCCGGGCATGCCCGCAGCACCATGCCCAAGGGGAACGCCTTCAGCGGCTCATGCCGGCGTTCGTTCTGGATCGCCGGCTTCGCGCCCTGCTCGTCTTCTGAGCGAGGTTCAAGTTCATTGCTGGATTCGGGATTTGAATTCTGTTTGTGCTGACGCCATTCGGCATCATTGGCGTCGGTTTTTTGAGAAAGAAGCAAATCTTCCAGCATGTTGGAGATTTCCTCCTGCAACAGGGAAAGCTCGTCGAGGCAGTCTGCGAGATCGGACAGCGTCTTTGCTGCGCGAAGGCGGGCGACGGCCGCAAGATACTGGTCCTCCACGAACGCCCAGTCGCCCCCGGCGCCCTCTTCCATGGCGGCGGAGATGAGCTTGCGGATGTTGCGGCGGGTAATGGTGATCCGCTCCCGGACGATCTTCAGCCGGCGGCGCTCCTCGGCGACCTCCTGTGCCATCTGCGCCAGCTCCTCGGCGCGGGCAAGCAACGGCGCGAGATTGAAGCCGTAGGCCGTCTCGATCGCCCCGTCCCTGCTCTTGCGGGCGTAGCGCTTGCCGTTCGGGCTGTCCTGGCGATGGATGAGGCCCGCCTGGACGAGGAGCGCCAGGTTCTCACGGAGCGTCGTGCCGGCAATGCCGTTCGCCCGGGCCGAGAGCTGCGCGTTGGATGGAAAGACGACGAGGTTGTCGCCCTCCTTCAATTCCACCTCGGGGTGGAAGGAGAGAAGCGCGTTGAGAACGGCAAGCGCACGGTCCCGCACGCCAAGCAGCGTGCGCGCGTCGCAGGCGTCCCGATAGATCTTCCACTTGTCCGCGGATTTCCCGCTCCTGATATTGGCCGTCTCGAACTGGCCTTTCACCAGCGCAAGCGTCATCGGCCGCCGCCCGAAGGGCGTCGTCACATGTCCACTCTGCATCTTTCTTCACCTTCCAGAAGGCAAAAGAAATCCGCTCACCAAATTCGGTGCCAAAGACTCTTGACTGTGATTCGTGGAAATGCGATTCTCGGAGTGCTTAGATCTGAGAGAGGCTTCCACGTGGGCAACCGCTTGGGGGCCTTTTTCTTTTGCTGTTCAGTCTCCCCTGTTTTCTTCGTCCAGGAACTGCGCATAGAGCGCATCCAGATTGCGTGACAGAAAATCGCCGAAACGCACGGCGTTCTTCGCCTTCATCGAAAGCGAGAAAACCTTCCCGCTGTTCTTGATCTCCGCGACGACCGCGCGGTCCTGCGGCTCCCATTTCGCCTTGCCCGCCGCCGGCTCCGTCTTCTTCACGGTGCGCGCGGAGGTATTGAGCGCGCCGTACAGCGACAGGAAGCGCTCGTCCGAAGGCAGGTCGCGGAAGCCGGGCGCACCGGCGAGCTCGCGCGCCTTGCCGAGGCTGGAGGCCTTGCCGACCAGCAGCGACAGCTCCACCCAGCGCTCGCGCCCGATGCCGGGCGTCTCGCCGATGGCGTGGATAACGTCGGCGGGGATGCGCTCGGTCACCGACATCATCTTCGAGACGGCGGCCGCATTGGCGGCAAGCGCCGCCGAGATCACCTCGCGGTCGTAGCCAAGATCATCGAGCCGGCGCGCAAAGAGGGCCCGCTCGATGAACGTCAGGTTGGCGCGGGCGGAATTCTCCTGCCCCTGGGCGATGACGTGGGTCCGATCGTCGATCGTCTTGACGACGGCCTTCACCTTGCGGCCGAGCTCGCGCGCGGCGCGAAGGCGGCGGTGGCCGAAGACCACCTGGTAGCGCCCGGCAAGGCTCGCATGGGGACGCACGAGAATGGGGGTATCCTGGCCGCGGCTGCGGATCGCCTCGACGAGCTCGCGGAAATCGTCGTTGTCCTGCGCCAGGCGGTCCTGCACGAAGGAATCGTCGATGAGATCGGGATCGAACTCGACGACCGCCTCCCCCTCCAGGAAGCGGTCGGCCTGCCGGGCGAGCTCGTCCAGCGAGCGGACGAGCGACTTGCCCGCCCCGCGCATCGGATAGGACGATGGGCTCGCCGTGTCGTCCGTCAGAGTGGCCAAGCCCTCGAGAAGATTCTTCCGCGCCATTCCTTCATTCTCCGATAGGCTTCAGCCTATTGTTTTTCCTTCATTAAACGTCGTTTTTGTCAGCCGACAAATCAACGTCCCCATGCCCGGTGGATGAGATCGGCGATCTCGCCGTTCACCGCGTCCAGCGATTCCAGCGCCCGGTCGTAGGTCGCGCGGTTCATCGATGCGCGCTCGACCTCGTACAAGGTTTGCTTGGTGATGCCGGCATCCGAAACGGCCGTCGACTTCACCATCTGGTTCTTCAGCATGAATTCGTGGAACATGGTCGACATGAAGCCGACCATCTGCGCCTGCGGCACGTCCGTCGGCTCGTAGCGCGTGATGAGGTAGCGATACCAGGAAAGATTGACCTCCGCGCCCGCCGAACGGATCGGCTTGAGGATGCCGCCGAGCATGAGCAGGAACTGGCCCATCGACATGACGTCCAGCATCTGCGGATGGATCGTGATGAGCACGCTCGTTGCGGCCGTCAGCGCGGTCAGCGTCAGGTAGCCGAGCTGCGGCGGGCAGTCGATCACCACCACGTCGTAGCGGTCGTCCACATCGGCCAGCGCCCGCGAGATGCGGGTGAAGAAGGTGCGCCCCTCGTTGGACGACTTGTCGGCCATGGCGAGCGGGGTGTCGTATTCGTATTCCTGTAGGTCGAGATTGGCCGGAACGATATCCAGCCCCGGGAAATTCGTAGGCCGGATGATATCGGCCAGCGGCTTGCGCTCGCCGTCGTAGCGGATGGCATCGTAGATCGAGGCGACCTGATCCAGCTCCGGCTGGAAGCCGTGGAGGGACGAGAGGGACGCCTGCGGGTCGAGGTCGACCGCAAGCACGCGATGCCCCGTGAGGGCGAGATACTGCGCCAGATGCGCCGCTGTCGTCGTCTTGCCGGAGCCGCCCTTGAAATTGACGACGGCAACGACCTGCAGCTTCTCGCCGCTGCGCCGATGGGGCACATACATGCGGCTTTCCGAACGGCCATGCGCATCGAGGTACTGGCGCAGCTCCAGCATCTGCTCGGCGGTGTAGGACCGGCGGCCGGACGAGGAGGTCTGCGGGGAGGGGCCCTTGCCGTCGAGATGCAGCTTCTTCAGCGTGCTCTGCGACACCCCGACATAGGCGGCGACCTCCGCCAGCGAGAACGACCGCAGGGTCTTCCTCGCATTGGGCGGGAACCGCTGCACGCTGAGCAGATGCAGCTTCTTCGAGATCAGATCGCCCTGTTCGAGGATCTGGTCTTCGAAGTTCATCGGAGCATGCAGCGAAGCGCTCGGATTAGCGTTCATGAACGGTCATTCTCTCAGATAACGATTTTCGGCCGTAAAGAGCCCAATAAGCGTGATTATGAGCGATTCTCTAGGGGGGGCAAGTGGTTTAGGTGGAGGCATCCACCGCTCTTTGCCACGCCTTGCTCCCGGCGGACGCTAATGCCTTGCCGATACTCTCCTTTCCGCAGCAGGAGAGGGATGCAGCGGAAGGGTGCAAAGGGGGCACCTTCAGTCTTTCCGGCGGCACGAACGGGTAGAAAGCAGGGACTTTCGTGCGAATCGGTGCGGCCCGCCACCGGATGATCTTCCTGCCGGAGACGAAAGCAAGGCCGGGCGCCGGAAATCGGGGGAGGGGCTTGCACTACACGGCAAGCTCGTGTGCGATGGGCGAAGAAACAGCACATCGACGGGCCGCATGCCATGTCGCTTCAAAACCGCGTGACACCCTTCGGAGATATCCTTGCCATAGAGCAGCGAGGCCTCTTCACGGGCAATCGCGGCATCATCCATGATCCGGCGACGAAGACCCTTCTGGCCCGTCGCTGGACGAGCAAGGCCTGGATCGTCTGCGCCTGCGAATACAAGGGGCAGCGGCGCACCGTGATGGGCGTGCGGAGCTGGACGGAGCTGTTCTTCCTCGACGAAGCTGTCGCGCTTGCCGCGGGCCACCGCCCCTGCTTCTTCTGCCGCAGGCAGGAGGCGGAACGGTTCCGTGCCTGCTGGGCGGCGGAAAGCGGCAAGGCTCCGCCGCGAGCGAGCGAGATGGACACAGTCCTCCACCGGGAGCGCCTTGAGGGCGGCCGCAAGCGCCTGCACCCCATCCCAGCCCCGCTTGCGGCGCTTCCGGATGGCACGGTGGTCAGTGTCGGCGCGGAAGCCTTCACGCTCCGGGCCGGCCTCGCCCATCGCTGGACACGAGAAGGATACGCGCCGGCACAGCGCCTTCAGCAAGCCGACCGGCTGGTCACGCCGCCGTCGACGCTGCGCGCGCTCCGGGTGGGGTATCGGCCCGTCCTGCATCCGTCCATCGCGTGATCGCCTGGAAAGCGCCTATGGCTGGCTGTAGGCGCCGCCGGCGCCGCTGATCGCGGCGAGGAAGCTCGCAAGGCCCGCCGAGCGGAGCGGCAGATAGGGCTTTGCCTGCTGGCGGCAAAGCCGCTTCACCAGGCCCACCGCCGTATGGCTGATATGGTCGACGGGGAAAAGGACCGTCGCCGCCTGCCCCACGAGCGCGGGCAGCATCGTCGTGCTGTCCTCCATGCCGCCGTCATGCAGCAGGAGCTCGACATTGCGGCTTTCGGCATAGGCGCGCAGGTGATCGAAGAGATTGCGCCGCCCGCCGACATAGAGAACCGGGCCGGCCGGGGAGGGCGGCGCCACGCCCCTGCCCGCCTGGAGCTGCGCGGCGACCGCCGCCTCCAGCGCCTCGTTCTCCCGCAGGATCGAATGGGACAGATCCTGCAACTGCTCGAGTTCGCGCTGCAAGGCGTGGCCGCGTTCCTCCGCCTCGGCAAGGCGATGGGCGAGGGCGTCGGCACGGGCGGCTCCGGCATCCTCTTCAGCATAACGCCTGCGCTCCCCTGCCCGCGTCGAGCGGCCGGCGGCGATGGCGCTTGCCCGCGCACGCGTGATCCATTCCTCGAGCTCGCCAACGCGCTGCTGCAGCCCGGTGCGCTCCGCGGCTGCGGCCTTGAGGCGTGCCTGTTGCCGGCGGCTCCTGTCCTTCTCCGCCTCCAGTTCCCTTTCCAGCAGGGTCAACCGTGCGATGTCGAGGCGGCTGGCACTGCCGACGAGGTGCGAGAGCATGTGGACTTCGCCGAATATCTCGCGGACGAGGGCCGGCGGGCTCGCCGGATGGCTCATCAGCGCCCAGTAGGGGCCGGCAATGTCGCCGCGGTCGAAACTCTCCCGCCAGATCGCGCGAAGCGTCTCCTCGCCCGCCTGTCGCGGAAGGCGCCGGATGCTGTTCTCATGGCGCCTGTCGAGTGCCTTGTTGAGAAGCCGGGCGGCCTGGTCGCGCTGACCGGCGAGGCGCACGCCCCGGCCGTGCAAGGCGTGATCCGTCGCCGTGCGCGCGTCCTCCTGCCCGGCCCGGATCAGCAATTGGCGCAACTCGCCGGTGGTCAGGCAGGTGCCGATGATCGAGCAATGGAACGTCGATGGGATTTCCCAGGTGCGCAACCGCTGCGCACCGGATTTCGCCGCGCCGTCTTCCGGCAGGGCCGGGAAGGGCAGGGGCACGGCGAGGGCCGGAGAACGGGGCGGTACGAGGCGGGGCAGGGTCGGCATGCTTATCCCATTCGTTATATTTATTTGAATATAACGAATGGGAAGACGACTTCACAAGAAAAATCGGCGCGCCGTGGACGCACCGCTTTTCCAATCCGGGGAAGGGGAGGGGATCGGATTTGCCGCAGCCTCAGGAAGCGGCCGCAGGCGCGGCATCCAGCGCCTTCTGCCGGTCGGCATAGATGCGGGCGAGCCAGGCACAGACCATGAGCTGAATCTGGTGGAAGAGCATCAGCGGCAGCACGATCACGCCGATCGGCTGCCCGGCGAAGATGACGCTCGCCATCGGCACGCCGCTCGCAAGGCTCTTCTTCGAGCCGCAGAAGACGGCGGTGATGCAATCCTCCCGGCTGAAACCGAGAAGGCGGCCGCCGATGCTCGTGATGACCAGAACCGCGGCGAGCAGCAGGCAGTCGACGAGGACGATGAGCGCAAGGTCCTGCAATGCGAGCCGGTGCCAGATGCCCTCCGTGACGGCCTCGGAGAAGGCGAGATAGACGACCATGAGGATGGAGCCGCGGTCGAAGGGCATCAGCAGCTTCTTGCGGGCGCGCACCCAGTTGCCAATGAAAGGCTGGAGCGCCTGCCCGAGCACGAAGGGCAGGAAGAGTTGCAGCATGATCTTCCAGATCATGTCGAACGAGATGCCCGCCTGTCCGCCCGTCGAGAAGAAGAGCGCCATCAGCGCCGGCGTCAGGAAGATGCCGAGGATATTGGAGGTCGAGGCGGCGCAGATCGCGGCCGGCACGTTGCCGCCCGCAATGGAGGTGAAGGCGATGGACGACTGCACCGTCGACGGCAGGACGCACAGGAAGAGAAGGCCCATATAGACCGGCTGGTCGATGAGCCAGGGCGAGAAGACGCCGAGCCCGAGGCCGAGCAGGGGAAAGAGGCCGAACGTCGCCACGAGAATGAAGAGCTGGAGACGCCAGTGCAGCACGCCCGCGATCACCACGTCGGTGGAGAGCCGTGCGCCGTGCAGGAAGAAGAGGAGGGCGATCGCGAGATTGGTGGCAACGCCGAACCATTCCGCCGGCCCGCCGGAAATCGGCAGAAGGGAGGCAAGCAGCACGGTCCCGAGAAGGAGGAGGGTGAAGGTATCGGGCAGGAGGCGTTTCATGGCGCTCGATCAGCAGGTCTCGACAGGCCTTGCAATCTAGCTATCCTGTTTCGCGATGCAAACGATAACACTTATCGGGAATCGCGATATGCTTGACCTCGTGCAGTTGCGCAGCTTCGTCATGGTGGCGCAGACGAGAAGCTTCACCCTGTCGGCCGAGCGGCTCAGCCTCGGCCAGTCGACCGTCAGCCAGCACATCCAGCGGCTGGAACGCGCCCTCCGGCGCCGGCTCATCGATCGCGATACCCACGCCGTCCGGCTGACGGCCGACGGCGAGGCGCTGCTGCCCCACGCCCGCCAGCTTCTCTCGCTGGAACGGCAGGCCGTCGCCCATTTCGACGGGGAGGGGCCGCGCGGCACCTTCCGGCTCGGCATTTCGGAAGACCTCGTCAGCGGGCAATTGCCGGGCCTTCTGGAGGACTTCATCGCCGACTATCCCTCCGTCGACCTCCAGCTCTCCGTGGCGCTCTCCAAGACGCTGGCCGAGATGCAGGATCGCGGCGAACTCGATCTCGTCATGGCCAAGCGTCGCATCGGCGAGCAGCGCGGCCAGGCCATCGTCCGCGAGCCGCTCGTCTGGCTGGCGAGCGATCCGGACGCCATGCTCGCCAAGCCGCGCTTCCGCTGATCGTCTTTCCGCCGCCGAGCCTTACCCGCCTCCTTTTGATGGAAGCGCTGGAGCGCAGCGGAACGCCCTGGCGCATCGTCTGCTCCTGCCAGAGCCTCAGCGGGCTCACCGCGGCGGCGCGCGCGGGCATGGGCGTCCTCGTCCAGCCGCGCAGTCTCGCCCCGGCGGGCCTGCGCGAAATCCCCCCGCCGGCCCTGCCGCCGCTGGAGGATGTGGAATTCGTCCTCGTGACAGCGCTTTCCGCGGACCAGGCCACCGTCTCGGCCTTCGCCCGCAAGGTGCGCGAGCGTTTCGGCAAGGGCTTTGCCGGCGTGACGCGGTCCTGACATGCATCAAGGGTGCCGGGCGCGTCATGCGCGCTGAATCCGCGCCGTCCTTTCCGACTGAGCCGGAAAAAGAAAACGCCGCGCGATCCTGCGACCGCGCGGCGCTTCAATCCCGGGAAGATGGCTTCAGAGAAGGCCGGCGGCCGTCATCAGTTCCACGACCTTCTTGCTGTCGAGCGTCGAGGCCTCGACCTTCGGCGCGTCGAGCTCCTTCAGCGGAACCAGCTTGGGGTTGGATTCGCCGGCAACGGCATATTCGAAGGAATCGCCGTCCTTGAGGATGGACTGCCCGCCCTTGCCGGTGACCCACTTGAGGAAGGCCTGCGCCTCCTTCGGGTGCTTGGTGCTCTTGAGCACCGCGCCGCCGGAAATGCTGACGAAGGCGCCCGGATTCTGGTTCCTGAAATAGTGCAGCGCGACGTTGTTGCTGTTCTCGCCGGTCTTCGCCTGGTCGCCGAACCAGTAGTAGTGATAGATCACCGCGCCTTCGATCTCGCCGGCATTGACCGCCTTCATGGCGACGCTGTTGCCCTTGTAGGGCGTCGCGCCTTCCTTCAGCGCCGCAAGCCAGGACGCCGTCGTCTCCTCGCCCTTGAGCTGCAGCAGGGCGCCGACGATCGCCTGGAAATCCGCGCCGGCGGGCGCAGCACCCCAGCGGCCCTTCCAGGCGGGATCGGCAAGGTCGAGCAGCGACTTCGGCAGCTTGTCCTCGGTCAGCTTCGTCTTGTCATAGGCAAAGACCGTCGAGCGGGCGGCGATGCCCGTCCACATGCCGTCGGCCGGGCGGTACTCGGCCGGGACCTGGTCGAGCGTTTCCTTGTCGACCGGCGCAAAGCGCCCGGCATTGTCGAGCAGGACCATGGCCGGGGAGTTTTCCGTCAGGAACACGTCGGCGGGCGTCAGGTCGCCCTCCTGAAGGAGAAGGTTGGCGATCTGCATGTCGCTGCCCTTGCGCACCGTGACCTTGATGCCCGTCTCCTTGGTGAACGCCTCGATCCACGCGTTGCCGAGCCCTTCGTGCTGGGCATTGTAAACGACGATCCCCTCGGAATCCTCGGCCGCGGCGCCGGAGGCGGCCGCCATCAGCAACGACAGCGCCGTCAGCGCGGTCCGGATCGATCTGTTCATACTGCTCTCCTTTTCAAGACGGATGCCGGCCTTTTCCCACCGGCGCCGCGATACTGGCATAAAAACCTGAAAATGACATTCAACTTATTGCGAGAAGAAGATCCGGCAGGCCGCCGGCTCGGGAAATCCGCTAAGGCCTCGTCACCCGCCGGCCTGCCGCATTACAAACCATTGCGTTTTAGTCAAGAAATCCTTAGGGCAGGGGGCTGGCGTCGCACAAGACGCAAATGGTCTTCTCTTTCAGGCATGAGGGCATGGGCCTGTTGCAGGAAAATACGGCAGAGGCACTCGATACGGCGTGGCCCGCGGCGCAGCGACGGCAGGACGCCCGCGTGCCGCATGCGCCCATGGTGGTGCTGGCCGCGCTGATAGCGCTGTTCAGCCTCGTTCCCCTCGGCTTCATCGGCTGGGTGACCTACGATGTCGGCTGGGAGACGGTGAAGACCCTCGTCTTCCGCCCCCGCGTCGGCGAACTGGTCCTCAACACCGTCTATCTCGAGCTGATCGCCATTCCGCTGTCCATCATCGTCGCGGTCGCCACGGCCTTCCTGACGGAGCGCTCGGACATTCCCTTCGCCCGCCTGTGGGCGTGGCTGGCGGTCACGCCGCTCGCGGTGCCCGCCTTCGTGCACAGCTATGCCTGGGTCAGCCTGATCCCCAGCATGCACGGACTTGCTAGCGGCGTCTTCGTCGCGGTGCTCGCCTATTATCCGTTCCTCTACCTGCCCGTCGCCGCCACGCTGCGCCGCCTCGATCCGGCGGTGGAGGATGCCGCCGCCTCGCTCGGCCTTGCGCCGGCCGCCGTGTTCTTCCGCGTGGTGCTGCCGCAATTGCGCATTCCCCTTTGCGGCGGCTCGCTGCTGATCGGCTTGCATCTTCTTTCCGAATACGGCCTCTTCGCCATGATCCGGTTCGACACGCTGGCGACGGCCATCGTCGACCAGTTCCAGTCCTCCTACAACAGCCCGGCCGCCAACATGATCGGCGGCGTGCTGGTCGCCTGCTGCCTCTTCCTGCTGGCGCTCGAAGTGCTTTTGCGGGGCAACGAGCGCTATGCGCGCGTCGGCACCGGCACGGCACGGCCGGCCGACCGGCAGAAGCTCGGCCGCTTCCGCCTGCCCGCCCTGCTGCTGCCCGCGGCGATGGCAGCGCTGACGCTCGGCGTGCCGCTGATCACGCTCGGCCGCTGGCTCTGGCTGGGGGGCCTTGCCATCTGGGACGGCGCGGTGACGGGCGCGGTGGTGCAGACCCTCGTGCTCGCCCTTGCCGGCGGAGTGCTGACGACGATTGCCGCCGTGCCGATGGCCTGGCTGTCGGTGCGCGCGCCGGGCCGGCTGCAACGGCTGCTCGAAGCCTGCCACTACTATGTCGGCTCGCTGCCGGGCGTCGTGGTGGCGCTGGCGCTGGTGTCGATCACCGTGCGCTTCCTGCTGCCGCTCTACCAGACCTTCGCCATGCTGCTTGCCGGCTATGTGCTCATGTTCCTGCCGCGCGCGCTGGTCGGCCTTCGCGCCAGCATCGCGCAGGCGCCCGTCGAGCTGGAGCGGGCGGCCATGGCGCTCGGGCGCACGCCCGGGCAGGCCCTGCGGCAGGTCACCCTGCGGCTCGCCGCGCCGGGCGCTGCGGCCGGCGTCGCGCTCGTCGCGCTCGGCATCACCAACGAGCTGACGGCGACGCTGATGCTCGCGCCAAACGGGGTGGAAACGCTCGCCACCCGTTTCTGGTCGCTGACCAGCGAGATCGACTACGTCGCCGCCGCGCCCTATGCGGTGATGATGGTGGCGCTGTCGCTGCCGCTCACCCTTCTTCTCCATGCCCAATCGAAACGGACGGCCGGTCAATGACGCTGCTCGACCTCGAAGACATCTCCAAGCGCTACGGCACGGTGCAGGCGCTCGACGGCGTCAGCTTCGCCGTCGGTGCGGGCAGCCGCGCGGCGGTGGTCGGCCCTTCCGGCTCGGGCAAGACGACGCTGCTGCGCATCATCGCCGGCTTCGAGTTTCCCGACAGCGGCCGCGTGTGCTTCGACGGCGCGCTGCTGGCAAACGGGCCGGCGGGCGTGCCCGCGCACCGGCGCGGCATCGGCATCGTCTCGCAGGACGGCGCGCTCTTTCCCCACCTCAGCGTTGCCGACAACATCGCCTTCGGCTTCGAGCGCGGTGCGCCGGACCGGGCAAGGCGCGTCGCCGAGCTTCTCGAAATGGTGGAGCTGGAAGACGCCATGGCAACGCGCAGGCCGCACCAGCTTTCCGGCGGACAGCAGCAGCGCGTGGCGCTTGCCCGCGCGCTCGGCCGCCGGCCGCGCCTGATGCTGCTCGATGAGCCCTTCTCGGCGCTCGACACGGGCCTTCGGGAAAACATGCGCAAGGCCGTCTCGCGCGTGCTCCAGGCGGCCGGCATCACGGCGATCCTCGTCACCCACGACCAGTCCGAGGCGCTTTCCTTCGCCGACCAGGTGGCGGTGCTGCGCGAGGGCCGGCTGGTGCAGGCAGGTTCACCACAGACGCTCTACCATCATCCGCGCGACCGCGAGACGGCGCTGTTCCTCGGCGATGCGGTACTGCTGCCCGCCTTCATCCGCGACGGCGTCGCCGACTGCGCGCTGGGACATGTGGCGGTGGAGGGGGATCATGCCGGCAAGGCGGAAATCATGCTCCGGCCCGAACAGATCCGCGTCATCGCCGACAGCGCCTCGCCGCGGAACGGCGGGCGCGTGGTGGACGTGCAGTTCGGCGGCGCCGTCTGCACGGTGGCGGTGGCGCTCGCCGACGTCGCCCTGCCGCCGATCCTCATCAAGACGTCCAGCGTCGCCCTGCCGGCGCCGGGCGACCTGGTGCGCCTCGACGTCGCGGGTAGGGCGCATGTCTTCGCCTGACGGCCGCCGTCAGGCGGCCGCACCCGGCAGGTAGGGCATGACCTCCATCGCGCCGCGATAGATCATGTCGAGCGCGACATAGAGGATGATCGCAAGGCCGACATAGGCGATCCAGCGGTGCTTGCTGAGCAGGCGCGCGATGAAGTTGGCCGCAATGCCCATCAGCGCGATGGAGAGCACAAGGCCGAGGATCAGCACGCTCGGATGCTCGCGCGCGGCGCCCGCGACGGCAAGCACGTTGTCGAGCGACATGGAGACGTCGGCGACGACGATCTGGGTTGCGGCCTGGAAGAAGGTCTTCTTCGGCGCGTTCTCGACATCGACGCCGCTCTCATCCTCATGGCCGGTGGCCCGCAGCTCGCGCCACATCTTCCAGCACACCCACAGCAGCAGGAGGCCGCCGGCAAGCAAGAGGCCGATGATGGCGAGGAGATGCACGGCGACCGTGGCGAAGAGGATACGCAGCACGGTGGCGGCGATGATGCCGACGAAGATCGCCTTCTTGCGCTGCGCGGGATCGAGCCCCGCGGCGGCGAGGCCAATGACCACCGCATTGTCCCCCGCAAGGACCAGGTCGATCGCAATCACCTGCAGGAGCGCCGTCAGGCCGGCCGCTGTCAGAATTTCCATGATGTCCCACCTTCGCTATGCTGTCTGCCGGCGCCGCGCGTCGCGGCCCGAATACTCTCCGCCAGAATGACCCGCCGGACGCGGCAACACGCCGCCATCCCGGCCTTTCGACCAGTACAGCGTCCGCTTTGCCTTTTGCAAGGCCGCGCTGCACTTCTTCAGGCGGTTCGGCGGAATCCTTCGCTGGCGGCCAGCAGGCCGCGCGTATAGTCCTGCGTCACCCGGCGCGCGGCAAGGTCGGCGGCGGTCAATTGCTCGACCGCCCGCCCGTTCTGCATGACCATCAGCCGGTCGCACATATGGGTGACGACGGCAAGGTCGTGGCTGACCATGACGAAGGTGAGCCCGCGCGCCGCGCGGAGCTGTTCGAGCAGGTTCAGCACCTCCGCCTGCACCGAGGCGTCGAGCGCCGAGGTCGGCTCGTCGAGGAGAAGGATGGACGGCTCGAGGATCAGCGCGCGGGCGATCGCCACGCGCTGGCGCTGGCCGCCGGAGAGCTGGTGCGAATAGCGAAAGCGGAAGCCCGCGCCGAGGCCCACCTCGTCGAGCGCGCGCACGATGCGGCTTTCCGTATCGTCGAAGCCGTGGATGGCCAGCGGCTCCAGCAGCAGCCGGTCGACCGTCTGGCGCGGATGCAGCGAACCGTAGGGGTCCTGGAACACCATCTGCACCGTGCGGTAGAAGGCCTTGTCGCGCCTGTCGCCCAGCACCTTGCCGCCAATCGCGATGGTGCCGCCGGTAACGGGCGCGAGCCCCGCCACGGCGCGAAGCAGGGTCGACTTGCCCGAGCCGGATTCGCCGACGAGGCCGAAGGATTCGCCCGGCGCGACGGAGAGGCTGACATCCTCCACCGCGACGAAATCGTCGAAGGCGACGCGAAGGCCGTCGATGGCGAGAGCCGGCGTCATTCTTTCCACTCCGCTTTGCGTTCGAGCACGGGCAGGGGATGCCGGTCCGCACCGATTTCGGGCATGCAGTTGAGAAGGCCCCGCGTATAGGGATGCTCGGCCTCGGCGAGGCGTGCGGCCGGCAGTTCCTCGACGATGCGGCCGGCATACATGACGATGACACGGTCGCAGAAGGAGGAGACGAGGCGAAGGTCGTGCGAGATGAAGATAAGGCCCATGCCACGCTCGGCCACCAGACGGTTGAGGATGGCGAGCACTTCGAGCTGCACGGTCACGTCGAGCGCCGAGGTCGGCTCGTCGGCGATCAGCAGCTCGGGGCCGGCGACCAGCATCATGGCGATCATCACGCGCTGGCCCATGCCGCCGGAGACCTCGTGCGGGTAGAGGTCGAAGACGCGCTCGGGGTCGCGGATCTGCACGGCGGCGAGCATGTCGAGCGCGCGCCTGCGGGCCTCCGCCTTGCTCACCGGCTCATGCGCGCGCAAGGTCTCGACGATCTGCCGGCCGATGGTCATGACCGGGTTCAGCGAATATTTCGGGTCCTGCAGCACCATGGCGATGCGCTTGCCGCGCAGCGCCCGCCGCTCGGCCTTCGAGGCCTTCAGGAGGTCGATGCCGTTGAAATCGAGCCGCTTGGCCGTGATCACGCCATGCTCTGGCGTCAGGCCCATGATGGCGCGGCCGGTCTGCGACTTGCCGGAGCCGCTCTCGCCGACGATGCCGAGACGTTCGCGGCCAAGCGTGAAGGAGACGCCGCGCACCGCTTCGATGATGCCGGTGCGGGTGGGGAAGGTGACGCGCAGGTCCTCGACGGTCAGAAGCGCGCTCACTGGCCGCTTCCCCGCGGATCGAGCGCATCGCGCAGCCCGTCGCCGAGCAGGTTGAAGCCGAGGCTGACGATGAGGATGGCAAAGCCCGGCATGGCGGCGACCCACCACTGGTCGAGGATGAAGCGGCGGCCGGAGGCGATCATCGCGCCCCATTCGGGCAGCGGCGGCTGCGCGCCGAGGCCGAGGAAACCGAGGCCGGCGGCCGTGAGGATGATGCCGGCCATATCGAGCGTCACGCGCACGATGAGCGAGGAGATGCAGAGCGGCATGATATGGCGCAGCACGATACGCCAGGGGGAAGCGCCCATCAGCCGCACGGCAAGGATGTAGTCGGAATTGCGCACGGTCAGCGTCTCGGCCCGCGCGATGCGCGCATAGGGCGGCCAGGAGGTGATGGCGATGGCGATGATGGCATTGCCGATGCCGGGGCCGAGCGCAGCGACGAAGGCGAGGGCCAGCACGAGCTTGGGGAAGGCGAGGAAGATATCGGTGATGCGCATCAGCACCGCATCCACCCAGCCGCCCGCATAGCCGGCGACCGTGCCGACGAGAAGGCCGATGGGCGCGGCGATGACCGCCACCAGCACGACCACCTGGAGCGTGAGGCGCGAGCCGTAGATGAGGCGCGAGAGGATGTCGCGGCCCTGGTCGTCCGTGCCGAGCCAATGGCCCGGCCCCGGCGTCATCAGGCGCGCATTGGCAAGGTCGCCGACATAGGGCGAATGCGGCGCAAGCACGGGTGCGAAGACGGCAAGGACGATCAGCCCGAGAATGATCGCAAGGCCGATGACGGCGAGCCGGTTGGCGGTGAAGCGCCGCCAGGCGACATAGGCGCGGCCGAGCCGGGCCTGCAGGCGCGATTGCGGCCGGTCGGTCAGGAGCCATTCGCGGCGGGTCATGGCGGTCTCGCTCATCGTGTCCTCGTCCTCGGGTCGAGCATGCGGTAGAGCACGTCGGAAAGAAGGTTGATGGCGATGAAGACGGAACCGATGACGATGGTGCCGCCGAGCACCGCGTTCATGTCGGCGTTTTGCAGGGAATTGGTGATGTAGAGGCCGAGGCCCGGCCAGGCGAAGACGGTCTCCGTCAGCACCGAGCCCTCCAGCAGGCCCGCATAGGAAAGCGCGATCACCGTGACGAGCGGCACGGCGGCATTGCGCAGCGCATGACCCCAGATGATGCGGGTTTCCGAAAGCCCCTTGGCGCGCGCCGCGACGATATATTCCTGCCCCAGTTCGTTCAGCATGAAGGAGCGCGTCATGCGGCTGACATAGGCCATGGAGAAATAGCCGAGCAGCGAGGCCGGCAGGATGATGTGCGAGAGGACGTCGCGGAAGACGGCCCAGTCGCGGGCGAGGATCGCATCGAGGAGATAGAAACCCGTGATCGGCGTGAAAGTGTATTCGAACACCACGTCGATGCGGCCGGGGCCGGAGGTCCAGCCGAGGCGGGCATAGAAGACGAGAAGCGCCAGAAGCCCGAGCCAGAAGATCGGCACCGAATAGCCGATGAGGCCGACGATGCGCACCACCTGGTCGGCGACGCTACCGCGCCTGACGGCCGCCAGGACACCGAGCGGAATGCCGATCACCGCACCGATGACCGTGCCGACCGTCGCAAGCTCCATCGTCGCCGGGAAGACGCGGCGGATATCGGTCATCACCGGGTTGGTGGTGAGGACGGACGTGCCGAAATTGCCCTGCAGCACGCCTTTCAGGTAGAGCCAGAACTGCTGGTAGTAGGGCAGGTCCAGTCCCATCTCCAGCCGCACGCGCTCGACGACACGCGCCGGGGCGCGGTCGCCGACGATCGCCAGCACCGGGTCGATCGGCACGACGCGGCCGATGAAGAAGGTGACGGCGACGAGGCCGAGATAGGTGGTGGCGACGACCAGCAGGAAGCCGGCCACCGCCTTCAGCCTCGCCCGGGCGCGCCGGTTCGCGCGCCCTGCCGGCCTTTGCGTTTCACTCATGCTCAAGGAGCGGATCCTTCAGGTCAGTCCTTGGAGATGGGCGCAAGCGGGTTCGAATCGAAGCTCGGCCCCAGCTTGTAGCCCTTGACGTTGCCGCGCACGCCCGCAACCTCGATCTGCTGGTAGAGCATGACGAAGGGGCTGGTTTCGAGCGCTTCCTGCTGGAGCTTCTTGTAAAGCTCGGCACGCTTGTCGGAATCGCGCTCGAGGAGGGCGGCCTTGACCTGCTCCGTCAGCTCCGGAATGTCCCAGGCATTGCGCCAGGCGAGCGTCTTGAGGGAGGCGTCGTCGCCGTTGTCCGGGTTCGAGGTGAAGGCTTCCGCGTTCGAGTTCGGGTCCCAGTAGTCCATGCCCCACTGGCCGATATAGAGGTCGTGGTTGCGGGCGCGGTACTTGGTGAGCGTCTGCTTGCCGTCGCCGGGGATGATCTCGATCTTCACGCCGGCCTGCGCGGCGGTCTGCTGGAAGGATTCGGCAATGCCGGTCACGGGCTGCGTGTTGCGCACGTCGAAGGTCACGGAGAAGCCGTCCTTGAGGCCCGCCTTTTCCAGAAGCTCCTTCGCCTTGGCGACGTCGAACTTGTAGGGGTTCTCCTCCAGCGCGCCGAGCACGCCCTTGGCCTGGTAGGTCTGGCGGACCTCGCCGACGCCCTTGAGCAGGGTGGAGCCGATCGCATCGTAGTCGACGAGGTACTTGAAGGCCTCGCGCACCTCGGGCTTGGCAAGCTTCTCGTTCTTCTGGTTGAGGCTGATGTAATAGACCGTGCCCTTGGCCGCGCTGGCGGTCGTCAGGTCCGGGTTCTTGGAAACGGCCTCCAGGTCGCCCGGCTCGAGATTGCGCGCGACGTCGACGTCGCCGGCTTCCAGCATCAGGCGCTGGGTCGCGCTTTCCTTGACGTGGCGGTAGATGACGCGGGCGAGCGCCGGCTTGTCGCCGTAGTAGTTCTCGTTGCGCTCCATGACGACGATCTCGTTGGCGCGCCAGTCGCGGATCGAGAACGGGCCGGAGCCGGCATAGTGGGTCTTCATCCACGCATAGCCGAAATCGGTGTCGTACTTGTATTCGTCGTTCGGCGTGGTGGCTTCGGCGTGCTCCATCACCAGCTTCTTGTCGAGCACGGCGCCGACCGTGGCGGTGAGGCAATTGAGCACGAAGCTCGGCGCATAGGCCTTGTCGACGGTGAAGACGAAGGTGCCGTCGTCAACGGCCTTGGCCTTTTCCGCGACGTTGTCGCCCGTCAGGCCGAACTGCGTGAGGATGAAGGCGGGGCTCTTGTCGAGCTTGACGACGCGCTCGAACGACCAGGCGACGTCCTCGGCGGTGATGGGGTTGCCGGAGGCGAACTTGATGCCGGGCTTCAGCTTGAACGTATAGGTCAGGCCGTCGTCGGAGACGGTCCAGCTGTCGGCGATGCCGCCCTTGACCTTGGTGGTGTCGTTGATGTCGAGGCGCACCAGCATGTCGTAGGCGTTGCCGATGAACTCGGCCGGCGACAGCTCGAAGGATTCGGCCGGGTCCAGCGTGATCGTGTCGTCGATGGCCCAGGCCTCGACCAGCGTGTCGGCCGGCGTTTCCGCGAAGGCCGGCGCCATGCCGCCGGAAACCAGCAGCAGCGAGAAGGCAGCCCCCGCCAGCAGCGGACGCATGCGCATGGTGATGTTTTCGCTCTTCATGAAAGTTCCCCGTTCCATCGTGATTGTTCTCTTTCGAAATTCAATCACGAGAGTGCGGGTAAAGACAATCCCTCTTTGAATTCATCCCCTTCGCAAGCAAAGGCGCATATAGAGGGCCGTTTCAGGCGCGGCTCCGGCCGGCGAGCCAGAAGCAGGCCTGCGCGAGCAGCCCCGCGCCGAGAAGGACGCTGCCGGCCGCCAGCATCGGGTTGCCGCCGAGCCCGCCGAGCGCCGTGCAGGCCGCACCGATCGCCATCTGCGCCGCGCCGTAGAGCCCGGAGGCGGAGCCGGCCGCCTGCGGATTGACGCCGAGCGCCTCCGTCAGCGCGGCGGGGGAGGCGAAGCCCGCGCCGAAGCTGAAGAACAGCATGGGCACGACCGCGAAGGCCGCGTTCGGCGGGCCGGCGAGCGCAGCGGCGAAGAAGAATGCGGCCGCAACGCAGCTCACGATATTGCCCATGACCATCACCCGCGTCGTCGGCATGCGGCTGACGGCGCGGCTGGCGGCAAGGCTGCCGAACCAGATGCCGGCGACGTTGATGGCGAGATATACGCCCACCTCGTAGGTCGGCAGGTGCAACTGGTCGACGAAGATGAAGGGCGCCGCGCCGATATAGGCATAGAGCGCGGTCGTGGCGCAGCCGCCGCCGATCGTGTAGCCGAGGAAGGGGCGCGAGCGCAGCAGGGCGAGATAGTTGCGGGCGACCTGCCGCACGTCGTTGCCCGGCTGCGCCGGTCCGTCCTTGAGCAGCCCGTGGATCAGCACGAGGTTGGCAAGGCCGAGCACGGTGAGCGCCACGAAGATGGAGCGCCAGCCTGTGGTTTCGGCAAGCGCGCTGCCGAGCAGCGGCGCAAGGCCCGGACCGGCCATCGTCATCAGGTTCATCAGCGAAAGCTTGCGCGCGGCCTCGGCGCCCGAGGCCCCGTCCCGCACGATCGCCCGGCCGAGCACGAGGCCCGCGCAGCCGCCGAGCGCCTGGAACAGGCGGGCGACGATGAGGATGCCGATGGTCGGCGCAAAGAAGCAGGCCGCGCTCGCCGCCGTGTAGAGCAGCATGCCGGCGACCAGAACCGGGCGGCGGCCGTAGCGGTCGGAAATCGGGCCGTAGACGAGCTGGCCGACGGCAAGGCCGACGATATAGGTGCTGAGCGTGAGCTGCGTGGCGTGCGTCGTCGCCCCGAGCGCCTTGGCGGCAACGGGGAGCGCCGGCACGAAGATGTGCATCGCCAGCGTCCCGCTGAGCGTGATGAGCGCCAACAGCCAGAGCGGCGTGCGGACGGTGCCGGCCCGCGGGCCGCCATGGCTCGAAACGACGGTCATGATCTTCTGTCGCCTTCGTTTGCCGCCATCAGGCGGCGGCACACCGCCACGAGGACGCGGCGCGCCGCATCGGCATCGCCCGAAGGCAGGCCCTTCAGCACCTCGCGCTCGACATCCTCGGAAACGCTCTCCACCTGCCGCACCAGCGCCAGCCCCGCAGGGGTGACGCTGATCGCCTTGGCGCGGCGATCCTCATCGTCCGGCCGCTGCTCGATGAGGCCGGCCGCGTCGAGATTGCCGAGGATGCGGACCATGGAGGAAGTATCGAGCGTGAGCACGGCGGCAAGGTCCTTCTGCCGCATGGGCTTTCCCGCCTGCGCGAGCCGCAGGAGCGGCAGCCACGTCGCCTCCGTCAGCCCGAAGGCCTGGAGGCGCGCATCCACCGCCCGCCGCCATTGCCGGGCGGCGAGGCTGACGAGCGCGCCGAAGCGGCTGGTCGAAAGGGTATCGTCGATATCGGAGGTCATGCTGCCCGGGGCTCGATTGTTTGCATGCCAACTAAATAAATGACATGCAAACTAATTGCAAGCGGGATCGTGCAACCGCCGCTCAGGCCGGGGAGGGGAGGGGAGGCGTCAGCCCGCCAGCAGGCGCCAGGCCACGTAGAGCCCGATGAGGACGACGGCGACGGCGCCGAGAATGAGCCCCAGGCGCTTTTCGATGAAGGCCTGGATCGTCACGCCGTAACGCTTCAGCAGGAAGGCCAGGAGATAGAAGCGCAGGCCCCGGGCAATGACGGCGGACACCACGAAATGCCAGAGCTTCACATGCGCGACGCCGGCAAGGATCGTCACCACCTTGATCGGCGGCAGGTGCGCAAGGCCGGAAGTGACGAGCAGCAGGTTGAGCTGCTCCTCCCCGACATGGGACTTCAACTGCTCGAACGTATCCAGCTTGCCGTAGAAGGCGAGGATCGGCTTGGCGATGCTTTCATAGGCATAGAAGCCGAGCAGCCAGCCGGCGATACCGCCCGCCACGGACGCCGCCGTCGCGACGAACGCATAGCGGTAGACCCGCTCCGGCCGCGCCAGCGCCATGGGCAGGAACAGGACGTCCGCCGGAACGAGGAAGATGGAGCTTTCGACGAAGGCGATGAGCGCAAGCCAGGCTTCCGCCGCCTTGCGGCCTGCCAGCGACAGCGTCCAGGCATAGAGTTTTCGTAGCATGAAGTCTGCGCCCTGCGGAAAGCCGGATGGCGGCAGGCCCGCGCGGGCGCCGCCCGGGTGAGGTATATCGTTCGCCGGCCGAACTCAACCCTTCTTCGCCATATCGCGCCTGAGCTCTTCCATGGCGCGGCGCATGCCGTGGAGCTGGTCCATCAAGTGCAGGATCACGTCGATCCCCGCGTCGTTCGCACCGATCCGCGACTGCAGCTCCCGGATCAGCCGGACCCGCGCAACGTCGATCTCCTGGAAGTGGAGGCCCGTCGGCGTCTCTTCGGGAACCAGCCATTCCTGCTCGATCCACAGCTCCAGGACCTTCACCTGCAGGCCCGACGTCTTCAGGAACGTCTGCTTGTCCATCCTCATCGTCAGCCCTCCTTGCGCGGGTCGAACGCCTTGCCCTTCGCCCAGCCCGAAACGAACGCCTCGAGCTCCGCATCCGGCGGGCTCGGCAGCACCACCTTCAGCTTCACGAACTGGTCGCCGGACCCGCCGCCGCGCTTCGGCGCGCCCTTGCCCTTCAGCCGCAGCACCGTGCCCGTGTTCGACCCCTTCGGCACCGCCATCGTCACCGCCCCCGTCGCCGTCGGAACGCGGATGCGACCGCCCAGCACCGCCTCGCTCAGCGAGACGGCAAGCTCGATCGCGATGTCGTCGCCCTCCCGTTCGAAGCGCGGGTCGGGCAGCACCTCCACCTCGATCAGCGCATCGCCCGGTCCCCCGGTTCCCGCGCCCGGCGCGCCCTTGCCCTTCAGCCGAAGCGTCTGGCCGCTGACGAGGCCCGGCGGGATCTTCACGTCCAGCGTCCCGCCGTCCGGCAGCGTGATGCGCTTGCCCGCACCGGCGATCGATTCGGAAAAGTCGATCGCCAGCCGGTAGTGCAGGTCCTGCCCGCGCCGGTTGGCCTGCGCCCGCTGGCCGCGCCGCAGGAGGTCGGCGAAGATGTCGTCGCTGTCCATGAAGTCGGAGAAGCCCGACGTGTTGGCATAGGGATGGCCGGTATCGGCCCCGGCATAGTCGCGGTAGTAGTTCTGGCGCGGCGGCGGCCGTTCGGCGCCCGACGCGTCGATCTCGCCGGCGTCGAAGCGCCTGCGCTTGTCGGCATCGCCAAGAAGGTCGTAGGCGGCCGCCACCTCCTTGAACTTCTCCTCCGCCGACTTGTCGCCCGGATTGAGGTCGGGGTGCAGCTTCTTGGCAAGCTTGCG
>NZ_JACHIK010000005.1:0-217779 GCF_014203155.1 Shinella fusca
GACAGGCTCGTGGCTGCCGGCAAGCCGAAGATCGTCGCCATCGTCGCGACAATGCGAAAACTCCTCACCATCCTCAACGCAATCATCCGCGACGGCAAACCATGGAAAAACGCTTGACCACAAAGACAGTCGCTCTCCCCGCAAGCGGGGCGAAGGGGGTATGCCGTGGTGTCTTCCCCAACCAATACCCGTTCGCAAGGCACGTCCCCTCTCCCCGCTTGCGGGGAGAGGGTTAGGGTGAGGGGCACCCCCCACAAACAAAAAAGCCCCGCGGCCTTCAGGACCGCGGGGCTTTTCCAATCGTATCGTCCGCCTCAGCTATCGAGGAACGAGCGCAGCTTGCGCGATCGGCTCGGGTGCTTGAGCTTGCGCAGCGCCTTCGCCTCGATCTGGCGGATACGTTCGCGCGTCACCGAGAACTGCTGGCCGACTTCTTCCAGCGTGTGGTCGGTGTTCATGCCGATGCCGAAACGCATGCGCAGGACGCGTTCCTCGCGCGGCGTCAGCGAGGCGAGCACGCGGGTCGTCGTCTCGCGCAGGTTCGCCTGGATGGCGGCGTCGATGGGCAGCAGCGCGTTCTTGTCCTCGATGAAATCGCCGAGGTGGCTGTCCTCTTCGTCACCCACGGGGGTTTCGAGCGAGATCGGCTCCTTGGCGATCTTGAGGACCTTGCGGACCTTTTCGAGCGGCATGGCGAGCTTTTCGGCCAGTTCCTCCGGCGTCGGCTCGCGGCCGATCTCGTGCAGCATCTGGCGCGAGGTACGGACGATCTTGTTGATCGTCTCGATCATGTGCACCGGAATGCGGATCGTGCGGGCCTGGTCGGCAATCGACCGGGTGATCGCCTGCCGGATCCACCATGTCGCGTAGGTGGAGAACTTGTAGCCGCGGCGATACTCGAACTTGTCGACCGCCTTCATGAGGCCGATATTGCCTTCCTGGATGAGGTCCAGGAACTGCAGGCCGCGGTTCGTGTACTTCTTGGCGATCGAGATCACGAGGCGGAGATTGGCTTCCACCATCTCCTTCTTGGCGATGCGCGCCTCGCGCTCGCCCTTCTGCACCATGTGCACGATGCGGCGGAACTCCGAGATCGAGATGCCGGTCTCGGTGGCGAGATTCTGGATCTCCTGGCGGATGTCGCGGATCGTCGTGTTCTCGCTTTTCGCGAATTCCTTCCAGCCGCGGGCCGCAAGGTTGGCGATCGACTTCATCCAGTTCGGATCGAGTTCCGCACCGTTGTACTGTTCCAGGAACGAGTCGCGCTTGACGCCGTAGCTCTCGGCAAGACGCAGCAGGCGGCCCTCGTTCTGCACGAGGCGCTTGTTGATGTCGTAGAGCTGCTCGACGAGGCTGTCGACGCGGTTCTGGTTGAGCGACAAGGACTTCACGGCCGTGATCAGCTCGTCCTTCAGCTCCTTGTAGCGGCGCTCCTGGGCGGGCGACAGCGTGCCGGTCGCCTGCAGGCGGGCTTCCACCTGCTGGTCCTGCAGCTTGCGCAGCTTCTTGTAGGTCTCGGCGATCGTGTCGAGCGTCGTCATGACCTGCGGGCGCAGCTCCGCTTCCATCGCGGCGAGCGAGAGGTTCGATTCGTCGTCGTCCTCTTCCTCTTCCTCGGCCGGCAGGCCCTCGCCGCCGACATTGGTGATGTCGTCGTCGTTGGCCGCGCGCGGCTTGCGGTTCTTTTCCTTCTCCTCGGCCGCCTTGCGGTCGGCCTCGATCTTTTCCGGAGACTGGAACTGCGGTGCGGCCTTCGCCTCGGGACCGGAATAGGTCGTCTCGAGGTCGATGATCTCGCGCAGCAGCGTCTGGCCTTCGTTCAGCTCGTCGCGCCAGATGATGATGGCCTGGAAGGTCAGCGGGCTCTCACAGAGACCGGCGATCATCGTCTCGCGGCCGGCCTCGATGCGCTTGGCGATGGCGATTTCGCCCTCGCGCGACAGGAGCTCGACGGAACCCATCTCGCGCAGGTACATGCGCACCGGGTCGTCCGTACGGTCGGTCGGCTCCTTCTTCTTGGCGGTCGCAAGCGCGGTGCCGCCGGAAGGGGCAAGCTCGCCGCCCTCGCTGTCGCCGTCGTCGTCGCCGCTGTCTTCCTCGCCGCCCTGGGCCGCCTCTTCCGCGTCCTCGTCCTCGATGACGTTGATGCCCATGTCAGAAAGCATGGCCATCGTGTCCTCGATCTGCTCCGAGGTGACTTCCTCGGACGGCAGCACCGAGTTCAGCTCGTCCATCGTGACGTAGCCGCGCTTCTTGGCGGCCTTGATCATCTTCTTGACGGCATCATCGGAAAGATCGAGAAGAGGGCCGTCGGATGCGCCTTCGCGTTCGTTCTCGACTTCCTCGTTCTCTTTAACCTTTGTCGCCATTTATTTCGTCGCTTTCCTGAGCATCAGTTTCCAAGCGGTTAGGGGCTCGCAGCCAAACGCTTTCCAGCGTACCGCGACTTAGCGTCCCTGACCTAACGGATTGACAATTAAATCCAGATTAACCACGTCCCGGCCCTTGGAAGCGTGGAAATGTTGCCGCAGCAACACGATTGACATGACTTCCCGATCCGCCGTACCCATTCCTTCTCAGCCAACAATGGTGATTCCCAGAATTTTCGGTTCCGTCAAGCTCTTCCGGCAAAAAAGCCGCAAAAGCCGTCGATTCGGGCTCGCGGACGGGAAAGGGAGCGGATCCGGGCGATTGAGCCTTCATGTAGGCGTCTTTCTGCAAAAGACAAGAGCCGTCCACCTTCCCGGATTCCGCGCCGCGACGGCACCGATTCGCAGAGGCCCGTTCAGAACGAACGCCCGTCCACTTTCTTGATCGTCAATGTCTCAAGATCGATCGCCGGAATGCAGCGAAGGTTGATCGCCGCCATCCGGTTGCCCTTCGGATCCGAACCCTCGCCGTGGGTGGCGATGCCGCATTTGCCGCAGAAGTGATGCCGGATGACGTGGCGGTTGAACGTGTAGGTCGACACGTTCTCCTCCGGCGTGGTCAGCCGCAGGTTTTCCGCCGGCACGAAGGCGAGCAGGCCTCCCCGCCTGCGGCACATGGAACAGTTGCAGTCGAGCCCGGTATCGAATTCGCCCTCCACCTCGAAGGCGACATTGCCGCAGTGACAGCTTCCCTCGTACTTCATGGCATGCTCCTCTCAGTACCAGTCCATGACGACCTTGCCGGAATTGCCCGAGCGCATCGCCTCGAAACCCTCCCGGAAATCGTCGATCTTGATGCGGTGCGTGATGATCGGCGCAAGGTCGAGCCCGCCCTGCACGAAGGCGATCATCTTGTACCACGTCTCGAACATCTCGCGCCCGTAGATGCCCTTCAAGGTCAGCATCTTGAAGATGACCTTGTTCCAGTCGATGCCGAAACCGTCCGGCGCGATGCCGAGGATGGCGATCTTGCCGCCGTTGTTCATCGTGTCGATCATCGAGCGGAAGGCCGGCGGCGCGCCGGACATCTCGAGGCCGACGTCGAAGCCCTCCGTCATGCCGATGGCGGTCATGACGTCCTTGAGGTCCTCCTTCGAGGCATCCACGACATGGTCGATGCCGACCTTGCGGGCAAGGTCGAGGCGGACGGGATTGATGTCGGTGATGACGACCTTGCGCGCGCCGGAGCGCTTTGCCACCATCGCGCCCATGATGCCGATCGGCCCCGCGCCGGTAACCAGCACGTCCTCGCCGACGAGGTCGAAGGAAAGCGCCGTGTGGACGGCATTGCCGAACGGGTCGAAGATCGCCGCCACCTCGTCCGGCACGTCGTCGGGGATCGGCACGACATTGTATTCCGGGATCGCGACGAACTCGCCGAAGGAGCCCGGCCGGTTGACGCCGACGCCCTTGGTGTAGTGGCAGAGGTGCCCGCGCCCGGCGCGGCAGTTGCGGCACTTGCCGCAGACGATGTGCCCCTCGCCCGAGACACGCTCGCCCACCCTGTACTTGGTGACGGCGGAACCGATCTCGGCGATCTCGCCGACGAACTCGTGGCCCACCACCATCGGCACCGGGATCGTCTTCTGCGCCCACTGGTCCCAGTTCCAGATATGCACGTCCGTGCCGCAGATCGCCGACTTCTTCACCCGGATCAGCACGTCGTTCGGGCCGATCTCCGGCACCGGCACATGCTCCATCCAGAGGCCGACTTCAGGCTTTGCTTTAACCAGCGCACGCATCATGTTCGACATGACGAAAACTCCGCAAGGGATTCAGAAGACTCTTCAAATGACGCCAAGGTCCCGCCCGACGTCGGCGAAGACTTCAATCGCCTTGCGAACGTCGGCCTCGTCATGCGCCGCCGACATCTGCGTGCGGATGCGCGCCTGCCCGCGCGGCACGACGGGGAAGGAGAAGCCGATGACGTAGACGCCCTTCTCCAGCATGCGCGCCGCCATCTCCTGCGCCAGCGCCGCCTCGCCCAGCATGACCGGGATGATCGGATGCCCCTTACCCGCAAGCGTGAAGCCGAGCTTCGTCATCTCGGCGCGGAAGAGGTCCGCATTGGCATAAAGGCGCTTGCGCAGCGCATCGCCGCTGTCGATGAGGTCGAAGACCTTCAGCGAGGCGGCCGCGATGACCGGGGCGAGCGTGTTGGAGAAGAGATAGGGCCGCGAGCGCTGGCGCAGCCACTCGACTACTTCGCGCCTGCCGGCCGTATAACCGCCCGAGGCGCCGCCGAGCGCCTTGCCGAGCGTGCCGGTGATGATGTCGATGCGCCCTTCCACGCCGCAATGCTCGGCCGAGCCGCGGCCGTGTTTGCCGACGAAGCCGACCGCGTGGCTGTCGTCCACCATGACCATCGCGCCGTATTTCTCCGCAAGGTCGCAGACGCCCTGAAGATTGGCGATGATGCCGTCCATCGAGAAGACGCCGTCGGTGGCGATCAGCTTGAAGCGGCTGCCCTCGGCCTTCTTCAGTTCTTCCTCCAGGGCCGCCATGTCGTTGTTGGCGTAGCGGAAGCGCTTCGCCTTGGAGAGGCGCACGCCGTCGATGATCGAGGCGTGGTTCAGCGCGTCGGAGATGATCGCATCCTCTTCGGAAAGCAGCGTCTCGAAGAGCCCGCCATTGGCATCGAAGCAGGAGGAATAGAGGATCGTGTCCTCAAGCCCGAGGAAGGAAGAAATCCGCGCCTCGAGCTCTTTGTGCTCCTCCTGCGTGCCGCAGATGAAGCGCACGGAGGCCATGCCGTAGCCGTAGCGGTCGAGCGCCTTGCGGCCGGCCTCCTCAAGCTCCTCGTTGTCGGCAAGGCCGAGATAGTTGTTGGCGCAGAAGTTCAGCACGCGCTCGCCGGAAGCGACGGTGATCGCGCCGGCCTGCTTGGAGGTGATGACGCGCTCGGCCTTGTAGAGGCCGGCGGACTTGAGCGTGTCGAGTTCGGATCGAAGATGGTCGATGAAGGCGGCTGTCATGGCATGCACTCGCTGGATGCGGGGAAAGGGCGGGATGGGCGGCGGCTTACGCCGCGCTCGCCCGGTAGGCGCCGACGAGCGTCTCGTAGTCTTCCATCGGCGGGAAGCGCTCGTAGCTGTGCGCGGCGGGCGTCGTCGCCCAGGCGAGCTTCTCGCTCGTATAGGTCTCGATGAAGGGGCTGAACCAGCCGGTGTCGTCGAGCATGGTCGGCCGGACATTGACGAAGAAATCGACGCCCGGCGGCCGGGTGAACATCCAGGTCATGCAATCGGGGCAAAAGTGATGCCCGGCCTCCGGGCTTGCGCCCGCCACGACCGGCGCGCCCTCCGTCACGGCGAAGCCCTCCGCCGGAATGGCGGCGCTCAGCGAATAGGCGCTGCCCGACATGCGCTGGCAGCCGGTGCAATGGCAGGCCATGGTGAGCAGCGGCGGCGCGCTGATGCGGATTTTCACGCGCCCGCAACGGCAGGCGCCGTCGAGCGGCAGTTGAAGTCGTGTCATGGCCTTCGGCTTCCCTTCCGATTATCGCCGGCTTGTCGTTTTTATCGTGATGCCGGCCATTGGCTCCATGCATAGTTCTAGCGCAGCCGCAGGCGGCGTAAAGGCCCCCTTCCCATCTTTCGGCGCCTCAGGGGCGCGCGCAGGCGATCAGCAGGAACATCGGCCGGTTGAGCTCCGCCCGCCATTGCGGATGCTCGGCAAGCTGCTGTTCGCTCGGCCGCCACTCCTCGACATGACGAATGACAAAACCGGCCGCCACCAGCGCATTCAGCGTCGTGCCGAGCGTGCGGTGGTGCTTGACGACGCCCTTGGCGAGCCAGTCCGTCGTGCGCCGGCCCTCGACGAGATAATCGTCGAGCGGCCAGACCTGCCGGCCGCCGACCTCGGCCCAGTCCGGCTGCGACGGCGCCATGTAGATCGGGTGCTCGATGGTGAAGACGAAGGATGCGCCCGGCGTAAGCGCCGCATGGACGGTACGCACCAGCCGGTCGAAATCCGCGATGTAGTGGAAGGCGAGCGAGGAATAGGCAAGGTCGAAGGCGCCTTGCGGCAGGTCGAGCGTGTCGAGGTCGGCGATCTCGTAGCGCACGGCGGGCGACGCCGTCTCGGCTTTCGCCCGCGCGATCATGTTCTCCGAAAGGTCGAGGCCGAGCACGCTCGCCGCTCCTTCTTCCGCCGCATACCGCGCGAACCAGCCGAAGCCGCAGCCGAGGTCGACGATGCGCCGGCCGGCAAGCGGCGGCAGCAGCGCGCGCACCGATTTCCACTCCGCCGCGCCGGCAAGCCCGTGCACGGAGCGCGGAAGGCCGCTGTAGCCCTCGAAAAAGGCAGGGTCGTCGTAGATGTTCTGCGCCATGGGAAACTCCTTTGCGCCGGGCATAGCGCGTTTGCCGCCAGGGGCAAAGCCGTGCGATCCCGCCTTCGGGGTTGACAGCGGCGCCCCGCGCCTGTCCGTTGGCGGCCGAAAGGAAGCGGCCATGACGATATTGGACAGGTTTTCCCAGAAGGGGCGCGTCGCCCTCGTCACCGGCGGCGGGCGCGGCCTCGGCTTCGAGATCGCCAGGGCGCTGGCCGAGGCCGGCGCGCATGTCGTGGTGACGGGCCGCACCGCCGCGACGCTCGACGAGGCCGTGGAAAAGATCGCCGCGGCGGGCGGAAGCGCCTCGGCCGCCGCCTTCGACATCGCCGACCGCGCCGCCCAGCGCGCGGCGCTTGCCGCCATCGAGGAACGGCACGGCCGGCTCGACGTGCTGGTCAACAATGTCGGCGCGCGCGACCGCCGGCCGCTCTCGCAGATGGACGACGAAGCAATAGACGAGCTCGTCCGCACCGACTTTTCCGCCGCCGCCAGCCTCTCGCGCGATGCGGCGGCGATCATGATGCGGCAGGCAAGCGGCCGGCTGATCGCCGTCACCTCCATCGGCGGCCATGTCGCCATGCCGAACGACGGCGTCTACCCCGCCGCCAAGCAGGCGCTGACCGGCCTGATGCGCAGCATGGCCGTGGAATACGGCCCCTACGGCATCACCAGCAACGCCATCGCGCCCGGCTGGTTCGCCACCGAGACCAACGCGGCGATGGCCGCCAACGCGGAGCTGATGCCCTTCGTGCGCCAGCGCATCCCCGTCCAGCGCTGGGCGCGCGCCGACGAGATCGCCGGCGCCGCCCTCTTCCTCGCCAGCGACGCCGCCTCCTTCGTCAACGGCCATGTGCTGGTGGTGGATGGCGGCATGACGGTGCGGATGTAGCAAAGGGCGCCCCTCATCCCCCTGCCGGGACCTTCTCCCCGCAAGCGGGGAGAAGGAAGGGATGCAAGCTCTTCCACGATCGGACAGCCTTGGAAATTCGGGAAACCCTATCCGCGTGCCCCTTCTCCCCGCTTGCGGGGAGAAGGTCGCGGCAGCGGGATGAGGGGCAGCCGCCGCCGCGCCCCCTACTCCGCCGCCGCGGCCGCTTCCAGCGGGGCGATGTCGAGCTTGACCATCTTCAGCATCGCCTCGGCGACGCGCCTGACCTTCGCCTGGTCGGGATCGTTCATCAGCTCGCCGAGCCGCGCCGGGGCGATCTGCCAGGACAGGCCCCAGCGGTCCTTCAGCCAGCCGCATTGCTCCACCGAACCGCCCTCCTTCAGCGCGTTCCACAGCCGGTCGAGATCGCCCTGCGTCTCGCATTCGACCATGATGGAGAAGCTATGGTTGAACGGATCGAGCGGCCCTGCCTCGATCGCCATGTAGCGCTGGTCGCCGAGGGTGAAGCTGGCGATCTTCACACTGCCGGGCGGGCCGCTCGGGCTTTCGGCCGGCATCTTCGAGACCCAGTGCACCGACGAGCCGGGGATGAGCGAGGCATAGAAGCCGATGGCCGCCTCCATGTCCTTGGCGAACCAGAGATGCTGCGTGACCTTCATCGTGGCGTCCTCCTTGACGATCCTGCACAAGGACGAAGGCGCACCCAACGTTCCGACAGCGCGTCAAAAAATCAGCCGGAGAAATCCTCGATGACGGCAAGGAACGCCTCGCCGAAACGGTCGCGCTTGGAAACGCCGATGCCGGGGATGTCGAGCAGTTCCTCCAGGTCGCGCGGGCGCTCCTTGGCGAGCGCGATCAGCGTCGTATCCGGGAAGACCACATAGGGCGGCACGTCGAGGTCCTTGGCGATGGCAAGGCGCTCGGCGCGCAGCGCCTCGAAAAGCTCGCGGTCCGAGCCGGAAAGATTGGAACGCTCGCGCGCGGCGGGCGAGTTGCCCGCCTTCGCCCTGCGTCCCGCCTGCGGCCGGTCCTTGCGGAAGAACACCTCCCGCTCGTGGCGGAAGACGGCGCGCGCCTCCGGCTCCAGCTTCAATGCGCCATAGGCCGAATGGTCGACGCTGACGAGGCCCATGGCGAGCAATTGCCGGAAAATCGACTGCCAGACGCGCGGCGCGATGTCCTTGCCGGCGCCGAAGACCGGCATGTCCGTATGGCCGAAGCGCTGCGTCTTCTCGTTCTCGACCCCCATGAGGACATCGATGACATGGCCGGAGCCGAAGCGCTCGCCGGTGCGGTAGACGGCGGCGAGCGCCTTGATGGCCGCTTCCGTGCCGTCCCAGGTCTCGACCGGGTTGCGGCAGGTGTCGCAATTGCCGCAGTTCCCGGCGTGGCTCTCGCCGAAATGGGCGAGGATCGCCTTGCGCCGGCAGCCGGCCGTCTCGCAGATGGCGAGCAGCGCCGTCAGCTTGGCGCGCTCGATGCGTTTGATCTCGTCGGCCGCCCCGCCCTCGTCGATCATCCTGCGGCGCTGCACGACGTCGGCCATGCCGTAGGCCATCCAGACGTCGGAGGGCAGGCCGTCGCGCCCGGCGCGGCCGGTCTCCTGGTAATAGGCCTCCACCGAGCCCGGCAGGTCGAGATGGGCGACATAGCGCACATCCGGCTTGTCGATGCCCATGCCGAAGGCGACGGTGGCGACGAGGCAGAGGTTTTCTTCCTTGAGGAACGCATCCTGGTTGGCGTCGCGCACCGCCCGGTCGAACCCGGCATGGTAGGGCAGCGCGCGGATGCCCTGCGCGTTCAGCCACTCGGCCGTGTCCTCGACCTTTGCCCGCGACAGGCAATAGACGATGCCGCTCTCGCCCTGGTGCTTCGACAGGAAGCGCAGGAGCTGCTGGCGCGGCTGGTCGCGCTCGGCGATCTCGTAGGCGATGTTCGGCCGGTCGAAGCTGGTGGTGAAGATTTCCGCGTGCTGGAGCCCCAATCGCTCGACGATATCGTCGCGGGTATGCGGATCGGCCGTCGCCGTCAGCGCGACGCGCGGCACGCCCGGATAGCGCTCGCCGAGCATGCCGAGCGCCCGGTATTCCGGCCGGAAATCGTGCCCCCATTGCGACACGCAATGCGCCTCGTCGATGGCGAAGAGCGAAATGCGGGCCTCGGCGACGAGGTCGGCAAAGCCCTCCGTGACGATGCGCTCGGGCGTCACATAGAGAAGGTCGAGATCGCCCGCGCGCATCGCATCGCGCACGGCAAAAAACTCGTCCCGCGTCAGCGAGGAATTGAGCGCCGCCGCCTTCACGCCGAGCTGCTTCAGCGCCTCCACCTGGTCGCGCATCAGCGCGATCAGCGGCGAGATGACGATGCCCACACCATCGCGGCAGAGCGCCGGGATCTGGAAGCAGAGCGACTTTCCCGCCCCCGTCGGGAAGAGCACCACCGCGTCCCCGCCCGCCGTCACATGCTCCACCACCGCCTGCTGCTTGCCGCGAAAGGCGTCGTAGCCGTAGACGCGCTTGAGCACGTCGAGGGGGCGTGCGTTGTGGGTGGAAGTATCGAGCATGCGATTCCGTCTTCGTTTGCGGCGACTATGGCGTCTGCGCCGCGGGGAGGCAACCCGCGAAGGGAATGGCGCGCGGTGTCACGTGGATCCTCGGGTCAAGCCCGAGGATGACGGAGAGGAGGAGAGGTCGAGCGGTCGTCAAACGGCGCGGCAAAGGGGAACATCGCTTTTCGCTCTTGCCCCTCTTCTGTCATCCTCGGGCTTGACCCGAGGATCCACACCTCACGCCGCCTACTTCCCCGCCGGCCCCTTCACGCGGCCGGAGAGGACGCCGAAGCCTTCGATGATCGCCTCCTGGTTCTCCATCCGCACGGTCTCCATCTGCACCTCCTGCAGCGCGCGCAGGATCTGCGGCACGCGCTCGTCGTCGCCCTCCTCCGTCGAGACGGCGAGTTCCCGCTCCAGCTCGCGGCGCTGCCAGAGGAGCGCGCGGGTGCGCTTGTGCAGAGCGAGCGCCTGGAGGTAGCCTTCGCGGGCATCCTCCGGCGCGGCCTCCGCCGTCGCGGTCCACAGGCGGGAATTGCGGATCTGCTGCTCCAGCCCCTTGAGCAGCGCGTCGAAGCCGGCCGCCTCCAGCTCCTCGAGCAGGCGGTCGCGCTCGAGCCGCGCGCCGACCGAGCCGGCAATGCCGAGGAGCGCCGACCAAAGGCGTTGGAGGTCGCGGTTCTCGTATTCGATGATGGCGATCTCGTCGTAATCGCTGAAGAGCAGGCCCGGATGGTTGACGACGGTGAGCGCCAGCACGCTTTCACGCAGCGCCGGCAGCTCCTGCGCGCCGCGCACCAGCGCCGAGCGGGCGAGCCGGTCGGAGATGCCGGAGGGACCGGCATTGCCCTGCGGCGCCCCGCGCCCGCCGCCCCTGCCCTGGCGGTTGCCGGCAAAAGTGCCGCCCTGCCTTTGCGGCGGGCGGAAGAAGGCGTTCAGCCGGTCGCGCATGTCCTGCTGGTAGTGGCGGCGCACATCCTCGTCGGCAATGGCGGCCGTCACCTGGCGCAGGCGCGCCTCCAGCGCCGCACGGCTTTCCGGCGTCTCGAAATTGGCGCCCTGCACCTCCCGGTTCCAGATCATCTCGGCAAGCGGACGGGCGCCCGCCATCACCTTGTCGAAGGGCGCGCGGCCCTCGTGGCGCACGAGGTCGTCCGGGTCCTTGCCGTCCGGCAGCAGGGCGAAACGCACGGTGCGCTCGGGCTTGATGAAGGGGAGCGCAAGGTCGGCGGCGCGGTTGGCCGCGCGGATGCCCGCTCCGTCGCCGTCGAAGCACAGCACCGGCTGCGGCGTCATCCGCCAGAGAAGATCGAACTGGTTTTCGGTGAGCGCCGTGCCGAGCGGGGCGACGGCGTTTTCGATACCGGCCTGGTGCAGCGCGATCACGTCCATGTAGCCCTCGACCGCGATGACCGTGCCGGCGGTCTGGATGGCCTTGCGGGCGCGTGCGTGATTGTAGAGCACGCTGCCCTTGTGGAAGAGCTCCGTCTCGTTGGAATTGAGGTATTTCGCCGGCGCGTCCGGCGACATGGCGCGCCCGCCGAAGGCAATGACCTTCTCGCGCAGCGAGAGGATGGGGAACATGATGCGGTCGCGGAAGCGGTCGTAGGAGACCGGGATATCCGGCCCGTGCACGACGAGACCGCAGGCCTCGATCGCCTCCTTCGGCACGCCCTTGCCGGCGAGATACTCCTTCAGCGCGTTGCGGCTCTCCGGCGCATAGCCGAGGCGGAAGGTCTCGATGGTGCGGCCCGTCAGCCCGCGGTCGCGCAGGTAGGCGCGCGCCTTGGCGCCGGCCGGCGTCTGGAGCTGGTCCTCGAAGAAGCGCGCCGCCATCTCCATGACCTCGACGAGGCCCATGCGCTCCTTCTCGCGCTGCTCGGCCTCGCGGTCGGGCTGGGGCATGGCGACGCCCGCAAGGTCGGCGATCTGCTGCACGGCCTCCGGGAAGGACAGCCCTTCAAGGTCGGTGAGGAAGCGGAAATGATCGCCCGAAACGCCGCAGCCGAAGCAATGGTAGCGCCCCTTGCGGTCCTCGCAGTGGAAGGACGGCGACTTCTCGCCATGGAACGGGCAGCAGGCCCAGTAGTCGCCGCGCGAGACGTTGGTCTTCCGCCGGTCCCAGGTCACGCGTTTGCCAATCACGTCGGAAATCGAAACGCGGTCGCGGATCTCGTCTAGGAAGGCGTTGGAAAAGCGCATGGTTACCTCGGTTCCCCGACCCATAGAGCCAAAAAGCCGGCATTGCTATGGTGCAGGATGGCGTTGCCCGCAATTCACAGATTGACAGCATGACGATTGTATATACACTTGAAAACGACACCGCGCATGAGTGCTGGTCGGAAACCTAGAACAGGGTACGATTCATGCGCGAAGAGCAGAGCTATTTTTCATCTTTCGAATGGGATGAGCTGAAAAGGGAAGCCAATCTCGCCAAACACGGCATCGATTTTCCGCGCGCGGCGTCCGCTCTCAATGGACCCCGGCTGGACAAACCGTCGGAACGCAACGGCGAAATCAGGACCCTTGCAATCTGCCCGCTGACGGATCGCCTCATCGCGGTCGTCTATACGATGCGGGGCGACATATGCAGGATCATCTCAGCAAGGGCGGCACGTAAAAATGAGCAAAGACCGTATCGTCAGGTATACCTTTGAGGAAATCGAGGAGAAGATCGCCAAGGGCGGAGACCGAAGCGACTGGGCCCGCGTCGATGCGATGACGGACGAGGATATCCTCGCCAACATGCGCGACGACCCGGACTGGGCGGATTTCATCGACGTCGACTGGTCCAAGACGAAGATCGTCGTTCCGGCACAGAAGACGTCGATCTCCATCCGGCTCGACGCCGATATCGTGGATTTCTTCAAGGCGACGGGAAAGGGCTACCAGACCCGCATCAACGCCGTGCTGCGCCACTACATGGACGAGCAGGGCAAGGGCAAGAAGAGCGGCTGACGCCGCTCCCCTTACTTCAGCAGCTCCTTCACCACGCCGGAGGCCCTGGCGAAATCCATCTGGCCGGGGTAGCGCTCCTTGAGCACGGCCATGACCTTGCCCATGTCGCGCAGGCCCTGCGCGCCGATCTCGGCGATGATCCCCGCGATGAGGTCCTTGACCTTCTCGTCGGAAAGCTGCTCGGGCAGGAAGCCCTTGATGACGGCGATTTCCTCGCGCTCCTGGGCGGCGAGCTCGGGGCGGCCGTTCTCGGCGAAGATCTTGGCGGATTCCTCGCGCTGCTTGATCATCTTGGCGAGGATCTGCAGCAGTTCGTCGGTCTCGACGGGGCCCTTGCCGGCACCGCGGTTGGCGATGTCGCGGTCCTTGAGCGTCGCCTGGATGAGGCGCAGCGTGGAGACACGGCAGGCATCCCTTGCCTTGAGCGCATCCTTGAGGGCGTTTGCGATGGTCTCGCGCATTCTTTTCTCCATTGGAGGCCCCCGCGCGGAATGCGCGGCCAAGGCCTCGATCGTCGTTCGATTGTCGATGCTCATAGCCCGGCAGGCGGGCTGCGGGCAAACGGATTGCGCAAGTGCGTGAAATTACACGCTTTATAATTCCGCGCAATTCACAGGGCGACGGTTGACCCCGCCGCCCGCATTGTCTATTTTCCGGCACCTGCACGAAAATTGGCAATCAGGGCGCACCAACGCGGGTTTCCGCGCGCCTTTGCCTGCGATCTTAAATGGTGCCCGCCGCGAACCCTTTCAAGCGCGGCACCGGAAACGGGATACTCATGACCTCGACCCCCGCATGGACCACCGAAAAGCCCACCGCCCTGCTCGTCCTTTCCGACGGCACGGTCATCGAGGGCAAGGGCATCGGCGCCACCGGCAAGGTGACCGCGGAAGTCTGCTTCAACACGGCGCTGACGGGCTACCAGGAAATCCTGACCGACCCCTCCTATCTCGGCCAGATCGTCACCTTCACCTTCCCGCATATCGGCAATGTCGGCGCCAACGACGAGGACATCGAGGACCTGACGCCCGCCGCCCGCCACGGCGCCGTCGGCACGATCTTCAAGGCCGACATCACCGAGCCGTCGAACTACCGCGCCGCAAAGCACCTCGACGCCTGGCTGAAGGCGCGCGGCATCATCGGCCTTTCGGGCATCGACACGCGCGCGCTGACCGCCTGGATCCGCCAGAATGGCGCGCCGAACGCGGTGATCGCCCACGATCCGAACGGCGTCTTCGACATCGAGACGCTGAAGGCCGAAGCCAAAGCCTGGAGCGGCCTCGTCGGCCTCGACCTTGCCAAGGTCGCCTCCTCCGGCCAGTCCTCGCGCTGGAGCGAGAAGCCGTGGGTGTGGAACGAGGGCTACGAAGACCTCTCCGACGCGGACGTGAAGTATCACATCGTCGCGCTCGACTACGGCGTGAAGCGCAACATCCTGCGCCTCTTCACGGGGCTCGACTGCAAGGTCACCGTCATGCCGGCGACCTCCAGCGCCGAAGACGTGCTGGCCCAGAAGCCGGACGGCATCTTCCTTTCCAACGGCCCGGGCGACCCGGCGGCCACCGGCGAATATGCCGTGCCGGTCATCCGCAAGCTGATCGAGACGGGCATTCCGATCTTCGGCATCTGCCTCGGCCACCAGATGCTCGGCCTTGCCGTCGGCGCCACGACCGAGAAGATGCACCAGGGCCACCACGGCGCGAACCATCCGGTGAAGGACCACACGACCGGCAAGGTCGAGATCGTCTCGATGAACCACGGCTTCGCCGTCGCCTCCGCCACCCTGCCGGAGGGCGTGGAGGAAACCCACGTCTCGCTGTTCGACGGCACGAATTGCGGCCTGCGCCTCGTCGGCAAGCCGGTCTTCTCCGTGCAGCATCACCCGGAGGCCTCCCCCGGCCCGCAGGACAGCCACTACCTCTTCCGCCGCTTCATCAACCTGGTGCGCGAAAAGAAGGGCGAGGAAGCCATTCCGGAACGGGCGTAAGCTCTTTTCCCTATCGAATGCAGAAAGGCCCCGGACGGCAGCGTCCGGGGCCTTTCCGTATTCGTCAGGCGGTGCGAACCAGCCGGTAGAAGCGCCAGTTGAGCAGCACGGCGGCCGCGGCAAGGCCGCTGAGGAAACCGAACCACACGCCGATGCCGCCGAAGCCAGCCGGGAAGGCGAAGAACCAGGCGCAGAAGAAGCCGATCGGCCAATAGGAGATCAGCGCCAGGACCATCGGGATGCGCGTGTCCTTCAGCCCGCGCAGGAGCCCGGCGGCGATCGCCTGGAGCCCGTCGACGAGCTGGAAGATGCCGGCGATCACCACGAAGGGGCCGGCAATGGCAAGGACGGCCGCCGAATCCGCACCCGCCTTGTCGAGGAAGATCGAAGCGAGGGTCGTCGGCACGAGCGCGAAGAGGATGCCGCCGCTGACCGCGATGACCGCCGCGATCATCAGCACCGCCAGCGCCGCGCGCACGACGCCGAGCCGGTCGCCCCGCCCGTGCGCCACGCCGACGCGCACCGTGCCGGCCTGCGCGAGCCCCAGCGGGATCATGAAGGCGATGGAGGCGAGCTGGAGCGCGATGCCGTGGGCGGCGAGCTGCAGCGTGCCGATATTGCCCATCAGCAGCGAGGCGCCGGTGAAAAGCCCGACTTCGGCGAGCATGGTGAGGCCGATCGGCAGGCCGAGGTGGACCACTTCGCGCAACGCGCCCCAGTCCGGCTTCCAGAACCGCACGAACAGCTCGTAACGGCGCATGTCCGGCCGCGACTGGATATAGGCGGTGATGAGCAGGAAGCTGAGAAGGTTCACGCAGAAGGAGACGATGGCCGCCCCTTCCATGCCGAGGGCCGGAAAGCCGAAATGGCCGAGCACCAGCGCATAGGCGAAGAACGCGTTGACCGACAGGATGATGATCGTGACATAGAGCACGATGCCGGCGCGCCCGTGTGCGCTCACGAGGCCGCGCAGCGTCATGAAGAGCAGGCCCGGTGCCATGCCCCACTGGGCGATCTTGAGGTAGCTGCCGGCGAGCGCCGCCACTTCCGGCTTCTGGCCGGCATAGAGCAGGATCGCCTCGACATTGTAGAAGAGCGGGATCATCAGCGCCGAATAGGCGAGCGCCACCCACATGCCCATGCGCACGGCACGGCGCACGGAAACGGCATCGCCCCGCCCGTAGGCCTGCGCGACCATGGGCATGACGGCATTGGCAAAGCCCGAGCCGAGGATGAAGACGGTGAAGAAGAACTGCGCCGACAGGACAATGGCCGCCAGATGCGCGGCGCCGAGCCGGCCGAGGATGACCACGTCCGTCGTGTGGATGCCGAGCTGGGCGAGCTGTGCGCCGATCAGCGGGATACCGAGCGAAAAGGTCGCCCGGAAATGCGTTCCCCAGCCATTGTCCCCGCGTTGCGTTGCCGTGTACATGATTTTCTCGCTTTCGACCGCTTGGGATCACAAGTTCCCGCCGCGATCAATCGAATAGGTGTGATCTTCTCATCAAACTTGCGCGAAACGGCGCCTTGCCGGCGTTTTCCGGGCGGATTTTCACCGGAATGTCACGCTTGAAAGCGCTTCAGGCCTTCTCCGCCGCAAGATCGGCCGTCGGGCCCGCCCCCGCCCCGCGCAGCTTGGTCACGAAGACGACGAGCCCCACGAGGAGGATCAGCGCGGCGACCGCGAAGGGCGCGCCGGCAAAGACGAACGGCGCGGAGGGCTGCGTGAAGCCGCTGAAGACCTGCGTAAAGATCAAGGGGCCGATGATGGTCGTGATGCTGGAGACGCTGGTGAGCGCGCCCTGCAGCTCGCCCTGCGCGGAGGCCGGCACGCGCGCCGAGGCGATGGAGCGCAGCGGCGGATCGGCCAGCGCCTCCAGCGCCGTGAGCGCGATCACGGCATAGATCATCCAGCCCTCGACGGCCGCGGCATAGCCGGCAAGGCCGAGGACAGCGAAGGAAAGGCCGATGACCGCCGTGCGGTATTCGCCGAGCCGCGGCACGATGCGCGGCAGCACCAGCCCCATGACGAGCGCGCTGCCGACGCCGAAGATGCCAAGCGAAAAGCCGATCTGCCCCTCGCTCCAGCCGTAGCGGTAGGCCGAGACGAAGGACCAGACGGCCGGATAGACGACATGCGCCAGCCCGTAGCAGAAGAAGACGAGGCCAACCCACAGCACGCCCGGATATTTGCGCATCTGCAGAAGCGCGCCGAGCGGATTGGCACGCACGAACTCGAACGGGCGGCGGTTCTTCGCCTCCAGGCTCTCGGGCAGCAGGATCCAGGCCGCGACGAAATTGAGGAAGGCGAGCGCCGCCGCGCCGTAGAAGGGAATGCGCGGCCCGAACTCGCCGAGAAAGCCGCCGATCACCGGCCCGAGCACGAAGCCCGTGCCGAAGGCGATGCCCATCAGGCCGAAGTTCTTCGAGCGCGTCTCGTCCGTCGAGACATCGGCGATATAGGCGGCAGCCGTGCTGAAGCTCGCCCCGCTGAGCCCCGCCAGCACGCGGCCGACGAAGAGCATCCAGTAGCTCGTCGCCAGCGCGCAGATGAGGTTGTCGAAGGCGAAGGTGAGGATGCACACGAGCAGCACCGGCCGGCGGCCGAAACGGTCGGAAAGATTGCCGACGAAGGGCGCGAAGAGGAACTGCATGCCGGCATAGACGAGCAGCAGCCAGCCGCCGTCGACGGCCGCCTGGCCGATGTCGTCGCCCGTCAGCTCACGCAGATAGGTCGGCAGCACCGGCATGATGATGGCGATGCCGATCACGTCGAGGAACATGATCATGAAGACGAGAAAGAGCCCCCGCCGGGCGGACCGGGCATCGACCATGGAACAGACCTCGAAAAAATGAACGGTGCCCACGCGGGGGCAAAATGTCAGGCCGCGTGTTCTATTTCACTTTTCCGGGCGAAACAATCCATGAACATTGCAATTGTTTTGATACGTCCATCAGCGAATGCGGGGATTTCCGCCGCATCCGCCGTGAGGGGCGATATCTCAGATATCGCCCTGGAAGGTGTTGCAGGCGTCGAGCCGGCCGCTGTCGAAGCCGCGCTTGAACCAGCGGCGGCGCTGCTCGGAGGTGCCGTGGTTGAAGCTTTCCGGCACGACATAGCCCTGCATGCGCTTCTGCAGCGTGTCGTCGCCGATCTGCGTGGCGGCATTCAGCGCCTCCTCGAGGTCGCCGCTCTCCAGAAGCCCCTTCTGCTCGGTATACTTGCCCCAGATGCCGGCATAGCAGTCGGCCTGAAGCTCGACGCGCACGGACATCTGGTTGGCCTCGACCTCGCTCATGCGCTGGCGCTGCTGGTTGAAGCGCGGCAGGATGCCGGTGAGGTTCTGCACATGGTGGCCGACCTCGTGCGCCACGACATAGGCCTGCGCGAAATCGCCGGCCGCGTCGAACTTGTTGGCGAGCTCGTCGAAGAAGCTCATGTCGAGATAGAGCTTGTGGTCTCCCGGGCAGTAGAACGGGCCGGAAGCCGCCGAGGCGAAGCCGCAGGCCGATTTCACCGAGCCGGAGAAGAGCACCATCTTGGGCTCCTCGTAGGTCTCGCCGGCCGCCTTGAAGATGCCGCTCCAGGTGTCTTCCGTCTCGGCGAGCACCGTGGCCATGAAGGCCTTGGTCTCCTCCTCCTGCGCGGAGGAGCGACGGCTTGCGGTTTCCGTCTGCTCGAAGCCCGGCTGGGAGGTCTGGCCGCCCTCGCCCATCACCTGCAGGAGGTCGATGCCCATCATCTTCAGGACGAAGTAGATGACGACGAGGAAGATGATCGTGCCGATGCTCATGCCGCCGCCGGCCCGGCGCGCGCCACCCATCGGAATGCGGAAACCGCCGCCGCTGCCGCGCCCGAAGGGATTGCTCCCTCCCATCGAGGGCCCGGCTCCGCGCTGGTCCTCGATATTGTCCGACTGGCGACGACCTTTCCATTCCATGGCGCATTTCCCCGCGTTGATGGCCGACGAACGCTTGTGGCGTAAATTCGTTCCTCAGCACCCGCTTATAGGGCCTGCGCATGCGCCTTGCAAAACGAAAAGCGGCCCGTCAACGACGGCGAAGGACGGCGTTGAAACGCTCGGCCCAGCCGCCCTGGTGCAGCGCGAGCGAGCCCGCGCCGACGATGAGCAGCGTGATGACGGCGGCCGAAAGTCCGCCCTGGAGGCCGGAGGCGCCGCCAAAGATCATCGTGCTCATCAACCGGCCCGGCACCAGCGTGAAGAGGCCGGCGACGACGATGCCGCCGAAATACATGCCCGCGACATGGGCGCAGTGGGCACGGATATCGCGGCGGCGCGCGGCCGCAATCGCCTTGAAGCTGCCGGCGATGACATAGAGCGAGAGGATATGGATCGGGCTGAAGCCGAAGGCCATGTCGATGCCGTGGATGAAGAAGGTGGAAACGCTCGTCGCCACCATCAGCACCAGCCAGACCTTGCCGAGAAGGCGGTGGGCGGGCGTGCCCTTCGGCCGGGCGAGCAGGAAGGCGCCGAGGAGCGCGGCGGGCAGCACGGTCGCGACATGGAACTGGATGGCGAAGGGGGCGGCAAGAAGCGGCGCGAAGGTCATGGAAGGGCTCCGGTGCGGTTGAATTCGCAGCCGGCTTGCGCCATTGATCGGTCCGCCTCAAACGCTTTGGCCCGAACGGACGGAAAACTTCGTGAAAAGCCCCTTCCTGCAATCCGCGCTTCGTGAACTGCAGATCTTCCTGCGCTCGCCGCGCTTCTGGGCGACCTTTGCGGCGGTCGTGCTGATCTTCTGGGTGACGGGCCCCTACGGCACCGCCGAGCGGCTCGCCGCCGTGCCGCGCCTCGGCTTCTGGTTCGTGCTGCATGCCGTCGCCTGGAGCATCGCGGTCGTCACTATCGTCCTCGTCGACACGGCGTTGCGGCCGCGCATGCCGAGCCTCCCTGGCCGCATGGCCGTGGGCACGGTCGTCGCGGGCGTTCCGGTGGGGCTGGCGACGGAGGCGATCAGCCTCTTCACCTTCGGCGGCGAACCGACGCTTTCCACGCTTGCCGGCGGCATCGTGAGCGGCCTCCTCCTCTCCGCGCTCTTCTGCGGCCTCACCTTCCTCACGATGAGCAGCCGGCAGGCCGCCGCCCTTGCCGCCGCGCCGCCGCCGTCTGCCGAGGCGCCGTCCGACGTGCCGCTGCTGCGCCGCCTCAAGCCCGAAAACCGCGGGCCCATCCTGCACATGACCGTCGCCGACCATTACACCGAGGTGACGACCAGCCGCGGGCGCGAACTCATCCTGCTGCGCTTTTCCGATGCGCTGGAGGAGGTCGGCGATACGCCCGGCCTCCAGGTGCACCGCTCGCATTTCGTGGCCGACGCCCATGTGGCAAGGCTCGTGCGCGCCGACGGGCGGCTTGCGGTCGTGCTCAGGGACGGCGCGGAAATCCCCGTCAGCCGCAGCCGCCTGGAGGCGGTGCGCTCCCGCTGGGACTGATTTTTTCGGGGCGCCTGTCGGATTGCCGTTCCGCCGCGCGTCTCTAGGTATCCTTCAACACCATGCCGGGAGAGACCCCATGCGAAAGATCATTGTCGGCGCCTTCGTCAGCCTCGACGGCGTCATGCAGGCGCCGGGCGGGCCCGAGGAGGATCCCATCGGCGGCTTCCGCTTCGGCGGCTGGGTGGCCCCGTTCTTCGACGAGAAGATGGGCGAGTCCGTCGGCGAGACCTTTGCCAAACCCTTCGACCTGCTGCTCGGCCGCAAGACCTACGATATCTTCGCCGCCCACTGGCCCTATGCGGCGGCGGACGATCCCATCGGCCCGCTCTTCGACCGCATCGACAAATTTGTCGCAACGCGCAACCCGGCCTTCGCGCCCACCTGGCAGAACAGCCATGTGCTCGGTCCGGACGCCGTCGCCGCCGTGCGCGCCCTCAAGGCGGGCGAGGGTCCCGACCTCCTCACACAGGGCTCCACCGAATTCCTGAAGGCGCTGTTCGAGAACGACCTCGTCGACGAGATCCACGTCTCGATCTTCCCGGTCATCCTCGGCAAGGGCAAGCGGCTCTTCGCGGACGCCTCCTTCCCGCGCGCGCTGACGCTGATCTCCTCGAAGACCAGCGACACGGGCGTGACGATGAACCAATATGCCCGCGCCGGCGAGGTCGCCACCGGCTCTTTCGAGTTCGACACGCCGACCGACGCCGAGCTGGAACGCCGCCGCAACCTCACCTGACGGCTCAGGCGAGGCCCTCCCCCGCTACCGTCTCCTCCAGCCAGGCGGCGAAGGCGGACATGGCGGGGGTGACGCTGCGCGATTGCAGCCGCGTCAGCCAGTAGCTGCCGAGCGCGACGCTCGTCGCAAAGGGCTGGACGACAGCCCTGGAGGCGAGCAGGCGCGAAAACATCAGCGGCGGCGCGAGCCCGACGCCGACGCCCTGCAACACCGCTTCCATCATGGCGAGCGAGGTATCGAAGACGACCGCGTTCTGCGGCGGCGGCGTGCGCGGCAGGCCGGCGGCCTCGAACCAGCGCGTCCACTCGTCGCGCCGGTAGGAGCGCAGCAGCGTCAGGCAAAGAAGGTCCGCCGGCTCCTTCAGGTCCCTGGCGACCGCCGGCACGGCGAGAACGGAAAGCGGCGCCTCGAAGAGGCGGACGGCATCCGTGCCGTGCCATGCGCCCGTGCCGAAGCGGATGGCGAAATCGAGGCCTTCGGCGGCAAGGTCGACCCGGTTGTTGTTGGTCGAAAGCCGCACCTCCACGTAAGGGTGGCGCTCGCGGAAGGCGGCAAGGCGCGGCAGCAGCCAGCCGACGGTGAAGGTGCCGACCGCACCCACCGTCAGGATCTCCCGCACATGCCCGCCGCGAAAACGCTCCAGCGCATCGGCCATGCGGTCGAAGCCGTCGCGCAGCACCGGCAAAAGGCTTTCGCCCTCCGCCGTGATCATCAGCCCGCGCGGCAGGCGCTTGAAGAGCGCGACCCCGAGCTGGTCTTCGAGGCTTTTGACCTGATGGCTGACGGCCGCCTGCGTCACGTTCAGCTCGATCGCCGCCCGCGTGAAGGAGAGATGCCGGGCGGAAGCCTCGAAGGCGCGGAAGGCGTTGAGCGGCAGATAAGGCCGAACCATGGCAATGCCCTAATTTTCCTAATGGCTGAGACCAGTATTCATCTTTTGTCAGGCCACAAGAGCACTGCTATCCATGGGATGCAAGCCATTCATATTTCGAGGAAACGCGATGGATTTTCGTCTTGTCGCGGCCAGCGCCCTGCTAGCCGCCGGCTTCTCCGCGCCCGCCGAAGCCCGTATTATTTGTACAATCGTCGCCGATGCGGCCAGCGACGACATCATCCTGGAGAAGGGCGACTGCAAGACGCGCGTCACGCCCGCCTCCACCTTCAAGGTGCCCCTGGCGGTGATGGGCTACGATTCCGGTTTCCTGGAAAATGCCGAGGAGCCGGTGCTGCCCTTCATGGAAGGCTATCCCGACTGGGGCGGCGATGCCTGGCGCCAGCCGACGACGCCGAAGCGCTGGCTGGAATATTCCGTCGTCTGGTATTCGCAGCAGATCACCAGGTTCCTCGGCTACGAGCAGTTGCGCGACTATGCCGAGGCCTTCGACTACGGCAATGCCGACATGACGGGCGACCCCGGCAAGGACAACGGCCTCGAGCGTGCCTGGATCGCCTCCTCGCTGAAAATCTCGCCGCGCGAGCAGGTCGCCTTCCTGAGGAAGCTGGTCAACCACGAACTGCCCGTCTCCGCCGACGCGATGGATGCGGCCATGACGATCGTCGAGCGGCGCGACATCGCGGAGGGCTGGGGCGTGCAGGGCAAGACCGGCATGGCCTATTCGAAAAAGCCCGACGGAACGCCGAACTACGGCCGCCCCTACGGCTGGTATATCGGCTGGGCGAGCCGCGACGACCGCACCGTCGTCTTCGCCCGGCTGATCCAGGATGAAAGGAAGCAGACGTCCCGCACGAGCCTGCGGGCACGCGACACCATTCTGCGGGAACTGCCGGCCATCCTGGCGGCGGAGTGAACGGCGGCCTCGTGCGGCAGCCGCGCCGTAACGAGGCCCCGCATTTTCCTGTCGATTCGGCGATTTTCGGGGTTCCGCTCTCCTCCGCATTTGCCTATAAGCCGCTTCTAGCCTTGAAAGACCATTTTTGCGCGCCCGGCCCGGTGAACCCATCGCCATGCCGGTTTTTTCGCGCACGCGGCCGAAGCGAACGAGAACGGATAGAGAGATGCCCAAGCGCCAAGATTTGAAATCGATCCTCATCATCGGCGCGGGGCCGATCGTCATCGGGCAGGCCTGCGAATTCGACTATTCCGGCACCCAGGCCTGCAAGGCGCTGAAGGAGGAAGGCTACCGCGTCATCCTCGTCAACTCCAACCCGGCGACGATCATGACCGATCCGGGCCTTGCCGACGCGACCTATGTCGAGCCGATCACCCCCGAAGTCGTCGCCAAGATCATCGCCAAGGAGCGACCCGACGCGCTGCTGCCGACCATGGGCGGCCAGACGGCGCTCAACACGGCGCTCTCCCTGAAGCGCATGGGCGTGCTCGACCGTTATAATGTCGAGATGATCGGCGCCAAGCCGGAAGCCATCGACAAGGCCGAGGACCGCGCGCTCTTCCGCGAGGCCATGGCGAAGATCGGCCTCGAAACGCCGAAGTCGATGCTGGCCAACGCCACCGACATCAAGGAACTGGACCGCAAGGCCCATGAGGCCGAGCGCGCCAAGCTCAAGGCCGAGCTTTCCGGCGATGCGCTCGACAAGGCGCTGGACGAGCTGGAGAACCGCTGGAACCTCGGCGAGACCGACCGCAAGCAGCGCTACATGAGCCATGCCATGGCCATCGGTGCGCAGGCGCTGGACGAGATCGGCCTTCCCGCCATCATCCGCCCGTCCTTCACGCTCGGCGGCACCGGCGGCGGCATCGCCTACAACCGCTCGGAATTCTTCGACATCGTCTCCGGCGGCCTCGACGCCTCGCCGACGACGGAAGTGCTCATCGAGGAGTCCGTCCTCGGCTGGAAGGAGTACGAGATGGAAGTGGTCCGCGACAAGGCGGACAACTGCATCATCATCTGCTCCATCGAGAACATCGATCCGATGGGCGTCCACACGGGCGACTCGATCACCGTCGCCCCTGCCCTGACGCTGACGGACAAGGAATACCAGATCATGCGCAACGCCTCGATCGCGGTGCTGCGCGAGATCGGCGTGGAGACCGGCGGGTCGAACGTGCAGTTCGCCGTCAACCCGGCAAACGGCCGCCTCGTCGTCATCGAGATGAACCCACGCGTCTCGCGCTCCTCCGCACTCGCCTCCAAGGCGACCGGCTTCCCCATCGCCAAGATCGCCGCCAAGCTCGCCATCGGCTACACGCTCGACGAATTGGAAAACGACATCACCGGCGGCGCGACCCCGGCCTCGTTCGAGCCGTCCATCGACTACGTGGTCACGAAGATTCCGCGCTTCGCCTTCGAGAAGTTCCCCGGCGCCGAGCCGACGCTGACCACCGCCATGAAGTCGGTCGGCGAGGTCATGGCCATCGGCCGCACCTTCGCCGAATCGCTCCAGAAGGCCCTGCGCGGCCTCGAAACGGGCCTGACCGGCCTCGACGAGATCGAGATCCCCGGCCTTGGCGACGGCAACGACAAGAACGCCATCCGCGCCGCCATCTCTACCCCGACGCCGGACCGCCTGCGCATGGTCGCCCAGGCCCTGCGCCTCGGCCTGACGCTGGAAGAGGTGCATGAGGGCTCGAAGATCGACCCGTGGTTCCTCGAGCAGTTCAAGGCGATCGTCGACATGGAGGCCCGCATCCGCGAGCACGGCCTGCCGGAGGACGCCGAGAACCTGCGCATGCTGAAGGCCATGGGCTTCTCCGACGCGCGCCTTGCCACCCTTTCCGGCAAGCGCCCCAAGGAAGTCGCCGAGCTGCGCAACGGCCTCAACGTCCGCCCGGTCTTCAAGCGCATCGATACCTGCGCGGCCGAATTCGCCTCGCCGACGGCCTACATGTACTCGACCTACGAGACGCCGTTCGCGGGCGCCACGCGCTCGGAAGCCGGCATTTCGGACCGCAAGAAGGTCGTCATCCTCGGCGGCGGGCCGAACCGCATCGGCCAGGGCATCGAGTTCGACTATTGCTGCTGCCATGCCGCCTTCGCGCTGAAGGATGCCGGCTATGAGGCGATCATGGTCAACTGCAACCCGGAAACCGTCTCGACCGACTACGACACCTCCGACCGCCTCTATTTCGAGCCGCTGACGGCCGAGGACGTCATCGAGATCCTGAAAGCCGAGCAGACCAACGGCGAGGTCGTCGGCGTCATCGTGCAGTTCGGCGGCCAGACGCCGCTGAAGCTCGCCGAAGCGCTGGAAAAGAACGGCATCCCGATCCTCGGCACCGCGCCCGACATGATCGACCTTGCCGAGGACCGCGACCGCTTCCAGAAGCTTTTGATGAAGCTCGACCTGATGCAGCCGAACAACGGCATCGCCTATTCGGTCGAGCAGGCCCGCCTCGTCGCCGGCGAGATCGGCTTCCCGCTGGTCGTGCGCCCGTCCTACGTGCTCGGCGGGCGCGCCATGCAGATCATCCATTCGGAAGGCCAGCTCCAGACCTACCTGCTCGATACCGTGCCGGAACTGGTGCCGGAGGACATCAAGCAGCGCTACCCGAACGACAAGACCGGCCAGATCAATACGCTGCTCGGCAAGAACCCGCTGCTCTTCGACAGCTACCTGTCGAACGCCGTGGAAGTCGACGTCGACGCGCTCAGCGACGGCAAGGACGTCTTCGTCTCCGGCATCATGGAGCACATCGAGGAAGCCGGCATCCATTCGGGCGACTCGGCCTGCTCGCTGCCGGTCCACACGCTCTCCACCGAGATCGTCGACGAACTGGAGCGCCAGACCAAGGCGCTCGCCAAGGCGCTCAACGTCGGCGGCCTGATGAACGTGCAGTACGCCATCAAGGACGGCACAATCTACGTGCTGGAAGTGAACCCGCGCGCCTCGCGCACGGTGCCCTTCGTCGCCAAGACCATCGGCGCGCCGATCGCCAAGATCGCCGCCCGCGTCATGGCCGGCGAAGGCCTTGATGCGGCGATCGCCGCCTACGGCAAGAAGCCGGATCCGCGCAACCTCAAGCACATCGCCGTCAAGGAGGCCGTGTTCCCCTTCGCCCGCTTCCCGGGCGTCGACACGCTGCTCGGCCCGGAAATGCGCTCGACCGGCGAGGTCATCGGCCTCGACACGGACTTCGCGCTGGCCTTCGCCAAGTCGCAGCTCGGCGCCGGCGTCGACCTGCCGCGCGGCGGCACGGTCTTCGTTTCCGTTCGCGACGAGGACAAGGACCGCGTGCTGACGGCCGTGCGCCTCCTCACCGACATCGGCTTCAAGGTCATGGCGACCTCCGGCACCGCCCGCTTCCTTGCCGAAAAGGGCATCGAGGCGGTGAAGGTCAACAAGGTGCAGGAAGGCCGTCCGCATGTCGAGGACGCCATCCGCAACCGCCAGGTCAGCCTCGTCATCAACACGACGGACAGCAGCAAGGCGATTTCCGACTCGAAGTCGCTCCGCCGCGCCGCCCTGATGCAGAAGGTGCCCTACTACACCACCATGGCCGGCGCCGAGGCCGCCGCCCAGGCCATCAAGGCCCTCAAGCAGGGACAACTGGAAGTCCGCCCGCTGCAGGCGTATTTCTGAGAGAGAAAAGCCCGGGACTTTTAGACGCCCGGCCCTCTCCTCCTCCGTCATGCTCGGGCTTGACCCGAGCATCCACCCGACGGGGTGATATCTGGATCCTCGGCTCAAGGCCGAGGATGACGCCTGAGGGCGGAGTGAGGTTCGTCATCAAGTCAGGCCGGGCGGTTCACCGCCCGGCCTTTTTCGTCCTCAATACCCGCCGATGATCGGCAGCACCTCTCCGGTGATGTAGCTGGAGCAGTGCGGCGAGGCGAGGAAGACGTAGGCGGGGGCGAGTTCTTCCGGCTGGGCGGGGCGTTTCATCGGCGTCTTGGCGCCGAATTTCGCGACGTCCCCGGCCTCCTTGTCGGAGGGGTTGAGCGGGGTCCAGACCGGACCCGGCGCGACTGCGTTGACGCGGATGCCGCGCGGCACGAGCTGGCTGGCGAGCGAACGGGTGAAGGCGTGGATGCCGCCCTTCGTCATCGAATAGTCGAGGAGGTCCTTGGAGCCCTCGAGCCCGGTGACCGAGCCGGTGTTGACGATGGCCGAGCCCGGCTCCATGTGCGGCACCGCCGCCTGCGCCATGAAGAAATAGCCGTAGAGATTGGTCTTCAGCGTCTCGTCGAAATGCTCTTCCGAAAGGTCGAGAATATCCTTGCTATGCACCTGGAAGGCGGCGTTGTTGACGAGGACGTCGAGCCGGCCGAGGTCCTTCACCACGCACTTGACCGTCTGCGCGCAGAAAGCCTTGTCCTTGACGTCGCCGGCAAAGGCCATGCAGCGGCGTCCCTCCGCCTCGACGGCGGCAATCGTCTCCTTCGCATCCGCACCCTCGGCAAGGTGGACGATGGCGACATCGGCCCCCTCGCGCGCGAAAAACACCGCGACGGCCCGGCCGATGCCGGAATCGCCGCCCGTGATGAGCGCCACCTTGTCCTTCAGCTTTTCCGAGCCCTTGTAGAAGGGCGCATCGTACATCGGCGGCGGATCGAGCTTTGCCTCGTGGCCGGGCTTGGGCTGGTGCTGTTCGGGAAAGGGCGGAACGGGATAGGGCCGCGCGCCGGCCTGCATGGCCCCGGGCTTGCCGCCGCCTCCCTTGCGGTCGGCCTTCGCCACCTCCTCCTGGATATCGCGCTGCTTCTCCACGGTTCTCGCGGACTGGCTCGGGGTCATGACGGTCTCCTCAGAATTCGCTGGGGCGGATGTTGTCGACGCGGACGGTGCCGGCGACGACCTCGCGCGGCCCCTCCACCGGATAGGACGGGTCCGTCTCGTCGATCACGGTGTAGAGCTTCTCGTTGCGGAAGGCGCTCGACGAGGTCGTGGAATTGCCGTCGGCGGGCAGCGCATCGATCTCCATGAAGTCGAGCTCGGCTTCCGCCGCCACGACGCGCGCATCGCCGCTGGAGCGGGCGCGCACCACGACCTCGCCCTGGTTCGGCGCATTGTCCCAGTTCGTGTCGTTCGCCGCGGCGACGGGAACGAGCCGGAAGAGTTTCAACTGCTCGACGTCGGAATAGTCGGCAACGGGCGCGGGCGTTTCCATGGCAGGCGTCACAGCACCCTCGCTGCCGGCGAGAACGCGCGGCACGGCGCCCGGAACACCGTTCTCACCGCGCTCTTCGAAGGAAGGCGCGTCCGAGGCGGCCGCCTGACGGCGTCCCTCGTCGTATTTCGCCTGATCACCGGTGACTTCACCGGAAAACTGCTTCCAGTAAGCGGAAATCTTCTCCATCACACCCATCGTTCAATCCTCACTGTTTGGTTTCGACGCGGGCCATCGCCGCCGCCAGGATGCCGCGAATCTCGTCGTCGGCGATCTGCTGGGCGGCAAAGGCTGGGTCGGGCTCGATGCCCGGATCCTCCTCATGGTCCATGACCGTTTCCGTGCTTTGCGCCATGGCGACGAGCGCCGCGCGCGCCTCGGGGATGGCGGCGACCACGGAGATCAACTCCACCAGCAGGCGCCGATGCGCGTTGATCCTGCCTTCCAGATGCGCCGAATTGTCGATGGCCATGCCTTGCTCCCGCGTTCTTCCGGCTAACGGAGGCGCCGGGGGATTGTTCCGGCGGCTGTGGGCAGCAGGAGCCGGCCGGCGAAATAACTGGCCTTCGGGACGGGCGATCTGCTATAAGGGGTGTTCAAATGCTTTCGACGGTTCCGGGGAAAACTCTCCGGAGACCGTTTTCTTTTTGCGTTCGCGCGGGTCCTTTGCCCGGGCGGCGCGGTATGAAGGACGGGAAAAAATGGTTGAAAAGGTACCGATGACTCAGGACGGGTTCGTCAAGCTGCAGGAAGAACTGCGCTGGCGCCAGCAGGAAGAGCGTCCGCGAATCATCGAGGCGATCGCCGAAGCGCGCGCCCATGGCGACCTTTCGGAAAATGCCGAATACCATGCCGCCAAGGAAGCGCAGAGCCACAACGAAGGCCGCATCACGGAGCTGGAAGACTTCGTCGCGCGCGCCGAGGTCATCGACCTGTCCAAGATGTCCGGCTCCAAGATCAAGTTCGGCGCCCGCGTCAAGCTCGTCGACGAGGACACCGAGGAGGAGAAGGTCTACCAGATCGTCGGCGACCAGGAAGCCGACGTGAAGGCCGGCCGCATCTCCATCTCCTCGCCCATCGCCCGCGCGCTGATCGGCAAGGAAGTCGGCGATTCGATCGAGGTCAACGCGCCCGGCGGCTCCAAGGCCTACGAAATCCTCGCCGTCACCTGGGGCTGAGGCCCGCTTGCCGGGGGCCGGGGCGGTGGCCGACATCAAGGACGTGGACGTGATCGCGCCGAACTTCAAGCGCCGGCTCTCCGGCGTGACGTCGACGATCGTCCAGCTCGTGCCCTTCCAGGCGAAGCTCGGCACGCGCATCGCCGTGATCGGTCCGGGGCTGCCGGACAATGCCGGCCTGCCGAAGATCGGCTTTGCCGCGCTTCTCGGCCTCTGGCGCGCGCCCAGGGGGCGCAGGCACCGCATCTGGCACGCACGGCGCAACAACGAGATGGGCTTCGGCCTTTTCCTGCGCGATGTGCTGCGCATGCCGCTGAAGCTCGTCTTCACCTCGGCCGCGCAGCGTCGGCACAGCGCCTATACGCGCTTCCTCATCCGCCGGATGGACGCGGTGATCGCCACCAGCGACCGTTCCGCCTCCTTCCTCAAGGTGCCTTTCCGCGTCATCCACCACGGCGTCGATCTCGATGCCTTCCACCCGCCGCGCGGCGCGGACGACACCATCGCGGCCTCGGGCCTGCCGGGCCGCCATCTCGTCGGCTGCTTCGGCCGCATCCGCCACCAGAAGGGCACCGACCTCTTCGTACGGGCGATGATCGAGCTTCTGCCGCACCATCCGGACTGGACCGCCATCGTCTGCGGCCGCGCGACGGCGAGCCATACGGCCTTCGCCGACGGCCTCAGGGCCGAGATCGCCGCGGCCGGCCTTTCCGACCGCATCCTCTTCCTCGGCGAAGTGCCGGACGTGAAGGTCTGGTATCGCCGCCTCTCGCTCTACGTCGCCCCCTCGCGCAACGAGGGCTTCGGCCTGACGCCGCTCGAAGCCATGGCCTCGCAGACCGCCGTCGTCGCCAGCGATGCCGGCGCCTATGCCGAGATGATCACGCCCGGCAAGACCGGCGCCGTGGTACCGGCCGGCGACTACGAAGCGCTGCGCGAGGCCATCCGCCCCTATCTCGCCGACCCCGACATGACGGAACGCCACGCCGCGGCGGGCCTTGCCGAGGTGCGGGAGAATTTCGCGCTGGAGAACGAGGCGAAGGCGGTCAACGCAGTCTATGCGGGCTTGCTGTAACGGCCGGCGGCAAGCTACCCTCTTAAAGCTCCACCAGTCCCACCTTCTTCACCTGCCGGATCGTCAGCATGGTGCGCACAGTATCGACCTGCGGGTTGGCGGTCAGCTCTTCGATGACGAAGTCCTGGAAGCGCGTCAGGTTCTCGGCCACGCAATGCAGCAGGAAATCGCTGTCGCCGGAGACCATCCAGGCCTGGCGCACCATCGGCCAGGCGCTGGTCGCCAGCGCGAAGGCCTTGAGGTTCGCCTCCGACTGGTGCTTGAGGCCCACCATGCAGAAGGCGACGAGGTCGTAGCCGAGCGCGGGCGCGTTCAGCATCGCCGTATAGCCCTCGATGATGCCGGCCTCCTCCAGCTTGCGCACCCGCCGCAGGCACGGCGGGGCGGAGATGCCGGCGCGCGCGGCCAGCTCTACATTGGTCATCCGCCCGTCGGCCTGGAGCTCTTTCAGGATGCGGATGTCGATGGCGTCGAGTTCGGCACGAAACATGGGAATGGAAAGACCTTTCGGGAAGACGACCGGAAGTAACCCGAATCGCGTCATCGGCGCAAGATTGTTACTGGAAGAGGCACAAATATGTCACGCGCCGTCGCTTGCCTGTTGGCAAAGCGCCGCACGCACTTGAAACTGCCGGCAGTCCCCTCATAAATGAGGATCGAACAAAGACACGCTGGCCCGTGCCCTACGCGAGACCGCGCGGGCGGGCCGATTGGGCCACGTGCCCGGAAGGAACGACCATGTCCGCCCGCCCCGCTTCCTCGCGTCACGTCAAGGTGCTGATCATCGGCTCCGGCCCGGCCGGCTATACCGCCGCGATCTATACCGCCCGCGCCATGCTGGAGCCCGTGCTGATCGCCGGCATGGAACAGGGCGGCCAGCTCATGATCACCACGGATGTGGAGAACTATCCGGGCTATGCCGATCCGGTGCAGGGTCCGTGGATGATGGAGCAGATGCTCAAGCAGGCGAGCCATGTCGGCGCCGAGATCGTCAACGACCTCGTGACGAATGTCGATCTCGACGTGCGTCCCTTCCGCATCTCCACCGACAGCGGCACCGAATGGACCGCGGACGCGCTCATCATCGCGACGGGCGCCAAGGCCAAGTGGCTCGGCATCGAGACCGAGCACACGTTCATGGGCTTCGGCGTCTCGGCCTGCGCGACCTGCGACGGCTTCTTCTACCGCAACAAGGACGTCATCGTGGTCGGCGGCGGCAATTCGGCGGTGGAAGAGGCGCTCTACCTTTCCAACCTCGCAAAGACGGTCACCGTCGTGCATCGCCGCGATTCCTTCCGCGCGGAAAGAATCCTGCAGGAACGCCTGTTCGCCAAGGAGAACGTCAAGGTCGTCTGGGACCATGAGGTCGTCGAATATCTCGGCGCCGAGGCAAAGCCCCCGATGCCGGCCTCCGTCAACGGCGTGAAGCTGCGCAACGTCAAGACCGGCGAGACGCGCGACATGGTCACGGACGGCGTCTTCGTCGCCATCGGCCATGCACCGGCGGTCGAGCTCTTCAAGGGCAAGCTGCGCCAGAAGCCGAACGGCTACCTCTGGACCGCGCCCGATTCCACCGCGACCGACGTGCCGGGCGTTTTTGCCGCAGGCGACGTCACGGACGACATCTATCGCCAGGCGGTCACGGCCGCCGGCATGGGCTGCATGGCGGCCCTTGAAACCGAAAAATACCTTGCAGGTCATATGCCTGTCGCAATTGCGGCCGAGTAGAAGCCGCCAACAAAGGGCGGCGGACCCGGTCCGACCGCCCGTGTGGGAACAGTTCAATCAGCGACCGGGCGGGAAGCGTGCGCTCCCCGCCTCACAGACATATGGGGGATAGAATGGCGCTCGACTGGGACAAGCTGCGGATTTTCCACGCCGCGGCCGAGGCCGGCTCCTTCACGCATGCGGCCGACAAGCTGCACCTTTCGCAATCGGCCATCAGCCGCCAGGTGAGCGCCCTGGAGCAGGATGTCGGCATCAAGCTGTTCCACCGCCATGCCCGCGGCCTCATCCTCACCGAGCAGGGCGAAATCCTCTACCGCACCGCGCACGACGTGCTGATGAAGCTCGAAAGCGTGCGCGTGCAGCTCACGGAGAACACCGAGAAGCCGAGCGGCAAGCTGCGCATCACCACCACGGTCGGCCTCGGCCAGGGCTGGCTGACCGACAAGGTGCAGGAATTCCTCGCGCTCTATCCCGACATGCAGGTGCAGCTCATCCTCGACAACGAGGAGCTGGACGTGAACATGCGCCATGCCGACTGCGCCATCCGCCTGCGCGAGCCGCAGCAGTCCGACCTCATCCAGCGCCGGCTCTTCACCGTGCACATGCACATCTACGCCGCGCCCTCCTACATCAACCGCTACGGCGAGCCGCAGTCCATCGACGACCTCGACGGCCACAAGATCATCACCTTCGGGGAGCCGGCGCCGAGCTACCTGCTCGACGTCAACTGGCTGGAGATCGCCGGACGCGATTCCGACAATCCCCGCCCCTCGGTGCTGCAGATCAACAGCCAGACCTCGATCAAGCGGGCCTGCCTACTCGGCATCGGCATCGCGATGCTGCCGGACTATATTGTCGGGCGCGATCCGGGACTTATCCAGCTCCCCGTCAGCGCCGACATTCCTTCGTTCGATACCTATTTCTGCTATCCCGGCGAGATGAAGAACTCGGCGAAACTGAAGGTCTTCCGCGACTTCATCGTCGCCAAGGCACGCAACTGGAACTTCTGACGGGCGGCTTTGCACAGTCCTGCGCCATGCGCATGGCTGGCATGCGCATTAAATGATTGCCATATGCCCGCGAAAGCATCATATCGCCCGCAGCTGATGCATTTTGGTGGCTTTTTCCTCCCAGTGCCACCGCAGCAGCTGTTCCCCTCTGGAGGTTTTATTACCTTCAAAACTATAAAGGGCCCAAGTTGATCTTGCGGCCCTCTTTTTTTGCCTTCCGTTGACCGGAACGAAATTTTCACCATTCCGGCAAAACACGGCAAACCCATCCCTTGAAGACACGCCCTTGCTTGCCCATATCTAGGACAGCCAGCGCAGTGCGGTCTTTCTCCTCCCAGTGCCGCGCGTTGGCTGTTCCCCTCTGGAGGTTCTTTAGCCTTCAACCTAGCAGGGCCCAGGCTTTCGCTTGTGGCCCTCTTTTTTTGCCCATGCCCCTTGCATCGGCAAGCGTCGATCCCAATATCGCTATCTAACGATATACTCATCGCCGGATCACGATAAACATGAGCCCGACCGACACCGACGAAATCCTCAAAGCCCTCGCCCATCCCAGGCGGATGGAAATCCTCGCCTGGCTGAAGGAGCCCGAGCGGCATTTCGCCGGTCAGGAGCATCCCCTGGAATTCGGCGTGTGCGCCGGACAGATCGAAAAGCGCTGCGACCTCTCGCAGTCGACCGTTTCCGCCCATCTCGCCACCCTCCAGCGCGCCGGCCTCGTGACGACGCGCAAGGTCGGCCAATGGGTGTTCTTCAAGCGTGACGAGGAAGCGATCGCCGCCTTCCTCCAGCACATCAACGGCGCCCTCTAGGCGCCCCTCCTCCCAGCCAGAAGAAGGACCATCCATGACCTCGCTCTTCGATCCCATCGTCATCGGCGACATCCAGCTCGCCAACCGCATCGTCATGGCGCCGCTGACGCGCAACCGCTCCCCGGGCGCCGTGCCGAACACGCTGAACGCCGCCTATTACGAGCAACGCGCCTCGGCCGGCCTCATCATCACGGAAGGCACGCCCATCACCCAGCAGGGCCAGGGCTATGCCGACGTGCCGGGCCTCTATACGCCGGAAGCGCTCGCCGGCTGGAAGCAGGTCACAGACGCCGTCCACAGGGCCGGCGGCAAGATCGTCACGCAGATGTGGCATGTCGGCCGCATCTCGCACGAGAGCCTGCAGCCGAACGGCGGCAAGCCGGTCGCCCCGTCCGCCATCCGCGCCCAGTCCAAGACCTACCTCATCAACGCCGACGGCAGCGGCGCCTTCGCGGAAACCTCCGAGCCCCGCGCCCTCGAGCGTGACGAGCTTGCCGGTATCGTCGGGGATTACCGCCGCGCCGCCCGCGCCGCCATCGAGGCCGGCTTCGACGGCATCGAGATCCACGCCGCCAACGGCTACCTCATCGACCAGTTCCTGCGCTCGGGCAGCAACCGGCGCACCGACGACTACGGCGGCTCCATCGAGAACCGCGCCCGCTTCCTCTTCGAGGTCGTCGAGGCGATCACGAAGGAAATCGGCGCCGGCCGCACGGCGATCCGCATCTCGCCCGTCACGCCCGCCAACGACGCCTTCGACCCCGATCCGCAGCCGCTCTTTACCCATGTGGTCGAGGGCCTTGCCCGCTACGGCCTTTCCTATGTCCACGTCATCGAAGGCGCGACGGGCGGGCCCCGCGACTACCAGCAGGGCGACAAGCCCTTCGACTATGCCGCCCTTCACGCCGCCTATCGCGCGGCCGGCGGCAAGGCGGGCTGGATGGTCAACAACGGCTACGACCGAGACCTCGCCCTCGATGCCGTTTCCAGCGGCAGGGCCGACCTCGTCGCCTTCGGCAAGCTCTTCATCGCCAACCCCGACCTGGTGAAGCGCCTGAAGGAGGACCTGCCGCTCAACACGCCGGACAAGGACACCTTCTACGGCGGCGGCGCCAAGGGCTATACCGACTATCCGGCGCTGGAGAATGTGGCCTGAGAGCACATCTCAAGGCGGGCATTGCAACACCCCCCTCTGCCCTGCCGGGCATCTCCCCCACAAGGGGGGAGATTGGATGGGGGAACGTCTCGCCCTTCGTAGACGTCGCAGATTGAGCAAGCACATGCCCCTTGCCGATCTCCCCCCCTGTGGGGGAGATGCCCGGTAGGGCAGAGGGGGGTGTTGCGGCATACTCGGCCTCGACATCACAAAACGCCCGCGGATTTCTGTTCCGCGGGCGTTTCCTTTTCACCAGCCTCGGCTACATCTAGCCTAACTGCACCTGCCGAGGAGTCCCGCCGCCCATGCTGTCCAGCCTGCTGAAGGAACGTTTCCTGTTCATCGGCCTTGCCGTCGCGGTCATCGCTTACGCGAGCGAGCACACCCTTCTGGACATGGGCCGGCTGCCGGTGCTGATTGCCGCCTTCGCGCTCATCGTGGCGATCATCCTCGTCTCCACCCGCATTGCCCACCATGCCGAGATCCTCGCCTCGAAGGTCGGCGATCCCTACGGCACGATGATCCTGACGCTGTCGGCGGTGATGGTGGAGGTCGTCGTGCTTGCCATCATGATGCAGGGCGAGACCTCGCCGACGCTGGTGCGCGACACGATCTACGCGGCCGTGATGCTGGACATCAACGGCATCCTCGGCCTTGCCGCCCTTCTCGGCGGCATCCGCCACGGCGAGCAGCCCTACAACGACGATTCGGGCAAGACCTACGGCGTGATGATCCTGACGGCCATGGGCATTTCCATGGTGGTGCCGGAATTCGTGCCGCGCGAGAGCTGGCACCTCTACTCCGCCTTCACCATCGGCGCGATGATTGCGCTCTATGCCCTGTTCCTGCGCATGCAGGTGGGCGCGCACAGCTATTTCTTCAGCTACGCCTATCCGCGCGCCGAGCGCAGGGAGGGCCTGCCGAGCAAGGCGCCGGAGGAGAACGAGCCGGCCACCCTTTCCATCGTCGTCATCGTCGTGGGCGTGGTGCTGATCGGTACGCTCGCCGAAGCGATGTCCGTGCTGCTGACGGCGGGCCTCAAGGGCTCGGGCGCACCGCAGGCGCTGATGGCCGTCGTCGTCGCCGCCATCTCGGCCGCGCCGGAAATCCTGACGGCGCTGCGGGCGGCGCTCGCCAACCGCATGCAGTCGGTCGTCAACATCGCCATGGGCGCCTCGCTCTCCACCGTCATCCTCACGGTGCCGGTGATGGAGGCGATCGCCCTCTACACGGGCCAACCCTTCGTCATGGCCATGTCGCCGACCCAGACGGTGATGGTGACGATCACGCTGATCGCCGCCGCCATCAACCTCAACGACGGCGAGACGAACGCCATCGAGGGCATGACGCATTTCATCCTCTTCGCCACCTTCGTCATGCTGACGCTGATCGGGCTGTGAGGACGGTCAGGGGCGTTCGATGCCCCGGTAGTATTCGCCGGGACCGTTGCGCATGGTGCGGTACTTTTCCGGGTTGTGGAAGAAATAGTCCCAGACCGTCATCATGGTCGGATGCTCGCCGACGACGACCTTGCCGTGCGACGCCTTCTCGCTCCGCTCGTCGTAGCGGTCCGCAGCAAGCGCGGACGTCGCGGCAGCCAGCGCCAGCAGGGCGGCGAGAAAAAGGGATGTGGCTTTCATGATGCTGCTCCGGTGTTTCCGTATCGCTTCCTTATATCGGTGACGAAGGCGAAAATTTCACCGATCGACGGGAAAAAAGCATCGCACGATGACGCCCATGCCACGCCCTCTCCTCCGTCATGCTCGAGCTTGACCCGAGCATCCATTCCCCGCCGCAGGGGACGCGTGGAACCTCGGCTCAAGGCCGAGGATGACGCAGAGCGTGGGGCAGGCGCGGCAAAAAACCCGCCGTCTCCGGCGGGTTTCTCATTGCGAAGCGAAATGGCTTACTTGCAGGCCGCGCAGAAGCGCTGGATGCGCTTGCAGGCTTCTTCGAGCTGGGCTTCCGAGGTCGCGTAGGAGATGCGGAAGTTCGGGCCGAGGCCGAAGGCCGAGCCGTGCACGACGGCGACGCCCTCGGTTTCCAGCAGCTCGGAGACAAAATCCTCGTCCGTCTCGATGACCTTGCCCGAAGGCGCGGTCTTGCCGATCAGCCCCTTGCAGGACGGATAGACGTAGAAGGCGCCTTCCGGCGACGGGCACTCGATGCCCTTCGCCTGGTTGAGCATGGAGACGACGAGGTCGCGGCGGCCCTCGAAGATCTTCTTGTTTTCCGGGATGAAGGCCTGCGTGCCGTTCAGCGCCTCGACGGCAGCCCACTGGGCAATCGAGCAGGCGCCGGACGTCTGCTGGCCCTGGATCATGTCCATGGCCTTGATCAGCGCGAGGGGACCTGCCGCATAGCCGATGCGCCAGCCGGTCATCGCATAGGCCTTGGAGACGCCGTTCATCGTCAGCGTGCGGTCGTAGAGGCCGGGCTCGACCTCCACCGGCGTCGCGAACTTGAAGTCGCCGTAGGTCAGGTGCTCGTACATGTCGTCCGTCAGCACCCAGACCTGCGGATGGCGCATCAGCACGTCCGTCAGCGCCTTCAGCTCGTCATGGCTGTAGGCCGCGCCCGAGGGGTTGGACGGCGAGTTGAAGATGAACCACTTGGTCTTCGGCGTGATCGCCTTTTCAAGGTCTTCAGCCTTCAGCTTGAACTTGTTTTCCTGCGTGGTGGCGACGAAGACCGGCGTGCCGCCGCACAGCGACACCATCTCGGGATAGGACACCCAGTAAGGTGTCGGGACAACGACTTCATCGCCCGCATTCAGCGTGGCCATGAAGGCGTTGAAAAGAATCTGCTTTCCACCCGTGCCGACAATCGTCTGGGCGGGCGTGTAGTCGAGGTTGTTCTCGCGCTTGAACTTCTTGACGATGGCCTCGCGCAGCTCCGGGATGCCGGAGACGGGCGTGTACTTCGTCTCGCCGCGGTTGATCGCCTCGATGGCGGCCTGCTTGATGTTGTCCGGCGTGTCGAAGTCCGGCTCGCCCGCGCCAAGCCCGATGACGTCGCGGCCTTTCGCTTTGAGTTCGCGCGCCTTCTGCGAGACGGCGATGGTGGCGGAGGGCTTCACGCGGGAAAGGGCGTCGGCAAGAAAGGCCATGATGCAATGTCCTCATCGGGTTCAAAGGCGGCTGGACGCCATGGACCCGGAGCGCCGGGCTCCATAGCGGTTAGGTCTATGTCGAATGTGGGCCTGTCTTGCAAGCGCGAAGGGCGAAAAAAGCGGGAAATGCGGGCGTCCACGCAAAATTTCATGAACGCCATCAGCGATGCGAATGGATCGGCGGCCCCGCACACCAATTGGTTGAGACAGACGAAAACCATCGTGATTTTTACGCGAAAGATTAAACCGGCGTTAACGGATATCACCTATCCTTCTGCCGTCGACATCGTTCCAGCGGGTGGTGCGCTGCATGAGCGAGAAAAGCATCTTCTCCAATCTCGTCCGCCAGCCCGATGGCGCGTTCAGCGCGGCCTACGGCGCCTATCGTCTGCAATCGGCCCTGCAGCCGATCTTCATCGAGCGCCCGGACGGCGCCCTCGGCATCGCCGCCTTCAAGGGGCTCGTGCGGGCGGGCATGGGCGACATGCCCTGCTCGCCGGCGGAATTCTTCCAGGAGGTGCCGGAGGAAGAGCGCGCGGCGGTGGACGGCCTCTGCCGGAGCCTGCACATCCTCAATGCCGGCCCGCTCGCCCGGCCGGATACGGCCCTCATCGTCAACATGCAGGCGGGCCTGCACCTGACGGCGCAGGCGATGCGGCAGGAGATGGAGCGCCTGCGCCTTGCCGCCCACGAGGCCGGCATGGCGCCGGAGCGCATCGCCTGCGAGATCCGCGAGCACCCGGGCGATTCCCCCGAAGACCTTGCCCGCCTTGCCGCGCGCCTGCACGAGGCCGGCTTTTCCGTCGCCATCGACGAGTATACCGGCGATGACCGCGACCTCGACCGCATGGAACGGCTGAAACCGCAATTCGTGACCTTCGACACGGCCTGGCTGCGCGGTTTTGCGGAAAACTCCGCCGGCCTTGCGCTCCTTCGCGTCGTCGTCGGCCAGTTCGCGCAGAAAGGCATCCGCGCCATCGTCGCCGGCATCGAGGATCAGCAGACCATCTCCCTTTGCCGCGGCATGGGCGGCCCGCTGATGCAGGGCTATCTCCTCGCGCGGCCGGAACTCGCCCCGACGGGCTTTGCCGCCGCCTTTCCCGAGCCCGCCGGCGAGCCTGCGCCGGCCTCCGGCGAGGCCCTGCCGGCCGGCGGCGTCATGCCCCTCGAAAGCCGCATCGCAAGACCCCTCCGCCAGTTCGGCAAACGAGGCGTCTAGAACGAGCGGGGAACGGTCTATTCGGCGGAAGACGCTGAAAACCATGCTTTTTCGCCCTGCCATCTTTTCGCCGCAATAAATGTCGGGCCTTGCCGCAATTCCGTCCTTGTCGTGCCGATTTCGGCGGGCCTTTTGGCTGTCGTAGCGAGGACGAAAGCACGGGGGACGACGATGTTTCTGGATGACGACAAGATCGGCAGGAAGCCCAAGGCACGGGAGTCGCGCGCCCTGTTCCTGATGGCCATGATGGCGCTGGCCGCCTGCGTGGCGATGGTCGTCGGCCTCATGTCGCCGCCCGCCATCGCGGTCGATACGATCCAGACCTCCGGCATCCAGCAGACGGTGCCGGCGCAAAAGTAATGCCCGCTGCCGCCCGCCGCTCTTGAAAGCGCCCGCGACCTGGGCCAGTTAACGGCGGGACGGGAGACAGCGATGCGCCACAGCAAGCATTTGAACGGGATCATCACGGGCACGGCAGCAGCCGGCCTTGCCGCCCTCCTCTCCGCCGCCTCGCCCGCTTCGGCGGAACCCCGCGAATTCTCCAGCAAGAAGGCGCCGCTCTCCGTGGAAACGGTGGTGGAAGGCCTCGACCAGCCCTGGTCGGTCGAGGTGCTGCCGGACGGCCGCTACATCGTCTCGGAAAAGGGCGGCACGCTGCGCATCGTTTCCGGCGGCAAGCTCTCCGCTCCCATCCGCGGCGTGCCGGAAGTGGCGACCAACGGCCAGGGCGGCCTTCTCGACATCGCCCTCGCCCCCGATTTTACAACGAGCCGCACGCTCTACCTCACCTATGCCGCCCGCGGCGAAGGCGGCGAGGGCACGGCCGTCGCAAGGGCGCGCCTTTCCGACGACGGCACCGCGCTGGAAGACACGACGCGCATCTTCCTGATGAACGGCCTGACGGCGAGCGACCATCACTTCGGCTCGCGCATCGCGATCGCAAAGGACGGCAGCCTGTTCTTCGGCATCGGCGACCGCGGCGAGGACATGCGCGCGCAGGACCCGCGCGACGATGCCGGCTCCATCCTGCACATCAACCCGGACGGCAGCCCGCACGCCCGCAATCCGTTCCTCGGCACCTCGGACGGGCGGCCGGAAATCTGGTCGAAGGGCCACCGCAACCCGCAGGGCCTCACCATCGACCCGAAGGACGGCACGCTGATCTCCGTCGAGCACGGCGCGCGCGGCGGCGACGAGGTGAACCTGCCGCAGCCGGGCAGGAACTACGGCTGGCCGCTGGTCTCCTACGGCCGGCATTATTCCGGCGCGGAATTCGACCTCGGCTCGTCCGCCAGGGGCTACGAGCAGCCGCTTTATTATTGGGACCCTTCCATCGCGCCAAGCGCCATCGCGGTCTATCACGGCGCGATGTTCCCCGAATGGGACGGCAACCTCATCGTGACTGCCCTGAAATACCAGCTCGTCGCCCGGCTGGAGCGCGACGAGAGCGGGGCGGTCGTCGCCGAGGAACGGCTGTTCGACGGCGAGTTCGGCCGCCTGCGCGATGTCGTCGTGGCGCCCGACGGCGCGCTGCTGCTCCTCGTCGACGGCGAGGACGGCGCGCTGCTGCGGGTCTCCCGCACCGCCGCCACGACGGATTAGGACCGGCTTGCCTTGCAACGGCCGCCCTGCTAGCACGAAGCAAGGCGCGACCGCGCCGGTTTCCTCCATCCGGGACGATAGGCATGACGCGCGTTCAGGCGAACCTTCTGCTGTTGCTGGCCGGCGCCATCTGGGGCGCGGGCTTCATCGCGCAGTCGACGGCGATGGATGCGCTGGGGCCGATCTGGTTCATCGGCCTGCGCTTCGCCATGGCGACCGTCGTCGCCCTGCCCTTCGCGCTCTGGGAGAAAGCCCGCGCCACCGGCCCCGTCCGGCGGGCCGATATCGGCGGCTTCGTCGTCACGGGCATCGCGCTCTTTGCCGCCGCCGCCTTCCAGCAGGTGGGGCTTCTCACCACCACCGTCACCAATTCGGGCTTCCTTACCGGGCTCTACGTCGTCTTCACGCCGATCCTCACCGTGCTGGTGCTGCGCCGGCTGCCGCACTGGATCGTCTGGCCCGCCGCCTTCATGGCCTGCCTCGGCATCTTCCTGCTTTCGGGCGGCACGCTCGCCGCCCTGACGGTCGGGGATTTCCTCACCATCGTCTGCGCGCTGCTCTGGTCCGTGCAGATGATCTGCGTCGGCGTCTTCGGCGGCCGCTCGGGCCGGCCGCTGGGGCTTTCCGTCGTGCAGTTCGCCGTCTGCGCCGTGCTCGGCTGCGTGGCCGGGGCCCTCTTCGAGCCCATCAGCCTTGCGGCGATCAAGGGCGCGCTGCCGGAAATCCTCTATGCCGGCCTCTTCTCCAGCGGCCTTGCCTTCATCTTCCAGAACGTCGCCCAGCGCTACACGACCGCCCCGCAGGCGGCCATCTTCCTGTCCAGCGAGGCGCTGTTCGCCGCCCTTTTCGGCGTGCTCCTGCTCGGCGAGACGATCAGCCCGGCCGGCTATGCCGGCTGCGCCATCATCTTCCTCGCCATGCTGGCCGTGGAACTGGTGCCGGAACTCCTGCGCGGTCGCAGGCAGGGCGCTTCCGTCGAAGTATGACGGCGACTGCCGGCGCCACCCTTCTTTCGCATCGCAATATAAATCATACCATAACCTCAAGAAACCCGGCGAATGCTGCGGGTTTTTTCGGCAATCGCCCGCAATTTGACCAAAGTGAGGCGTGTGGAAGAGCTTGCAAAACTTTTGCTTGCCAATTTGAAGCAAACACATCACTCTTGCGCCGTTCGGGCAATTTGCGAACATGGGAAGACCTTGAATAAAAGCGCGCCGGAGACGCGAAACAATTCCGGGCGGCCAACATCTGGATGGTCCAAGGACCAAGCGGTTGGCTGGCTGCGGTGAAAACAGGACCCTTTCCTCAACCTCGAGAACTGCCTGCCTAACGCCCTTCGGGGCAAAACTGATATGCTGCCCGCCGCCAATATACGGGCAGAGAGAAAAGGACCTGACGCATGGCCGAAACTGGCACCGTAAAATTCTTCAACACCGAGAAGGGCTTCGGCTTCATCAAGCCCGACAACGGTGGTGCGGATATCTTCGTACACATCTCCGCTGTGCAGGCCTCCGGCCTGAACGGCCTTTCCGAGAACCAGAAGGTAAGCTTCGACACGGAACCCGATCGCCGCGGCAAGGGCCCGAAGGCGGTCAACCTGCAGATCGCCGGCTGACCGGCGCTTTCAGGATTTCAAGTTGGAGCCCGGCAGAGATGCCGGGTTTTTTCGTTCAGCCTCCATTCAGCCTCGTTCTCCTAGTTTGATGACGTCATCGACCGGCATGAGCCGGATTTAAAGGAACGACGTCATGAACAAAGTCATCAAGACACTCGTGCTGTCCGCTGCCGTCGCCGCGACGACGCTCACCGCCACGGCCGGCGTCGTCGAAGCGCGCGACCGCCACGGCTACTGGCGCGACGGCGGCGACTATCGCCCCTATCGCCGCCACCACAACCGCGACGCCCTCGTCGGCGGCGCGATCGGCCTTGCCACCGGCATGATCATCGGCGGCGCCATCGCCTCCCAGCCGCGCTACGTCGAACGCCGCGTCTACGTGGAGCCGGAACCCGAATACTACCCCGAGCGCCGCGTGATCTACCGCCCGGCCCCGAGCTACGAGCCCTGGACGCAGTCCTGGTACGATTACTGCTCGCAGCGCTACCGCACGTTCAACCCGAACAGCGGCACCTTCGTCGGCTACGACGGCCGCGAGCACTTCTGCACCGCCGGCTGACAGCGGGACGGCATGAAATGAAAAAGGCGGGTGCTGAGAGGCACCCGCCTTTTTGTTGCCCTGGAGAGGATTGCCCCTCATCCCGCTACCGCGACCTTCTCCCCGCAAGCGGGGAGAAGGAATATGCCGCGCCGGTTTCCTCAAGCAATCCGGTTCCTGGGGCAAGTCCCCTCTCCCCGCCTGCGGGGAGAGGGTTAGGGTGAGGGGCAAAGCCGCCTGCCGGCACGTCGGTAAAAAATCAAAGCCCGCGCAAATACGGATTGCTGCGCCGCTCTTCGCCGATCCTTCCTCCCGGTCCGTGGCCGCAGAGGAAGCCGACCTCGTCGCCGAGCGGGAGCACCTTGTCGCGGATCGAATCCAGGAGTTGCTGGTGGTTGCCGCCGGGCAGGTCCGTGCGGCCGATGGAGCCCTGGAAAAGCACATCGCCGAGATGGGCGAAGCCCTGCTTGCGGTTGAAGTAGATCACATGCCCCGGCGCATGGCCCGGCGTGTGGTAGACCTCGAAGTCGTGATCGCCGAAGGAGACGGTGTCGCCGTCCTCCAGCCAGCGGTCCGGTACCACGTTGGCGACCTTCATCGGCACGCCGAACATCGAAGCCTGCGCCTCCAGCCGCTGGAGCAGCGAAAGGTCGTCCTTGTGGGGGCCGACGATGTCGACGCCGAGCGCCTCCTTCAGTTCCTTCGCGCCGCCGGCATGGTCGATATGGCCGTGCGTCAGCCAGATCGCCTTCACGGTGATGCCGTTGTTCTTCAGCGTCTCCAGGATCGTGTCGACGTCGCCGCCGGGATCGACGACCACGCCTTCCTTCGTTTCGCTGTCGAAGAGAATGGTGCAGTTCTGCTGGAAGGGGGTGACGGGAATGATGCCCGCCTGAAGCATGCCCATGGGGCCCTCGCTCGGTTGCCGCTCGTTTCCTCCCTATAGCCGCAAGCGTGGGCTGGCACCAAGCCTGAAGTCAGCGCAGGCTCGCCATTTCCGAGGCGGGGCCGGTGGCGAAGGTCGGCGAGACGGTGGAAAAGAGCAGCGCCGCGACCGCGATGTTGAGCGCGGCATAGAGATAGACCACCGGGCGGAGCCGGGCGGCAACAGGGTTCTGCGGCTTTTCGGGTTCGGGGCGCATCGTCGGTTCCCTTCGGTTTCGGCCGTCGCGGCCTTTCCTCGTTGTCGTTCGGTTGTACAACGGCGCGGGATTCCCTCCTGTTCCGCGGGGAACACGCGCGGAGCGGGAAGTGTTGCGCCGGCGCCACAGGGTTCAGAGCGGCAGCGCCGTCGTCTCCTTCAGCGTATCGAGCACGATGGCGGTCTTCACATGCGAGACGGATTCGTGCGGCAGCAGCACGTCGTTGACGAAGGCCGAGAGCGCCTTGAGGTTCGGCACGACGACCTTGATGATGTAGTCCATCTCCCCCGTCAGCGAATAGGCTTCCAGCACCTCCGGCAGGCGGGAGATGAGCCGCGCGAAGCGCAGCGCATTGTCGCGGTTGTGCGTGGAAAGCGTCACCGTCACCACGATGACGATGCCGAGATCGAGCTTTTCCCGGTCGAGCTCGGCCCTGTAGGCGCGGATGATCCCCTCCTCCTCCAACCGGATGCGCCGGCGCGAGCATTGCGAGGGCGACAGGTTGATGCGCTCGGAAAGCTCGTTGTTCGTCAGGCGCGCATCTTCCTGCAAATGCGCGAGCAGTTTTCGGTCGAAGTCGTCCAGTTGCACGGATTGCCCTCCATTACGCCAATTCACGCACGAACATCGCATGGATTTGCCAAAGCGCAAGCACTATGCATGCACATTGCATGGCAACGGCGCCATACTTGCCTCACATCAATTTCGAGGAGGACGAAGATGGGCCCTTTCCCGCACGACGCACCGCCGGCTGAGATCACCGCGGAGAACCCGGCCGGCACGGACGGCTTCGAGTTCGTCGAGTTCGCCCATCCCGAGCCGGAAAAGCTCGAAGACCTCTTCACCCGCATGGGCTACAGCAAGGTCGCAACGCACCGCAGCAAGGCGATCTCCGTCTGGCGCCAGGGCGACATCAACTATGTGCTGAATGCCGAGCCCGGCTCCCACGCGATGAAGTTCACCGAGGAGCACGGCCCCTGCGCCGCCTCCATGGCCTGGCGCGTGGTCGATGCGAAGCACGCCTTCGAGCATGCCGTCGCCAAGGGCGCGACGCCCTATGAGGGCGACGACAAGGCGCTCGACGTGCCCGCCATCGTCGGCATCGGCGGCTCGCTCCTCTACTTCGTGGAAAAATACGGCGCGAAGGGCTCGGCCTACGATGCCGAGTTCGAATGGACCGGCGCGCGCGATCCCAAGCCCCAGGGCGTCGGCTTCTACTATCTCGACCACCTCACCCACAACGTCTATCGCGGCAACATGGACAAGTGGTGGGACTTCTACCGTGAGCTCTTCGGTTTCCGGCAGATCCACTTCTTCGACATCGACGGCCGCATCACGGGGCTCGTGTCGCGCGCCATCACCTCGCCCTGCGGCAAGATCCGCATTCCGCTGAACGAATCGAAGGACGAGACGAGCCAGATCGTCGAATACCTGAAGAAGTACAAGGGCGAAGGGATCCAGCATATCGCCGTCGGCACGGATGCGATCTACGACGCGACCGACCGCCTTGCCGAAAACGGCCTGAAATTCATGCCCGGCCCGCCGGACAACTACTACGACCGCTCCTATGTGCGCGTCGTCGGCCATGAGGAGCCTGTCGAGCGCATGAAGAAGCACGGCATCCTCATCGACGGCGAGGGCGTCGTCGACGGCGGCATGACGAAGATCCTCCTCCAGATCTTCTCCAGGACCGTGATCGGCCCGATCTTCTTCGAGTTCATCCAGCGGAAGGGCGACGAGGGGTTCGGCGAGGGCAATTTCCGCGCGCTCTTCGAGAGCATCGAGGAAGACCAGATCCGCCGGGGCGTCATCGCAGCAGAATAACAACCGCGGCAACCAAGCCATGCGGGGAAGGAAGAGGCGGCCGCTTGCGGCCGCCTCTTTACGTCGAAGAACCCGGTGCAGCGTGCCTCGGGCCAAATTGACATCTCCCAAAATTATCCGCAGGTTGCAGATGCCGACCTTTCGGCACCGGAGTTGCGGGCTCCAGACCGCGCCCCGGCAGCAAGGCAACCTGTCCGGCCGGGCACTCCTTTCCGGCGGACCATTGGAGGGGAAGTCCATGGAAGCATTGATGCCTATCATCACGCAGCTCATCGCCGGCGCCATCGGGGGCAACGTCGCCGGTGCGGCCCTCAAGCAGGCCGCCGTGAGCGCGATCGTCCGCACCATCGTCGGCGCCATCGGCGGTGTCGGCGGCGGCCTTCTCCTGCAGATGCTCGGCGGTGAAGCCGGCCTCAGCGGCCTCGTTGCCGATGGCATCGGCGGCCTCGTCGGCGGCGGCGTGCTGACCGCCATCGTCGGCGCCGTGCTCGGCAAGAAATAGGCAGCGCCCGTTCGCTGAAAGGGAAAGGCGGCCCGAAAGGCCGCCTTTGTCTTGTGGCGGCGCCCTGTCCCCCCCATTCTTTCAAGTTGATTGTTCCGCCTGTTACGGTCTAACCAGAAAACGGGCAGGATCGCCGCTGGACTGGCGCCATCGGGGACCTGGAACGAAAAAGCACGCGGGGACGGCAGCGCATGAAAGGAAATGACAACGTGGCCCGACAGATGCCGGACAAGAACGGCATGGGCGAGTTGCACGAAGATGCCATGACGGGCGATGGCCGCATCGATTTCGAGATCATCGAAGGCCTGTTCTTCGCCTATCGCGACTTCATTTCCGATCCCGACGCGATCCTGGAAAAGAGCGGCTTCGGCCGCGCGCACCACCGGGTCGTGCACTTCGTCAACCGCGAGCCCGGCATGACGGTCGCCGACCTCCTCGACACGCTGAAGATCACCAAGCAGAGCCTCGCCCGCGTCTTGAAGCAGCTCATCGATTCCGGCTATATCCAGCAGGTGGCCGGCCCCGAGGACCGCCGCCAGCGCAAGCTCTATCCCACGCGCACGGGACGGGAACTGGCGCTCGCGCTCGCAGAGCCGCAATCCCGCCGCATCGCCCGTGCATTCGAGGACATGGATGCGGACGACCGCCGGGCGGTGGTCCGCTTCCTGAGCGGCATGCAGAACGCCAAGAGCGAGTAAGGTTCGAGGAGGCCGAGACGATGACCGCTGCCGGCACGCCCAACGACGACGCATCCCATCTCCTCGTCGTCGACGACGACACCCGCATCCGCGATCTCCTGAACCGCTACCTGAAGGACCAGGGTTTTCGCGTGACCGTCGCGGGCGACGCCGACGAGGCGCGGCGCAAGCTGCGCGGCCTCGATTTCGACCTCATCATCATGGACGTGATGATGCCCGGCGAAAGCGGCCTGTCGCTGACGAAGAGCCTGCGCGAGATCCGCCCCGTGCCCATCCTCATGCTGACGGCGCTCGCCGAATCCAAAGCCCGCATCGAGGGCCTGGAGGCCGGCGCCGACGACTATCTCTCCAAGCCCTTCGAGCCGCGCGAACTGGTGCTGCGCATCAACAACATCCTCAAGCGCAACGCCTCGCCCGCCGCCCCGAAGATCGAGCAGGTCATGTTCGGCCCCTATACCTTCTCCATCGTGCGCAAGGAGCTGAAGCGCGGCGCCGAGCCGATCCGCCTCACCGACCGCGAGCAGGACATCATGCTGCTCTTCGCCCAGCGCGCCGGCGAGACCATTCCGCGCCACGAGCTGATCGGCGAGGAGACCGAGGTCGGCGAACGCACCATCGACGTGCAGATCAACCGCCTGCGCCGAAAGATCGAGGACGACCCCTCCAATCCCGTCTGGCTGCAGACGGTGCGCGGCATCGGCTACCGCCTCAGCGTGGAACAGGGGTGAGCGTGGAGCGGGGCGGCATGCGGGGACACCCCCCTCTGCCCTGCCGGGCATCTCCCCCACAAGGGGGGAGATTGATCGTGACACCGCCTTGCCCCAAGCCGATCTCCCCCCTTGTGGGGGAGATGCCCGGCAGGGCAGAGGGGGGTAAGCCTCCACACATTATCCCGGAACCCCGCCGATGAGCCTCTTCTCCACCTTCCGCCGCGACATCGAGCGTGCGCCGCGGGCCGGCTGGAAACGGTTCACCCGCTGGCTGCGCCACCAGATGCCGACGGGGCTCTATGCGCGCTCGCTGCTCATCATCATCCTGCCGATGGTGCTGCTGCAGGCGGTGGTGGCCTTCGTCTTCATGGAGCGGCACTGGCAGCTCGTCACGCAGCGCCTGTCCATGGCCGTCACGCGCGACATCGCCGCCATCATCGACCTCATCGAGACCTACCCGCAGGACGCCAACTACACCGAGATCACCCGCATCGCCCGCGAGCGGCTGGAGCTCATCATCTCCATCGAGCCGGGCAAGGACCTGCCGCCGCCGCGCAGCAAGCCCTTCTTCAACATCCTCGACGAGATCCTGAGCGAAGAGATCGTCCGCCAGATCCGCCGCCCGTTCTGGATCGACACGGTGGGCGAAAGCAATCTCGTCGAGATCCGCATCCTGCTCGACAACAAGATCCTGCGCGTCTACGCCCGCCGCAACCAGGCCTATGCCTCGAACACCCATATCTTCATCCTGTGGATGGTCGGCGCGTCGCTGGTGCTGATCGGCATATCGATCCTGTTCCTGCGCGGCCAGATCCGCCCGATCCTCACGCTGGCGCAGGCGGCCGAGAGCTTCGGCAAGGGCCAGAAGATGCCGGACAACTTCGCGCCGCGCGGCGCCGACGAGGTCCGTCGCGCCGGCCTTGCCTTCATCCTGATGCGCGAGCGCATCGAGCGGCAGATGGAGCAGCGCACGGCGATGCTCACCGGCGTCAGCCACGACCTTCGCACCATCCTCACCCGCTTCAAGCTGCAGCTTGCGCTCGCCGGCAACAATCCCGACCTGCAGGGGCTCAACAAGGATGTCGAGGACATGCAGACCATGCTGGAGGGCTATCTGTCTTTCGCGCGGGGGGATGCCGAGGAAGACGTCGGCGAAGTGCGCCTTTCCGATCTCTTCGACCGGCTGGCGATGGAGGCCGAGCTGCACGAGCGCGCCTTCTCCTACGGGATCGACGGCGAGGATGCGGTTCTGGTGCGTCCGAATGCCTTCCGCCGCCTCGTCGGCAACCTCGTCTCCAATGCGCTGCGCTATGCGAAGACCGTGCGGGTGGAGGCGCGCCACCGCGCCAAGTGGCTGACGATCACCATCGACGACGACGGCCCCGGCATTCCGGAAAAGGCGCGCGAGGACGTCTTCAAGCCCTTCTTCCGGCTCGACGAGGCGCGCAACCTCGATGCCTCCGGCACCGGCCTTGGCCTTGCCATCGCCCTCGACATCGCCCGCAGCCACGGCGGCGACGTCACGCTTTCCGATAGTCCGATGGGGGGCCTGCGCGCGACGATCCGCGTGCCGGCCTGATCAGCACATCTTCCTGCCGTTCGGCACGGTCTGGCCGACGCCGGCCAGGACGATCGCGCCCGTCTCGTCCTCGAAGCCGAGCGTCAGCACTTCCGAGCGCACCGGGCCGATCTGCCGCGGCGGGAAGTTGACGACCGCCAGCACCTGCCGCCCGACAAGCTCCTCCAGCGTATAGTGCACGGTGATCTGCGCGGAGGATTTCTTCGTGCCGATCTCGGGGCCGAAATCGATCAGCAACTTGTAAGCGGGCTTGCGCGCCTCGGGAAAGGGCAGCGCCTCGACGATGGTGCCGACGCGGATGTCGACCCGCTCGAAATCGGCGTAGGTGATGGTGTCGGTCATGAAAACGGTCCTCGTATGAAAAGGGCAAAGACCCTCTCTGCCTGCCGGCATCTCCCCCACAAGGGGGGGGAGAACGCTAGGGGCTTGCTCTTCCGTCCCATTTACCCGCTGCGGGTGCCGCAGGTTAAGTCCCTCCCCCTTGTGGGGAGGGGTTGGGGAGGGGTCTTCAGCCCGCCAGTTCCTCGGCGCGCTTGCGCGCAGCCGCGATGGCCTTGTCGAAGAGCGGCTGCATGCCGTCCTCGGCCATCAGCACGGAAAGCGCAGCGGCGGTGGTGCCGCCGGGCGAGGTCACGTTCTGGCGCAGCCGGCTGGCGGCGTCGGGGGACTGGTGAAGCAGTTCACCAGCCCCCGCGACGGTTTCCCGTGCGAGTCGCATGGCGAGGTCCGCCGGCAGGCCCGCTTTGCGTCCTGCCTCTGCCATGCACTCGACGAGATAAAAGACATAAGCCGGGCCGCTGCCCGAGACCGCCGTGACGGCGTCGATGTCCCCCTCGGTCGCAACCCATTCGACCGGGCCGCTCACCTTGAGCAGGGAATGCACGAAATCGCGCTGCCCTTCGGAAACGCGTTCGTTGGCGAAAGCGCCCGTGACGCCGCGGCCGATCATGGCCGGCGTGTTCGGCATGGCGCGCACGACGGCGGCCGGACCGAGATGGCTTTCGAGATTGGCGACGGTCTTGCCGGCGGCGACCGAGACGACCACCGTCTCCGGCCCGACGAGCCCCTTCAGCGGCGGCAGGACCTGGTCCATCACCTGCGGCTTGACCGCGAGGAAGAGGACGCCGGCCTTGAGGCCTTCCGGTGCCGCCGTCTCATGGCGCGCGCCGTTGCCGGAGATCAGCTCGGCCATGGCCGGCGACGGGCCGGGATCGATGACGAGGACGGAGGAGCCGGAAATGCCGTTCTTCAGCCAACCGGCGAGCATCGCGCCGCCCATGTTCCCGGCACCGATGAGGACGATGGGACCCGAACCAGCAGCCGCCATGCTTACGCCTCTCCGACCGTTTCGAACAGCACCGCGTCGACCGCGGCTTGCGCATCCATGCCGGACCAGACGACGAACTGGAACGCCTGGAAATAGGCCTCGCAGGTTTCGAGCGCGCTCGAAAGCAGCACCTCGACCTGCCGGTTGGTGGGCTCCGCCCCGCCTGCCAGCAGCAGCGACTGGCGGAAGATCACGACGTCCTCGCGGCGCCAGAGGTCGAAATGCCCCATGAGCACCTGGCCGTTCACATGCGAGAGCAGGCTGTGCACCTCGTTGACGCGGCTTTCGGGGACCTTGATGTCGAAGGCGCAGGCAAGGTGCAGCGCCTCGAACTCTTCCATCCAGGAGAAGGAGACATGGTAGTCCGTCCACTTGCCCTCGACGGTCATCGCGATTTCGTCTTCGCCCGCGCGCTCGAACGCCCAGTCGTTATTGGCCGCGACGAACTCGATCATGTCGACCGGGTTGGACTGACGCCCGATATCCAATTCCATAAGGCTCATGCATCACCTTCAAGGCCGGAAGGCATGCGCCATCGCGCTCACACACGCGACGCGGCAAACCATACTCCGGATACAACACTGAATGATTGCTCGGCACTTGGCGCAATCTGGACGACTTACCCTGCCCGAACCTTGCGCTGCCCGTCTCGAATCATCATTTAAAATCAGTGTATAACGGCGGAGTCATGACGCCAGCCCCCGCCCCGGTGTTTTCCCCGGCCGGTTGTGGAAAGCGCTTTGCAAAAAGATTCAGGTCGGACGCTTAAGAGACTCTGCGCAAAGGGCTTTTCGGAAGTGTCCACAGGGGTAAAAATTTTATTAAAAAAAACGGTTGGCGCGATGTGAATCACGCCAACCGAGTCCTGTCGGGGCAAAGGCGTGCCGGAACGGCTCAATCCTTGCCGGCAAGGCGCGCTTCCAGCGCCTCGATGCGCTTCAAAAGCGCCTCGTTCTCGTCGCGCGCCTTGATCGCCATTTCGCGCACCGCCTCGAATTCCTCGCGCTTGACGAGGTCCATGCCGTTGAAGAAGCGCTCGGCCTGCGCGCGAAACATGGTCTCGGCCTCCTTGCGCACGCCCTGGGCTGCGCCGGCGGCATCGGTCATCAGCTTGGCGAAGTCGTCGAGAATGCGGTTCGCGCCGGTGGTCATGGTCTGCCCTCCTGGGGTCTGGATGCCTCTTTCGGGCCTTTCGCCCGCGTCCTGAACCTGAGGTAGGGTCTTGCAGCCCCGCTTGCAAGCGGATTCCGGTGGATCGTTCCCGCTTGCGGGCGGGCACATCGGCGCTCGGCGATTTATCGCCTTGACCCTGCCGTAAGCCATCGCCATCTTCCGCGCGAAAAAGGAATATCCCGATCTTGACGAACATCGCCCAGCTTTTCGCCATCATGCCCTATCCCGAGATCGACCCGATCGCCTTTTCGGTCGGTCCCGTCGACGTCCACTGGTACGGCATCGCCTATGTCGTCGGCATCATGCTCGGCTGGTTCTATGCCCGGCGCCTGATCGAGACGCCGCGGCTGTGGGCGGGCGAAGCGCCGATGAGCCGCGTGCAGCTCGACGATTTCCTCGTCTGGGCCGCCGTCGGCATCATCCTCGGCGGGCGCATCGGCTATATCCTCTTCTACGATTTCCCGAACGTCGCGGCCGAGCCGCTCCGCGCGATCCAGATCTGGAACGGCGGCATGTCCTTCCACGGCGGCTTCGCCGGCACGACGCTCGCCATGCTGCTCTTCGCGCGGCGCCACCGCATCCCCGTCTGGAGCCTGTTCGACATCGTCGCCGCCGTCGTGCCGATCGGCCTCTTCTTCGGCCGCATCGCCAATTTCGTGAACGGCGAGCTGTGGGGCCGCCTTTCCGATGCGCCCTGGGCGGTGGTCTTCCCGCAGGCCGGCCCCTTCGCGCGCCACCCGAGCCAGCTCTACGAAGCCGGCCTCGAAGGCATCGTGCTTCTGGCGGTGCTGGCGCTCGCCATCTGGCGCTTCGGCGCGCTGAAGCGTCCCGGCCTCGTCACGGGCCTCTTCGTCTGCGGCTATGCGCTCTCGCGCATCACGGTGGAGTTCTTCCGCGAGCCGGACGCGCAGCTCGGCTATCTCTACGGCGGCTGGCTGACCATGGGCATGCTCCTGTCGCTGCCGATGCTCGCCGTCGGCGTCTGGGCGATCGTCCGCGCCCGTGCGGCTGCGTCGAAGAACGCCTGAGCCCGCCCATGCCGACGCCCCTCGCCCGCAAGATCAAGGCGCTGATCCGCACCAACGGCCCGATCAGCCTCACCGACTATTTCGCGCTTTGCCTGGCCGATCCCGAATACGGCTATTACCGCACGCGCGATCCCTTCGGCACGGCCGGCGACTTCGTCACCGCCCCGGAGGTGAGCCAGCTCTTCGGCGAGATGCTCGGCGTCTTCCTCGTCCACGCCTGGCAGAAGCACGGCGGGCCGGCGGAGGTGCGCATCGCCGAGATCGGCCCCGGCCGCGGCACGATGATGGCCGACATGCTGCGCGTCATATCGAAGCTGGCTCCGCAGCTCTACGAGAGCGCGACCTTCCACCTCGTCGAGACGAGCCCGAAGCTGCGCGCCGTCCAGCACGAGACGCTCGGCACCCACGCCTCCCGCGTCGCCTGGCACGACAGTTTCGAGGAACTGCCGGACGGCTTCGTGCTGCTCGCCGCAAACGAGCTCTTCGACGCCATTCCCATCCGCCAGTTCGTCAAGACCGCCTCCGGCTTCCGCGAGCGCATGGTCGGCCTCGATGCGGATGACGAGCTGACTTTCGCCGCGGGCGTCGCCGGCATCGACCCGGCGCTCCTGCCGGAAAACCACAAGGCCGTGGCGAACGGCACGATCTTCGAGATCGCCCCGGCCCGCGAGGCGGTCATGGCGACGATCGGCGAGCGCATCGCCCGCTTCGGCGGCACGGCGGTGATCATCGACTACGGCCATTTCGTCACCGGCTTCGGCGATACGCTCCAGGCGGTGCTGAAACACGACTTCGACCCGCCGCTCGCCCATCCAGGCGAAGCGGACCTGACGAGCCATGTCGATTTCGAGCGCCTTGCCGGCGCGGCCGCCGCCGCCGGGCTCCATGTCCACGGCATGCTGCACCAGGGCGATTTCCTCGTCGGCCTCGGCATCGGCGAGCGGGCCTCCGCGCTCGGGCGCCACCGCGACGAGGCGACGCAGGCCGCCATCCTTGCCGACGTCGACCGGCTCGCCGGTTCCGGCGCGGGCAAAATGGGCGATCTTTTCAAGGTCTTGGCCGTCGGCAGCGCGCCGCTTGCGCTCTTTCCCTTCCGCCAGCCGGATTGACACGCCCGAAAAGGCCGGACAACATCCGGCCCGATTTGCACCCGCATGCCCCGGCGACATCCTTGCCCGGCGGCCCGTTCCAAGCCAGCCGAGAGACCATGACCGACCAGGCGCTCCCCTCCCCGATCGAAAGCCCGCTTCTGGCGGAGCGCGCCGGCCATGCGGCGCGCCACGGCTTCTTCACCCGCGCGGGCGGCGTCTCGGAAGGCATCTACCGCGGGCTCAATGTCGGCCTCGGCTCGAAGGACGAGCGCGAAAGGGTCGAGGAGAACCGTGCCCGGGTCGCCCGCTGGTTCTCCGTCACACCGGACCGGCTTGCGACCGTCCATCAGGTCCATTCGCCGGACGTCGTGCTGGTCGACGAAAACTACGACGGCGCACGCCCTCAGGCCGATGCCATGGTAAGCGCCACGCCCGGCATGGTGCTCGGCGTTCTTTCGGCCGATTGCGGCCCGATCCTCTTCTGCGACCCCGAGGCCCGCGTCGCGGGCGCCGCCCATGCCGGCTGGAAGGGCGCGCTCTACGGCGTGCTTGAAAGCACCGTCGCCGCCATGGAACGGCTCGGCGCGAAGCGGGAAAACATCCTCGCCAGCCTCGGCCCCTCCATCGGCCGGCACAATTACGAGGTCGGCCCGGAATTCGTGGAGCGATTCCTGTCGGTCGACAAGGACTACGGGCGCTATTTCACGCTATCCGACAAGCCCGGCCATGCCATGTTCGACCTGCCGGGCCTGACGACGCAGCGCCTTGCGGATGCCGGGGTGACGGCCGAGAACCTCGACATCTGCACCTATCCGGACGAGGACCGCTTCTTCTCCTACCGGCGCACCGTGCACCGGCAGGAACCCGACTACGGCCGCCAGATTTCGGCGATCATGATAAGGGGCTGAATGCCCGAAAAGACGAGGGAGACACCCATGGCCTTTCACTTCGACAGCGAGGAATATGCCAACCGGCTCCAGCGCCTGACCTCCCGGATGCGGGAGGAGAAGATCGACGCCATGCTGCTCTTCTCGCAGGAGAGCATGTACTGGCTGACCGGCTACGATACCTTCGGCTACTGCTTCTTCCAGACGCTGGTGGTCAAGGCGAATGGCGAGATGGTTCTGCTCACGCGCTCGGCGGACCTGCGCCAGGCCCGGCGCACCTCCACTATCGAGAAGATCGAGATCTGGATCGACCGCGTCAACGCGGACCCGACCATGGACCTCAAAAACCTTCTCTCCGATCTCGACCTCCTCGGCTGCCGCATCGGCGTCGAATACGACACGCACGGCCTCACCGGCCGCAACGCCCGCCTCCTCGACAACCAGTTGCAGAGCTTCGGCGAGATCGTCGACGCCTCCGCCCTCGTCAGCCGCCTGCGCCTCATCAAGAGCCCGGCGGAGATCGCCTATGTCGAGCGCGCCGCCGCGCTCTCCGACGACGCGCTCGACGCCGCCCTGCCGCTGATCGTGCCCGGCGGCGACGAGGCGGCGATCCTCGCCGCGCTGCAGAATGCCGTGCTTGCCGGCGGCGGCGACTACGCGGCCAACGAATTCGTCATCGGCTCGGGGGCCGACGCCCTGCTCTGCCGTTCGAAATCCGGCCGGCGGCGGCTCGATGCGAACGACCAGCTCACCCTCGAATGGTCCGGCGTCTGCGCGCGCTACCATGCGCCGATGATGCGCACCGCCCTCATCGGCGAGGTGAGCAACCGTCACCGCGAACTCTACAGCGCCTGCCGCGAGGCCATGCAGGCGATGGAGATGGTGCTGCGCCCCGGCAACACGTTCGGCACCGTCTTCGAGACCTTCGCCCGCATCGTCGACGAGCGCGGCCTTGCCCGCCACCGGCTCAACACCTGCGGCTATTCCGTCGGCGCGCGCTTTGCCCCGTCCTGGATGGACCCGCAGATGTTCCTGATGGGCAATCCGCAGGAGATCGAGCCGAACATGGCGCTCTTCGTCCACACGATCCTGCTCGATTCCGACAGCAACACCGCCATGACGCTCGGCCAGACCTACCTCACCACCACCGATACGCCCCGCCCGCTCTCGCGCTACGGGCTGGATTTCATCGAGGCCTGACCCCAACATCCTGTAATTGACAGGGGCCGGCCGGGCACCCATAAATCGTTGCGGGGAACGGAGGAGGCGAAAATGCCTCCCTGAGGACACGGGACGATGACGATGCACACGCTGATGAAGCGGCTGGCGCTGGTCGGCCTCATCGCCACACTCGCCGGCTGCAACAGCACGGATGCGCTGATCCCGCGCGTCGATGTCGGCAGCAGCAGTTTCAACTCGCCGCCGGTCACGCAGGGCGATCTCGACCAGATGAGCGCGGAGACGAGCCCGGTCACCACCATGCCGGTGGCGACCGCCCAGCAGACCGCCTTTGCCGATACGTCCGGCCTCGACGGCGCCGGCGGCTCGACGGGCCGCGACACGGCGGGCACGCTGCAGGGCCAGGCCGACGCGCTCGCGCGCAACCGGGCAGCGGCAAATACCGATACCGAAATGGCGAGCACCGCGACCCGGCGCTCGCTGGCCGCCGAGGAAGCCTCCGAAGGCGCGTCGGACGTCGCCGCGCTGCCGCGCGCCTCCGCGACGGGCGGCGAGACGATCCGCTTCCTGCCGATCATCGGCGCGCCGGTTGAGGCCGTCACACCGCTTTCCAGGCGGCTCGGCGCGGAAGCCCGCTCGAGCGGGCTGACAATCCGCAGCGCCTCGGACACCTCCGCGAAATACATCCTGAAAGGCTATTTCTCGGCCATGAACGATAGCGGCAAGACCACCGTCGTCTATGTCTGGGACGTGCTCGACGGCAGCGGCGCGCGCCTGCACCGCATCCAGGGCCAGGAGACCGTGTCCGGAACGGCGGCCGATCCATGGGCGGCCGTGCCGGCCGGAACGATGGAGGGCATCGCCCGCAAGACCATCCGCCAATATCTCGACTGGCGCGGTTCGCTGCCCGGTTAGCGAAGGGGAAACGGTAAATCGCGGAGAAATGCGAAGAATCGCTTTTTCGAACCGGCAAAGCCCTTGCATTCGCGGATTGAGCCGCTTAAACGCCCCCCTATCAGCATAATCACAGGCGGACCATAGATGAAGGTTTTCGCGGGCAATTCGAACCGGCTACTCGCCGAAGCGATCTGCAATTATCTGAATGTCCCGCTCGGCCGCGCCACGGTCAGACGCTTCGCAGACCAGGAAATCTTCGTTGAAATCCAGGAGAACGTGCGCGGCGAGGACGTCTTCGTCGTCCAGTCGACGTCGTTCCCGACCAACGACCACCTGATGGAACTCCTGATCATGATCGATGCGATCCGCCGCTCCTCGGCGCGCCGCATCACGGCGGTGCTTCCCTATTTCGGCTATGCCCGCCAGGACCGGAAGCCCGGCCCGCGCACGCCGATCTCGGCCAAGCTCGTCGCCAACCTCATCACCGAGGCCGGCGCCGACCGCGTGCTGACGCTGGACCTGCATGCCGGCCAGATCCAGGGCTTCTTCGACATCCCGACCGACAACCTCTACGCCATACCGATCCTCGCGCGTGACGTGAAGGAGAACTACGACCTCAAGAACGTCATGGTCGTGTCGCCGGACGTCGGCGGCGTGGTGCGCGCCCGCGCGCTCGCCAAGCGTCTCGACTGCCAGCTGGCGATCGTCGACAAGCGCCGCGAACGCGCCGGCGAATCCGAGGTCATGAACGTCATCGGCGACGTCACCGGCAAGGACTGTCTGCTGATCGACGACATCGTCGATTCGGGCGGCACGCTGTGCAACGCGGCCGAGGCCCTTCTGAAGAACGGCGCGACCAGCGTCACCGCCTATATCACGCACGGCGTGCTCTCGGGCGGCGCCGTGGCGCGCGTCACCTCCTCCAAGCTCAAGGAGCTGGTGATCACCGACTCGATCCAGCCGACCACGGCCGTCCAGTCGGCGCACAATATCCGCGTCATCACGACCGCCAACCTGCTCGGCGAGGCGATCAACCGCACCAGCGCGGAAGAATCGGTCTCCAGCCTCTTCGACTGACCCCCTTTCGGGCCTGCGCATGCCTTCCGGCCGCGCAGGCTCTCCCTCCGCCATCCCCTGCTTTTTGCCCGCGCCCCGATATCGGGGCCTTTGTTTTTACGCTAGGGTCGACGCGGTTTGATCAGGAGAGCCCCATGATTTCGATATCGCCCTTCCTATGCCGGATGGCGGGACGCATCGCCATCCTCCTTGCCGCCGGCGCCGCGCTGGCGGCCTGCTCCGTCGAGGTCGACGAAGGGGGCGGCGGCTATCGCCCGCGTCCGCGCCCGCAGGCCTGCACGATGGAATATCTTCCCGTGTGCGGCGCGCGCGACCATGACCAGCAGACCTTCGCCAATGCCTGCGAGGCGCGTTCGAGCGGCTACCGGGTCGTCGGGCGCGGTGAGTGCCGCGGCGGCGGACGGCCGGATCCCTATCCGGGAGAAGGCCGCGCCTGCACGCGGGAATATGCGCCGGTCTGCGGCGCGAACGGCCGCGACCGGCAGACGTTCGCCAATGCCTGCGAAGCGCGCAAGAGCGGCTACGACGTCATCGGCAACGGCGAATGCCAGGCACGCCGGCCGGACGGCGACCGCCCGGATTGGCGCGACCGTGACCGCGACCGCGGTGGCCAGAAGGTCTGCACGATGGAATACCGGCCTGTCTGCGGCCAGCGCGGCCGCGATATCCGGACGTTCGGCAATGCCTGCTCGGCGGATGCCGAGGGTTACCGGGTCGTCAGCCCCGGCGAATGCCGCGGCTGACGGGCGATACACGGCCTGAAGCTCGAAACCCCGCCGCGCACACGGCGGGGTTTTTCTTTGGCCGCCCGCCGCGATGAAACGGGAAAACCCTGTTCCCAAGCCCGATGCGGCCTGTTACGACTGCGCATCCCTTTCCAGTATCGATCCTGTCATGCTTCGTGATTTTTCCGCCCAAGCCCTTTTCATGGGCCTGCTCACCGCCTTTGTCGGTTTCGCCAGCTCCTTCGCCGTCGTGCTGCACGGCCTCGCCGGCGTCGGGGCGAGCGAGGCGCAGGCCGCCTCCGGCCTGATGGCCCTTTCCGTCTCCATGGGCATCTGCGCCATCGTCCTCAGCACGGTCACGCGCCTGCCCGTCTCCATCGCCTGGTCGACGCCGGGCGCGGCGCTGCTGGCAAGCTCCGGCGCGGTGGAAGGCGGCTTTGCGACGGCGGTGGGCGGGTTCCTCGTCTGCGCGGCGCTGATCGTCGTCGCGGGCCTGTGGAAGCCGCTCGGCCGCATGGTCGCCGCCATCCCGGCGACGCTCGCCAACGCCATGCTCTCCGGCGTGCTGATCGGCCTGTGCTTCGCGCCGGTCAAGGCCGTCGCCTTCGACCCGAGGCTGGGCCTTCCCATCGTGCTCGCCTGGGCGCTCGTCGGCAGCATCAACCGGCTCTATGCGGTGCCGGCGGCGCTCCTCGCCTTCATCGGCGTGCTCGCCTTCGGCGTCGACATTCCGGCGGGCGCGCTCGCCGGCCTTGCGGATTCCCTGCTGCCGAGGCCCGAATTCGTGACACCCGCCTTCACCGTGGCCGGCCTCGTCGGCATCGCGCTGCCGCTCTTCATCGTCACCATGGCCTCGCAGAACATTCCCGGCATCGCCGTGCTGAAGGTCAACGACTATACGCCCAATCCCGGCCCGCTCTTCGCCACGACCGGCCTCTTCTCGCTGTTCTCCGCGCCCTTCGGCGGCCATGCCGTCAACCTTGCGGCCATCACCGCCGCCATGTGCGCCGGTTCCGACGCTCATCCCGATCCCGCCAAGCGCTACTGGGCGGCGATCAATGCGGGCATCTTCTACGTGATCTTCGGCCTTGCCGCCGGCGCCGTCACGGCCTTCGTCAGCCTCGCCCCGCCGATCCTCATCGAGGCGGTGGCGGGCCTTGCGCTGATCAGCGCCTTCGCCGCCTCCGCGCTCAATGCCTTCCGCGAGCCGGAAAGCCGCGAGGCGGCGGCGGTGACCTTCCTCGTCACCGCCTCGGGCGTGTCGCTCGCCGGCATTTCCGGCGCATTCTGGGGACTGGTCGCCGGCGGACTGATGCTGGCGCTCGCCCGCTTCACGGCCAGGCGCCGCGCCTGAAAGCTATTGCTGGAAGGGCAGCGGCTGGCCGTTGATCAGCACCTTGCCGTCCTCGCCGACCGCCACATCCCAGACCTGCGCGCCGCCGCCGCCATCGCGCGCCAGCCCCTTCATCATCAGGAGCACGAAGGACGCCTGCCCGAATTCCGGCACGGTGGCGGCGTTCTTCTGGAGATAGGCGACCGTCTTGTCGAAGTCGCGCATGGTGATCGTCACCGCGGCGCTGTGGCGGTCCTTGTCGTCGGGATAGACCAGCATCTTGCCGGTAAGATGCACATCGTAGATCGGCGAGACGGCGGAGACGTCCTCGAATTCCACCGTCATCTTTCCGTCCGGCAGGACGATCCGGCCGATCTCCCGGCTCTGTTCGTCGGTCAGCGGCTGCGCCCTGGTGAAATCCGCATGGTCGACGAAGTAGTCGACGGCGCCGGCAAGGTCGAGATCGGTGACGGCGACCTTGAAGGAGGCCCGCTCCGGCACCGCCTCCGCGAAGGCGGCGGGCAGGATGCCGGCCGGCGGCTTCGGCTTCTCCACGCCGACGCCGAAGCCGAGGCGGGTGGAATGGGCGATGCCGTTCATGGCGATATCGTAGGTGATGGCGTCGGCGCCGAACGTGCCCTTCTCCGTGCCGACCGTGACGTTCGAGGCGCGGATATTCTCCGTCAGGTTGTCGAAGACCGGCAGGGCGTCACGCAGCAATCCCTTCAGCCGCTCGGCATCGGCCGCCTCCAGCCGCTCGGCCTTCAGGTGGTCGAGCACGAAGAAGGTGAGGTCCTGCACCACCTTGTAGCGCGCGCCGTCCATGCTCACGTCGATATCGACGGTGTCGGCGCCGATATCGACCCGGCCGCCCTGCCCGCCGGTGACCGTCTCGGCGAAGGCCTTCATCACGCCGGTGCTCGTCACGTCGAGCAGGCCTTCGGCCTTCTTCTCGGCCGCAACGCGCATGGCCGTCTCGCCGAAGCTCGCCGTGACGCTCTCCTGCGGCGAGGTGCTGGTGAAGGTGAGCCTGCGCGCCGCCCAGTCGGCGGAGGTGAAGTAGAGGATTTCCGGATCGTAGATCCCGTCGAGCTTCATCGAATCGATGACATAGGAGAACGTGTTCTTCCCGGGCGCGGCATCGACCGTGCCCTTGATGTCGAAACTGTCGTTCGCCTCGACATGGTAGGTGCCCTCCGGCATCGGCCTCAGATAGGCCGTCATCGGCTTCAGGCCGTCGATCGTCATCGGCCCCGCCTTCGCCTTGTCGAGAAGGATGGCCGGATCGAAGCGCAATTCGTAGAAGGAGGTCGCCGCCCGCACCGTCACGAGGCCGGCATCGACCATCTCCTTCGGCAGGTAGCGGGTGAGCTTCTGCTGGAGGCTTTCGGCCTCGGACGACGTGACCTGCTGGGAGAAGGCCGGGCTTGCGGAAAGAAGGGCAAGGGCGGCCGAGGCCATCAGGATCTGTCGTCTCATTCTATGGCCTCCATTGCCGAACCGAAGCATACGAGCATCCAATCGCAGGGCCGCCGTGTCAATCCGGCGGCGGGCCTTGCATTTTCGGGCGTTCTCGGTTATCGAGCCCCCGTCCGCGTAGACACCCTTGGAGGCACCGCGGATGAGGCTTTCCAAAATCCTCACGTTTTGCGCGGCCGGCGAATGCCGATCCGTGAAGAACGCTCCAGTAACAGACGAAAGAAAAAGCCATGAGCCACGATACCTACGAACTCAAGGCCGAAACGCGCGAACGGGTTGGTAAGGGGTCCTCCCGTGAACTTCGCCGCAACGGTCTTATTCCCGCAGTCATTTACGGCGACAAGCAGGCCCCCCTCGCCATCGCCATCTCCACCAAGGAAGTGACCCAGCGCATCCACGCCGGCGGCTTCAAGACGACCGTCGCCACGATCGACGTCAACGGCGAGAAGATCCGCGTCCTGCCGAAGGACTACCAGCTGGATCCGGTCCGCGACTTCACGATGCATGTCGACTTCCTGCGCGTTTCGGGCAACACCCACGTCGTGGTCGAAGTTCCGGTTCACTTCGTCAACGAAGAGAAGTCCCCGGGCATCAAGGCCGGCGGCGTCCTGAACGTCGTTCGCCACGCTGTCGAGCTGCACGCCCTTGCCGGCGACATCCCGGAATTCATCACGGCTGACCTCGCAGGCCTCAAGGTCGGCGACGGCGTCCACATCTCGCACGTCAAGCTGCCGAAGGGCACGAGCCCGGTCATCGCCGACCGTGACTTCACGATCGCCACGATCGCCGTCCCGGCTGCCGGCGTGAAGGAAGAAGAAGCGGAAGCGACCGAGGAATAATCCTCCTCGCAGCGCAGTTCCCGGAAAACCCCGCATCCCCGGATGCGGGGTTTTTCTTTGCCCGCCGTCCGCCACTACCGTTGCGGGAGGCTTGAATCACCAACACTTTTCCGGATCGGTATTTCAGCAACATTTAAGACTTTGGTGAAAGGCTGTGCGCTTGAAATGACGAAAGCCAAGAGGGGCGTCATGGGCAGGCTTTGCATGCAGGCAGAAGGGCAACCGGCATGAAAGTGCATTCGGTGGAAAGCCGCTTCATCGCCATCGTCATCGGCGCCCTGCTCGTCTTCGTCGCGCCGCTGTTCGTGCTCTTCCTCATCCTGTCCTCCGACCGCGTGGCCCGCGAGCGGCTGGAAAACACCGACGTTCTGCTGAAAGCCAATGTCCAGGCGCTCGGCAAGCCGCTGTGGGATTTCGACAAGGAGAGCATCGAACAGATCGTCACCGCGCTGCAGGCCGATGCCGACATCGGCTTCGTGCGCGTGCAGGACACGTCGGACGTCATCGACATCCGCCAGCCCGACACGCCGCCCGATCCGGACGAAGCCCGCTCCATCGTCACCACCGATATCTTCCACCGCACGAGCGACGGCCTCCAGAAGGTGGGCACCGCGGAGATCTGGCTAAAGAAGCAGGGCATCTTCTCGCGCTTCTCCAAGGACGAGATGACGATCTTCGCCATCTTCTTCTTCGCCGTGGCGACGCTCTTCATCGCCGCGCTCATCGGCAACCGCATCACCATCATCCGGCCGCTGATGCGCCTGACCGCGGCAATCGAGGCGACTCGCAGGCTCGGCTCGCGCCACCACGTCGACTGGACCTCGAACGACGAGATGGGCGCGCTCGCCCATAACTTCAACGAGATGCAAAGCAAGCTGGAGCGCGAGGAGAACGAGCTGAAACGCGCGCATGCCCGCGCCACCGACATCTACAACCTCACGCCGGCCATGCTGTTCTCCATCGACGCTGAGAACCGCATCACCGCCGTCAGCGACTACTGGCTGAAGGCGACCGGCTACGAGCGCAGCCGGGTGATCGGCCGGGACTTCACCGATTTCGTCGACGAGGGTTGCCGCGAGACCTATCGCAGCCGCCATGCGGCAAGCGGGCAGGAAGACGGCATCGTCGAGGTGACGCTCCGCTTCCGCTGCGCCGACGACGGCCTCATCGACGTGCTGATCCTGGAGACCGGCATGGCGGGGAGCAGCGGCCGGCAGCCGCTCTCGCTCTCGGTCATGACGGACGTGACGGACCTCAAGGAAGCGGAGAACCGCAACCACCGTCAGGCGATCACCGACCACCTGACGGGCCTCTTCAACCGGCAGGGCTTCGAATCCGTCCTCGACGAGCTGATCGTGGAGGCCGACCGGCGCGGCCACCAGCTCGCCTGCCTCTTCGTCGACCTCGACCGCTTCAAGTGGATCAACGACAATCTCGGCCATGCCAGCGGCGACGACGTGCTGTGCCAGGTGGCGATGCGCCTGCGCCGCCAGCTTCGCACCGACGACGTGATCGCCCGGCTCGGCGGCGACGAGTTCGCCATCCTGCTCAGCGCGCCGAACGCCCGCCAGCTCGCCCTCGACGTCAGCGACCGGCTTGTCGCGAGCCTCAAGCCCGCCCTCTTCGTCAACGGCGCGGAGCTGCATGTCAGCGCCAGCATCGGCGTCGCGGTCTATCCCGACCATGCCGGCACCGCCGCCTGCCTCATCCAGAAATCCGACATGGCCATGTATGCGCGCAAGCGCGGCGGCAAGAACGGCGTGCAGGTCTTCGACAACAACATGGTCGACATCGCCCGCCGGCGCCTGGAGGTCGAGCAGTTCATCGACCAGGGCCTGCGCGAGGACTGGTTCACCGTCCACCTCCAGCCGATCGTCGGCCTCGCCGACGGGCGCGTGTCGGGCTTCGAGGCGCTCATGCGCCTTTCCCACCCCGAGCGCGGCATCCTGCCGCCGGCCGAGATCGTCGGCGTCGCCGAGGAGAACGGCTCCATCGGCCGCATCGGCGAGCGCATCCTGTCGAAGGCGCTCGCAAGCCTTGCCGCCATCTCGCGCCTGGAAGGAATGAACGAGACCTATCTGGCGGTGAACTTCTCGCCCCTGCAGTTCGAGGCGACCCTGCCCGCGCGCCTTGCCGCCCAGCTCCTCGAAAACGGCATTACGCCCTCGCGCATCGTCGTCGAGATCACCGAGGCCGTGCTGATGCTCGACAATCCCGTGGTGCGGGAAGTGCTCGACGCGCTCTCCGACCTCGGCTGCCGCATCGCGCTCGACGATTTCGGCACCGGCTATTCCTCGCTGAGCTACCTCAACCGCTTCCCGGTCGATATCGTCAAGGTGGACCAGTCCTTCACCCGCTCGCTCTCCTCCGAGCAGCCGGACGTGCGCCGCAAGAGCCGCATGCTGGTGGAAGGCATCCGCACCATCTCGCACCAGATGGGCTGCGCCGTGGTCGCGGAGGGCATCGAGACGGAGGAGCAATGGAACATCCTCCAGAACATGCATATCGAGTTCGGCCAGGGCTATCTCCTCAGCAGGCCCCTGCCGCTTGACGCGCTTCTGGAAAAGTTGGACCAATTCGCCATGCCGGACAGCCCCGGGCGCCGGGCCGCGGCGTCCTGAAACGGAAGGGGACGGGAAGATGAAGACGCTGCTTTTGACGCTCTGCCTGTCCCTTGCCGCCTTTTCCGCACCGCGCGCCGAGACCGTCCATTTCGTCACCGAGGAATACGCCCCCTTCAACTATTCGAAGGACGGCCGGATCACCGGCATCGCCGTCGAGCAGGTCGAGGCGATGGCGAAGGCCGCCGGCATCGACTACACGCTGGAGATCATGCCCTGGGCGCGCGCCTTCGCGCTGGCGGAGAAGCAGCCGATGCACTGCGTCTTCACCACGGGCTACAACCGCGAGCGCGCCGGCCGCTTCGTCTGGATCAATCCGCTGCTGAAGGACCAGATGGTCCTCCTCAAGCGCAAGGACGACGGGCGCGACGGGCTGACGCTCGCCGAGGCGATGGAGCTGAAGGTGGGTTCGCAGCGCGACGATTTCGCCGTCGAGGCCCTGTCGCTGATGGGCTTCAAGAACATCGACCTTGCGACCGACATCGACCTGACGGTGCGGAAGCTTCTCTCCGGCCGCATCGACCTGATGCCGACCTCCATCAAGACCTACCGCAAGATGGTCAAGGACGGCCTGCCGGTGGAAAAGGCGATGATGATGGCCGGGCAGGTCTACGGCATCGCCTGCCAGAAGGACATGCCGCACGCCATCGTCGAGCGCCTGCAGGCCGAGCTCGACAAGCTCATCCTCAACGGCGAGCAGGACCGCATCTTCACCGCCTACGGCCTGCCGCCGAACGCCCGCACGGCAGAAAACGACGCCGGGAAATGACCGCGGACGGTTGACTTCCGCCCGCATTCGCGCTGGTGAAGGGGAAAGACATTCCCAGGGCGGAGCAATCCATGCTGATCATCGCCGGGCTCGGCAATCCGGGCGCAAAATATGCGGGCAACCGCCACAATATCGGTTTCATGGCGCTCGACGCCATCCACCGCAAGAACCCGTTCTCGCCCTGGTCGAAGAAGTTCAAGGCGGAGATCTCCGAGGGAGAGCTTGCCGGCGAGAAGGTGCTGCTCGTCAAACCGCAGACCTTCATGAACCTTTCCGGCGAAGCGGTCGGCGAGGCCATGCGCTTCTACAAGCTCGCGCCGAAGGACATCGTCGCCATCTACGACGAGCTCGACCTTGCCCCCGGCAAGGCGCGCATCAAGGTGGGCGGCGGCCACGGCGGGCACAACGGCATCAAGTCGCTCGACGCCCATTGCGGCAAGGACTACCGGCGCCTGCGCCTCGGCATCGGCCATCCGGGCGTGAAGGAACTCGTCACCCATCATGTGCTCGGCGATTTCGCGAAAGTCGACCATACCTGGCTCGACCCGCTGCTCGACGAACTCGCCCTCAACGCCGCCATGCTGGTGCGCGGCGAGGATTCGCAACTCATGAACAAACTGGTGCTCGTCACCGGCGGCAAGCCGGAAGCCGAGGCCGCGCCGGCGAAGAAGCCCGCCGCCCAGTCCCACATCCGCCCCGCTCGCAACCACGTCCAGCCGAAGATCCTGCCCGCGAGCGGCCCGATGGCCGAGATGCTGAAGAAGCTGCTTGGCGGGAAGGACGAGTAGGCGCGTTCATGAAGACCCTCTCTGCCTGCCGGCATCTCCCCCACAAGGGGGGAGAACGCCAGACGACTGCTTTTCCCTTCAGTTTTCACGCGGAGGGTGCCGCACGGTAAGTCCCTCCCCCTTGTGGGGAGGGATTTAGGGAGGGGTCTCGAAGACCTACTCCTCCGGCTCCGTCTGGAACAGCAGCGGAAAGCCCGCTTCCTTGGCAAGGTCCGTCGCCTCCTTCGCCTTGGTCTCGGCGATGTCGCGCGCGCAGACGACCACCACCGAGGTGCCCATCTTGTGCGCGGTCAGCATCACGCGGTGGCTCGTCTCCTCGCTCATGCCGAACACGGCCTTCAGCACCAGGACGACGAATTCGCGCGGCGTGTAGTCGTCGTTGACGAGGATGACCTTGTAGAGCCGCGGCCGTTCCAGCTTCGGCTTCACGGTCGTTTTCGGGGTGAGGACGGTGTCACCGTTGCTCATGGGAAGCTCCTCGCATCGGCTTCGCGCGGTGTGCCCTCCATTGTGCACCCGGGACCGGGCGACTTCAAGGCCGGCGGCCCCGAGGCCCTTGACCCTGCCCCGTCCTTCCCCCATAGCGAGGGCAACGATTTTCCTGAGACGAACGGACCACCTCCATGGGCTTCAAATGCGGTATCGTCGGTCTGCCGAATGTCGGCAAGTCGACCCTCTTCAACGCGCTGACCAAGACGGCGGCTGCGCAGGCGGCGAACTATCCCTTCTGCACCATCGAGCCGAACACCGGCGAAGTCGCCGTGCCGGACCCGCGCATGAAGGCGCTCGCCACCGTCGCGGGTTCCAAGGAGATCATCCCGACGCGCATCTCCTTCGTCGACATCGCCGGCCTCGTGCGCGGCGCCTCCAAGGGTGAAGGCCTCGGCAACAAGTTCCTCGCCAACATCCGCGAAGTCGATGCCGTGGTGCATGTGCTGCGCTGCTTCGAGGACACCGACATCACCCATGTCGAAGGCCGCATCGACCCCGTCGCCGACGCCGAGACGATCGAGACCGAGCTGATGCTCGCCGACCTCGAGAGCCTGGAGCGGCGCGTCGAGCAGACCCGCAAGCGCGCCACCGGCAAGGACAAGGAATCCGTGGCGCAGCTTCCGGTCATGGAAGCCGTCATCAAGCTCCTCAACGAAGGCAAGCCGGCGCGCCTTCTCCTCAAGACGCTGGCGCCCGAGGAGATCGACATCCTCAAGGGCCTCAACCTTTTGACCTCGCACCCGGTCCTCTACGTCTGCAACGTCGCGGAAGCCGACGCTGCGACCGGCAACGCCCATACCGAGGCCGTCGCCGCCATGGCGAAGGAACAGGGCGCCGAATGCGTCGTCATTTCCGCCGCCATCGAATCGGAGGTCGCCCAGCTTCCCGAGGAGGAAGCGGCCGAGTTCCTTTCCGCGCTCGGCCTCGAGGAAGCCGGCCTCGACCGGCTCATCCGCGCCGGCTATCACCTGCTCGACCTCATCACCTATTTCACCGTCGGCCCCAAGGAGACCCGCGCCTGGACCATCGTGCGCGGCACCAAGGCCCCGCAGGCCGCCGGCGTCATCCATACGGATTTCGAGCGCGGCTTCATCCGCGCCTTCACCATCGCCTATGACGACTACATCGCCTACAAGGGCGAAGTCGGCGCCAAGGAGGCCGGCAAGGGCCGCGACGAAGGCAAGGAATACGTGGTGCAGGACGGCGACGTCATCCACTTCCGCTTCAACACGTAAGATCGCTTGTCTCTGCCGATCCCGCTGCCGCCCTTCACCGAAGAGGCGGCAGTTTCTCTTTCAGGGCCAGCGGCAGCGGCGTGACGGCCCAGCGCCGGAAATGCGGCCAGCCGACCCCGATGGTCAGCACGACGAGCCCGACGATCAGCAGCGTCACGAAGACGTAGGTCTCGGGCCCGGCGGCCGTGTTGCGCAGCATGCTCGCCGTCGCCATCCCAAGGGAGACCAGCCCCGAGGTGACGAAGGCGCGCCGGTCGATGACAAGGCCGATCGTCATGAACACCGCGACGATGGCGATGACGATCAGCGCGTCCGGCAGGCCCTTCTCGGCGCTGAAGAGGGCATCGTCGTTGAAATCCCTCAGGAAGACCAGCGCCAGCATCGCATAGAGCAGCGCCGGCGCCGTCGCCAGGTGCAGCCAGAAGGCGACGTCCGAGCGCCGCGTCACCCGGAAGCGGTCGGAAAGGTCGTAGCGCATCGCCACCGTAAACAGCGCCAGCGCGCCGGCAAGGAAGATCGCCGCGGAAGCCGAGGGATGGGCGAGGATGAAATCCCCCTGCCCGCTCACCCTCGACAGGCCGAGGAACACGAGGCCGAGCGCGATGCCGGCAAGCGACACGATCCACAGGCTGAGCGCCAGCGGAATGCGGTAGCGCAGGTAGAACGGCCCCATCAGCAGCGTGAAGGGCAGCATGGTCAGCACGAAGCGCAGCATCGGCTCGGCATCCGGCCCGAGCCGGTCCTCGAGCAGGACGATGCTCGTCATGAAGATCCAGTGCGCGAAGATCAGCGTCAGCGCCACCGCCGGAAGGGCGAGCCGCTGCCGGCGCACCAGAATCTCGGCAAGGACGATCACCGCCGGCAGCACGCCGAACAGCGAGCCGACGCCCCAGACGCCGGCCATGGCGATGCAGAGGCCGATGGTGATCAGCACGTCGTGGAAGCCGCGGATGAAGCGCGGCGCCTCCGTATCCTCGACCGGGGCGATCACCTCCGCCTCCGCCGGCCTGGCAATGTCGAGCGCCGCGCCCGCTGCCGGCACGGCGAGGCCGACGCCGCGCGCCTCCATGTAGGGCAGCAGCCGCGCCGCCTGCTCGGGCGACAGGAGGCCCTCGCCGGCCGCTCCATCGAGCACGGATTTCAAGGTCTGCATGGTCGAATCTCCGGTGACGGCCGACCCGCACCTTAAACGCGTGGGGGCCGCTGGCAAGGCTTGCAAAAGGCCGCCCCGCCCGCCATGCTCTGCCCGCAACAGGACGGACGGGACGTGGCCAGCTATACTTTTGAAGACTTTACGCCGGGCCGCCGCTTCGAATTCGAGAAGCGGACGATGACGGCAGACGCGATCATCGCCTTTGCGCGGGAATTCGACCCGCAGCCCATGCATCTCGACGAGGCGGCCGGCCGGGCCAGCATCCTCGGTGGCCTTGCCGCCTCCGGCTGGCACACCAGCGCCGTGATGATGCGCATGCTCTACGAGGCCTATATAAACGGCTCGACCTCGGAAGGCTCGCCCGGCGTCGACCTCATGGAATGGAAGCGCCCTGTGCTGGCCGGCGATACGCTCGGCGGCCATTGCGCGGTGCTGGAGGCGCGCGTCTCGCGCTCGCGGCCGGAGATCGGCATCGTGCGCCTGCGCGCCGAGGTGACCAACCAGCGCGACGAGGTCGTCGCGGTCTGCGAATATATCAACATGATGCGCCTTGCGGCGACGGGAGCCGGCCATGCGCATGACTGAGCTTTACGCTCTCAACGAGACGGTCGATATCGGCAGCCTCACCTTCACGGCGGAGGATATCGTGCACTTTGCGCGGGACTTCGACCCGCAGCCCTTCCATCTCGACGCGGAGCTTGCCAGGGATACCCTCTTCGGCGGCCTCTGCGCTTCCGGCTGGCACACCAGCGCCGGCTGGATGAAATGCTTCCTCGCCTTCTGGGCGGGCGAATGCCGGCGGCTTGCGGAAAAGGGCATCACGCCGCCGAACCTCGGCCCCTCGCCGGGCTTCACCAGGCTCGGCTGGCTGCGTCCGGTCTTCGCCGGCGACACGATCACCTATTCTGTGAGCCTCCTCGGCTCCCGCGCGCTTGCCTCCTACCCGGACCGCGTGATGAACACGATCCTCTGCGCCGGCCGCAACCAGAACGACGAGCCGGTCATCCGCTTCGAGAGCACGGTGCTGGAGTTTATTTGAGGGCGCGGGGGCTTACCCCCCTCTGGCCTGCCGGCCATCTCCCCCTCAAGGGGGGAGATCGGCAAGACGCAAGGGCATTGCTCAAATCGCAACGTTAGAGAAGGGCGAAACATCACTCCATCCAATCTCCCCCCTTGAGGGGGAGATGCCCGGTAGGGCAGAGGGGGGTGAGCCGCGAACGCCGGACCCGCCTCAATCCCCCTCGAACGAAATCAGCGTGCGCACTTCCACGCCCAGCGCTTCCAGCTTGCGGCGCCCGCCAAGGCCCGGCAGGTCGATGACGAAGCAGGCGGCGACGATGTCGGCGCCCATCTGGCGCAAGAGCTTGACGGCCGCTTCCGCCGTACCGCCGGTGGCGATGAGGTCGTCGACGAGGATGACCTTCTCGCCCGGCTTGACCGCATCCTTGTGCATTTCCATCTCGTCCACGCCGTATTCCAGGCTGTAGGCGATGCGCACGGTCTCGTGCGGCAGCTTGCCCTTCTTGCGGATCGGCACGAAGCCGGTGGAGAGCTGGTGGGCCATGGCGCCGCCGAGGATGAAGCCGCGCGCCTCGATGCCGGCGACCTTGGCGACGCCGATGCCGGCATAGGGATGCACCAGCTCGTCCACCGCGCGGCGGAAGGCGCGCGGGTTTCCGAGCAGCGTGGTGATGTCGCGGAACACGATGCCGGGCTTGGGATAGTCCGGGATATTGCGGATCGCGGCGATGAGTTCTTCTTCGACGGTGGATTTCAGGCTGGACATGAGGGTTTCCCGGCTGCGGCGCTTCGTCCGGTTATTGCAGGTGCGGCCGCCGGCCTCAACAAAAAAGGCGGCCCGGAGGCCGCCTTTCAACCGCGCGGGAAGACCGCTCAGTGTTCCTTGTTCGCGTAGACCGACTTCTTCGTCAGGTAGATCAGGCCGGTGAAGATCACCAGGAAGACCATGACCATGAAGCCGGTGCGCTTGCGCTCTTCCAGGTGGGGCTCGGCGGCCCACATCAGGAAGGCGGCGACGTCGTGGGCGTACTGGTCGACCGTCTGCGGCGAGCCGTCGTCATAGGTGACCTGGTCGTCGGAGATCGGCTTGGCCATGGCGAGCGCCGCGGCGTTTGCGAAATACGGGTTGTAGTGCGTGCCTTCGGCGACTTCGATATTCGCCGGCTGCTCTTCGTCGTAGCCCGTCAGCAGCGAGTAGATATAGTCCGGCCCGCCTTCCTGGTACTGCGTGAAGATGTCGAAGATGAACTGCGGGAAGCCGCGGGTGATGCCGCGTGCCTTGGCGAGCAGCGACATGTCCGGGGGAGCAGCGCCGTTGTTGGCGGCGGCGGCGGCCTCGTCGTTCGGGAACGGAGACGGGAAGTGATCCGAAGGCAGGGCCTTGCGGGTGTACATCTCGCCGTCGCTGTTCGGGCCGTCCTGCACTTCGTAGTTCGCCGCGAAGGCCTTCACCTGCGCTTCGGAATAGCCGAGGCCTTCCAGCGTGCGGAAGGACACGAGGTGCATGGAGTGGCACGCCGAACAGACTTCGGTGTAGACCTTCAGGCCGCGCTGGAGCTGGCCCTTGTCGTACTTGCCGAACGGACCGGCGAAGGACCATTCCTGCTCCTTCGGGTGGCGGAGGGGATAGTGCGGCGTGGCGTGTTCGGCCTCCGCACCGGCGGCGGGCGCTGCATCCTCCGCCGTGGCGAAGGAGACGCCGAGGCCGGCGACGAGGGCAAGCGACAGAATGCCTGCGACTAGCTTTTTCATTGTCATTGTTCCTTTCGTCGCTCAGATCAGGCCTTGGCGGTGTTCTTTTCCAGAACCGCTTCCGTGATGGAGTTCGGAATGCGCTTCGGGGTTTCGATCAGGCCGAGGAGCGGCATGAGGACGATGAAGAAGCCGAAGTAGTAGAGCGTGCCGAGCTGCGAGAGGACGACGTAGACGCCTTCCGCGGGCTGGGCGCCGAGCCAGCCGAGCATGATGGCATTGGCGACGAACAGCCAGAAGAACAGCTTGTACCACGGACGGTAGACGGCCGAGCGGACCTTCGACGTGTCGAGCCAGGGCAGGAAGAACAGCACGATGATCGCGCCGAACATCACGAGGACGCCGCCGAGCTTGGAGTCGATCGGGCCGACGTTGAAGGTGATGGCGCGCAGCATCGCGTAGAACGGCAGGTAGTACCATTCCGGAACGATGTGGGCCGGGGTCTTCAGCGGGTTGGCCATCGTGTAGTTGTCGGGATGGCCGAGGTAGTTCGGCATGTAGAAGATGAACCAGGCGAAGACGATCAGGAAGACCGAAACGCCGAGCGCATCCTTGACGGTGGCATAGGGCGTGAAGGCGACCGTGTCGGTCTTGGACTTCACCTCGACGCCCGTCGGGTTCGTCTGGCCGGTGACGTGCAGCGCCCAGATGTGCAGCACGACGACGCCGGCGATCATGAAGGGCAGCAGGTAATGCAGCGAGAAGAAGCGGTTCAGCGTCGGGTTGTCGACCGCGAAGCCGCCAAGCAGGAACTGCTGGATCCACTCGCCGACCCACGGGAAGGCCGAGAAGAAGCCGGTGATGACCGTCGCGCCCCAGAAGGACATCTGGCCCCAGGGCAGGACGTAGCCCATGAAGCCGGTCGCCATCATCAGGAGATAGATGACGACGCCGAGGATCCAGAGGATTTCGCGCGGCGCCTTGTAGGAGCCGTAGTAGAGGCCGCGGGCGATGTGGAGATAGACCGCGATGAAGAAGAAGGACGCGCCGTTGGCGTGCATGTAGCGCAGCAGCCAGCCGTGGTTCACGTCGCGCATGATCTTCTCGACCGAATTGAACGCGACCGAGGTCTCGGCGGCATAGTGCATGGCGAGCACGACGCCGGTGAGGATCTGCACGATGAGCATAACCGACAGCATGGCGCCGAAGGTGTAGGCATAGTTCAGGTTGCGCGGAACCGGATAGGAAACGAAGCTGTCATGGATCATGCGCGGCAGAGGCAGGCGCGAGTCGACCCATTTTTCGATGCCAGTCGTCGGCTGGTAGGTTGAATGTTCAGCACTCATTATCAGTAGTCCCCTCAACCGATCTTGATGACTGTGTCGGATACGAACGAGTAGGTCGGCACGGCGAGGTTCTGCGGTGCCGGACCCTTACGGATGCGGCCTGCTGTATCGTAGTGCGAACCGTGGCAGGGACAGAACCACCCGCCGAAATCGCCGGCCTGGCCGAGCGGAACGCAACCGAGATGGGTGCAGGAGCCGATCATGACGATCCAGTTCTCCTTGCCCTCGCCGGCCGAACGGTCGACGTCCGTCGCTTCGGCATCGGCGGGAATGTTGGCGTTGCGGGCGACCGGGTCCTTGAGGTCGGTCAGCGGAACGGCCTTGGCCTCTTCCACTTCCTTGTCCGTGCGGTTGCGGATGAAGACCGGCTTGCCGCGCCACTTGGCCGTCAGCGACATGCCGGGCTCGAGGCTGGAGACGTCGACCTCGATGGAGGCGAGTGCCAGCGTGGACGCGTCCGGGCGCATCTGGTCGATGAACGGCCAGGCGACCGCCACGCCGCCCACGACGCCCGCCATACCCGTGGTCAGGTAAAGAAAATCGCGGCGAGTGGGCTCGCCCAGGGATTCGCTTGTTGTCTCGTGTTCGCTCACGGCTAAACCATCCTCTCACGCAAAGTCTCGCGGAAACCCGCAACGCCCCTTTGGAAACCGGCAAGATCCGGACACAATACGGCCATAGATTCCCCGTCAATCCGGCGCGTTCTATGCTTGATCGCAAATTATGTCCAGCCTTGGCAAGGGGAGGTGGGCACATTGTCGCGGGAAAAACGGGCCATCTTGACAGGCCGGACGCATCGCCCTGAACATTCGGCATTTCCGAAGTGAAAAAGCCAGCGAAATACGACGCTTGGCCGTCCTATTGCGCCGCGTCCTCATGGCCGAGGAATCCGCCCGACTGGCGCGACCACAGATCCGCATAGAGCCCGCCCTTCGCAACGAGCGCGCCATGCGTCCCCTCCTCCACGATATGGCCGCGATCCATGACGATCAGCCGGTCGAGCGCGGCGATGGTGGACAGGCGGTGCGCGATGGCGAGCACGGTCTTGCCGCGCATCAGACGCTCAAGGTTCGACTGGATCGCCGCCTCGACCTCCGAATCGAGCGCCGACGTCGCCTCGTCCAGCACGAGGATCGGCGCGTCCTTCAGCATGACGCGGGCAATGGCGATGCGCTGGCGCTGGCCGCCGGAGAGCTTTACGCCGCGCTCGCCGACATGGGCGTCGTAGCCCGTCCGGCCGCGCTGGTCTTCCAGGGAAAGGATGAAGTCGTGCGCCTCGGCGCGCCGGGCCGCCTCGATCATCTCGGCCTCGCTCGCATCGGGATTGCCGAAGAGGATGTTGTCGCGGATCGAACGATGGAGCAGCGCCGTATCCTGGCTGACCATGCCGATATTGGCGCGCAGGCTCTCCTGCGTGACCGTCGCGATATCCGTGCCGCCGACGAGGATGCGCCCGCCTTCCAGATCGTAGAAGCGCAGCAGCAGGTTGACGAGCGTGGACTTGCCCGCGCCCGAGCGCCCGACGATGCCGACCTTCTCGCCCGGCCGGATGGAGAGCGAGAGATTGTCGATGACGCCGGAGGCGCGGCCGTAGTGGAAGCGCACATTCTCGAAGCGGACATCCGGCCGCTCGACCGTCAGCGCCGGCGCATCCGGCTTGTCGACGAGGCCGATCGGCTGGGAGATGAGGTCGGCGGAATTCTGGATCGTGCCGATATTGCGCATGATGCTGTTGAGCTGCGTCATCAGCCGGTTCAGCAGGAAGTTCAGCCTGAGCACCAGCGCCATGGTGAAGGCGACGGCGCCCGAGCTGATGAGGCCGGTGAGCCAGAGGTGGATGCACAGCACCGCCATGCCGGCGATCATCAGGCCGGAGAGGAAGGCGAGCGAGGCGCGCAGCGACGTGAGCAGCCGCGTGAAATCGAGGATCGTCGTCTGGAAGACATCGAAGCCATCGCGCATGTAGCGGTCGTTCGCCTCGTCGCGCCCGAAGAGTTTCAGCGTCTGGATGTTGGAATAGGCGTCGACCATGCGGCCGCTGATCATCGAGGCCGCCTCGGCCGACTGGCGCGAATGCTCGCGGATGCGCGGCACGAAGTAGCGCGCCAGCACGGCGAAGACCGAGAGCCACACGAAAAGCACCGCCGCCAGCCTCCAGTCGAGCTGGCCGAGCAGCACCAGCGTCGAGGCCGTGTAGATCGTCACGAACCAGATGCTTTCGAGGAACGAGGTGATGACGTCGCCCGTCGCCTGCCCCGCCGACCAGACCTTGGTGACGATGCGGCCGGAGAAATCGTTCTGGAAGAAGGAAAGCGACTGGCGCGCCACATGCACATAGGATTGCCAGCGCACGAGATTATAAAAGCCCGGCGTGATGACCTGCTGGTCGACCAGCGCGGCAAGGAACGCGACGGCGAAGCGCACGATGCCGATGAGCGCGAGCATCATGAGGAGTTCCGGCCCGTGCGCGGCAAGAAGCCCGCTCCACCCCTCGCCCGGCTTCACGGTCGCCAGCATGTCGACGAGCCGGCCGACGAACCAGAACGTCGCCGCCTCGATCCCCGCCGTGATGCCGCCGAGCACCAGGAGCGCGGCGAACGGCGCCTTGGCCTGCCGGACATAGAACCAGACGAAGGCGGACAGCTCCCGCGGCGGCCGCAGGTCGTCCCGCCGCGCGAAGGGCTGTATCCAGTTCTCGAAGAAGGAGAAAAGCGGCCGGAAGATCATGCCCCCGATATAGGCCGTTTTGAACGGCGGGCAAATTAAAGATCGGAAAGCTACCGTTCCAAAATCCGCTCGATATCCCGTCGCCCGTGAAGAATCCGAACGACCGTGAGGGCGTCATCGGCGACGAGATAATAGATCTTCATATCGTCGAATCCCTCGATCGGCCACGTCCGCAAACCTGCAAGCCGTGGGCTCTTCATCGGGCGCGGCGCTCCTGCCTGCGGCGTATGGGAAAGATGCTCGATGGCGATACGGGCAGCGACGAGAAAACGGTCGGCTATATGCTCCTGACCGATCTCGATGAAATAACCGACCTGCCGGACGATATCCGCACGGGCGGCAGGAAGGACGAGGGTTTTCAACGCGCGCCGCTTTTGCGCGGACGCGCTGCAAGAAGCTGGGCGGCCTCGGTCTTCAGCTCCGTCCAGAAGGCAGCATCCGGGACATCGCCCTTTCCGGAAGCGAGGCCTTCGAGCAGCAACGCCTCCAGCCGTGCGTCCTTTTCCTTCTCCTGAGCATCGCGCAGGAGGCTGCGGAAATATTCGCTGACATTGCCGTAGCCCTTCGTCTCGATCTGGCTCTCGACGAAAGATTTCAGGGTATCGGGCAGGGAGATCGTGATCGTCGCCATCGCAGCATTCCTTCCTCTTCGTTCTCTATAGCAGGATTCTCAACTTATCCCAACAGATAAGAACAAATAGGAAGACACCCTCCCCTTTCGAGAAGGGCGTCTTCGAAGGCTTACTCCGCAGCCACTTCCGGCTCCGCCTCGGCGTCGTCGGCGATGAAGCCGCCGGACTGGCGGGTCCAGAGGTCGGCGTAGATGCCGCCCTTGGCGACGAGCTCGGCGTGGGTGCCGGTCTCGTGGATGCGGCCCTTGTCGAGAACGACGAGGCGGTCCATCTCGGTCAGGGTCGACAGGCGGTGCGCGATGGCGATCACCGTCTTGCCCTGCATGAGGGCGAAGAGGTTTTCCTGGATCGCCGCCTCGACTTCCGAATCGAGCGCCGAGGTCGCCTCGTCCAGCACCAGGATCGGCGCGTCCTTCAGGAAGACGCGGGCGATCGCGATGCGCTGGCGCTGGCCGCCGGAGAGTTTCACGCCGCGCTCGCCGACCTGCGCGTCGAGGCCGGAGCGGCCCTGCTGGTCGGAAAGCCCCTCGATGAACTCCCAGGCATTGGCGCGTTTGGCCGCCTCGATGATCTCGGCGTCGCTCGCCTCCGGCTTGCCGTAGGCGATGTTGTCGCGGATCGAGCGGTGCAGCAGGGAGGTATCCTGCGTGACCACGCCGATCTGCGAGCGCAGGCTGTCCTGCGTCACCGTGGCGATGTCCTTGCCGTCGATGGTGATCCTGCCGGCTTCGAGATCGTAGAACCGCAGCAGCACGTTCATCAGCGTCGTCTTGCCGGCGCCGGAGCGGCCGACGAGGCCGACCTTCTCGCCCGCGGCGATGTCGAGCGACAGGTCCTCGATCGCGCCCTTGTTCTTGCCGTAGTGGAAGCGGACGTGGTCGAAGCGGATCGCGCCCCTCGCGACCGGCAATGCGGGCGCCTCGGGATGGTCCTTGATGTCGTGCGGCTTGGTCATCATGCCCATGCCGTCGAAGACCGTGCCGATGTTCTCGAAGAGCGCGGTCACTTCCCACATCACCCATTGCGACATGCCGTTGATGCGCATGGCAAGGCCGACGGCGACCGCTACGGCACCGACCGTCACGTCGCCGGACATCCAGAAATAGATGCCGACCGCAGCCGTCAGGGCCATCGCGACGACGTTATTGATGTCGATGGCGATGTTGAAGGCGGTGATGAGCCGCATCTGCCTGTGCACGGTCTGGAGGAACCCGTCCATGCCTTCGCGGGCATAGGTTTCCTCGCGTCCGGCATGGGAGAACAGCTTGACCGTCGCGATATTGGTGTAGCTGTCGACGATCCGGCCCGTCATCATCGAGCGCGCATCCGCCTGCTCGCGCGAGACCACCATGAGCTTCGGCACGAAATAGCGCAGGATGCCGAGGTAGACGACCAGCCACACCATCAGCGGCACGACGAGGCGCAGGTCCGCCGAGGCGATGATCGCGATCATCGAGACGAAGTAGCTGATGACATAGATGAAGACGTCGATGATCTTCATCACCGTCTCGCGCACGGCGAGCGCCGTCTGCATCACCTTCGTCGAGACGCGGCCGGCGAACTCGTTGGAGAAGAAGGTCATGCTCTGGCGGATGAGGTAGCGGTGCATCTGCCAGCGGGCGATCATCGGGAAATTGCCGGCGAGCGCCTGGTGCATGGTCATCGTGTGCAGCGCGCCGATGCCCGGAATGAGGACGAGCAGCAGCACGGCCATCCAGACGAGCGTGCCGCCCTCGCGGGCAAGTAAGGTGCCCGGATCGCCCGCCGAAAGCCAGTCGACGATATTGCCGAGGAACTGGAACAGCAGCACCTCGGCGATGCCGAGCGCCATGGAGCAGAAGCCGAGCACGAAAAGCCACGGCGCCGCCGGCTTCGTATAGTGCCACAGGAAGGCGAAAAGGCCCTTCGGCGGCAGCGAGGGCGCCTCGGAAGGATAGGGATTCAAACGTCTTTCGAACCAGCCGAACATGGCTATCTCCGTAATATCAAAGACGGAACCGGCACGGACGGCGCAAAACGGGCGCGGCCGGGGCTCCGGAGGAATGCCGCGGGGCGACGAAAGGCGTCACGCGGCGAATTGAAACAATGGGTCTGCGAAGGGGATTTGGGCGGCGATGTGCCTACGCGAGAAGAGGCGTGATGCCGGCCGGGAGGCGGCGCCGATGCGTGATATTCATCTTGATCCTCCCTGTTCTCGCGTTGAAGATGCCCCTTGGTTAGCCCGAAACGGCGCAATTTGCCAGTGGCTTCGTCGCAAATGCGCATCTGCGCCCAATTCTGTTGCCACGGCGCCACAGGCACGCTAGGCGGAAGGCCATGTCCGCCCTGCGCATCGCCCTCTACCAGCCCGATATCGCCGGCAATACCGGCACGATCCTGCGCCTTGCCGCCTGCCTCGGCCTTTCGGTCGATATCATAGAGCCGGCGGGCTTCGACATTTCCGACCGCAGCCTGAAGCGGGCCGGCATGGACTACCTCGCCGCCGTGACGCTGACGCGGCATGTGAGCTGGGACCGGTTCGAGGAATGGCGGGCGGAAGGCGGCCGCCGCCTCGTCCTCGCCTCCACCAAGGCGGCCGGGCTCTACACGGACTTCGCTTACCTTCCGGACGACATTCTGCTCTTCGGCCGCGAGAGCGCCGGCGTGCCGGACCGCGTGCACGAGACGGCGGACGGCCGCGTGCTCATCCCCATGGTCGAGGGGCAGCGCTCCATCAACGTCGCGCTGTCGGCCGCCATGATCTGTGGCGAGGCGCTGCGCCAGACGGGCTTTGCCTGACCTAGCCATGGCCGGACCGCAGGAGGCACGCGGCGAAGGCCGCAAGGCCGATGGCGAGCGTGACCGCCCCGGCAACGGCGAAGGCCCCGCCGAAGCCGAGGCTGCCGACCAGCGGCTGCGAGACGATCGGCGAGAGGAACTGGCCGGCGAAGATACCCGAGACGAGAAGGCCGGAAATGCGCCCGCGCAGGGCCGGCGGGGCGAGCAGCATGGCGCTTGCTGCGAAGGTCGGCATGATCGTGCCCATGCAGATGCCGGAAACCGTCATGGCGAGGAGGACCGCCGCATAGCTTTCGGCGTGCCATAAGAGGAGATAGGAAATCCCCGCCGAGGTGAAACCGAGGCCGAAGAGCCCGACCAGCCCGAGCCGGCGGCGCAGCGGCGCGAAGGCGAGTGCGCTCACCACGCCGACGATCTGGCCCGCCCCGATCGCCACGCCGGCAAGGCTCGGCGCACCGAAGCCGAGCGCCCTCAGATAGAAGGGAAGCTGCGTCGGGATCATGTAGAAGGCGATCATGTTGATGGCGGCGGCGAGAAAGAGAAGGCCGAGCAGCGCCATCGCCCGCCCGCCGAGCCGGTCCCCTTCCCCGGCCGTTGCCGGACCGGCCGGGCGCGCGCGATGCGGCTCCGGCAGGAAGGCGAGCGCGGCCGGCAGGGTGAGGAGCGCGACGGTGTAGATGAGGAACGGCCCGCGCCAGTGCACCTCCGCCAGGAACCCGCCGCCCGTCAGGAAGATCGTGCCGCCGACGCCGACGAAGGCCTGCTGCAGGCCCATGTAGCGGTCGCGCGCCGCCCCCTGGAAGAAATCGCCGACGAGCGCCGTCGTCGCCGTCATCAGGCCGCCGACGGCAATGCCCAGCACCGCGCGGCCGACGAGCAGCCCCGGCAGCGTATCGAGGACGAGGCCGGACGCCCCGGCGACGGCGAAGAGCGCCAGCGAGAAGAGCATCAGCGGCTTGCGGCCGAAGCGATCGACGAGGAAGCCCGCGGCCGGCGAGAAGAGCGCGATGAAGACGGCCGGCAGCGTCAGCACGAGGCGGCTCAGCAGCGCCACGTTCTCCACATCGGCAAAGCGCGCCGCAATGCCCGGCAGCGACGCGGAGATCGTCGCGCCGGACATGATGGTGAGCGTGCTGATGAAGAGCAGCGTCGCGTTGCGCCGGAACTCTTCCGGGGAACGCGCCACTTCCGCTGCCGCAAAGTGTTCCGGCTTCATGCCGCCGCCTCGTCGTATCGGGTTGCGATCCGCGCCGTCTTCAGCGCGTCCGCCCACCAGGTCAGCCGCTTCATCAGCACGGCAAGCTGGCCGTTCAGGTGGCCGGGCCGGAACGGGTTGCCGGCGGGGTCGAACTGCGTCCAGGCATGGGCAAGGCTCACTGTCTCGCGGATCGCCACGGCATGCAACTCGGCAAAGACCAGCCGGAGCTGTTCCACGGCGCGAAGCCCGCCGGAAACCCCGCCGTAGGAGACGAAGGCGACGGGCTTGGCATGCCAGGGCCGGAAGCAGCTATCGATGATCGCCTTCAGCGCCGCCGGATAGGCATGGTTGTATTCCGGCGTCACGATGAGGAAGGCATCGGCCTGCGAGATACGGCTCTCGACCAGTTCCGCCGAGGCCTCGTCGAGGCCGCCGGGCGTGAAGGAAAGCTCGGCCGGGTCGATGCGCACGATGTTGTATTGATGGAAGCCGGCAAGCTCCGGCTCCAGCCAGCCCGCGATCGTATCGGCAAAGCGCCCCTCGCGGCCGCTGCCATAGATGAGGGCGATGGTCAGTCTTTCTGTCATGCGGAAAATGCTCCATTGGAAAAGCAGGGAGCAGCCCGTATAAAACCTCAACCAATATTGAGGTCAACAGCGATGACACAAAAAACTGCAAGGGACGGAGCCCCCCGGCAGCTCACCGTCGGCGAAGTGGCCGAGCGCAGCGGCGTCGCCGTCTCCACGCTGCATTTCTACGAGACCAAGGGGCTGATCGAAAGCAGCCGCAACCGCGGCAACCAGCGGCGCTATCCGCGCAGCATCCTGCGGCGCGTGGCGGTGATCAAGGTCGCCCAGCGCACCGGCATTCCGCTCGGCGAGATCGCCGAGGCGCTGTCCGTGCTGCCGCACGACCGGCCGCTGACGGCGAAGGACTGGAAGAAGCTGTCGGCGACCTGGCGCCACCAGCTCGACGAGCGCATCGCCCGCCTGACGAAGCTGCGCGACCAGCTCGACGGCTGCATCGGCTGCGGCTGCCTTTCCATGCAGGAATGTCCGCTGCGCAACCCGCTGGACGCGCTGGGGGCGGAAGGCCCCGGCGCGCGTCTGCTGGAGCCCGGCGCTAGCTGAGGCGGGTGGCGAGCAGCTTGTCGACGCGCCGGCCGTCCATGTCGACGACCTCGAAGCGCCAGCCCTGGGTCTCGGTGATCTCGCCGGTCTTCGGCAGCTTCTGCAGCGATTCGATGACGAGGCCGGCGGCCGTCTGGTAGCTGCGGCGGGCGGGCAACTGCAGGCCGAGCCGGTCGGCCATCTCGTCGATGGGCATGGAGCCGGCGATCAGCCACGAGCCGTCCTCGCGCTGCACGGCATAGTCGTCGTCGCCCTCGTCGATATCGGCGCGGAAGACGCCGGCAATCGCCTCCAGCACGTCGGCCGGCGTGATGACGCCTTCGAAGTGGCCGTATTCGTCGTGGATGAGCAGGATCGGCACTTCGGAATTGCGCAGCGTCTCCAGCACGCGCATCGCATCCATCGTGTCGGGCACGATGGGCGCCTGGCGGACGAAGGCGCGCACGTCGAGCGGCTGGCCCGTCAGCATGGCCGAGAGCAGCTCGCGCTTCTGCACGATGCCGACGATGGTTTCCGGCCCGCCGTCGGCGACCGGCAGGCGCGAATGCGGCGTCTCGATGATCTGCTGGCGGATTTCCTCCGGCGTATCGTCGAGGTCGATCCAGTCGACGTCGTTGCGCGGCGTCATGAGGCCGCGCGCCTCGCGGTCGGAAAAGCGCATGACGCCCGCGATCATCAGCTTCTCGCCGCCCTCGATGACGCCCGCCGCCTCGGCCTCGGCGACGATGGTCTTGATCTCCTCGTCGGTGACGACGCTCTCGGCGACCTCGTGCTGGCCGGTGAGGCGGAAGATCAGTCGCGTCGAGGCGTCGAGCACCCAGACGGCCGGCGCGCCCACCTTCGACAGGAGCGACATGGTCGGCGCGACGAGCGTGGCGAAGCGCTCGGGGTTCTTCAGCGCGATCTGCTTGGGCACAAGCTCGCCGACGACGACCGAAAGATAGGTGATGAAGGAGATGACGATACCGTAGCCGAGCGGATCGACCAGCCATTCCGGCACGCCCTGCGCATGCAGGATGTCACGCAGGCGCCCGCCGAGCGCTGCGCCCGAGAAGGCGCCGGCGAGGATGCCGATGAGCGTGATGCCGATCTGCACGGTGGAGAGGAACTTGCCGGGGTCCTCCGCCAGCTTGAGCGCGGCGGCGGCGCCGCGCGAGCCCTGGGCCGCCATGGTTTTCAGCCGCGGCTTGCGCGAGGAGACGATGGAAAGCTCGGAAAGGGCGAAGACCCCGTTCAAGAGGATCAGGAAGACGGCAATCGCGAGTTCGAACAAGGGCTATGAGCCGTGCTTGAGAACCGCAACGGCGCCTTTCTATTGATGACGATGCGCGCAAGATAAGGATGCGACGGCCCGTCGTCAATCGAGCGTGTCGCCGGCAGGCCTTCGCAGCCATGTTTCGAAGCGTTCAATCGGCGCTCGGCAGGCGGCGCATGGTGAATTCGATGCGGTCGCCGTCGAGCGTCCGCCAGCTTTCCACCTCGGTCCAGTAGGCGGCTTTCGGCCAGAGGTCGAACCATTCGCGCGCCTTCCGGCGCGCCTCCGCCCGCTCAAGGCAGAAGGTCTCGCGCACGAAATGGCCCTGCCCGGCGTTCGTCTCGCGCCGGCGGCGCTCGATCTGGCGCCGAAGCCCCTCCATCGGGGGCGGACCGGGAACACGCGCCATGCAGGTTTCCTCCTGGCAGCCTATTCGACAGGTTGAACATAGGCCGCCTCCGGGCGTTTTGCGAGTCCCGCCATCCGGCATTGCCGGCCCGGCGCGGTTGCCAAACGGCGCAAAGTTGGGAACTGTGGCCAAAATGTGATTCGGCGGCGCGGGAGCCGCCGACGGGAAGAACCGAGCGGGAAGCACCATGGAACGCCCTGACCTGCCGAAAGGCCTGCCCGAGGATATCGAAGAGAAGAAGGCCGCGGCCCGCGCCTGGTTCGAGCAGTTGCGCGATGCGATCTGTGCGGCCTTCGAGGCGATCGAGGACGACCTGGAAGGCCCGCTTTCCGACCTGCCGGCGGGCCGCTTCGTGGCGAAGGACTGGCTGCGCGAAAGCGGCGAAGGCGGCGGCGGGCGCATGTCGATGATGGAAGGCCGCGTCTTCGAGAAGGTGGGCGTGCACACCTCCACCGTCTTCGGCGAGTTCTCGCCGGAATTCCGCGGCCAGATCCCGGGCGCAAGCGAAGACCCGCGCTTCTGGGCCTCCGGCATCTCGCTGATCGCCCATCCGGTGAATCCCAACGTGCCGGCCGTGCACATGAACACGCGCATGGTCGTCACCACCAGCCACTGGTTCGGCGGCGGGGCGGACCTGACGCCGGTGCTCGACCGCCGCCGGGTGATGAGCGATCCCGACACGGTGCTCTTCCACAAGGCGATGGAGATCGCCTGCAACCGCCATCCCGTCGCCGATCACGGCCGGTTCAAGGCCTGGTGCGACGAGTATTTCTTCCTGAAGCACCGCAGCGAGCCGCGCGGCACCGGCGGCATCTTCTACGACTGGCAGCATTCGCCGGAGGAGGCGGGCGGCTGGGAGGCGGACTTCGCCTTCACGCAGGATGTCGGCCGCGCCTTCGCCATGGTCTACCCCAAGATCGTGCGGTCCAACTTCAACAAGGGCTGGACGGAGGAGGACCGCGACGAGCAGCTCATCCGCCGCGGCCGCTACGTGGAGTTCAACCTGCTCTACGACCGCGGCACGATCTTCGGCCTGAAGACCGGCGGCAATGTCGAGTCCATCCTCTCGTCCATGCCGCCCGTCGTGCGCTGGCCTTGACGAACGCCATCCCGCTAGCGGCCTTGTGATTACGGCTTGCCGGGCCTTTGTGGTACCATGCTTGAAGCGTGATTCCACCAAGGAGGCAGTCATGGATCATGATGCAGCACGCACGGCTCCAGAGCCGCACCCTGCCGCTCCGCGCGGCGAAGACCTTCCCCATGCCTATTTCATCGAGGAGGCCCGCTGGCGGCGGACCGGCACCCTCCACCACCTTGCAGACAGGCGGGCAAAGCCCGAGGACCTCAGCTCCTCCGCCTGCTTCGACGCCTGGGCGAAGGACGAGGACGCGGCCTGAGAAGGCAGGGAACTTCCCGCGCCGTTTCCCGTTCGAGTTGGCGGAATTTGGCCGATCCGGCCGCTTCTGTTACACTTGTTGCCTTGAAACGACAGGAGATAGGTCATGAGACTTTTTGAATGCGGTTCACTCGTCCCCGGATGCGAATGGCATACGCGGGCCAATGACGACGCCGAAGTCGTCCGCCGCGCGGTCGAGCACATGCGCACCGCCCACGGCGAAACCACCATCCGCGAAAGCATGGTCGACCACATCAAGGAACGCATCGTCGACGAGAAGGCGGCGGACGCGGCCTGACGGAGCAGAGCGGTAAGACCCTCTCTGCCTGCCGGCATCTCCCCCACAAGGGGGGAGAAAGGCTTGCAGCCTGCTTTTCCTTCAAATCTTGAACGTCGAGAGTGCCGAGGATTAAGTCCCTCCCCCTTGTGGGGAGGGATTAGGGAGGGGTCTTTCCCCCTTCACCACTTCCTCCAGCCGCACCAGCAGCCTCGCCCGCTCGTCGCGGAAATTCCCCGTCACCCATTCCTCCTCGATCCTCCCCAGCACCGCCCCGACCTTCGGCCCGGCCGGAACGCCCGCGGCCAGCACGTCCGCGCCATTCAGCGGAAAAGCCGGCTTCTGCCATTTCCCGGCGCGGGCGAGCAGGCGCTGGCAAAGGCCGGCGAAGGCGAGCGCGTCCGGGTCGGCAAGGCCGCGCGTGCGCGCCGATGCAAGCGCCAGCTTCAGGCGAAAGGAAAGGCCTTGCGGCCCGTGGCGGTAAAGCAGCCGGTCGAAGGCCGTTTCGGCGAGCTTCGGCGCGATCTGCGGAGCGGACGCCCAATGGTCGAGCACCGCCGCTTCCGCTTTCGAAAGCCGTAGCCGCTCGGAAAGCAGCCCCAGCCGCTCGCGGTCCGGCGGCACGATGGCGGCTAGGCGCAGCAAGGGGTCCGGCGTCCAGCCGAAGGCCTTCTCCGCCTCGATAAGGCCGGGAATGGCGTCGATGCCCCATTTCTCCGTCTCCGGCAAGACGGCGGTGAGGACGCCCGCCTGCCGCATCCACAGCAGCGCCCGGCCCGGATCGGGCGCGGCGAGCAGCTTCTTCGTCTCGGACCAGACGCGCTCGGCCGAGAGTTTCGAAAGCGTCTCCTTCGCCCGCGCGCAGGCTTTCAGCCCTTCCGCGTCCGGCCGGCCGCTGCCGTAGAGCGCGAAGAAGCGGAAGAAGCGCAGGATGCGCAGGTGGTCCTCCGCGATGCGCGCGCTCGCATCGCCGATGAAGCGCACCGTGCGGCTCTCGATATCCGGCAGGCCGTTCACGAGGTCGACGACCGTGCCGTCCTTGCCCGCATAGAGCGCATTGATGGTGAGGTCGCGCCGCTCGGCATCCGCCTGCCAGTCCGTGCCGAAGGCAACCTCGGCGTGGCGCCCGTCCGTCGAAACGTCCCGCCGGAGCGTCGTCACCTCGAAAGGCTTGCCCTCCAGCACCAGCGTCACCGTGCCGTGCGCGATGCCGGTCGGCACGGCCTTGATGCCGGCGGCCTTCGCGCGCTCCACCACCGCCTCGGGCCGGAGCGTCGTCGCGATATCGACATCGGCGACCGGCAGGCCCATCAGGCTGTTGCGCACGGCCCCGCCCGCAACGCGCGCCTCCCCGCCTTCATCGTTCAGCAGCGCCAGGACGGAAACGAGCGCCGGATCGGTGAACCACGCCTCGCCCGAAACAGAGGTCATGCATAAAGCCTTTCATAGATCACCCGCACGATGCCGGCGGTGATGCCCCAGATATTATGCCCCTCATAGGGCATGCGATAATAATGCCGCTCGCTGCCGAGCCAGACGCCGCTGCCCTGCGCATGGTTGCGCGGGTCCATCAGGAAGGAGAGCGGCACGTCGAAGACCCGCTCCACCTCGGCCGGATTGGGCGAAAGATCGAAGCCCGGCCGCACCACCGCCAGCACCGGCGTGATGGAGAAGCCTGAGAGCGCCTTGTAGTGCGGCAGACGGGCGACCGGCTCGACGAAATGCCGCGCAAGGCCGATCTCCTCCTCCGCCTCGCGCAGCGCGGCCTCCTCCGCGTCCGCATCCTCCGCATCGACCGCTCCGCCCGGAAAGGCGACCTGGCCGGAATGCTTGCGCAGCGCCGCCGTGCGCTGGGTGAAGATCACGCGCGCATCCTCGCCGTCGTCGACGACGGGAACCAGCACGGCCGCATCGCGCAGGTGCATGCCTTCGAGATGGGCAATGGCGGCGGGGTTGAGCAGGCTGTCGCCATGCTCGCGCCAGCTCTCCTCGCCGACGGTCGGCATCTGCGCCATCGCCCGGCGGCGGAATTCGGCGGCGCTGTAGGGGGCGAGGCTCATCGGGAAAGCGCATCCAGCTCGGCCGCCGGCATGACCGGGAAGACCATGCCGCCGGAGCGCACGGCGAACATCTCGACCCCGTCGACCGCGATTGTCTCGCCCAGCGCCACCAGCTCGTACATCACCGCCCGCGAGACGAGCGCCTCCAGCCGGCCGCGCACGAGGAGATAGGGCTTCAGCTCGCTGTTCTCGCCGGAAATGACGAAGCGCAGCGGATGCTCCGGCCCCGCCTCGACCACGTCGCCGACATTGGTGCGGAAGGTGAGCGCCTGCGCCTCGCCCTTTCCGCCTGCATTCATCTCGACGGCAATAAAGGGTGCGTCGGCGACGCGGATGCCGACCTTCTCGACGGGCGTCACGAGATAGGTCCGGCCGTCCTCGTCCTTGCGCAGCACCGTGGAAAAGAGTCGCACCAGCGGCGCCCGGCCGATCGGCGTCCCGAGGTAGAACCAGGTGCCGTCGGCGCGGATCTCCATGTCGATATCGCCGCAGAACGGCGGGTTCCAGCGCTCGACCGGCGGCAGGCCGCGCCCGCCCGTCTCGGCGCCGGCGCGCGCGATGAGCGCGGCCAGTCCCGCAGCGTCCGTGCTTTCGCGAATTTCGCCCTTTGCCATTGTTCCGTCCCGGTTCAATCCTATCTCCGCGAGAAGAAAGGGTGGATACACGCTTTCTTCCGAGATAGTCATTTCGCGGCCGCTTGTCAGCCACGGGTGAGCCAATAAGGTTTCGATGATAGGAGCGAATGCGGCAAGGCCGCGATTCGCGAAGATGCAGAGTCGCATTGGAGAGCACATGGGCGTTCAGAATTCCCCCGAGGCGAGCCTGGACGAGAAGGCGGTCATCGCCGCCGCCGAACGGGCGCTCTCCGACATCGCGCGCGTGCGCCAGGAAGTCGCCAAGGTCATCTTCGGCCAGGAAAGCGTGGTGGAGCAGACGCTGCTCGCCGTGCTCTCCGGCGGCCATGCCCTGCTCGTCGGCGTGCCGGGCCTTGCCAAGACCAAGCTGGTGGCGACGCTCGGCACGGTGCTCGGCCTTTCCGCAAGCCGCATCCAGTTCACGCCCGACCTGATGCCTTCCGATATCCTCGGCTCGGAGGTGATGGACCAGGACGAGAACGGCAAGCGCTCCTTCCGCTTCGTGCCCGGCCCGATCTTCACGCAATTGCTGATGGCCGACGAGATCAACCGCGCCTCGCCGCGCACCCAGTCCGCCCTCCTCCAGGCCATGCAGGAATACCACGTCACGGTCGCCGGCCGGCCGAACGACCTGCCGAGGCCCTTCCATGTGCTGGCGACGCAGAACCCGCTGGAGCAGGAAGGCACCTATCCGCTGCCCGAAGCCCAGCTCGACCGCTTCCTGCTGCAGGTCGACGTCGGCTACCCGGACCTTGCCGCCGAGCGGCAGATCCTGCTGGAAACGACGGGCGTCAGTGACGCGGAGGCCGAACCCGTGCTTTCCGCCGCCCGCCTCCTGGAAATCCAGACCCTCATCCGCCAGATGCCGGTGAGCGAGAAGGTGCTCGACGCGATCCTCGCGCTGGTTCGCTCCGCCCGCCCCGGCAACGGCGATGCCGCGACCGACAGGCACGTCGCCTGGGGCCCCGGCCCGCGCGCCGGCCAGGCGATGATGCTCTGCGCAAGGGCCCGCGCGCTCTATGACGGGCGGCTCGCGCCCTCCGTCGACGACGTGCTGGCGCTTGCCGAACCCGTGCTGCAGCACCGCATGGCGCTGACCTTCGGCGCGCGCGCCGAAGGCATGTCCGTGCGCGACGTCATTGCCGGCCTTGTGCGGCAGGCGGGCGGCTGATCGGAAAAGCCATGGCATCCGTCGGAGAGATCGTCGCGCCCACCCCGACCCGTGAGGTGCTCTCGCGGGCGCAGGCGCGCGCCGCCCTCATCCCCGACTGCATGGTGGAGGCCCGCCGCCTCGCCAACACGGTGATCGCCGGCTGGCACGGCCGGCGCAAGCGCGGCATCGGCGAGAATTTCTGGCAGTTCCGCCCCTATGTCGACGGCGAGAGCCTGTCGCGCATCGACTGGCGGCGCTCGGCCCGCGACGACCACACCTATGTGCGCGACCGCGAATGGGAGGCCGCCCATACCGTCTGGGTCTGGGCCGACCTTTCGCCCTCGATGATGTACAAGTCCACCTTCGCCGGCGTTTCGAAGGAGAGCCGCGCGCTCGTCCTCATGCTGGCGCTCGCCGAGATCCTCGCCCGCTCGGGCGAGCGCATCGGCTGCCCCGGCATCATGGAGCCGATCGCCGCGCGCAACGCCGCCGAACGGCTGGCCGCCGCCCTGATGCACAGCCCCTCCACCGACGGCCTGCCGGATACGGGCATGATCCGCGGCAACAGCGACATCGTTTTGATCGGCGATTTCCTCGATCCCGTCGAGAAGGTGATGGACCGCCTCGGCCCGCTCGCCCGCCGCGGCCTCACCGGCCATGTCATCGAGGTCGCCGATCCGGCCGAAGAGCTCTTTCCCTATGCCGGGCGCACCGAGTTCACCGACCCGGAGACCGGCGAGAAGCTGACGGCCGGCCGCGCCGAGACGCTGAAGGACGACTATGCCCGCGCCTATGCCGCGCGCCGAAAGACCCTTGCCGGGTCGCTGCGCCATCTCGGCTGGAGCTTCATCGCCCACCGCACCGACCGGCTCGCCTCCGAGGCGCTGGTCGCCGTGCATGCCTATCTCGCCGGCATGCCGGCCCTGAAGGCGGAAGGCGCAAGGCCATGAGCGCGTTCGCCTTCGCCTTTCCCGCCGCGCTCGTCGCGCTCGTCCTCCTGCCGGTCATCTGGTGGCTGCTGCGGCTGACGCCGCCGCGCCCGCTCGCGGAGGTCTTCCCGCCCTTCGCCGTCCTCGCCTCCATCCTCAAGCGCGAGGAAACGCCCGCGCAGAGCCCCTGGTGGCTGACGCTGCTGCGCATGCTGATGGCCGCCGCCGTCATCCTCGCCATCGCAAACCCGGTCTTCAACCCGCGCACCAACACGCTTTCCGGCAATGGCCCGCTCGTCCTCGTCCTCGACAACAGCTGGGCGGCGGCGAGCGACTGGCCGCGGCGCGTCGAGACCGCCGGCATGCTGATCGACGACGCGGAAAGCCGCGACCTGCCGATCTCGCTGGTGCTGACCGCCGAGCGCCAGCACGACGCCGTGCCGGTGGACGCGGCGACCGCCCGCACCCGCCTTGCCGCCGCCGAGCCGCGTCCGCTGCCGGCCGACCGGGCCGGCGCCGTCGCTTCGCTTGCCACCGCGCTTGCCGGCACCGCGCCGGGCACGCTCGCCTTCATCACCGACGGCGTGGCCGGCGGCGAGAAGGACGACACGGTCGCGGCCCTGCAAGGGCTTTCCCCCGTAGACTTCCGCCTGATCGCCGGCGACGGCGCGCCCGCGCTCGCCGTCACCGCAGCGGCGAACGGCGCGGACGCGCTCTCCCTCACGCTCACCCGCCTCGACGGCGGCGCGCCGCGAAGCCTGAACCTCACGGCGCACGATATGCGCGGCCGGCCCATCGCCACCGGCACCGCCACCTTCGCCGCAGGCGAGCGGGCGGCGACCGGCACGATCACGGCCCCCTTCGAGCTGCGCAACGACTTCGCCCGCATCACCGTCGACGGTCTTGCCAATGCCGGCGGCACCTATCTCCTCGACGACGGCTTCCGCCGCCGCCGGGTCGCCTTCCTCTCCGGCGACGTGGTGGATGCGAGCCAGCCGCTGCTCTCCCCGCTCCACTACATCAACCGCGCGCTCGCCCCCTATGCCGACCTCATCGAGCCGAGCGTCGCCGACCTGTCCGTCGCCATTCCCGAACTCCTCGACCAGAACCCGTCCGTGCTGATCATGGCCGATATCGGCCGCCTGCCGGAGGAGGCGCAGGACAAGGTGGAGCGCTGGATCGAGGCGGGCGGCATGCTGGTGCGCTTCGCCGGGCCGCGCCTTGCCGCCGCCCCCGCCGACGACCCGCTGGTGCCCGTCCTCCTGCGCAAGGGCGAACGCGCGCTCGGCGGCGCGCTCTCCTGGTCCGAGCCGCAGCCGCTCTCCGCCTATCCGGCAAACAGTCCCTTCTTCGGCATGCGCGCGCCGGAGGATATCCTCGTCAAGCGCCAGGTGCTGGCCGAGCCGACGCCGGACCTTGCCGGGCGCACCTGGGCGAGTCTTGCCGACGGCACGCCGCTGGTGACGACCGGCCCGCTCGGCGCCGGCCGCATCGTGCTCTTCCATGTCAGCGCGGAGACGGGCTGGTCCAACCTGCCGCTCTCCGGCGATTTCGTGGAAATGCTTCGCCGCACCGTGCAGCTTTCGCGCGGCGGCGGCGCCTCGGCCAAGGCCGGCGACGCCCAGGGCCTGCCGCCCTACCGCCTGATGACGGCCAGCGGCACGCTCGCCGCCGCCACGGGCGAGGCCAAGCCCCTTGCCGCCGCCGGCAGCGGCAAGATCGCGACCTACGACAACCCGCCCGGCCTCTACGGCACGGAGGACGGCTACGTCGCCCACAACCTCTTGCCCGCCGGCTACACGATCCGCCCGCTGCCGGTCGCCGAGGCCGCTTCGCTTGCCCGCGAGCCGCTGGCCGGCAAGGAGACATGGTCGGCAAAACCGCACCTCCTCACCCTCGCCGCCCTGCTGCTGCTCGTCGATTGCGCCGTGGTGCTCTTCATGGGCGGGGCCTTCGCCCTTTCCCGCCGCCTGCCGAAGCGCAGCGCCGCCGTCCTGCTGATGGTGCTTGCGGCGGGCGCGCTCCTCGCCGTTCCCGGCCAGAGCCGCGCGGACGACGCAAAACCCGGCGACGAGGACATCCTGTCGCGGCTCGACACGACGCATCTTGCCTATGTCGTCACCGGCGAGACCGATGTGGACCGCATTTCCGAACGCGGCCTTGCGGGCCTCACGGAATTCCTCACCTACCGCACGACGCTGGAGCCCGGCGAGCCGGTCGGCGTCGATATCGCGAGCGACGAGCTCGCCTTCTACCCGATCATCTACTGGCCGGTGAGCGCCACGGCCGCAATGCCTTCCAGCGCCGCGATCAGCCGCATCGACGCCTATATGAGGAGCGGCGGCACCGTGCTCTTCGACACGCGCGACCAGTACGCAACGCTCGACGGCAGCTCCACCAGCCCGAACACCGAGCGCCTGCAGGCGATCCTCGCCAATCTCGACATTCCGCCGCTGGAGCCCGTGCCGGCGGACCATGTGCTGACCAAGGCCTTCTACCTGCTTGCCGATTTCCCCGGCCGCTATGCCGGAAGCCCGCTCTGGGTGGAGGCGCAGCTGGACCGCAAGGAGGACCCTTCCCGGCCGGCGCGCGCGGGCGACGGCGTCTCGCCCATCATGATCACCGGCAACGACTTTGCCGGCGCCTGGGCGATCGACGCCAGCGGCGCGCCGCTGCTGCCGACCGTGCCGGCGGACGAGACGCAGCGCGAGCACGCCTTCCGCGCCGGCGTCAACATCATGATGTACATGCTCACCGGCAACTACAAGGCGGACCAGGTGCACGTTCCCGCCCTCCTCGAACGGCTGGGGCAGTAGAATGACGCTCCAGTTCGCCCCCTTCCTGCCCTGGATCGCCATCGCCGCCATCGGCCTTGCGGCCCTCGTGCTGGCCGGCATCGGCCTGTGGCGGGGCCTGCGCGGCGCCGTCATCCGCACCCTCGCGCTTGGCCTCCTCGTGCTGGCGCTCGCCAATCCCGTCGTCATGCAGGAGGACCGCGAGGCGCTTTCCACGGTCGTGCCGGTCATCGTCGACCGCAGCCAGAGCCAGGAGAGCGGGGAGCGCACGGCCGAGACGGATGCCGCGCTGGAAGGCCTGAAGGAGCGCTTCTCCCACTATCCGCGCATCGAGCCGCGCATCGTGGAAGCCGGCGACGACGGCACCTCCGACACGCCGTCGACGCGCCTCTTCGACGCCCTCAATTCCGCCATCGCCGACGTGCCGCGCTCGCGCGTCGGCGGGGCGATCTTCATCACCGACGGCCAGGTGCACGACATTCCCGCGCCCTCCGCCTTCTCCAGCTTCGACGCGCCCGTCCATGCGCTCATCACCGGCCGGCCGGACGAGTTCGACCGGCGCATCGAGGTCGTCAGCGCGCCGCGCTTCGGCATCGTCGGCGAACCGCAGGAGCTGAAATTCCGCGTGGTCGACGACGGCGCCGGCCCCGGCGAGACGGCCCGCGTGACGGTGCGCCTCAACGGCAACGAGATCGCGACGGAGACCGTCGAGCCCGGCACCGACATGCCGCTCGACTTCACCGTGCCGCGCGGCGGCAACAACATCCTTGAATTCGAGGTCGCGCCGCTCGAGGGCGAGATCACCACGGCGAACAACCGCGCCGTCCACGTCATCGAGGGCATCCGCGAGAACCTGCGCGTGCTGCTCGTCTCCGGCGAGCCGCATGCCGGCGAGCGGGCCTGGCGCAACCTCCTGAAGTCGGACACGGCCATCGACCTCGTCCACTTCACCATCCTGCGTCCGCCGGAAAAGCAGGACGGCACGCCGATCAACGAGCTCTCGCTCATCGCCTTCCCGACGCGCGAGCTCTTCGTCGACAAGATCAACGAATTCGACCTCATCATCTTCGACCGCTACCAGCACCGCGGCGTGCTGCCGATCCTCTACTACGACAACATCGCGCAGTACGTGGAAAACGGCGGCGCGCTGCTGATCGCCGCAGGGCCGGAGCATGCGGGCGCCGACTCCATCGCCGGAACGCCGCTCTCGGCCGTGCTGCCGGCAAGCCCGACCGGCACGATGAACGTCGCGCCCTTCTATCCGCGCCTGTCCGAGCAGGGCCGCAAGCATCCCGTCACCCGCGGCCTCGAAGGGGCAGGCGACGAGCCGCCGCACTGGGGCCGCTGGTTCCGCACCGTCGACGTCGACCCGCCGCAGGGCAATGTCGTGATGGAGGCCAACGACGGCAAGCCGCTGCTGGTGCTCAACCGCGCCGGCAAGGGGCGCGTCGCCATGCTGCTCTCCGACCAGGGCTGGCTCTGGGCGCGCGGCTTCGAGGGCGGCGGCCCGCATGTCTCGCTCTACCGGCGCACGGCCCACTGGCTGATGCAGGAGCCGGCGCTGGAGGAGGAGGCGCTGACGGCCCGCGCCTTCGGCCGCACGCTCCGGATCGACCGCCAGACGATCGGCGATGCGCCGGGCGAAGCCACGCTCAAGCTGCCCTCCGGCAAGACGCAGTCCGTCGCGCTCAAGGAGGCCGAACCCGGCCTCTACCGCGCCGAGGTGCCGACGAGCGAAACCGGCCTCTACGAGGTCACCAACGGCGACCTCAGCGCCCTTGTCCATGTCGGGGCGGTGGATGCGCCGGAATTCAAGGCGACGATCTCGACGACCGAGACCCTGAAGCCGCTCGCCGAGGCGACGCGCGGCACGGTGCGCCGGCTCATCGGCGAGAACGGCAAGGCGCTCACCCTGCCGCCGCTGCTGCCCGTCTCGGGCGCGGTGCGCACCGCCGACGAGAACCGCCTGTCGCTGCGCATGACGGACGAGACGGTGCTGAAGGGCATCGATTCTCTACCGCTCTTCGCCGGCTTCGGCGGCATCGGCCTCCTGCTCCTCGCCTTCTCTGCCATGTGGTACCGCGAAGGGCGTTGACCGCGATTTCCCGTTTCGGCTAGTCTTGCCGCACGGCCGGAGGCGGCCGGCAGACCCGCGCCTTTCCAGGCATGGCGAACGCCTCCCCCAAAACCTTATCCCCCCGTTCATCGTGGGCGAAGGCGTCGGCAATGCGGGCACTGACGAAGGCTTCGCCGCAACGGAAGGAACGGACATGCGCGATTTTCGCGATGCCAAGCTTATGGCCAAGGCCATGCGGGAGGCGCTCGCCGCCCGCAATCTCGACATCCCCCACAGCGAAGCCCTGGAGATCGTCGCCCGCCAGTTCGGCATGGAGACCTGGAACGTCCTGTCCTCGAAAATAGAAACGAAACCGCCGGAAACCGGTATCGCCTTCGAGCAGGCGGTGCCCATCGTGCGCATCTTCGACGTGGCAAAGGCGCAGGAATTCTACCTCGGCTTCCTCGGCTTTTCCGTCGATTGGGAGCACCGCTACGGCGAGAATTTCCCGCTCTACACGCAGGTCTCCCGCGCGGGCCTGCGCCTGCACCTTTCCGAGCACGCGGGCGACGCCACGCCCGGCGGCAACATGGTCGTCTACATGAAGGGCATCCGCGCCTTCCAGAAGGAACTGATCGGCAAGGACTACCGCTACATGAAGCCGGGGCTGGAGGACGAAGGCTCACGACTGGAGGTGACGGTGACCGACCCGTTCCAGAACCGGATACGGTTCATGGAATTGAAGGAGTGAAGGTCTTTCAAGCTGCCCCTCATCCGGCTGCCGCCACCTTCTCCCCGCAAGCGGGGCGAAGGGGACGCCGAACCGTTTTCCTCAAGCAACGACCGTTCGTGGGGCACGTCCCCTCTCCCCGCTTGCGGGGAGAGGGTTAGGGTGAGGGGCAAAGCCACATCTCAAAAAGGGAACTATTGCCCGTCCGCCGCATCGTCCCGCCAGGCGATCACGCCCTTCAGCCGCTCATGCGTATCTTCCGCAAAGGGCATGACGAGCACCCGCGCCGGATCGACAGGTCCCGGAAAGGCGAGCGCGTTCCAGGCGACCTTCTCGAAGCCGAGCGGGCCGTAATAGGGCGGGTCGCCGACCAGCACGACGGCCTCCGAGCCCTTGCGTTTCGCGGCGGCGCAGGCGATGCGCAGGAGCTCGCGGCCGATGCCCCGGTTCTTGTGCGAGGGCCGGACAGCGAGCGGGCCGAGGAGATGGGCCTTCACGCCGCCCGCCATCACCGGCGTCATGCGCACGGAGGCAATGGTCTCGCCGTCGTCCGTGCAGACGAAGGAAAGCGACAGGTCGTGCGGGCCCTGCTCGCGGATGCGGGCGGCGGCGCGCACATGCCGGCCGGGGCCGAAGGCTTCCTCGTTGATGAGTTCGATGGCGGCGTCGTGGGAGGTATCTTCCGTCAGGTAGACGATATCGTGCTTGAGCATGTTCATGGATCGGGGAACCGGATACGAAGCTGTGGATGCGGGTTATCGCGCCGCCGCCGAAGGGGGCGCAGCCTGAAGCATCAGCGTCGTCGTGGGGTTCCCGTGTAGAACATGAAGTCGTCTTCCCTGGCGGCGCAAGTGCCGGTCCTGACCAGCGCGGATAGCAGAATTTTTCCTTCTGTCAAAGAGCAAAACGCACCGTTCACCAAAAAGCGCCTATCCAGCCCGCCCCCGTGCGCTATCTATGGACGCAAGTTCAGGCCGCGCTGACGGCAAAGGAGAAGACCATGGGCATGCTCGTTGACGGCGTCTGGCACGACGTCTGGTACGATACGAAGGCGACGAAGGGCCATTTCCAGCGATCGGCCTCGCAGTTCCGCAATTGGATCACCCCGGACGGCGCGCCGGGCCCGAGCGGCGAAGGCGGCTTTGCCGCCGAGGCCGGCCGCTACCACCTCTATGTCTCGCTCGCCTGCCCCTGGGCGCACCGCACGCTGATCTTGCGCAAGCTGAAGAAGCTGGAGGACCTCATCACCGTCTCCGTCGTCGACCCGCTGATGCTGTCGAAGGGCTGGGAATTCAAGGGCGAGAACGGCGGCACGCTCGATCCGCTGTTCGGCGCCTCCACGCTCTACGAAGTCTACCTCAGGGCCGATCCGCACTATTCGGGCCGCGTCACCGTGCCGGTCCTGTGGGACAAGAAGGAGAACCGGCTGGTCAACAACGAATCGGCCGAGATCATCCGCATGTTCAACTCGGCCTTCGACGGCATCACCGGCTCGCACGAGGATTTCTACCCGGAAGACCTGCGCGCCGAGATCGACGCCCTGAACGGGACGATCTACGACGCGGTCAACAACGGCGTCTACAAGGCGGGCTTCGCGACGACCCAGGAAGCCTACGAGGAGAACGTGACGAAGCTCTTCGCCATGCTGGACAGCCTGGAGGAACGGCTGTCGCGCCGGCGTTACCTCACCGGCGAGCGCATCACCGAGGCCGACTGGCGGCTCTTCACGACGCTGGTGCGCTTCGATCCGGTCTATGTCGGCCATTTCAAGTGCAACATCCGCCGCATCGCCGATTATCCGAACCTCTACGGCTACCTGCGCGACCTCTACCAGGTGCCGGGCGTCGCCGAGACGGTGAACATGCGCCACATCAAGGAGCACTATTACCGCAGCCACGCCACGATCAACCCGACGGGCGTGGTGCCGGTCGGCCCGGAGATCGACCTTGCCTCCCCGCACGGCCGGGAACGGCTGAAAGCGGCCTGACCTACCAGAAATCCGTGAACGGCACCCGCCCGGCAAGCTCGTCGAGCCGCCGGCGGGTGGCGACGGTCGCGTCGGCCGGTAGCGCATCGAGCGCGAAGAAGCCGGCCTCGACGATCTCGCGGTCCTTCAGGCGCGGCGCCGTCTGCGTGACGCCGTCGCAGCGATAGAAGAGCACATGGTCGCGCCTGCTGATCCGGCTGTTGAAATAGGCATGCACGAGGCGCGGCGGCGCGCCGAGGACGAGGTTCCCCTCCTCCCGCATCTCCTTGGCGAGCGCTTCCAGCGCCGTCTCGCCGCGCTCGATGCCGCCGCCCGGCAGATACCAGCCGGGCACGTAGCTGTGGCGCACGAGGAAGACGCGGCCGGCCTCGTCGAAGCAGGCCGCGCGCACGCCCATCGTCATGCCCCGCGACAGCGCGAAATAGACGTGCAGCACGCGCGTCACGAGCCGCGCGAGCGGGCTGCGGGTCGGGAGTTCCGAAGGCGGGTCCTGCTCCATGCCGGCACTTCGCCGGAACCTTCCCGCCAAATCAAGCCCGCGCGCGGCCAAAGCCCGGGAATATCCACGCCTCGCGTTTCCCTGAAGCCCCTTATGCTCTAAGGAGGGGTATGTTCAGACTTGCCCATATCTCGGACGTCCATCTCGGGCCGCTGCCTGCCCTCACCTTCCTGGAGCTGTTTTCCAAGCGCATCACCGGCTTCGTCAACTGGCACCGAAACCGCCGCCGGCACCTCTTCACCAACACGCTCGACGTGGTGCTGGACGATATCGGGCGGCAGGCGCCCGATCATCTCGCCATCACCGGCGACCTCGTGAACCTCGCCTCCTCGCTGGAGATCGCCGCCGTCAGGCGCTGGCTGCCCGAGGCAGGCCCGCCGGAGGACGTCTCGCTCGTTCCGGGCAACCACGACGCCTATGTGCGCGGCGCCTACGAGAAGGCGACCCGCGCCTGGTATCCCTATATGCGCGGCGATGCGGCGCCGGAGGAATGGCAGGAGGGCATGCACGTCTTCCCGTACCTGCGCGTGCGCGGGCCGGTCGCCATCGTCGGCTGTTCGACGGCCGTCGCCACCCCGCCCTTCTCCGCCTCCGGCTATTTCGGCAGCCGGCAGGCGCGCGAGACGGTCAACATGCTGCGCGCGGCCGGCGAAGCCGGGCTCTTCCGCGTCGTCCTCATCCACCATCCGCCGATCCGCGGCGCGACCGCCTTCCACAAGCGCATGATCGGCATCCGCCGCTTCGCCGCGACGATCTCGACGGGCGGCGCCGAGCTCGTGCTGCACGGCCATACCCATCTCGACACGGTGCACTGGCTGGCGGGGCAGACGAAGCCCGTGCCGGTGGTCGGCATCGCCTCGGCCTCGCAGGGACCGGGCGGCCACAAGCCGCCGGCCGGCTACAACCTCTTTTCGATCTCCGGCGGCCCGGGAAGCTGGAGCGTCACGCGCGAGCGCTACGCCCTGACGGCCGACGGGCTCGGCCTGTCGCTCGCCGAGACGACGCATTTCTAGCCGGACCGGGGAATAAAACGCCCGCTCCAATCGTCATACTTTCCGGCCCGACCAGGAGGAAACCCATGACCATGCTTCGCCACACCATGCTGCTTTCATTCTGCACCGCCATGTCGCTGACGGCGCTGCCGGCCGCGCGCGCCGCCGATTCCGACACGACCACCCCGCCGGTCGCGACGGAAACCACGACGACCTGCACCGACGGCAAGATCTGGAGCGACGAGAAGAAGGAATGCGTCGCGCCGGAAGACCTGAAGCCGGCCGAGGGCACGAAGCCCGAAGAGGAAAAGAAGACCGAGCGGCTGATCGACGACAAGCTCTATGCGGCCGCCCGCGAATTCGCCTATGCCGGCCAGTACGAGAACGCCCTGAAGGCGCTGCGCGCCGCCTACGACCAGGAGGACCCGCGCATCCTCAACTACATGGGCTACAACACCCGCAAGCTCGGCAACATGGCGCTGGGCATGACCTACTACAAGCGCGCGCTCCAGAAGGACGAGAACTACATCCTCGCCCGCTCCTATATGGGCCAGGCTCTGATCGAGCAGGGCGACATCGAGGGCGCCCGCGTCCAGCTCGTCGAGATCCGCGACCGCGGCGGCGAAGGCACCTGGGCCTATCGCGCGCTTCTCCAGTCGCTGGGCGGCGAACGCACCACCTATTGAGCGCATCAGCGCCGATATCGAAAGGGAGCGCGGGAAACTGCGCTCCCCGATGCCGTTCACGCTTGCAGTTCACGGGAAGAATGTTTCATATCAGACGGTCGCTGCCCGGCCGGGGGCGAATAGAGTTTTGATCCCGAACGTTTCCTTGGAAAAGCAATGCGTCCGACGGCAGAAGCGAATGAGTTCCGGCGAGAATTGGTCAATCTGCTGCCGAAGTTGCGCCGTTTCGCCATGACGCTGACGCGCAACGGCAGCGACGCGGACGATCTCGTGCAGGAGGCATGCGAGCGCGCCATCACGCGGAGCCATCTGTGGAACGGGGAAGGCCGGCTGGAAAGCTGGGTTTATGCCATGACGCGCAATCTCTGGGTGGACGAGATCCGCAAGCGAAAGGTCCGCACAGGGTCCGGAACCGTAGATGTCGCCGAGCAGGATAACCTGCACATCGAGGCATCGGCCGACAAGGCGGTCTATGCCAAACAGTTGCACAAGTTGATCATGACCATGCCGGAAGGCCTTTCCAGCGTCTTTCTCCTGGTGAACGTGGAAGGCCACAGCTACCGCGAGGCCGCCGATATCCTCGGCATACCGATCGGCACCGTGATGAGCCGGCTTTCGGCCGCGCGCATCCGGCTTGCGACCATGATCTCCGAACAGACAGAAAGGAGGGCCTGACGTGGAAAGCACACAGGGTCTCCCGCTCGAAGTACGGTTGTCGGCCTATCTCGACGGCCAATTGCCCGAAGCGGAAGTGGAAGAAATCAACGCCATCCTCGCCGGCGACGACGAGGCGCGCGTGGTCTACGAGAAGCTCAAGCTCGGCAGCGAGTTCGGCGCGCGCGCCTTCGACAGGATGCTGCAGGACCCGATCCCGCTCGATCTCGTGCGCAACATCAAGGAAGCCGGCCGGAACGAGGACGACCCGTCGAAGCTCGGCTTCGCCGCCGTTCCCGCAGCAGAGATTCCCGCAAACCGCCGCAGCGCCTTCTGGCCGCAGGCGCTTTCCGCCTCGCTGGTGATCTTCCTTGCGGGCGGGGCCGCCGGCTATCTCATCTCCGAGCAGAAGCAGACCTCCTTCCAGGCCGCCTCCAACCAGTTCGCCCCGGCGCGCACCTGGCTCGACGACGTGGCGGAATACCATCGCATCTATTCGCGCCAGGCGCGCCATCTGGTGGAAGTGCCGGCGAGCGAGAGCGGGCATATCGTGGACTGGCTCTCGGCCAGCACCGGCGTGCCGTTCGCCCTGCCCGATCTGTCCGCCCAGAAGCTGACCTTCGAGGGCGCGCGCCTGCTGGTGGCCGGCGGCAAGCCGACCGCGCAGCTCCTCTACCGCGATGCGGAAAACGAGATCTTCGCCATCTGTTTCCTGCAAAGCGAACCGGTGGAAGGCACGACGCCGCTTGCCGAAAGCATGCGCAACGACATCGGCCTCGTCACCTGGCAGAAGGGCAAGGCCTCCTACGTGGTCGTCGGCCCCTCGGCCGATCCGGACCTCGAGCGCATCGCCGAGGTGGTATCGGCGAACATCTAGCGCCGTGGACGTCCGGCCGGGCCGGACGCCGCTCCGTCTTTTCGGCAAAGCTTATCCTCGGCGCGCCGCCTCGATCGCCGCGACGTCGATCTTCTTCATCGTCATCATGGCATCGAAGGCGCGCTTCGCTTCCGCGCCGCCGACCTTGAGCGCCTCCAGCAGCACGCGCGGCGTGATCTGCCAGGAGACGCCCCAGCGGTCCTTGCACCAGCCGCATTCGCTCTCCTGCCCGCCGTTTCCGACGATCGCGTTCCAGTAGCGGTCGGTTTCCGCCTGGTCTTCCGTCGATATCTGGAAGGAGAAGGCCTCCGTCTGCCGGAAGGTCGTGCCGCCGTTGAGGCCGACGCACGGAATGCCCGCGACGGTGAATTCGACGACGAGGACGTTCCCCTCCTTGCCGGACGGATAATCCCCCGGCGCGCGGATGACGGCGTCGACGGAACTGTCGGGGAAGGTCTCGGCATAGAAGCGGGCGGCCGCCTCGGCATCCTTGTCGTACCAAACGCAGATGGTGTTCTTGGCCATTGTCTCGTCCTTTCGAGCGTGGGTTTCGTGATCCTGTAGGTAGAAGACGAACCCGGCTTCTCCAGTCCGACATGCGCCAAAAGAAAAACCCGGCAGCCGAGCTGCCGGGTTTTTATCGTTTCGATTTCCGGCCGGTCAGCGGCGCGTCGCCAGCACCCGGTTGGCGGCCGAGACGATGGCTTCGAGCGAGGCCGTCACGATATTGGTGTTGATGCCGACGCCGAACAGCTTGCCGCCCGGATATTCCACCTCGACATAGGCGATGGCCGCCGCGTTCGAGCCCTGCTGCAGCGAGTGCTCGGAATAATCGGCCACCGACATCGGAATGCCGAGATAGATCGACAGCGCGTTGATGAAGCCGTCGATAGGCCCGGTGCCCTTGCCCTCGATGCGCTTGTTCTCGCCGCCGTCGGTGATGTCCGCCGCGACGATCCTGAGGCCCTTCTGCCCGGTCTCGGGATAGGTGTGGTGGTCGACGAAGCGCAGGCGCGTGCCCGGCTGCGTCACGTAGCGCTCCATGAAGCTCTCGTAGATGCGCTTGGAGGGCAGCTCGACGCCCTCCTCGTCGGTGATGCGCTGGATCTCCTCGCGGAACTCCACCTGCAGGTTGCGCGGCAGGTTGATGCCGTAGTCCTCCTGCAGGATATAGGCGATGCCGCCCTTGCCGGACTGCGAGTTGATGCGGATGATCGCCTCGTAGGAACGGCCGACGTCCTGCGGGTCGATCGGCAGGTAGGGCACTTCCCAGAGCGGCTTGTTGGCCTTCTTGATGGCCTTCATGCCCTTGTTGATGGCGTCCTGGTGCGAGCCGGAGAAGGCGGTGTAGACCAGCTCGCCGACATAGGGATGGCGCTCCGGAATGGCCATCTCGTTGGAATATTCGTAGACCGCCTTGATGCGCTCGATGTCCGAGCAGTCGAGCTTCGGATCGATGCCCTGCGTGTACATGTTGAGCGCCAGCGTGACGACGTCGACATTGCCGGTGCGCTCGCCGTTGCCGAAGAGCGTGCCTTCGACGCGGTCCGCACCGGCCATCAGCGCCAGTTCCGTCGCGGCGATGCCCGTGCCGCGGTCGTTGTGCGGGTGCAGCGAGACGATGACGTTCTCGCGGTTGTCGATGTTGCGGCACATCCACTCGATCTGGTCGGCATAGATGTTCGGCGTCGCCATCTCGACGGTGGACGGCAGGTTGAGGATCAGCTTGTTGTCGGCTGTCGGCTTCACGATCTCGACGACCGCGTTGCAGATCTCCAGCGCCACTTCCAGCTCCGTGCCGGTAAAGCTCTCCGGCGAATATTCGAAGCGGTAGCCGCCGCCGGCCTTCGCGGCCATGTCGGTGATCATCTTGGCCGCATCCGTCGCGATCTGCTTGATGCCGGCGACGTCCTTGCCGAACACGACGCGGCGCTGCAATTCGGAGGTGGAATTGTAGAAGTGGATGATCGGGTTACGCGCGCCCTCCAGCGCCTCGAAGGTGCGGGTGATCAGCTCCGGCCGGCACTGGACCAGCACCTGCAGGGAGACGTCGTCGGGCACGTTGCCCTCTTCCACGCACCAGCGGGCGAAGTCGAAATCGGTCTGCGAGGCGGAGGGGAAACCGATCTCGATTTCCTTGAAGCCCATGTCCAGCAGGAGCTGGAACATGCGGGCCTTGCGGTCGTGGCCCATCGGGTTGATCAGCGACTGGTTGCCGTCGCGCAGGTCCACCGAACACCAGATCGGCGCCTCGGTGATCGTCTTGCCGGGCCAGGTGCGGTCCGCAATGTTGATCGTCGGATAGGGCTGGTACTTGGTGGCCGCGTCGGGCATGCCCTGCTTGGGGGTGTGGGTCTTCAGAATCATCGCGTCTTCTCTTCGTCGTCCCGGCATTCGCGAAAGCGTCTTAGCGCAACAATGCGCATTTTGCGACGGCGAATGCTGGCCGTGGGCGGCCGAAACCGGAATTAATGCATGGGGTGAAACGAGGAGCTATTGCCGGGCGGGCTTTTCGGCCGCCGGGCGCTCCTCAGCGAACCCGGCAACCGCGCGTAAGGCCGAGAAGAAGAAGCGAGGAGAAGCCGCGCGAGCGCTCGGCGACAGCAATGCCGCCACGGGAAATGCGTTCGATGATGTGTGCGCTGGTCTTCAACATGATGGGGCGCTTATAGCGGTTGGGATGGGAGAGCGCAAGTCGGCGCGAAATTTTGGCGGAACTGCCCCTCATCCCCCTGCCGGGACCTTCTCCCCGCAAGCGGGGAGAAGGGGCAGAACGGCGCGCCCAGCGCTCCTCGCCCCGCTTGCGGGGAGAGGATGCCGGCAGGCAGGTGAGGGGCAAATCGCGCCCTCAGATATCCGCCTGCGAGGTCACGATGCGTGAGACGAGGCCGTAGCCCTTGGCCTCTTCGGCGGAGAGCCAGTAGTCGCGGTCCGTGTCCTTGGCGATCTTGTCGATCGGCTGGCCGGTGGCGTCGGCGAAGATCTTGTTGAGACGCTCGTTCATCTTGATGATCTCGCGCGCCTGGATCTCGATGTCCGACGCCATGCCGCGGGTGCCGCCCGACGGTTGGTGCAGCAGGAAGCGGGTGTTGGGCAGGCACAGGCGCTGCTCCTTGGGCGCGGCGACATAGATCAGCGCGCCGGCCGAGGCGACCCAGCCCGTGCCGATCATCCAGACCTTCGGCTTGATGAACTTGATCATGTCGTGGATCGAATCGCCCGATTCGACATGCCCGCCCGGCGAATTGACGTAGATGCGGATGTCGTCGTCGCTGGCGGCGGCGAGCGCCACGAGCTGCGAGCACACCTTCTGCGCCAGTTCCTGGTTGATCGGCCCGTAGATGAAGATCGAACGCGACTTGAAAAGGTTCGCCTCCGTTTCCTTGCCCAGGGGCAGTTCCGTCTTCTTGTCGTCCTCGTCGCTCATCCAAAGTCTCCGGATTGCTCGTCAATGGTCCTGTCGCTGTCAGATAATGCGACTCACCTGCCAAGACAATGCAACAAAACCGATTGCCGGCGATAGGCCCTCCCCGCGCCACCGGAAAACACGGTAAACGCGCCGGTCTTCAGGACGCGGCCTCGGCGGGCGGGGCGACGCGCACGCGCTCGCCATGGGCCTTTTCCGTCTCCGGCTCGACGTGGATGGCGATCTGCGCGCCCGGCTGCACGGCGCGGATGGCGTCCTCCAGCCGGTCGCAGATGTCATGCGCCTCGCCCACGGGCATGGCCGCCGGCACGACGAGGTGGAAGTCCACGAAGGTCGCCGCCCCCGCCCGGCGGGTCTTGAGGTCGTGCACGCCGAGCGAGCCCGCGCCGTTCGCCGCGATGGCCGCCTTGATCGCATCGGCCTCCCCCGCCTCCACCGCATGGTCCATCAGCCCGTCGACCGAATGGGCGATGACCTTCCAGCCCTGGTAGAGGATGTTGAGCGCGACGAGGATCGCCAGCAGCGGGTCGAGCACCGGATAGCCCGTGGCAATCGCCAGCACCAGGCCGATCAGAACGCCGATGGAGGTGACGACGTCCGAGAGGATATGCTGCCCGTCCGCCGAGAGCGCCGGCGAGCGATGACGGCGCCCGGCGCGGATGAGCAGGAACGCCCAGCCGGCATTGATCACGCCGGCGGCGAAGTTGATGGCAAGGCCGAGCGCGGGGGCCTCGATGGCGGTCGGCGCCAGCACCGCCGGCAGGGCCTCCATGACGATCAGCAGCGCCGCCACGACGATGAGCACGCCTTCCAGAACAGCCGAGAGATATTCCGCCTTGTGATGGCCGAAGGGATGCGTCTTGTCGGCGGGCTTTGCCGCATAGGTGATCGCCGCGAAGGCGACGATGGCCGCCACGACGTTGACGCTCGATTCCAGCCCGTCCGACAAAAGCGCCACCGAGCCCGTCACCCACCAGGCCACGAGCTTCAGCCCCATCACGAAGAGCGCGAGCGGAATGCTCCAGAGCGCGAGCCGCCCGACCGTGTTCGAATCTTCCATGCCGTTCTCCATGCGCATGCAAACGAGTTGCAAAAAGCCTGGCCCATCAACGCAAAACCGCGCGCACGGGGACGTGCACGCGGTTCTTTCTCATGGGTCCGCTATGGACCAGCGGGGCGGGTTTGTCAAAGGCTTCCGGCGCGAAAGCAGGCGATGGAATGGCCCCTCATCCCCCTGCCGGGACCTTCTCCCCGCAAGCGGGGCGAAGGAGGAAAGCGGTGAGCCCGTCGCTCCTCGCCCCGTTTACGGGGAGAGGATGCCGGCAGGCAGGTGAGGGGCAAAGACCTTGCCGAAAAACTAGGCCGCCTTCACCTTCGCCTTCTTCGACAGATGCGCCACGACGTTCTCGATCATGCGCATGCCGGCGTCATGGCCGAGGGTCATGATGGATTCGGGGTGGAACTGCACGGCGGCGACCGGCTCGCTGGCATGCTCGATGCCCATGATCGTACCGTCCTCGCTCTCCGCCGTGATGACGAAGTCGCGCGGCAGGGTCGCGGGATCGGCGAAGATCGAGTGGTAGCGGCCGACCGTCACCTCGCGGCCAAGGCCGGAGAAGACGATGCCCGGCTCCAGCACGCGGATGCGCGAGGGCTTGCCGTGCATGGGGACGGCAAGCTGGCGCAGCTCCCCGCCATAGGCCTCGGCAAGCGCCTGAAGGCCGAGGCAGACGCCGAAGATCGGCAGGCCCCGCGCCCGCGCCTTCCTGATCGTCGCCTTGCAGTCGAAATCCTTCGGTGTGCCGGGGCCGGGCGAGAGCACGACGAGGTCCGGCTTGACCCGGTCGAACACCTCTTCCGGCACGGGCGTGCGCACGGTCGTGACGCTCGCGCCCGTCTGGCGGAAATAATTGGCGAGCGTGTGGACGAAGCTGTCCTCATGGTCGACGAGGAGGATGTTCACCCCTGCCCCGACGGCTGCGACGTCGCGCTGCACCTTGGCGGAATTGCCGGACCTTGCGTCCCGGATGGCTGCGATCATGGCGGAGGCCTTCAGTTCGGTTTCGGCTTCTTCTTCTTCCGGGTTGGAATCGTAGAGCAGCGTCGCGCCGGCGCGCACTTCGGCGATGCCGTCCTTGATGCGGATGGTGCGCAGCGTGAGGCCCGTGTTCATGTCGCCGTTGAAGCCGACCATGCCGATCGCCCCACCATACCATGCGCGCGGGCTCTTCTCATGCGCCTCGATGAAGCGCATCGCCCAGAGTTTCGGCGCGCCCGTGACGGTGACGGCCCAGGCGTGGGAAAGGAAGCCGTCGAAGGCGTCCATGTCGTCGCGAAGGCGGCCCTCGATATGGTCGACCGTATGGATGAGGCGCGAATACATCTCGATCTGCCGGCGGCCGATGACCTTCACCGAGCCCGGCTCGCACACGCGGCTCTTGTCGTTGCGGTCGACGTCCGAGCACATGGTCAGCTCGGATTCGTCCTTCTTGGAATTCAGCAGCTTCAGGATCTGCTCGCTATCGGCGATGGGATCGTCGCCGCGCTTGATCGTGCCCGAGATCGGGCAGGTCTCGATGCGCCGGCCCGACACGCGCACGAACATTTCCGGCGAGGCGCCGACGAGATATTCCTGGTTGCCGAGATTGATGAAGAAGGAATAAGGCGACGGGTTGATCGCCTTGAGGCGGCGGGAGATTTCCGACGGCCTGCTCTCGCAGCGTTCGAAGAATTTCTGCCCCGGCACCACCTCGAAGAGGTCGCCGCGCCTGAAACTCTCCTTCGCCTTGACGACGAGCTCGGCATATTCGCCGGGGCGGTGGTCGCCATGCGGGGGAATGACGTCGACGGTCTGGAACGGCTCGGGTGCGATCGTCTCCGCCTTGCCCTCGGTCGAAAACCCGCCCTTGGCGAAATCGTAGCGGTCGATCCAGGCTTTCGCGGCATAGTGGTCGACGACGAGGATCTCGTCCGGCAGGAAGAGCACCATGTCGCGCTGGTCGTCCGGCCGCTTCAGCTTCAGGTCGATGGCGTCGAACTGGAAGGCGAGATCGTAGCCGAAGGCGCCGTAAAGGCCGAGGCTGGCATCCTGGTCGGAATGGAAGAGGTCGGTCACGGCGCGCAGCACCGTGAAGACCGTCGGCATCTTGGAGCGCTCCTCCTCGGTGAAGACCCGGTCGGGCAGCTTCACGTCGAGGTCGAGGCGGGTTGCCGTGCGCGCGCCCAGCGCCAGTTCCGGCACGGCGGCAAGGCGGTCGGCGATGAGGGAAAGCAGCGCCTCGCCCCGCCCGTTATAGGCCTCGATCCACACGGCGCGGCCGAAGGAGGAGATGGCAAGCGGCGGGTCGACCACGGCCGTGTCCCAGCGCGTATAGCGGCCCGGATACTCGTAGTTCGACGAGAAGACCGCGCCGCGCCGCTCGTCGAGCTTGTCGATATAGGCGGAAATCGCATGGGCATAGTCGGCCGCCCGCCGCCGCCGCGTGACGGTCACCCCGCCCTTCGTCTCATAGGCTTCCGCGCCGTCTTCCAGAATTCTCGTGGCCATTCCCCAACTCCGTTTCGGGCCCGGTTCCGGCAAGGCGGCCGAAAACAAGAAAGCCGCCTCGAAGGTCTCGGGCGGCTTGTCGTCTCAATCACGCATGACTGGTCAAGGCCGCCTCAGCGAGCCCACCACCAACCAGCGATGTTGTTCATGTTCGTCATGGCGGAAGTGTTAGCGGTAGATGAGGGCAAGCGCAACGGGGAATCTCGCTGTCCGCGTAAATCCGCGACCGCCGCCTCCGGCCCAAATGAAAACGGCGGCGCCACAGGCACCGCCGGCAGCTTCAGCCGCGATCCGCTCAGAACGTCTTGGTGATGGACACGCGGAACGATCTGCCGGGCTCCGAATAGAAGCCGAGCGGCTGGTTGGTGTTGCTGTTGGAGGGCGTCGCGGTGCTCACGTCGCGCAACGCCACGCCGTCCCAATATTCCTTGTCGAAGAGGTTGTAGATGCCGGCCTGGATGCGCAGCCCCTTGGTCTGCGGCGGCTCCCACCAGGCGGTGAGGTTGGCGATGCCATAGCCCGGTGCGTTGAACTTGGTGGCGTCCTTGCTCTCCTTCATGGCCGTGGCGAAGATGCCCGTCAGGTCCACGCCCCAGCTTTCCTGGCCGTAGCCGATGCCTGCAATGGCCTTGAACGGCACGGCGGTACGCAGCATCTCGTCCGTATCCGTGTCCCGCACATTGGTATAGGTGAACGACCCGTTGAGGTGCAGGCCATTGTCAAGTTCGTGATAGGCGCTGAATTCGATGCCCGAGACGCGCACATGGGCGCGATTGAAGTACTGCGTGTAGTTCGTGTAAGGCGCGACCGGCCCGATATCATCGCTATCGATGAAATTGCGGTATTTGTTGTAGAAGCCGACCATTCGCATCTTGGTATCGCCGGCGTCGTAGTTTCCGCCGAGCTCGAAGCCCATGCCGGTCTCCGGCTCGAGGTCCGGATTGCCGACGACGGCATACTGAGACGGACCGCCCTGACCGGTATAGAGCAGGTAGAGTTCATCGACGGTCGGTGCGCGATAAGCCATCGACCACTGGCCGAAGAGTTCAATATCCTCATTCACGTCGTAGCCGACCAGAAGCTTGGGCGAAAGACGTGCACCATCGCGCGAGTCCGGCAGGCCGGAATATCCCGGATTGCCAGTAAAGCCCGCTGTTTCCTTCGGGTTGTAGCTGAACCAGTCGAAGCCGAGGCCCGGCGTGACGGACCATGCGGAATCGCCGTAGCGAATCTTGTCATCAAGTGTCAGGCCGAGGCGGCTGCCGTTGACGTCGGGCATTTCCGACTGGTCGGCATGCAACGAGGCGCAGGTCGCCCCCACATAGGTGCCGGCGATGCAGCCGTCGCGCCCTTCCGTAAAGGATTGCGCCCAGAAATAGGAGAAATTGCCGTGAATGTTCAGATCGTGCGTGAAGCTGCCCGTATCGAAGTGCTTTCCGAGCGTGCTGACGATACCGACGGACTGCTCTTCCAACTGGTTGGAGCGATACCAGTCGCCCTTCGGATTGGGAATGCGATAGCCTTCGTTGCCCGCCTCCCGCTTGACGTTCTGCCAGTAGATCGACGAGCGAACGGTGTCGAAGAAACCGCCGGGCTCATCCTGCTGATAGTCGAGGGACACGCGGTCACGCGCGCTGTCTTCGAAGCCGAAGAAGTTCTGATAACCGCGGCTCGACGTCGTTCCGCCCTGGAGGGTCAGCAGCTCGGTGTCGGTGTCGCGGTTATAATGTTCGGCCGTCAGACCGATCTTGCGACCGCCTTCCAGCTCACGGCGCAGCTTGAAGAGCAGGTTGTACTCGGTGATGTCCGCCGGGTTTGCCTCGTCGCGCGCAAAGCCGATGCCGCCGACCGAGCCCGCATTGTCGGCTTCATGAGCGCGAAGGTAGGAGCCCTGGAACAATACGCTGGTCGCATCGAAACGCTTTGCGACGGCGACATTGCCGCCCACGCCCTTATTGGCGCTGTCGTAGGTGCCCTTGACGAGGCCGCCCCAATTGCGCCCCTCGCCGATCAGGTCTTCGGGTTCGAGCGTGCGCAGGACAATGGCCCCGCCCAATGCGCCCGATCCCGCACGGCTCGAATCCGCACCCTTGACGATATCCAGCGTGGAGACGGAGTTGAACGAGAAGACGTTCGTGCCGCCATTGGCATTGGTGGTGGTAGACGGGCCGCCGGAGCGGGCGGAATTGGTGAGGAAGGGCAGCGGTATGTCGTCTACCAGCGTCGTCACGCGGTTGCCTTCCATGCCGCGGACGACGAAGCCCTTGTCGGATGAAGAGAACTGGACGCCCGGATCGATGCGCGAGAGGTCCGCGGGAGAATTGATCTCCTTCTCGCGCAGCGTTTCCGCGGTGGTCTGCGTGGCGAGCGGCGTGTCGGCGACACTGCCAGCCGGTCGTGCAACCCGTTTGCCCTTGATGACGATCGGCTGGAGCGCTGTGCTTTGATCGTCTGCCTTTGTTGCCTCCTGCGCGAAAGCGCCAGCGGAAAGCGAAAACACGGCGAGCGCCGTGCATGCCAGAAGTGCGGAGCGGGAACGCCGAGCCTGCATGTCTATCCTCTATCGGGTCTGCTCGCGCGGCATCGTTCCGACGCATCGTGATACGCCGGCTGCGAGCCATGCGGAAATATGGCAAAAAGGTGGTAGGGCTGTGGCCCGCTCTTTCGCTATGAAACTTGAATAATTTTGTCAACATAAAAAATATGAGTTTAACAATCAACTATAAGAACAAGGCGCCGACTACCACATAAATGAGCCTGTTCAGATGCTTTGCGTTTGTTACGCCAAAGCCGCCTCGCCATCCGCATTCTTGCACGCGGCCTCGACGCAGCGAAACAATCCGCCGATATCGCTAGTTTTCGCCATGGCCCGAACCATAAGCATATGCTAATGGCGAATGATCCAGACCATCGACAGCAAGGCAAAGCACCCATGATCTCCATCATGGTGGAAGAGTTCCGCGAGATGCAGTCGCAGCTCGTCAGGGAACTCGAACACTACGAAACACCCCGCTTCAAGGCGCTCGACGACAGGCTCTCGCATCTCTTCGAGGCCATCTATCGCCACAAGCCGCAAAATGCGGCCGAGGCCCATGCGGTCCTCGGTTTCCTTCTCGACCTCATCGAGAACAACGATGCCAGCGACAACCATCGCTTCATCGAGCGCATCCGCGAGATCGCCGGCACGTGCGCCGCCCACCCGGCACCGGCGCTGGAAATCACCTGCGGCGCCGGCATCTAGGCGTTCGCGGCAACCAAATCCGTTTCCGGGCGTTTCCTTCCGACTGTCTCAGCCGGGAGGAAGCCCCATCCTTGCCCTTCGCCACCTCACCCTTGTCGCCGCGCTCCTTGCGCTTTGCGGAGCGGCCGACCTGCCGAAGGAAGGCCCTCTTCCCGAGCGCCGGCCGGAGGACAAGCCCGCCGCCGAAGCGCCGGCGGAGGAAACCAGGCCCGTAAAGGACGACGAGGAGAAGGCGCGCGAGCGGCCAAAGGAGGACGAGCGCGCGACCGCTGCCTGCCGCACGGCGTTGCAGGACATCGGCGCGATCTTCACCGATGCCCCGACGGTCAACGACGGCAAGGCCTGCGGCATGGAAAAGCCGGTCCTCCTGAAGGGCCTGCCCGGCGGCGTAAAGGTCGAGCCGGAGGCGACGGTGCGCTGCGAAACGGCGCTCCAGCTCTCGCGCTGGCTGGAAGGATCGGTCAAGCCGTCGCTCGCCGCAGCGTTCCCCGGCGAGGCGATCACGGGGATTTCGCAGGCCTCCGCCTATGTCTGCCGCAACAGGAACGGCGCGGCGGAAGGGAAGATCTCCGAGCACGCCTTCGGCAATGCCATCGATATCGCCGGCTTCACGCTGAAGAGCGGCAAGACGTTCACCATCCGCCCGGCCGACAAGGATTCCTCTCTCGAAGGCGCCTTCCAGCGCGCCATCACCGAGGCGGGCTGCCTCTATTTCACCACCGTGCTCGATCCCGGCAGCGACGCCGCCCACCAGAACCACCTGCATCTCGACGTGAAGGCGCGCCGCGGCGGCTACCGCTATTGCTGGTAGGCGGGAATATTTTCGCCCGCGCCATAAAAAGCGGGTGGACCGGCACCTATCTGTAGCGCGGCCCGTCGCGGCTCCCGCCCTTTCACCTGTCGAGGTTCCCCATGTCGATTTCGCCCTATTCCGCCTCCATCCCGGCCTTCCAGCACGGCTTTGCCGTTCTTGCAAAACTGCTCGACAAGGCCGAGGCCTATGCGGAGGAGAAGAACTTCAAGCCGCAGGTCCTCGTCGATGCGCGCCTTGCCCCGGACATGCTGTCGCTCGCCGGCCAGGTCCAGCGCCTGAGCGACACGGCGAAGGGCGCGGCCGCGCGCCTCACCGCCACGGAAGCCCCGGCCTTTGCGGACGACGAGGTGACGCTTGCGGACCTGCGCGCCCGCATCGAGAAGACCGCCGCCTATCTCGCCTCCGTGCCGGAGGCTGCCTTCGAGGGCGCGGAGGAGCGCACCGTCGTGCTCAAGACGCGGCACCGGGAGGTGAGCTTCACGGGCCAGGACTATCTCCTGACCCACGCCCTGCCGAATTTCTATTTCCACCTGACGACCGCCTACGCGATCCTGCGCCACAACGGCGTTCCCGTCGGCAAGCTGGATTTCCTCGGCCGTAGCTGAACGACGAAAAGGGGCGCGAAAGCGCCCCTCTCCTCTCAGGAAAGCCCCTCGATCTGGCCGTCCTCGTTGAGGAATATCCGCTCCGAGGACGGCACCTTCGGCAGGCCCGGCATGGTCATGATCTCGCCGGTGATGACGACGACGAAGCCGGCGCCGGCCGAAAGCCGCACCTCGCGCACCGGCACCGTATGGCCGGAGGGCGCGCCGCGCAGGTTCGGGTCGGTCGAGAAGGAATACTGCGTCTTGGCCATGCAGACCGGCAGCCGGCCGTAGCCCTGCTCCTCCCAGACGCGCAACTGGTCGCGCACCGTCTTGTCGGCGATCACCTCGCCGGCGTGGTAGATGTCCTTGGCGATCGTCTCGATCTTCTGGAACAGCGGCATGTCGTCCGGGTAAAGCGGCGAGAACTGCGAGAGGCCGGAATCGGCAAGCTCCACCACCTTGCGGGCGAGCGCCTCGATGCCGGCCGAGCCCTCCGCCCAGTGCCGGCAGAGGATCGCCTCGGCCCCGAGCGTCGCCACATAGTCCTTCACCGCCCGGATCTCCGCCTCGGTGTCGGAGGTAAAGTGGTTGATGGCGACGACCACCGGCACGCCGAATTTCTTGACGTTCTGCACATGACGGCCGAGATTGGCGCAGCCTTTCCTCACCGCCTCGATATCCTCGCGGTTAAGGTCGTCCTTCTTCACCCCGCCGTTCATCTTCATGGCCCGCACGGTCGCCACGATCACCGCCGCATCCGGCTTCAGCCCGGCCTTGCGGCACTTGATGTCGAAGAACTTTTCCGCGCCGAGATCGGCGCCGAAGCCGGCCTCCGTCACCACGTAGTCGGCAAGCTTCAGCGCGGTCGTCGTCGCGATCACCGAATTGCAGCCGTGGGCGATGTTGGCGAAGGGCCCGCCATGCACGAAGGCGGGGTTGTTCTCCAGCGTCTGCACGAGGTTCGGCTGCATGGCGTCCTTCAAAAGCACGGTCATCGCCCCGTCCGCCTTGATGTCGCGGGCGAAGACCGGCGACTTGTCGCGGCGGTAGCCGACGATGATGTTGCCGAGGCGCCGTTCGAGGTCCTTGAGATCGCGCGCGAGACAGAGGATCGCCATGACCTCCGAGGCGACGGTGATGTCGAAGCCCGTCTCGCGCGGATAGCCGTTGGCTACCCCGCCGAGCGAACAGACGATCTGGCGCAGCGCCCGGTCGTTCATGTCCATCACGCGCCGCCAGGCGATGCGGCGGATATCGATGTTCTGCTCGTTGCCCCAGTAGATGTGGTTGTCGAGAAGGGCGGAGAGCAGGTTGTGCGCCGCGGTGATGGCGTGGAAATCGCCGGTGAAATGGAGGTTCATGTCCTCCATGGGCACGACCTGCGCATAGCCGCCGCCGGCAGCGCCCCCCTTGACGCCGAAGCAGGGGCCGAGCGAGGCCTCGCGGATGCAGACGATCGCCTTCTTGCCGATGCGGTTGAGCCCGTCGCCGAGCCCCACGGTGGTCGTCGTCTTGCCCTCGCCCGCCGGCGTCGGGTTGATGGCCGTCACGAGGATCAGCTTGCCGTTCCTTCGGTCCTTCTGCGCGGCGATGAACTCGGCGCTGACCTTTGCCTTGTCGTGCCCGTAGGGCAGAAGGTGTTCCGGCGGAATGCCGAGCTTTTCGCCGATCTCCAGGATCGGCTTCTTGCGGGCGGCGCGGGCGATTTCGATGTCGGATTTCACGTCGGCCATGCGGTGCTCCCCCTTTTGAGCGGGCGACCGCGGCCGGGTTTCTCCTCCTCCGTCCGCGGCGCATTCCTGTTGGCATGCCATTCCAGCGTGAAGGCGGGCGGGTCTCCCCGCCCGTTCTGCGCTCGTTACCGAGCCAGCACGTCGCGCATTTCCACCAGGTTGGAGCGCACGCGCAGGATATAGAAGCCCATCGTGGCAAGGTGCGTCGGCATGATCCAGCCGTCTTCCTTCCCGTTGGAGATGATGAACGGCTGCACCTTCAGCGCGGAGCGCAGCTGCTTGATGCTTTCGCCCCACAGCGTCCCGATGCCGCGCGCCTTGATCACCGCGTCGAAATCCGCGCCGGCTGCCGAAAGGATGCCGTAGTAGCCGTAGAGCTGGCCGTAGGCGAACCAGAAGCGGTCGTCGGCGCGCGTATCGAACCAGCCGCCGTTCTGGAATTCCGACTGCCTGCGGATGATGTCGGAGGTGGCGCCGATATCGTTGGTGATGCGGTCGAGGAATTCGATCAGGTTGTCCGAGCGCCCGTCGAAGATCGCCTCGCAGGCCTCGAGCGAGGCGTTGAACTTGCGCAGGTCCCCCATGGCCGTGCGGTAATAGTTCGGCGTGGGCGTCTTCGGCAGCAGCGAATCCGAGCCGAAATACCAGGTCTCCTCGTCGAACTGCATGTTGCCGCGGGCGCGCTGGAGGTCGTTGTTGATGCCGGAGGTGCCGCGCACGCGGCCGAGCGCGTCGACCAGCTCGACGGCGGTGCGGCGGATCGCCTGGTTCACGCCGCGCTGGAAGGCCGCCTTGTTGTCGAACCAGGGCGTCTTGTCCCACTCCAGCCCGAAGAGCCCGAGCTTGTAGAGCAGCATGGAGGAGATCCAGGCATTCTGGTTGACGTTGAAATCGATGAGGTCGGCCGTCACGTCGACGATGGCAGAGCGCACGCAGGTCTTCGGCTCCGGCTCGCCCACCTCGCCGGTCGGCGTCGTGGCGGAGGACGTGCCTGCATCCTGCTTGCGCTCGCCGAGATTGTAGGCGTTGACATAGTCGGGGTTGAAGTTCGTCCATGCCTGCGTCTGCCAGATGAAATAGGCGTAGAAGCCGACAAGGAGGATGAGGAAGATGCCGATCGGCCCGCGGATGAGCCAGCCGCGCGCCCTGTACCAGTTCGCCGCCGTGACGAAGGGCCAGAGGATCCAGGCGACCACGAGGCCGACACCCCGCCCGACGGCCGCGAAGATACGCTGGAAAAACAGGGCGATCGGGTCAAGCATTGGCGTCGTCCTCTCTGATACCGTAGAGCTTCCTGCGGAAAGCAGCCTTGTCCTGCAGATAGGTTCCCGTCAATGTCGCAACAACATAAGCGCGGAACTTTTCGCTGTAGCGCTCGTAGGCGGCGTAGAAGCCCTGCTTGTCGAAGACGAAGCGGGACACGAAGTCGTAGGGGACCATCTGCGAAATCAGGCGGTTGACGAGCCACTGGTCCGGATGGTCCGGCGCGGCGCGCACGAGCTGGAAGCGCCGCTTCGGCTCCACCTCGTCGATCTTGATCTCGCCTGTCGCCGCCACCGTGCGGATCGCCTCCTGAAGGAACGGATAGGAGCCCTCTGCCGCCACCCGGTCGGCGTTGCGGTGCATCCAGGTCTGGAGCCAGATGCGGTCGGCCTTTTCGAGGTCGGCGGTCGGGTCGCTCTCGTTGACGAGGCCGGCGATCGTCATGTCCGCCCGGTGCTGGAAGAGGCCGGACGGCTCGACCCAGGAGGCGCGCGGCAGCTCCAGCCGCTTCGTCGAGACGAGGAAGTCGAAGATGCGCCTGTGGTCGTCGAGCGCGATATAGCTCACCTGCCAGGGCCGCGAGCGGCGGAAACCCGGCACGGTCGGATCGCAGATCACCGTCGTCGCCTTGCCGTCGAGGAAGACGTAGACGCCGCCGAAATGATTGGCCCAATAGGCCTCGTGGCGGAAGACGAGCTGGTCCGGCACCAGCGCGTTCTGCCGGATGTCGCCGGTCTGTTTCGCAAGCTCCACCATGCGGGTCAGCATGGCGTCGTCCGACCAGGCGTTCGGCACCGTCTTCAGCCGGTCGACCAGCCCGCGCAGCTCCGCCGCCTTGCCGAGCATGTCCTCCGCCGAGAGCACCCTGAAGCGCACCTCGTTGATCGAGAGAAGATCGTCGATATCGCGCACGACCGAGACGGAATCCTCGATCTCGCCATAGAGCGCATCGCGGATCGTCACCGCATTGATCGCCCGCGCGTTCGCCGCGAAGAACTCGTGCATCAGCGCGGCGGTGTTGGAAAAGCTGGTATGGACCACCGGCAGGTTCACCTGCTCGGGCGTCATGACGATGAAGCGCCGGTTGACGCGGTTCGGATCGAGATAGTCCCGGTCGCCCAGCTCGTCCGCGATCTCCGGCGAAAAGCCCGTCATGTCGATGCGGAAGCCCGAAAGCGCCGTGCGCGGCGTGCCGAACCCGTCGAGCGCCTTGTTGTAGCGCTCGATCAGATGCGGCTCCTCCACCGGCAGCAGCCGGCCATAGACCAGTTCGGCTTCGAGGAGGCGTTTCATGCGGTCACCGTTGCCGGCAGAAACGTGAAATCCGTTTCGGTCACGCGCTCCGTCAGGCGGTCCTCGCAGATCGCTACAATCGTCTCCAGCACCGAATCGCGCTTCGTGATCACATCCACATTCCAGAAGCGGGCAACGGACCAACCGTTCATGCCCATGAATTCATTTCGTTTCCGATCGTATTCACTACCTGCGTGCTGGCTGCCGTCAACCTCGATCACCACCATTTTCTCCCGGCAGGCAAAGTCTGCGAAATAAGGACCGATCACGAGCTGGCGCACGAACTTGAAGCCATTCAACCGCCGCCCGCGCAACTCGGACCAAAGCCACGCCTCGGCATCGTTATCGACCCGGCGCAACTGCCTTGCTCTTGTGATTCTCTTGCCGTTCGCACCGCGCATTTGCCCCTCACCCTAACCCTCTCCCCGCAGGCGGGGAGAGGGAACGTGCCCCATGCAGCACTGAATATGTGGGAAAACGGCGCGGCATATCTCCTTCGCCCCGCTTGCGGGGAGAAGGTGGCCGGCAGGCCGGATGAGGGGCAACCACGCAATTACCACCGCCCCTCCGCCTTCATCGCCTCCATCTCGCGGATCGCCTTTTCGCGCTGGCGCTCGCGGCGGATGATGTCGGAGACGGCGGCGTCGTCGGACTTGTCGGTGTAGCGGAATTCCGAGTCGGCGTAGCGGTTGATCTCCTGGAGGACCATCTCCATGGTGATGGGCCCGCGCAGTTCCTCGATCATCGCCTTCTTCTCGTCGTAGCCCTTGTGCATGAAGGCCTCGGGCGTCGCGAACCAATCGTCCGGCAGGTCGACGTCCATGGCGCGCATCTTGATCGCATCCGTGATGTTCTTGATGGCGCGGCCGGTGAAGCGCGGCTCGGCGATCTTGATGGCGTGGAGATAGCTGCCGATGTCCTCCAGCGTGCGGATCGCGCCGTGCTCCTTCTCGTGCCGCTCCCACACCGCCAGCAGACCGTCCTCCTGCGGGCGTGCGTGCTGCTCGTAGGAACTGGAGACGGCGCGCCTGATCTCCTGCCCCTCGAAGAGGACATGGCCGCCGAGCGGGATCGAATGGTTCCTGCCGACGAGCATGGCGAAGATGTCGATATAGTCGTCCTCGGTCTGCGGCCCGTCGACCAGCCAGCGGGCGCCGGCGCGCTGGCGCAGCGCGTCGTCGACATTCTCCGGATAGTTGGAAAACATGCCGAAGGTGCAGTTGCCGCGCACCACCGTCGAGGCACCGGCAAAACTCTCCATCAGCACCGCCGTCACCTCGTGCTGGCCGGCCGAGGCCCGGTCGTCGGAGCGTTTCGCGGCGACCTGGTCGACGTCGTCGATCGTGCCGAAGCCGATGGCCTTGGGATTGACGACGTTGGTGACGAACTCCTTGCAGTTCTGGCCGGATTTGCCCTGGTAGGACGAAATCTGGTCGACGCCGAAATTCTCGTAGTGGAAGGCGTAGCCGGCGATCCGGCAGTAGTCGTCGAGAAGGCCGGCCAGCATCTGGATGAGGATCGTCTTGCCGGTGCCCGGCATGCCGTCGCCGATGAAAGTGAAGAGGAAGCCGCCGAGCTCGACGAAAGGATTGAGCTGCCGCTCGAAATCGTAGGCGACGAGCATCTTGGCAAGCTTCATCGCCTGGTACTTGGCGATGTGGTTGCCGATGATCTCGTTCGGTTTCTTGAACGTCATGACAAGCGGCTTGCGCTTCTGGCCGGGCGCGACATCGAAGCCGGAGAGCGTGAAATCGTCCTGCTCTATGCGGATATGCGCGTTCTCGAAGCCGGCAAGCCCGGTGAAGCGGGCGCGGCGGGAAATCAATCCCTCGATGGCGACGCGCGAGAAGGCGCGCGCCCGGCTGACGAGCGCCGCATCGTCCGGCGCACCGGCAAGCGTGCGGTCGAGGCCGGCGACCATGCTCTTCAGGGCATCCTGCGGCGTGTCGAAGAGATAGTCCGGTTCTCCGCCATCCTCCACCGGCTCGCCCTCGCCCGGCAGCGTCGCACCGAGATAGGCGGCGAAAGTGAAGGCGGCGATATAGGCGGAGGCCGAGAGCAGCGCCTTGAAGCGGCTCGCCTCCTCGCCGCCGAGCGGTGCCGCGAGATTGCGCGCTTGCAGGCCTTCGAGATCGCTCTGGCGCGAAAACACCTCCGCCACCGCCAGCGCCACCTGCAACCCGCGCCGCGCGCGAAAAAGCACGGCATGCTGCTGCGGCGAGAGCATCGGGTCGTCCGCGCGCACGGACTGGACGGTCCTTGCCAGCTCCACCTCGCGCGTGCGCCGCGTGCCGGCGGTCGAGACCGTCGAGACGAAGCGCCGTCCCGTGCCGGCAAGCGCCGTGCCGTTGCGGCCGTCGTCGCTTTCGAGGATGACGAGCTTGGTGACGAGGCTCTGCGCCGCCGCCTGGTGCTTGGCGATGTCGTCCTCGTGGATCGTCGTCAGTCCGGCATTGAGGCTCATGCTAGCCCTCGCTGATTACCTGGTTTCCCGAGATCACATGGACCTTGTAGCTGCCGAAGATGCCCTGCGTCTCGCCCGCCGCATAGAGCGCCTGGTAGGCGTCGTGCGGCACGAGCGCGTGCTTCTCATAGGCGCTGACGCCCATGCGGATGGCTTCGAGATCGTCGGTCTCGATGTGGAATTCCTCCTGCGCGGGCGTCGAGCTCCAGAAACCCTTCTGCGCCGGGCGCTCGGCCTTGGAGAACACCTCCTGCACCGTCCATGTCAGCAGCCAGGCGTTCTCCGGCCGCCGCACCTTGGAGAGGATCTCGTTGACCTTCTCGTTGTTCTCGGTGATGCCCGCCGAATAGAAGGGCCCGAGCACGATGCGGCGGAGCTGCTTGGGATGCAGCGTCGGAAAATCACGGTCGAGGTTGGTGGCGATCGTCACCGGCGTCAGCGAATAGGCACTGTTCTTTAGCGCGAAATCGTCGAAGCGGGAGGCAAGCTCGGGATTGAGCAGCCCGCCGACCGGCAGCGGGATATCCACGTCCGGGTTGAGCTTGCCGTCCTTCGTCACCAGCATGTCGATGACGTTCTCCGCCGAATCCTCGATGGTCGCCATGTAGATCATCGGCAGCGTCGCCGTGCCGTCGAAGGCGCCCCAGCACACGACGTAATAGGGCCGCATGGTCTTCGGGTTGACGGCGACGCGAATGGTTTCCGGCAACACGAAGGGCGAGAAGATGTCGCCCTTGCCGATCTGCTCCAGATAGAGCCTTTCGGCCATGCGCGCCTGAAGGTCGCCGGGAAAGGCCTTCTGCCGGAGGATGAAATCCGCCATCTCGGACCGGAGCTGGTCGGCGTTCGGCATGGCGGCAAGCCGCTTCTCCGCGCTCTGCCGGTCGTTCTCCAGCTCCAGCACGTTCTGGAAAACCGGAAAGCCGCTCTCGGCCCGCGAAACGCGGAACTGCTGGACGAAGCCGATACGGTTCTCCCAGCAGGCGAAGGACGCCTTCAGCCGCGAGAGATACGGCATGACCACCTCCCCCACCACGGAATTGCGGTAGAGCGGCGAATTGCGGTCGCCAAGGAAGATTTCGAGCCCGCCGAGGGCGGAGCGGATGGTGGCGAAATATTGCGCGACGGGGCTGTCAGCGGGGGTGTTCATCGGGGGCGTGCCCCGAAAATACCCCCCTCTGCCCTGCCGGGCATCTCCCCCTCAAGGGGGGAGATTGGCTGGAAGCAGGGGCTTCTTTCCTCTTGCAGCGAAAGTGATGACCGAGACGTTGCCACGATTCGATCTCCCCCCTTGAGGGGGAGATGCCTGGCAGGGCAGAGGGGGGTAGCCACACCCGTCGACCTTGCCGACAACAAACCCGTCATCGAAAAAACCATCACGACTTCACGTAATTGGCCGTGTTGTGCTTGTCCATCACGGCCTGGAAGCGCCGGGCGAAGGCGTCGTCGGCGAGTTTCTTGCGGCGCTGGATGTCCTGCGTCGCGAGCATGTTCTTCTCGTGCATTTCGAGAAGGTCGCCGATATGGCGCTGGGCGGCCGAGCCGATGCCGGCCATGGTCTCTTCCGCCGCCGTATCGACCTGCGAGCCCAGCGTGTTGATCTTGTGCGCCACGTCCTGCTGGGCGGCCGTCTTCAGCGAATCCTCCAGCGCCTTGTAGAGGACGATGCGCTGCTCGGTGTCGATGGTCAGCTTGTTGATCAGCGTGTTCTGCGCGGCGATCTGGTTGTTGAGCGAATCCACGAAGGTCTGGAACATGGAGGTATAGCGCTCCAGCGTCTGGCTTTCGGCCAGAAGCTCCTGTTCCCTTGCCTGCATCTGGTTGTATTCGGTCGCCAGCGCCGAGCGCTCGCCCTCAAGCTCCGTACGGGTCTTCTGGTCCGTCGAGGCGGCGATGCGGTTTTCGAGGTCCATCAGGAGCGGGTTCAGTTCCTCGATGCGCTTCTGCGTCGTTTCGAGGTTCGCCATCGTGCCCTTGCGCCGCTCGATCACCTGCACGAGGCTCGCCTCGGAGGTCTTGTAGCGCTGGTCGAGGATCGACTTCTGCTCCTTGAGGATGCCGACGATGGTGTCGGACTTGGAGAGCAGTTCCTGGAGATTGCCGGCCAGCGACATGTTGCGCACGCGGTCGGTGCGCATGCGCTGCATCTTCTGCTTGGAGAAGATGCCGATGAACTTCTCGTAGCCCGTATAGCTCTTCATGCTCTCGAATTCGGTGCCGAAGACGTTGGTGGCGTCCTCCAGCCCGATGATGAGGTCGGCGATGTTGCCCTCCATCACCTTCTGCTGGGCGATGACATCCTGGATGCGGGCGTTCTCGATATCGAAATTGACGTCGCCGAGCTTGGTGTCGGCCTTGGCGAACTGCTCCAGCACGACGCCGGACTGCTCCAGCTTGCCGCGCATCTCGTTGACGACGCCGCGGGTCTTTGCGATTTCCGTATCGAAGTTCTGAAGTGTGGCCATCCCTCTCCCCTTGTCTCTCCACGGCAGACGTCCGCGCCGCGCGATTTATTCCGCCGCGACACTATACGATTTCAGACAGATAGGAACCTGTCCGCGGGTTTTCCCGGTCAAACATGTGGGACACGGCGAACGCGCCGCAAGATGGCCGGCGAAATTTTCCGCGCGCCGCTATTGTCCGGCGGGCGCCTTCAGATAGGCGATGAGGTTGGCGATATCCTCGATCTTCTTCAGCCCCGCGAACGTCATGCGCGTTCCCGGCACCATCGCCTTGGGCGATTGCAGGTATTCGGCAAGCACCGCCTCGTTCCAGACCTTGCCGCCCTCGGAGAAGGCCTTCATCGCCGGGGAATAGCTGTAGTCGGCTACGGAAGCGACCGGGCGCCCGACGACCCCGGCAAGGGTCGGCCCGACGCGGTTGACCGGCTCCGTCGAATGGCACGGCGCGCATTTCCGGAAGACCGCCTTGCCCGCCACCGCATCGCCCTCCGCATGCGCGGGGGCGGAAAGACAGAGGGAAATGGCGGCAAGGGTGCAGAGCTTTCTCATCGTTCGTCCTTTCGCCGCCGGACGGCCTCAGTCGGCGGCCATGATATCGTCCCAGTGGCGGCGGCAGTAGGAGACGTATTTGTCGTTGCCGCCGATCTCGACCTGCGCGCCCTCCTTCACGACCTTGCCGTCCGCCCCGAGCCGAACGACCATGGTGGCCTTGCGGCCGCAATGGCAGATGGTGCGCACCTCGCGCAGTTCGTCTGCAAGCGCGAGAAGCGCCCTGGAGCCGGGGAAGAGCTTGCCCTGGAAATCGGTGCGCAGGCCGTAGGCCATGACGGGAATGTGCATCCGGTCGGCGACGCGCGCAAGCTGCCAGACCTGTTCCTCGGTGAGGAACTGCGCCTCGTCGACGAAGACGCAGGCGATCCTGTCGTCGCCCTCCCCGTTCAGTTCCTCGATATGCCGGTAGAGGTCGTCCGCCCGGTCGAAGGCGATGGCGTCGGCGGAAAGGCCGATGCGCGAGGAGATGCGCCCCTGCCCGGCGCGGTCGTCGAAGGCGGCGATGAGGATCGCCGTGCGCATGCCGCGTTCGCGGTAGTTGTAGGACGCCTGCAGGAGCAGCGTCGACTTGCCCGCGTTCATCGTCGCATAACTGAAATAGAGCTTGGCCATGATTTTCTCCGCTGCCCGTCTCATGGCCCGGCAGGGCGCGCTTTTCCAGCGGGAAAGGCCGCAAAACCACAGAAATCATCGGGGCCCATCCGTTGCGACATCCATGTGCGAAATTGCGAACAGGGCCGAAATTTATTGGACCTTTCAGGGCCTTCCGGTTACGCCAAGGCGCTTGAAAGCATATCGTTTTGGTGATTGGCTAAACACCAGTCATAAGGGGAGCAATAAAATGAAGACTGCATCATCGTTCAAGACGCTGCTTGCCGCCGCCGCATCCGTTCTGGCGGTCGGCGTCGCAACGGCTTCGGCCGCCGAGGCGGAAAGCTGTGGCAAGGTCCGTTTCTCCGACGTCGGCTGGACGGACATCACCGCCACGACGGCGACCGCGACCACCATCCTCAAGAGCCTCGGCTATGAAACGGAAGTAACGGTCCTGTCCGTTCCGGTCACCTATACCTCGCTCAAGAACAAGGACATCGACGTCTTCCTCGGCAACTGGATGCCGACCATGGAAGCCGACATCAAGCCCTTCCGCGACGACGGCTCTGTCGAGACGGTGCGCGAGAACCTCGAAGGCGCGAAGTACACGCTGGCGACCAATGCCAAGGGCGCCGAGATCGGCATCAAGGACTTCAAGGACATCGCCGCCCACAAGGCCGAGCTCGACGGCAAGATCTACGGCATCGAGCCGGGCAATGACGGCAACCGCCTGATCATCGACATGGTCTCCGGCAACAAGTTCGACCTTTCCGGCTTCGAGGTCGTCGAATCCTCCGAGCAGGGCATGCTGGCTGAAGTCGCCCGCTCCGAGCAGGAAAACGCGCCGATCGTCTTCCTCGGCTGGGAACCCCACCCGATGAACGCCAACTTCAAGCTGACCTACCTTACGGGCGGCGACGACGTCTTCGGCCCGAACTTCGGCGGCGCCACCGTCTACACCAACGTGCGCCAGGGCTACACCACCGAATGCCCGAACGTCGGCAAGTTCCTGCAGAACCTCAAGTTCACGCTGGAAATGGAAAACCAGATCATGGGCAAGATCCTGAACGACGGGCAGGATCCGGAAACGGCAGCGGCCGGATGGCTGAAGGCCAACCCCGCCGCCATCGAGCCGTGGCTTGCGGGCGTGACCACCAAGGACGGCAGCGGCGAGGCCCTTGCAGCGGCAAAGACCGCGCTCGGCCTCTAACGGGCAAGACCAGGGCGGGAAGGAAACTTTCCCGCCCTTCTTCTTCCCTCCGGATACTGCAATCCCAGCGAAAACGTTCGAGCGGTTTTGCACCCGGATTTTCGGAAGCGTGAAGGCGCATCCTCAACCTCCAGCCAAGGGTCTGCTGCCGTGGATTGGCTCACCGTCTCCAAAATTCCGATCGGTCCGATCGCCAAGGACGCCGTCAACTGGTTGACGACGAACGGCAAGGGACTGTTCGATTTCCTCAAGGTCGTGCTTCAGGCCGGCATCGATGCCCTCCTGTTCCTGCTGCAGGGGCCTTTCATCGAGAGCGCGGGCGGCAAGCTCGCCTTCGCGCTCTTCCTCATCGTGCTCCTGACGGCGGTAAGCTGGCGCTTCCACCGCTCCATCGGCGTTGCCGCCTTCACCTTCTTCGGCCTGCTGCTCATCGTGAACCAGGGCTACTGGAAGGAGACGACGGAAACGCTCGCGCTCGTGCTGGCGGCGACCGGCGTCAGCATGGTCGTCGGCGTGCCGCTCGGCATCGCGGCCGCGCGCCGGCCGTGGTTCTACTCGATCCTGCGCCCCATCCTCGACCTGATGCAGACGATTCCCACCTTCGTCTACCTCATCCCGGCGCTCATCCTCTTCGGCCTCGGCATGGTGCCGGGCCTGATCGCGACCGTGATCTTCGCCATACCCGCGCCGATCCGCCTGACGCGCCTCGGCATCATCTCGACGCCCCCGTCGCTGGTCGAGGCCGCCCAGGCCTTCGGCGCGACGCCCGGCCAGGTGCTGCGCAAGGTGGAGCTGCCCTACGCCATGCCGCAGATCATGGCCGGCCTCACCCAGACGATCATGCTGTCGCTGTCGATGGTGGTCATCGCCGCGCTCGTCGGCGCCAAAGGGCTCGGCGTTCCGGTGGTGCGCGCGCTCAACACCGTCAACATCTCCATGGGCTTCGAGGCGGGGCTGTGCATCGTGATCCTCGCGATCATCCTCGACCGGCTCTTCCGCTCTTCCGATGAAGGAGACTCCTGATGACCGATACCGTCGTCTTCAAGAACGTCTCCATCATCTTCGGGGACAATCCGCAAAAGGCCCTCTCGATGGTGGACGCGGGCAAGACCCGCGACGAGATCGGCGCGGAAACCGGCCTCGTGCTCGGCGTGGCCGACGCCACGCTCTCCATCAACGAGGGCGAGATACTCGTGCTGATGGGCCTTTCGGGCTCCGGCAAGTCGACGCTGCTTCGCGCCGTCAACGGGCTTGCCCCGGTGGTGCGCGGCGAGGTTGAGGTGAAGGCCGGCGCCGGCTCGGTCAATCCCTACACGGCGACGCCCAAGGCGCTGCGCGATTTCCGCATGCACACCGTCTCCATGGTGTTCCAGCAGTTCGCGCTCCTGCCCTGGCGCACCGTCGCCGACAATGTCGGCTTCGGCCTCGAGCTTGCCGGCGTGCCGGATGCCGAGCGAAAGGCGCGCGTCGGCGAACAGCTCGAGCTCGTCAACCTCTCCAAATGGGCGGACCGCAAGGTCAACGAGCTTTCGGGCGGCATGCAGCAGCGCGTCGGCCTTGCCCGCGCCTTTGCGACCGGCGCGCCGATCCTGCTCATGGACGAGCCCTTCTCCGCGCTCGACCCGCTGATCCGCACGCGCCTGCAGGACGAGCTCCTGGAGTTCCAGCGCCGGCTGAAGAAGACCATCATCTTCGTCAGCCACGACCTCGACGAGGCCTTCCGCATCGGCAACCGCATCGCCATCATGGAGGGCGGGCGCATCATCCAGTGCGGCACGCCGCAGGAGATCGTGAAGAACCCGGCCAACCAGTATGTCGCGGATTTCGTGCAGAACATGAACCCGATCAACATGCTGACCGCCGGGGACGTCATGCAGCACGGCGCCTCCGACGGCAGCGGCGGCGTGACGGCGACCGCCGCGCCGACGACCCCGCTCGTCGACGTCCTCGACGCCATGGCCCGCACGCCCGGCAATGTCGGCGTCGTCGACAACGGCACGGTGATCGGCACGATCAACGCGCAGGACATCGTCAACGGATTGACGCGGCACCGCCGGCGCGGCTGACATCGGCCGGCGATCGGATTAGATAGGGCGGCGCCTCCATGCGGGGCGCCGCCTTTTTATCGACATACGGAGCCAGACATCATGACCGAGAAGGACAAACCGAGCGTTCTGCGCGTAACGGACGACGAGGCCCGCCGCCTTGCGCGCACCCTCCTGCGCTCGGCGCGCAGTTGCCCTCTCGCCGTGTTCGAGCCGGAGACGGGCTTTCCCTTCGCCAGCCGCACCCTGACCGGCACCGATACCGACGGCACGCCCGTCATCCTCGTCTCGGCCCTTTCCTTCCACACGCAGGCGCTCAGGGCCGATCCCCGCGCCTCGCTGCTCGCCGGCGAGCCCGGCAAGGGCGATCCGCTCGCCCATCCGCGCCTCACCGTCATCTCGATTGCCGAGGAGGTGCCGCGCGAGAGCGAGGCGCGCGCCGCCCTTCGCGAGCGCTTCATCCGCCGCCACCCGAAGGCGAAGCTTTATGTCGATTTCCCCGATTTCACCTTCTTCCGCCTCGTGCCGCAGCGCGCCCTTCTCAACGGCGGCTTCGGCAAGGCCTTCGTGCTCACGGCCGAGGACCTGCTGATCCGCTCACCCGCCCGCAGCGCCCTTGCCGAGATGGAAACCGGCGCCGTCGAACACATGAACAGCGACCATGCGGAGGCCGCCGGCATCTACGCCCGCCACTATTGCGGCGCGAAGGACGGCGAATGGACGATCGTGGGGCTGGACGCGGCCGGGGTCGACCTTGCCAGCGGCGACAGATTGAAGCGGCTCGAATTTTCCCGCGAACTCGAGGAGGCCGGGGAACTTCGCGCCGAGCTTGCACGTTTGCTCCGCGAAGCAAGAGCAGCAGGCTGAGCAACCGGCGTTTTCGCGAAGACATCCGCCAGGCGGCGCCTATCGTTCCCGTAAGGCACCTGTCGCCATGCGTGCACCTACCCCCATTTCTTGCTCTTGATGGGGGTGGGTTTGTTTATATGCTAACAAGCGGATTCACATAAAAACACATGATTTGAAGCGGAAACGCCCCAAGGAGTTTCAGATGGACAAGATTTCAGACGCAGAACACGCGCAGGCCGAGATTGCATCCGATTTCCTTTCCGCCATGGCCAATCCCAAGCGCCTCCTCATCCTGAAAGTGCTGGTCGGCGGTGAAATCGCCGTCGGCGCGCTCGCGGGCCAGGTCGGCCTCAGCCAGTCGGCCCTTTCGCAGCACCTGTCGAAGCTGCGCGCGCAGAATCTCGTGACCACGCGCCGCGATGCCCAGACCATCTATTATTCGAGCAAGTCCGACGCCGTCCTGACCATTCTGGACGCGCTCGACCGCATCTACAAGACCCCCGGCAACGGCGCTTCGGAAAAGAAGCTCCGCATCGCCTGACGGACGGAAATCTTCGCATTTCCCACGCCCCGGACCAGCGTCCGGGGCGTTTTGCTTTGGCGCGGTTCCCGCACGCCCGCGCGGCCCCTTATTCGCCTTGACGGCCCGGGCCGCCTTGATAATTTGACCGACAGGTAAAATTCCCGCCTTGCAGCCGAAACCCAGGAGAGACCGCATGTCCAACCGCCTCAATACCCCCAACGATCTGCGCGCCTTCTGGATGCCGTTCACGGCCAACCGCCAGTTCAAGAAGGAGCCGCGCTTCTTCGTCGGCGCGAAGGACATGTACTACACGACCCATGACGGCCGGCAGGTGCTCGACGGCACGGCGGGCCTTTGGTGCGTCAATGCCGGCCATTGTCGCCCGAAGATCACCGAGGCGATCCGCGAGCAGGCGGGCGAACTCGACTACGCGCCCGCCTTCCAGCTCGGCCATCCCAAGGCCTTCGAGCTTGCCAACCGCCTCGTCGACATCGCGCCCGAGGGCATGGACCACGTCCTCTACACCAATTCCGGCTCGGAATCGGTCGAGACCGCGCTGAAGGTGGCGCTCGCCTATCACCGCGCCAAGGGCGACGGCGCGCGCTCGCGCCTCATCGGCCGCGAGCGCGGCTATCACGGCGTCAATTTCGGCGGCATCTCCGTCGGCGGCATCGTCTCCAACCGGAAGATGTTCGGCACGCTGCTGACCGGCGTCGACCACATGCCGCACACGCATTTCCCGGACAGGAACGCGTTTACCCGCGGCGAGCCGGAGCACGGCGGCGACATCGCCAGCGAACTCCAGCGCATCATCACCCTGCACGACGCCTCGACCATCGCCGCCGTCATCGTCGAGCCGGTCGCCGGCTCCACGGGCGTCCTCATCCCGCCGAAGGGCTATCTCCAGAAGCTGCGCGAGATCTGCACGCAGCACGGCATCCTCCTCATCTTCGACGAGGTCATCACCGGCTTCGGCCGCCTCGGCACGCCGTTCGCCGCGCAGTATTTCGACGTCAAGCCGGACATCATCACCACCGCCAAGGGCCTCACCAATGGCGTGATCCCGATGGGCGCGGTCTTCGTGACGTCGGAAATCCACGACGCCTTCATGAACGGCCCGGAACACATGATCGAGTTCTTCCACGGCTATACCTATTCCGGCAACCCGATCGCCTCGGCCGCCGCCCTCGGCACGCTCGACACCTACAAGGAAGAAGGCCTTCTCACCCGCGCCGCCGAGCTTGCCCCCTACTGGGAGGACGCCCTGCATTCGCTGAAGGATTGCCCGAACGTCATCGACATCCGCAATGTCGGCCTGATCGGCGCCATCGAGCTCGCCCCGATCGCCGGCGAGCCGACGAAACGCGCCTTCAACGCCTTCCTCAAGGCCTACGAAAAGGGCCTGCTGATCCGCACGACCGGCGACATCATCGCCCTCTCCCCGCCGCTCATCATCGAGAAGCGCGAGATCGACGAACTGTTCGGCAAGCTGCGCGAGGTGCTGCAGAACAACATCTGAGGCGGATACGGCGCCTGCCCCTTACCCCGCCCCCTCTCCCCGCAAGCGGGGCGAGGGGACGTGCCACACAGTCCCTTCCTCCGTCATGGTCGGGCTTGACCCGATCATCCACGCGGCACCCGCGGCGGTGGATCCTCGGCTCAAGGCCGAGGATGACGACGGTGGTTGAGGCGATGCAATGCGGCTCTTGCAAGTCCGCCCCGTTCAGCGCAATTGTGCGGCCACCACGACGAGGGCCAACCGATGCCGACCTCCACCCGCATTGAAAACCAGCACCTCTCCATCGAGGTCTCCTCTCTCGGCGCCGAGATGCAGTCGGCAACGACGCGCGACGGGGCGAACTGGCTGTGGAACGGCAACGCCGCCTTCTGGACGGGGCGCTCGCCGGTGCTGTTCCCCATCGTCGGCAAGACGCCGGACGATACGCTCCTCGTCGACGGCAGGTCCTATTCCATGGCGCAGCACGGTTTCGCGCGCCGGCGGGAATTCACCCTCGAAGCGGCCTCGGCGACGACCTGCCGCTACCGGCTGGAAGCCTCGGCCGAAACGCGCGCCGTCTACCCCTTCGACTTCGGCCTTTCCGTCGAGCATAGCCTCGATGGCCCGGCCCTCACCATTGCGGCAACGGTGGAGAACGGCGGCGAGACGCCGATGCCCTTCGGCCTCGGCTTTCACCCGGCCTTTCTCTGGCCGCTGCCGGGCGGCGAAGGCAGGCCGCATGTCGTCACCCTCGACAACGGCGCGGAGCCGCTACGCCAGCCGCTGGAAAACGGCCTGCTCTCGCAGGTCCGCGATCCCTCTCCGTTCGACAAAGGCCGTCTCCTCCTCGCACACGATCTCTTCGAGCATGACGCGCTCGTCTTCCCCGAAGGCGCGGGCGACGGCCTCACCTATGCCGCCGAGGGCGGGCCGGCCCTCCGTTTCCATTTCGAGGCCCTGCCGAACCTCGCGCTCTGGACGAAGCCCGGCGCGCCGTTCCTCTGCGTCGAGCCCTGGCAGGGCACCGCCGCCGAATATGGCGGCGCGCGCGAACTGAAGGACCGGCCCTACACGACGACGCTTCCGGCCGGCGAAAGCAGGCGCTTTGCCTTCACCGTCACCTTCCCGGCCTGAACATTCGCCTTTTCTCCCGCCGCAAGGCGGCTACAGTCGCGAAAAGGGAATCGGAGACTGCCATGACCGACTTGGAACGCTTCATCGACCAGGGAACCGGCCGCGAACCGGCCGATATCGTGCTGAAGGGCGGCCGGTTCTTCGACCTCGTGACGGGCGAGCTCGTCGCCTCGGACATTGCCATTTCCGGCGAGCGCATCGTCGGCACCTGCGGCGAATACCGGGGCCGCACGGAGATCGACATTTCCGGCCGCATCGTCGTGCCCGGCTTCATCGACACGCATCTCCACATCGAATCCTCGCTGGTGACGCCGCACGAATTCGACCGCTGCGTGCTGCCCTACGGCGTGACGACGGTGATCTGCGATCCGCACGAGATCGCCAACGTGCTCGGCACCGAAGGCATCCAGTTCTTCCTCGACAGCGCGCTGGAAACCATCATGGATATCCGCGTGCAGCTTTCGAGCTGCGTGCCGGCGACGCATCTGGAGACCTCAGGCGCGGACCTGCCGATCGAGCGGCTGCTGCCCTTCCGCGATCACCCGAAGGTCATCGGCCTTGCCGAATTCATGAATTTTCCGGGCGTCATCCACAAGGACCCCGTCTGTCTCGCCAAGCTGGAAGCCTTCCAGGGCGGCCATATCGACGGCCATGCGCCGCTGCTTTCCGGCAACGACCTCAACGGCTATCTTTCCGCCGGCATTCGCACCGAGCACGAATGCACCACCGCCGAGGAGGCACTGGAGAAGATCCGCAAGGGCATGCATATCCTCATCCGCGAGGGCTCCGTCTCCAAGGACTTGCATGCCCTGATGCCGATCCTCACCGAACGGCTCTCGCCCTTCCTGGCGCTCTGCACCGACGACCGCAACCCGCTCGACATCGCCGAGCAAGGCCACCTCGACTACATGATCCGCACCGCGATCAGCCACGGCCGCGCACCGCTCGCCGTCTACCGCGCCGCCTCCATCTCCGCGGCAAAGGCCTTCGGGCTTCGCGACCGCGGCCTCGTCGCCCCCGGCTGGCGCGCGGACCTCGTCGTCATCGACACGCTGGAGACCTGCAAGGCCGAGACGGTCTTCTCCGCCGGCCGCAAGGTGGACGACGCCCTCTTTGCCACCCGCAGGCCGGTGGAGCCCGTCGGCCTCGACAGCGTCAAGGCACGCCCCGTCGCCGCCGCCCATTTCGCCGTACCCGTCACGGACGGGGAAACGCCGGTGATCGGCGTCCTGCCGGGAAAGATCATCACCGAGCACCGCCGCTACCGCCTGCCGGCGAAGGGCAACCAGACGGCCCTCGACCTCGCGCAGGACATCATCAAGGTCGCCGTCATCGAGCGCCACGGCAAGAACGGCAACCACGCCAACGGCTTCGTGCAGGGCTTCGGGCTGAAGAAGGGCGCCATCGCCTCCACCGTCGGCCATGACAGCCACAATATCTGCGTCGTCGGCGTCAACGAGGACGACATGGCGACGGCGGCGAACCGCCTCGGCGAGATCAAGGGCGGCTTCGTGGTGGTGGAAGACGGCAAGGTGAAGGGCGAGATCGCCCTGCCCGTCGCCGGCCTCATGAGCCTCGAGCCCTACGAGAGCGTGCGCGACACGCTCCACCACCTGCGCCACGCCGCCTTCGCCCTCGGCGCCACGCTCGAAGAACCCTTCCTCCAGCTCGCCTTCCTGCCGCTCCCCGTCATCCCCCACCTGAAGATTTCCGACAGGGGCATGGTGGACGTGGACCGGTTCGCGCTGATCGGGTGACGGATTAGGCTTTTCGCGCACGTCTCCTTTTCGTACAATACCTACGAAAGGACCATCGACATGACGAAACTCGAACAGATCGAAAAAAGCGTATCCGAGCTTAGCCCGGATGAGTTCGAACGCTTCTCCGCATGGTTCGAAGCCCTTCAGGCAGAGCGCTGGGATCGAGAAATGGCGGAGGACGTCGCCAACGGCACGTTGGATGAGCTTGCGGAGCTTGCCCTTTCACAGTTTCGCAGCCAACGGACGCGGTCGCTTTGAAGCATCATGCGACGGACGCGTTCTGGAAGTGCTATGGTGCACTGCCGCCGACCGTTCGCCAATTGGCAGACAAGAATTTCGGCCTGCTCAGGACAAATCCCGACCATCCGTCGTTGCAGCTTAAATCCGTTGGGCGCTTCTGGTCCGCCCGCGTCGGCCTTTCCTGGCGGGCACTTGCGGTCAAGGATCCAGAGAGCGAAACGCTCGTCTGGTTCTGGATCGGCTCACATGCCGAGTACGACCGGCTCGTAGGCCGCAAACGCTAAACCCGTACACACGCCATATCCAGCCCGTCCAGCTCGATCGTCCCGTCCTTCAGCTTCGCGCCGAAGCCGGGGACCGAGAGCGGTTCGCCGAGCTTCAGCGATTTCGCCGGCACGAATTCGGCCTTCTCGCGCGTCAGGTTGAAGACGAAGAGCAGCTTTTCACCGTCCTTCTCGCGGGTGAAGGCGAGGATATCCTGGTTGGAATGGACGAAGGACATGTCGCCGTCGTGAAGCGCCGCATGTTCCCTGCGGAAAGCGAGCGTCGTGCGATAGTGGTTGAGCACGGAGCCGGCAATCTTCTCCTGCGTGTCGACGGCAAGGCGCGCATGCTCCTCCGGCACCGGCAGCCAGGGCTTGGCGCTGCTGAAGCCGGCATGGGCCTCGCCGCGCTGCCAGGGCATCGGCGTGCGGCACCCGTCGCGGCCCTTGAAGGCCGGCCAGAAGCGGATGCCGTAGGGATCGCGCAGGTCCTCGAAGGCGAGGTCCGCCTCCGTCAGCCCCAGTTCCTCGCCCTGGTAGAGGCAGATCGAGCCGCGCAGCGTCGAAAGCAGCGTGACGGCGAGCTTGGCGACGCGCTCGCGCTCCTCCGGCGCCTTGATGAAGCGGCTGACATGCCGGTTGACGTCATGGTTGGAGAACGCCCAGCAGACCCAGCCGTCCGTCACCGCGCGCTGGAAGCTCTGCACGCATTTGCGGATGTGGTCGGCGGTGAAGTCCGGCCCCAGCAGGTCGAACGTGTAGCACATGTTCAGCTTGTCGCCGCCGCTGGTATAGTCGGCGACCGTCTTCAGCGAGCGCGCCCCGTCGCCCACCTCGCCCACGGTCATGCGCCCCTCGTATTCGTCGAGCAGCGCGCGGAAGCGCTTGAGGAAGGCAATGTTCTCCGGCTGCGTCTTGTCGTGGAGATGCGTCTGCATGCCGTAGGGATTGACGTCCGGCGCATCGAGGCCGATCTCGTCGGGATTGGGCTCGTGGGGCGGATTGTCCCTCAGCTTCCTGTCGCAGAAATAGAAGTTCACCGTGTCGAGGCGGAAGCCGTCGACGCCCCGGTCAAGCCAGAAGCGCACGGTCTTCAAGAGCGCATCCTGCACATCTGGATTGTGGAAGTTGAGGTCCGGTTGCGAGATCAGGAAGTTGTGCATGTAATATTGCTTGCGCACGCCGTCCCATTCCCAGCCAGGGCCGCCGAAGATCGACAGCCAGTTGTTGGGCGCCGTGCCGTCCCGCTTGGGATCGGCCCAGACGTACCAGTCGGCCTTGGGGTTGTCGCGGCTGGAGCGGCTCTCGACGAACCAGGGATGCTGGTCGGAGGTGTGCGAGATCACCTGGTCGATGATGATCTTGAGGCCGAGACGGTGGGCCTCCGCCAGCATCGCATCGAAATCGGCAAGCGTGCCGAACATCGGGTCGACGTCGCAATAATCCGAGACGTCGTAGCCCATGTCCTCCATCGGCGACTTGAAGAAGGGCGAAAGCCAGATGGCGTCGACACCGAGCGAGGCGATGTGGCCCAACCTCTTCGTGATGCCGCGCAGGTCCCCCATGCCGTCGCCGGTCGTGTCCTGGAACGAGCGGGGATAGACCTGATAGATGACCGCGCCGCGCCACCAGTCGTCGGCATGCTTGCGGTGTTTGACCATGCGCTCTCACTCCACGTCCCGTTGCTCGCCGGGAAGATGTAGCGCGCACCCCGCGGAGCGTAAACGGCAGGCGCCGGATTTTTCGGCAACGGACGAAACACCCGGCCTCCTCGACACCTCCGGAAAGCGCCGGCAACGGCTTGCCCCGCCAACTCTTTGACAGTATTTCCTCTTTCGGCGCACTTGGCCGGGAGGGAAACGACATGGCGGGACGGCTGCTTTCGATCGGCGAATGCATGGTGGAACTGATGCAGGCCGAAGGCGGCCTAATGCGCAAGGGTTTCGCCGGCGACACGTTCAACACCGCCTATTATGCCCGCCAGTACCTGCCGGGCGACTGGCACGTCGACTATTTCTCCGCCGTCGGCGCGGACACGATCTCCGACGAGATGCTGGCCTTCATGGAAAGCCGCGGCATCGGCACCGGCCACGTCGCGCGCATCGAGGGCCGCTCGCCCGGCCTCTACATGATCCACCTGAAGGACGGCGAGCGCAGCTTTTCCTACTGGCGCTCGACCTCCGCCGCAAAGCTGCTCGCCCGCGACGGCCACCGGCTGCGCGCCGCGATGGAAGCCTCCGACATCGTCGTCTTCTCCGGCATCACGCTGGCGATCCTTCCCGCCGGGGATGTCGAAACGCTGCTGGCCGAACTGCGCCGCGCGAAAGCCGCCGGCAAGCGCGTCGTCTTCGACCCGAACATCCGCCCGCGCCTGTGGGACGATGCCGAGCGGATGCGCGCAACGATCACCGAGGGCGCGCGCGCGGCAACGCTCGTCCTGCCGAGCCTCGATGACGAGACCACGCATTTCGGCGATGCGTCGATCGAGGAAACCATCGCGCGCTATCGCGGGCTTGGCGTGGAAGGGCTCGTCGTCAAGGACGGCAGCGAAGGCGCGACGCTCGTCTTCGGCGGCGAACGCAGCCACGTTCCCTCCGCGAAGGTCGAGACGATCGTCGACACGACCAGCGCCGGCGACAGCTTCAACGGCGCGTTCCTGGCGCGCCTTGCCATCGGCGCAAGCCCGGAGGAAGCCGCCCGCTTTGCGGCAGGCGTCGCCGCCGCCGTCATCCAGCACCACGGCGCGCTGGTGGCAAGGGACAAGCTGCCGGCCGCCTGACGGCGTCAGCGCTTCTTCCTGGCCTTCGAGGCGAACGGGTTGTCCGCCGCGCGGAAATGGATGCGGATCGGTACGCCCGGCAGGTTGAAGTCGGTGCGCAGGCCGTTGGTGAGATAGCGGACATAGGATTCCGGCAGCGCATCGGGGCGCGTGCAGGAGATCATGAAGCCCGGCGGACGGGCCTTCACCTGCGTCATGTATTTCAGCTTCAGGCGGCGGCCGGAAACGGCCGGCGGCGGATGCTGCGTCTGCACCGCATCGAGCCAGCGGTTGAGCTTGGCGGTGGAGATGCGGCGGTTCCAGGTGCGGTCCGTGTCGATGACGGCCTGCATCAGCTTGTCGAGGCCGCGGCCCGTCTGGCCGGAGACCGGCACGGCGCGGATGCCGCGCGCCTGCGGCAGGAGCCGGTCGGTCTTCTCGCGCAGCTCCGCGAGAACGGCCTGCGGATCGTCGATGAGGTCCCACTTGTTGAAGGCGAGCACGGCGGCGCGGCCCTCGCGCAGCACGAGATCGACGATCTGCAGGTCCTGCTTTTCGAAGGGAATGGTGGAATCGAAGACGATCACCACCGTCTCGGCAAAGCGGATGGCGCGAAGGCCGTCGGCGACGGAGAGCTTTTCCAGCTTCTCCTGCACCTTGGCCTTGCGGCGCATGCCGGCCGTGTCGAACATCTTGATCGTGCGACCCTTCCAGTCCCATTCGACGGAAATGGAATCGCGCGTGATGCCGGCCTCGGGGCCGGTCAGCAGCCGGTCCTCGCCGAGGAAGCGGTTGATCAGCGTGGACTTGCCGGCATTCGGGCGGCCGACGATGGCGACGCGCAGCGGCTTCGTCTCGTCGTATTCCGGCTCGAAATCCTCGTCCTCGGCTGCCGCTTCGGCACGCACGTCGACGTCGGTGACGGCCTCGTCCTCCTTCGGGGGAAAGGCGCGTTCCTCGCCGATCGCCGCGACGATGGCGTCGCGCAGGTCGAGCATACCCTGGCCGTGCTCGGCGGAGATCGGCGTCGGCTCGCCGAGGCCGAGCGTGAAGCTGTCGTAGAAGCCGCCGTCGGAACCGCGCGCCTCGGACTTGTTGGCGACGAGCACGACGGGCTTGCCCTTCCTGCGCAGCATGTCCGCCAGCGCCGTATCGACGGGCGTCAGCCCCGTCTTGGCATCGACTACGAAGAGCGAAAGGTCCGCCTCCTCGATGGCCGCCTCCGTCTGGGCGCGCATGCGGCCTTCGAGCGTATCGGGCGCGGCCTCCTCGAGGCCGGCCGTATCGATGATGCGGAATTTCAGGTCGACGAGACGGGCATCGCCCGGCCGGCGGTCGCGCGTCACGCCCGGCGTGTCGTCGACGAGCGCGAGCTTCTTGCCCACAAGCCTGTTGAACAGGGTGGACTTGCCGACATTGGGGCGCCCGACAATGGCGACGGTGAAGCTCATGGACGTGTTCCGTTCTGTCCGGTCAGGAGGACAGCTTGCCGCTTGCCGCAATCAGGTCAAGCAGCATCTGCGCGCGGTTGGCAAGGTTGCGCGGCGCTTCGCTGTCGTTGAGGATCGCCTCGAACCATTCCTTGGCGCGCTTGTAATCCTCGTGCTTGTAGGCGGAGAGGCCGAGGACCTCGCGCGCCGAATGGCGCAGCGCATCCTGCGGCGTCGCAAGCTGCTCGGCCTCGGCCGAGACCTGCTCGTAGGTGCCGGTGTCGACGAGGAGATAGGCGGCGCGAAGGCGCGCGGCATCGCGCAGCGCCTGCGGCACGGAGGTGTCCTTGGCGATGGCGGAGAAGGCGGCGATGGCGCCGGGCACGTCGGTCTCGGCCGTCAGCGAGGCGGCGCGCATGCGGGCAAGCACCGGATAGGAGCCGAAGCCGTCCTTCTCCAGGTTGGTGAGCGCGGTCAGCGCCTCCTCATTCTTGCCTTCGCGCGCCAGCGTCAGGGCGGCGAGGAACTGGTCGCCGGAGGCCGAGGCCTCCCTGTCGCGCCAGTAATCGTAGCCGACCTTGCCGATGGTGCCGAGGACGACCAGCACGGCAGCGCCGATGAGGACGCGGCCGAAGCGCTTCCAGATCAGGCGCATCTGATCGGAACGCAGTTCCTCGTTCACCTCGCGGATAAAGCTGTCGTCCTGATGTACCATTTCGCGCCCGAGCTAACGTTTGAAGTTAGCGCCTTCTACCCCATTTTGACGGCGTTGTAAGGGGGCAGGCACGAAAAGCCCCAGATGAGCGAAACGATCAGGGCAGCGGCGCGACGCCGATGATCCATTCGTGCAGCTTGAAGACGATGGCGACATAGAGGACGAGGCCGACGACGATGGCGATCACGTCGTATTTCGCCGACACGAAGACCGGCAGCTTCGTCTCGCCGCTGGCGATGCGCCGCTTCAGCGTGATGCGCAGGATGATCGCCCAGGCAAGGATCGTCACGAAGAGTACGACGGAATAGCTCTCGCCGTTGGCAAGCAGGTGGGCAAGGGCCCAGATCTTGATGGCGACGAGGATGGGGAACTTCAGCTTCGTGCGGATATGGCCGGCCGGCAGGAAGCCCGCGACGAGACAGACCGAGGCGATGATCATCAGCGTCAGCGTGATATGCGCCATGAAGGCCGGCGGCGTGTAGACCATGAAGACGCCGTCGCCGCCGTTCGCGCGCGCATCGATAAAGCCGTAGACGATGAGGGCGAGGCTGAGGAGCGACACGATGCCGTGGAAGGCCATCCAGGCCGGCTTGCCGAGCGTCGCGATGGCGGCGTTGCGCAGGCCCGGCGCGACGGGGCGCAAAAGATGGGTGACGACGAAAAGAACGAGACCGATAATAAGCAGCGTCATGGAAATGCCCCCGTTGGGAAAATTTTCGTGCGACTGGAATATCCGACAATTCCAATCCGATCAAAGGATTGCCGCATTCGACACCGATGAGGGACCCTTTGCAAATTGTCGCGGGGTGCCATGTCGTCGTCTTTTTCCTCCCGGATCGTCCTTTCCGTGCTCGCCGCAGCCCTTTCCGGTCCCGCTCTTGCCGAAGATGCGGCACCGAAGCGCAAGCAGCTCGTCGTCGTCTCCTTCGACGGCGCGCACGACAATCTCCTGTGGGAAAAGAGCCGCGCCATGGCAAAGCGCACCGGCGCGCATTTCACCTATTTCCTCTCCTGCACCTTCCTTTTCCCGAAGGCCGAGCGCGCCACCTACCAGGCGCCGCATGAAAAGCGCGGCCGCTCCAATGTCGGCTTCGCACCGGACAGGGAGGACACGATCCAGCGCCTCGGCGAGATCTGGCTGGCAAAACTCGAGGGCCACGATATCGGCAGCCATGCCTGCGGCCATTTCGACGGCGGCAAGTGGACCGAGGCGGACTGGACGCAGGAACTGACCTTCTCCCGCAACGCGCTGGAAAACGGCTGGCGGAATGCCGGCGTCGGCGAACGGGAACCGGCGGACTGGCGCCGCTTCGTCAGGCAGGACGTCAAGGGTTTCCGCGCACCCTATCTTTCGGCGGGAAGCAGCCTCGTCAAGGCGCTGGAGAAGAACGGTTTTTCCTATGATGCCAGCCTCGTGACGAAGGGGCCGGCCATGCCCGTCGCAAGCGGCGACATCGCCCGCTTCGGCCTGCCGCTCATTCCCGAAGGCGCCACCGGACGCCCCGTCATCGCCATGGACTACAATCTCTATGTCCGCCATTCCAAGGGCAAGGAGAACCCGGAAAAGAGCGCCGCCTTCGAGGAAAGCGCCCTTGCCGCCTACCGCAAGGCCTTTGCCGCGCAATATGAGGGGACACGCATTCCCCTCCAGCTCGGCTTCCACTTCGTCGAGATGAATGCCGGCGCCTACTGGCGCGCGCTCGACCGCTTCCTGACGGAGACCTGCGGGAAAACGGACGTCGCCTGTGTCAGCTATGCCGAGGCGGTGGACATCCTCGCAAAAGAGAAGAAGGCGGCCGGAGCCGCCCTCTGAGGCTTATGGCTCGTTGGCCGCAAGCTCGCCCTCCTCCGCCGCCCTCTTGAGGTAACGCCGGTCGATCTCCGGCAGCGGCTCGTCCTCGATCGCCGCCTCGAAGGCTTTGAGGCGCTTGTGGATCGACAGGAGCTCGATGATCGTCGACCAGTAGTTCACGAGGTACTGGAAGGAATTGCTCACCTCGCCGAAGGCCGTGGCGATCTGCTGCCAGGTGCCCATGGTGATGCGGCCGGCCACGATGGTCGGGATGAGGATGAAGTTGAGGAAGATCGCGTCGAGCTGGCCGTAGGTGTAGCGCGCCACGTTGAAGTAGCAATAGTGCCAGTACATGCGGAAATAGTTGCGCCGCACGTTGGCGAAGAGCTCCCGCACGGTGACGGGATCGGCGCGGTCCGCATGGTCCTCGCCGTAGACGAGCTCCTTACGATAGGCCGCCTCGACGCGCTGGTTGCGGAACTGCAGGCCCGGCAGCTTGATGCCGGCGAAGGCGAGCAGCGCCGTGCCGAACAGCGACCAGGCGATGGCCAGCCAGAACAGCGCATGCGGGATGGCGCCGATCACCGGCAGGTCGCTGACATATTCCGACATGCGGAAGAGCAGCGGCAGGAAGACGACCAGCGTCATCACGGAGTTGATGAGCGTGACGCCGAGGCCTTCGAGGATGTTGGCAAAGCGCATCGTGTCTTCCTGCACACGCTGCGAGGCACCCTCGATATGGCGCAGCTTCGACCACTTGGACATGTAGTAGTCGTTCATCGCCGTGCGCCAGCGGAAGACATAGTGGTTGGTGAAGAAGGCGGTGACGACGTTGAGCACCACCCCGACGAGGCCGATCTCCAGGAAGCGGAGCTGGAGCGTATAGAGCTGCGCCGCCGTGACGTTGCCCTGCTTCGACAGCGCCGCCTGGAAGAGGTCGAAGAACGGGCCGCGCCAGTTGTTGAGCGCGACGGAGACCTGCACCGAGAAATAGGCGATGAAGATGATGAAGGCGGACCCCCAGATGGACCAGTTGGTCCAGGGATGGTTGCGCGCGATGGCTTTCCAGAAGAGGCCGAAGGCCAGAACGAAGACCGTGAAATAGAGGTAGAACCAGAGATTGTCCGGCGAGAAGAAGTAGGCAAGGCCGATCGGCGCCTTCTCGTCGGGGCCGAGCGGCGGAAGGCCGACGGCCGCCCCCATCTGCGGCCCCACGGTGTACCAGACGGCGATGCAGATCACGGTCCAAAGGGCGCCGGAGGAAAAGAACAGCTTCGGCTGCGGGAAGAAGGAATGGAACAAGGCGCGAAACTCTCGTTTTCAAAGGGCGGCGATGCCGCCGGTTCGCGCAGAACCTAGATGAGTTTGCCTGAGCCAACAATTGCCCGGCGCCGGCATTACCGAGATTTAATGGAGAGCGCGCCGCCGAGCGCGGCGATGACGGCCGCAAGCAGGAGGATGCCGGCGGCGGCAAGGCTGGGCAGGACATAGCTGCCCGTGCGCGCGGCAAGGAAGCCCGCGCCGAGCGGCCCGAGAATCTGCCCGACGCCGAACGCCGCCGTCATCAGCGCCAGCACCCGGCGCGGGCTTTCGCTGGCAAGCACCCGGCCGAGCTGGAGGCCGTAGGCCGTGACGACGATGAAGGTGATGCCGAGCAGCGCGCCGCCGATGAGCGCGGAAGCGGGAAACGGCAGCGTGACGGTGATCGCCACCCCGACCATCTCGACGAGGATCGCCGCAAGATAGGCCGCCGCCACGCCATAGCGCCGCTCCGCCGGCTTCCAGGCAAGAAGCGAGACCGCCGCCGAAACGCCGGTGACGAGCCAGGTCAGCGATTCGAGCAGCGGGCTTTCCGCCCCTTCCCGCGCGATGGCGACGATGAAGGTGGCCGTGACGACATAGCCGATGCCGAAGAGCCCGTAGCTCACCGTCAGCGCCGCGAGCGGCCGCGTCCAGGCGATGGGCGGCTCGCGCAGGACCGAGGCCCCGACCGCCGGCCGCGGCAAAAGCACCATGACGGCGGCAAGGCCGATAGCCCCGAGCAGCGCGCCGAACAGCCAGTCGGCGCGCCATGGGGAAAGGCTGCCGAAATCGATGAAGGAGAGGAGATAGACCAGCAGCGCCGAGACCGCGATGCCGAAGCCGACACCGGCGAAATGCGCCATCTGCACGCGCGGATCGCGGTGCTGGAGGCCGACCGTCAGCACGATGCCGATGGTGAAGATCATGGCGAAGGCGCTGGCAAGCCCCGCGAGGAACCGCACGACGGAGAGCGCCGTGACATCGGAGAGCACGCCCATGGCCAAGAGCAGCAGCACCGTGGCGAAGAGCGCGCCGAGCGCAAGGCGCCGCTCATATCCCGCCGCCCACCCATAGGCCGCAAGCACCGCGCCGACGAGATAGCCGGCGAAATTCGCCGCCGCGATGACGCCGGCCGCAGCGGCATCGAGCCCCAGCCCCGCCATCATGCCCGGCAGGACCGGCGTATAGAAGAAGCGGCCGAGCCCCATGGCGACGGCCATGGCGAGCGCGCCGGCGACGGCCGCCCGGACGGGCTCGCGCGAGAAGGCGGGGATGCGTTGCGTCATGCCGTGACTATTGCACCGCAGCATAAAGGCGACAAACGACATTTATTGATCGGCGGATCAGCCGCGCTGAAGGCGGTCAGCCCGGAAGCGTCAGCACCAGCGGGCCGTTGCGGGTGGCGACGACCGTGTGTTCGAACTGCACCGTCGGCGCACTCGGGTCGCTGTAGAGCGTCCATTCGTCCCGCTCGCCGCCTTCCGCCCAGTTCGCGCCGAGCGACAGGAACGGCTCGACCGTGAAGACGAGGCCTTCCGTCATGCGGCGCTTTTCCTGCGGATCGGGCCAGGTGGCGATTTCCGAGGGCTCCTCGTGCAGCGAGCGGCCGACGCCGTGGCTGGCGAGGTTGGCGATCAGCGTATAGCGGTTCTTGCGGGCAAAGGCGCCGATGGCGTTGCCGACCTCGGCGAGCGGCTTGCCGGTCTTGACCTCCTTGAGGCCCACCCAGAGCGCGCGCTTGCCGTCGCGGCAGAGCCGCTCCACCGAAGGCGCCGCGCGCCCGACGGTGAAGGACGCGCCGGTATCGGCGAAATAGCCGTCGAGCTCGGCGGAGACATCGATGTTGACGAGGTCGCCGTCCTTGATCACCCGGTCGCCCGGAATGCCGTGCGCCACTTCCTCGTTGACGGAAATGCAGGTCGCACCCGGGAAATTGTAGCAGCTTTCCGGCGCCGAGCGGGCGCCCGCCGCCTCCAGCATGCGCCGGCCGATCAGGTCGAGCTCCGCCGTGGTCATGCCGGGCCGGATGGCGGTCGACATGTGCTGCAGCACGTTGGCGCAGATGCGGCCGATGGCTTGCAGGCCGCGCAGGTCTTCGTCGTTCTCAAGGGTCATCGCGTCTCTCTTTCGCCCGCCTCCTATCATGCCCGCGCGCCGCTGTCAGGCGCTTGCCGTCGCTTCGGCCAGCATCTCGCGCACCAGCGGCGCGACCTTCGTGCCGTAAAGCTCGATGCCGCGCAGGATCCTGTCGTGCGGCATCGGGCCGATGGCCATCTGCAGGAGGAAGCGGTCGTTGCGGAAAATCCTGTGGTGCGCGACGATCTTCTTCGCGACGGTTTCCGGATCGCCGAGAAAGAGATGGCCGTCCGGCCCGATCGACTGGTCGAACTGCGCCCGGCTCGTCGGCCCCCAGCCGCGCTCGCGGCCGATGCGGTTCATCACCTCGGCCTGCGGCCCGTAGAAGGCGTCCGCCGCCGCCTCGCCCGTATCGGCGATGAAGCCATGCACGTTGATGCTGGTCTTCAGCTTTTCCGCATCCTGCCCGGCACGGCGCGCGGCCTCGCGGTAGAGGTCGAAGAGCGGCGCATAGCGCGCCGGCGTGCCGCCGATGATGGCAAGCGCCAGCGGCAGGCCGTAGGCCCCTGCCCGCGCCACCGATTGCGGCGTGCCGCCGACGGCGATCCAGATCGGCAGGCGGCCGTGCGCGGGGCGCGGATAGACGCCGAGCCCCGGCAGCGGCGCGCGCATCGTGCCGCTCCAGGACACCGTCTCGCTCTCGTTGATGGCGAGCAAGAGGTCCAGCTTCTCCTCGAAGAGCGTGTCGTAATCGTCGAGCGCATAGCCGAAGAGCGGGAAGGATTCGATGAAGGACCCGCGCCCCGCCATGATCTCCGCCCGGCCGCCGGACAGAAGATCGAGCGTCGAAAACTGCTGGAACACCCGCACCGGATCGTCCGACGACAGCACCGTCACCGCGCTGGTGAGGCGGATGGTCTTCGTGCGCGCAGCCGCCGCCGCCAGCACCACGGCCGGCGCGGAGGCCGCATAGTCGGGCCGGTGATGCTCGCCGAGCCCGAAGACATCGAGCCCGACTTCATCGGCAAGCGTGATCTCCTCGATCAGCTCCTTGAGCCGGCGCTCCCCCTCCCTCCCCTTGTCGGCGGCAGCGGGATCGACATCGGCAAACGTATAGAGGCCAAGTTCCATGGGAGGGTCCGGGGTCAGAGGTCGTTTGCCGAGAGATACGGCCTGCCGCGGCGCGTTGAAAGGGCCGGCGGCGAAACAGTGTGTTTACAGTCCCGCCGCCTCGCGCTGCATCTGGTCGATGTGCTGGCGGATATGGGCGGCTTCGGCGGAGGTGGTGGCGAGCGCGATGGCGCGGTCGAAGGCTTCGTGCGCCTCGCGGTAGCGGCCGAGCTGCTTGAGGAGCCCGCCGCGAAGGCCGTGGAAATAGAAATAGCCGGAGAGCTTGCCGGCGAGCGGCTCGATGAGCGCCAGCGCCGCCTCGGGTCCCTCGCGCTTGGCGACGGCGACGGCGCGGTTGAGGCGCACCACGGGCGAGGGCTGGATGCGTTCCAGCGTCTGGTAGAGAAGGTCGATCTCCACCCAGTCCGTCTCCGCGGCCGTCGCGGCGCGGGCATGGAGGGCGGCGATGGCGGCTTGGATCTGGAACGGCCCCGGCGCGCGGTGGCGCAGCGCCTTGTCGATCAGCACCAGCGCCTCGTCGATCATCGCGCGGTCCCAGAGCGAACGGTCCTGATCCTCCAGAAGCACGATCTGCCCCTCTGCGTCGAAGCGGGCGGCAAGGCGCGACTGCTGGAGGAGGAGCAGCGCCGTCAGCCCCATGATCTCCGGTTCGGCGGGAAAGAGTTTCAGGAGCAGCCGCGCAAGGCGGATCGCCTCCGCGCAGAAGGGCGTATCGGCCTTTTCCGGCAGGCCGGCCGAATAGCCCTCGTTGAAGACGAGGTAGATCATCGCCGAGACGAGGCCGAGCCGCTCGGCCCGCGCCGCCGCATCCGGCGTCTCGAAGGCGATGCCGGCCGCGCCGACCTTCGCCTTGGCGCGGGTGATGCGCTGCTCCATCGCCGCTTCCGAGACGAGGAAGGCCCGGGCGATCTGCTTTACCGAAAGGCCGGAAACGATGCGCAGCGCCAGCGCGATCTGCTGCGTCGCCGGCAGGTCCGGATGGCAGCAGACGAAGAGCAGGCGCAGGATGTCGTCGCGGTAGTGCGCGCCGTCCAGCCGTTCGGCAAGGTCGCTCTCCGTATCCTCGAGGTCCGATAGGACCTCTTCGGGCGGAAGCGGCTGGTTGCGGGCGCGTTTCCTCACCTGGTCGATGCCGCTGTTGCGGCCGACGAAGATGAGCCAGGCGGCCGGATCGCGCGGCGGGCCCTTGTCGGGCCAGGTCTTCAGCGCACGAAGGCAGGCCTCCTGGAAGGCCTCCTCCGCCATGTCGAGGTCACGGAAATAGCGCAGCAGCGCCCCCATGGCCTGCGGCCGCGCCGATGTCAGCGCCAGGTCGATCCAGGCAAGGTCTCTCATGTTATGGGCACCCCCGGATTGAAGAACTGCAACGGCCGGATCTCGTAGGTGCCGTTCGCCGGGTTGGCGGCGGAAAGCTCGCGGGCGAAGGCGATCGCCTCGTCCAGCGTCTCGGCCTGAAGCACGAAGAAGCCGAGGAACTGTTCCTTGGTCTCGGCGAAGGGCCCGTCCATGACGATATTCTCCGTCGCGCCCTTGCGCACGGTGACGGCCGCCGTCGTCGGCATCAGCCGCGCGACCGGCCCCAGCTTGCCGGCCTCGGCATAGCGCTGGTTGACCGCCCCGAGATCGGCCATGACCTTGTCGTCCATCTCCTTCGACCAGGCGCAGACTTCACTTTCGGCATCGTAACAGAGAACGGCATACAGCATGGTAAACTCCCGTTGGTTGAAAGACGTAGGAGTAGCGTCTTGGCCGACAGGGTGCACCGGAATATTTTTGATGGATGGGTGAGCACGCGTGCTGAAAGAAGTGCCCCTCCCAACACCTCCGTCGTCATCCTCGGGCTTGACCCGAGGATCCATCGAAACGGCACGCGCAGAATATCGGGCTGGATCCTCGGGTCAAGCCCGAGGATGACGGAGGAGGGTGTGGGAAGCGCCGAAGCCCCACCGCGGCACGGCTGCCGGATCGCGGCGCGGCGGCCGGATATCGCACCGTTCTTTAGGGCCGGCGGTTACCCCGCGCTCAGCGTCCGCCGCACCGCATCCTTCCAGCCCTTGATCTTCACGGCCCGCGTCTTCTCGTCCATCTTCGGCGTGAAGCGCGTGTCGCGGGCCCAGGATTTGGCGAAGCCCTTGCGGTCGGGCCAGACGCCGGCGCGCTGGCCGGCGAGCCAGGCGGCGCCCAGCGCCGTCGTCTCCAGGATCGTGGGGCGGTCGACGGGGGCGTCGAGGATGTCGGAAAGGCGCTGCATGGTCCAGTCGGAGGCGACCATGCCGCCGTCGACGCGCAGCACCGTCTCCTTGCCGTTCGCCTTCCAGTCCTTGTGCATGGCGTCGAGCAGGTCGCGCGTCTGGTAGCAGACGGCCTCCAGCGCGGCGCGGGCGAATTCCGCCGGCCCGGTGTTGCGCGTCATGCCGTAGATCGCCGCGCGCGCCTCCGGGTCCCAGTGCGGCGCGCCGAGGCCGGTGAAGGCGGGTACGAGGTAGACGTTCTGCGTCGGGTCGGCCTTGGCGGCGAGATCGCCGGTATCGGACGCCGCCTTGATGACCTTCAGCCCGTCGCGCAGCCATTGCACGGCCGCGCCCGCGATGAAGATCGAGCCTTCCAGCGCATAGGTCGTCTCGCCGTCGAGCCGGTAGGCGATGGTGGTGAGCAGCCGGTTCTTCGAGCGCACCATGTCCGCGCCGGTATTGAGGAGGGCAAAGCAGCCGGTGCCGTAGGTGGATTTCATCATGCCCGGCTCGAAACAGGCCTGGCCGATTGTGGCGGCCTGCTGGTCGCCGGCAACGCCGAGGATGGGGATTTCCGCGCCGAACAGGCTCTTTTCCGTCACGCCGAAATCGGCCGCGCAGTCCAGCACCTCAGGCAGCATGGCCTTCGGCACGCGCAGGATCTCCAGCAGTTCGTCGTCCCAGGCGTTCGTGGCGATGTTGTACATCAGCGTGCGGCTGGCATTGGTGGCGTCGGTGACATGGGACTTGCCGCCTGTCAGCCGCCAGATGAGGAAGGTGTCGATGGTGCCGAAGCAGAGGTCGCCCTTTGCGCCGCGCGCACGCGCGCCCTTCACGTTGGAGAGCATCCAGGAGAGCTTGGTGCCGGAGAAATAGGGGTCGAGCAGCAGGCCGGTCTTCTTCGTGAAGGTCTTTTCGAGGTCCTGCCGTTTCAGCTTCTCGCAATAGGAGGACGTGCGGCGGTCCTGCCAGACGATGGCGTTGTGGATCGCCTTGCCGCTCTCGCGCTCCCAGACGACGACCGTCTCGCGCTGGTTGGTGATGCCGATGGCGGAGATGTCGGAGGCCGCGACACCGGCCTTCTTCAGCGCGGCCTTGACCGACCAGACGACGCTTTCCCATATCTCCTCAGGATCGTGCTCGACCCAACCCGATTGCGGGAAGATCTGGGTGAACTCCTTCTGCCCGGAGCCGACGACCTTCTGCTTGCCGTCGAAGACGATCGCCCGGCTCGACGTCGTGCCCTGATCGATCGCGAGAACATATCCGCCCATCACTTCCTCCCCAGCAAAGGGTCACTCCCAGACCCTTCGGAATCTTCAATACGAGACTAAAACGAATGTCAAAGGAAAATAAAACGCAAATCGTGTCCCGCCTCCAGCGGGACTGTACCGCGCGGAAAACGCAATTGTCATCGCTCGAGTTTTCGGCGTAGGCTGCCGCAACGCAGCATATCGGGAGTGAAAGCCATGAAGAGCGTCGTCGTCACCGGCTCCACCAGCGGCATCGGCCTTGCCATCGCCACCGCCTTCGCCGAAAGCGGCGCCAATGTCGTCATCAACGGCTTCGGCGCTGCGGACGAGATCGAGGCGACGCGGGCGAGGCTCGACGGCCTCGGCAAGGGCAAGGTGATCTACCATCCCGCCGACATGACGAAGCCGCACGAGATTTCCGACCTCATCGAGACGGCGGTGGAGACCTTCGACGGCGTCGACATCCTCGTCAACAATGCCGGCATCCAGCATGTCGAGAAGATCGAGGATTTCCCGGTCGAGAAATGGGACCAGATCATCGCGATCAACCTTTCCAGTTCCTTCCACACCATCCGTAACGCCGTGCCGCACATGAAGCGCAAGGGCTGGGGCCGCATCATCAACGTCGCCTCCGCGCACGGCCTCGTCGCCTCGCCCTTCAAGGCCGCCTATGTCGCGGCCAAGCACGGCGTCATGGGCCTCACCAAGACCGTGGCGCTGGAAGTCGCCGAGAACGCCATCACCGTGAATGCCATCTGCCCCGGCTACGTGCTGACGCCGCTCGTCGAAAAGCAGATCCCCGACACCGCCAAGGCGCGCGGCATCAGCGAGGCCGAGGTGAAGACCGACGTGATGCTGAAATTCCAGCCGACGAAGGAATTCGTCGGCACGGACGAGGTGGCGGCCATCGCCATGTTCCTCGCCTCGGACGCGGCGAAATCGATCAACGGCACCCATATTTCCGTCGACGGCGGCTGGACCGCCCAGTAGGCCGCGATGAACTTCCTGCAGGACAGCCTCGAAGGGTTCCTCGCCCGCGAACACCGCGTCGTCATCGTCGAGGTCGCCGCGGTGACGGGCTCGGCCCCCCGCGACGAGGGCGCGTTCATGCTGGTCGCGCCGACGGATATCCACGGCACGGTCGGCGGCGGCGCGCTGGAGCACGAAGCCATCGAGAACGCCCGCAAGATGCTGGGCGATGCCGGCGGTGAGGCGCGGCTTGCCATTCCGCTCAGCCCCGACAACGGCGGCGAGGTGGAGCTTTCCTTCACCTTCGCCGACGAGGCGGCGCGCAAGGCGCTCACGGAACGTCTGGCCGAGGAAGAGCGGCAGAAGCCGCAGGTCTGGATCTTCGGCGCGGGCCATATCGGCCGGGCGCTCGCCGATGCGCTGACGCCGCTGCCGCTCAAGGTCTTCGTGGTCGAGGCGCGGGAAAGCGAACTCGACCTGCTGACCTCGGAGGTGCATCACCGGCTGGAGACCCTGCCCGCCACGCTGGTCGCCGATATCCCGGCGGGCGCGGCCGTCGTCATCGTCACACACGACCACGCCTTCGACTTCCGCATCGGGCGGGCGGCGCTGATGCGCACCGACCTTGCCTATGTCGGCATGATCGGCTCGGCGGCCAAGCGCGCCGCGTTCCTCAGGTATCTCGACGCGGAAGGCCCGGGCCGCGCGGCGGCCGACCGGCTGGTGCTGCCCATCGGGGGCACGGCGGCGGGCGACAAGCGGCCGGAGGTCATCGCCGCCATGACCGCCGCCGAACTCCTCCTCGCCTTCGCCGCCCGGCGGCAGAAGGGCTAGCGCCGGCTGCGGCCATCCAGGAAGCCGAGGTCGCGCTTGAGATGATCGGAAAGCGCCTGCGGATCGAGCGGCGGCAGCCGGCGCGTCCGGCGCCGCGTCAGAAACAGGAAGAGCTTGTGCCAGAAGCGCTCGCGGCGGGTTGCGGGCGCCTCGAATACGGCGTGTTCGGCGATGCAGGTCATGACAGAGCCTCGAAAATCCTATCCATTGCTTGCACGATGCGCCGGAAAATGATGGAATTCCAATCGAACCTTCGTCTGCATCCATAAAAAGAACTTGGCCTTGAAGATGTCGCGCAACCTCCCGCTCAATGCGCTCCGCGTCTTCGAGGCGGCGGCGCGGCACGGCAGTTTCACCCGCGCCGGCGACGAGCTGGGCATGACGCAGACGGCCGTCAGCTATCAGGTCAAGCTTCTGGAGGAGACGCTGGGCGAAACGCTGTTCCTGCGCCAGCCGCGGCAGGTCGTGCTCAGCGAGGCGGGCGAGCGCCTGCTGCCGAAGGTTGCCGAGGGGCTCGGCAAGCTCGCCGAGGCGATCGCGGACCTGCGCGGGGCGAGCGAGCAGAAACTGCACATTCATTCGACGCCGACCTTCGCCCTGCAATGGCTGAGCCGCACCCTCGGCGATTTCCAGCTTCGCCACCCCAATGTCGCCGTGCGGCTTTCCACCTCGCAGGACGTGATCGACTTCGCCAAGGACGAGGCGGATGTCGCGATCCGCTGGGGCAAGGGCGACTGGCCGGGCCTCGAATGCCACCGCGTCATGCGCATGAATTTCACGCCCATGCTGAGCCCGGCGCTCTCGGAAAGCATCGGCGGGGTGAAAGCGCCCGCCGACCTCCTCAAGCTGCCCATCGTCAGCGCGCGGGACATCTGGTGGCGCACATGGTTCTCCGCCGCGGGCATCGACGATCCCGACCTGGAGCGCTATCCGCCGAACGAGCTCGGCACGCAGACCATCGACGCGCAGATCGCCATCGCCAGCCAGGGCGTCGCCATCCTCAACCCCGGCCATTTCCGCGCGGAAGTCGCGGCCGGCCAGCTTTTCCAGCCCTTCGAACTCACCTGCAACGACGGCCGCGACTACTGGCTCGCCTATCCGCAGAGCCGCCGCGGCATCCCGAAAATCCGCGCCTTCCGCGACTGGATCCTCACCGCGCTGCCGCAGGAGGCATGAGCGCGCGGCGACAAGAGGTTGCCCCGCCCGCCCGCGCGATCTATCTGCTGGTAAGGTGCTGTCCGCCGCTGAAGAGAGCCCACTCCAAACCCTCGCAGAAGGAAGCCGACCGTCATGACCCAAACCCTTGTCCGAGGACGCCTGCTCTCCTTCCTGCGCCGCCCTGAAGCGATCGACGACACGGCGAGCTATCGCTACGAGGAGGACGGCGGCCTGCTGGTCGAGGACGGGATGATCGTGGATGCCGGCCCCTATGCGGCGGTGCGCGCCATGGCGGCCGCCGATGCGGAGGAGATCGACCACCGGCCGCATCTCATCCTGCCCGGCTTCATCGACACACATGCGCATTTCCCGCAGATGCAGGTGATCGGCTCCTATGCCGCCAACCTCCTCGAATGGCTGAACACCTATACGTTCCCGGAGGAATGCCGCTTCGTCGAGAGCGCGCACGCCGCCCGCATCGCCCGCCATTTCTACGACGAGATGATCCGCCACGGCACGACGACCGCCGTCGCCTATTGTTCGGTGCACAAGGCTTCGGCCGACGCCTATTTTGCCGAAGCCCTCAAGCGCGGCATGCGCATGGTCGGCGGCAAGGTGATGATGGACCGCAACGCCCCGCAGGGCCTGCTGGACACGCCCGAGACGGGCTATGACGAGACGCGCGCGGTGATTGCCGAGTGGCACGGCAAGGGCCGCAACCACGTCGCCATCACCCCGCGCTTCGCCATCACCTCGACGCCCGCGCAGATGGAGATGACGGCCGCGCTCGCCCGCGAATTCCCGGACCTCCACATCCAGACGCACCTTTCCGAGAACCGCGACGAGATCCGCTTTACGAGCGAACTCTACCCGGAGGCCGTCGACTATACGGATGTCTATGCGCGGTACGGCCTGCTCGGGCCGAAGAGCCTGTTCGGCCATTGCATCCACCTCTCCGAGCGCGAGGCGGACGCGATGAGCGAGGCGGGGGCGGTCGCGGTGCATTGCCCGACCTCCAACCTCTTCCTCGGCTCCGGCCTCTTCCCGCTCAAGAGCCTGTCGCGGCGGGAAAGGCCGGTGCGCGTCGCCGTCGCCACCGATGTCGGCGGCGGCACCAGCTATTCCATGCTGAAGACGATGGACGAGGCCTACAAGATCCAGCAATTGCTGGGCGAGCGGCTGAACCCGTTCGAGAGCTTCTACCACATGACTCTCGGCAATGCCGAGGCGCTGTCGCTTTCGGACCGCATCGGCACGCTGGAGCCCGGCACCGACGCCGACTTCGTGGTGCTCGACGCGGGCGCGACGCCCGCCATGGCGCTGAAGATGGAGGTGACGCGCTCGCTCACGGACGAGCTCTTCCTGCTCCAGACGCTCGGCGACGACCGCGCGGTGCGCGAGACCTATGTGGCCGGCAGGCCGATGAAGGCGGGGCTTTGAAAGCCCCGCTTACGGCGCCTCGATGACGAAGGGCGTCTCGTAGGAATATTCCACGAGGTTCACGCCCTTGCCGAGGCGGTCGACGACGAGGAAGTCGCTGACCGCGCCGACCGTCATCAGCGGATGGTGCCAGACGTTGCGGCGATAGTTGACGCCCTGCCGCCCGCCGGCGCGGAAGACCTTCGGCCGTCCGGGCCTGCCGCCCTCGTCCTCGGCCACGACGACCAGCCACGGCCGGTTGTCGATGGGCGAGAAGCTCTGGCTGCCGAAGGGATGGCGCTCCATCATGTCGACGGCATAGGGGAAGGTGCGCGGGCTGCCGCGGAAGATGTTGATGATGACGCGCGCGTCCTCGCCGGTGGCCTCGGCCTCGGCAAGCGCATGGTAGCGCTCCGTCGTGCCGCCGTTGATGTAACGCATGGCGGAAGGATCGGTCTCGATCACCTCGCCGAACGGGGCGAAGGCGTCGCGGGTCAGGGGCTGGATCTTCAGTATTTCAGCCATCGGACAGCCCTCCCGGGGAGAGGAAGGGCGGTCGTTGGTGTTCAGGCATTTTCAATCTCCGGGGAGCAGAGCATTCAATCTGAGGAGCGCGATGCGCTCCACCTGGTTCTTCGCCGTCTCGAACTCCACCTCGGCGCTGTTGCCGATGCGCGTTTCGAAGGCGGCGAGGATGTCGTCCTTGCCAAGGCCCTTCACCGCGATGATGAAGGGAAAGCCGAATTTCTCCGTATAGGAGGTGTTGAGCGCGGTAAAGCGGGCATGTTCGGCCGGCGTCAGGCGGTCGAGGCCGGCGCCGGCCTGTTCCTTGCGGCTGTCCTCCGTCAGTTCGCCGGCAACCGCCAGCTTCCCGGCAAGGTCCGGGTGCGCGCGCAGCACGCCGAGCTGCTCCGCATGGCTTGCCGCCCGGAAGGCATCGGCAAGCGCGGCATGCACGCCCGCGGCCGTCAGCGGCTCGGATACGGCGCCCGCATCGAGCGCCCGTTCGGCGATAAAGGGCGAATGCTCGAAGACGCCGCCGAAGCGGGCGAGGAAATCGCTGCGGTCGATCATGCGCCCTTCGCCTTCGACGGATGGTGGTTCTCGATCCAGTGGCGGGCGATGTCGATGCGGCGCGGGATCCACACCTTCTCATGGCCCAGTACGTAGTCGACGAAGCGGGCGAGCGCGGCGGCGCGGCCCGGGCGGCCGACGAGGCGGCAATGCAGGCCGATGTTCATCATCTTCGGGCTGCCTTCCGCACCTTCCTGATAGAGCACGTCGAAGGCGTCCTTCAGGTAGTTGAAGAACTGGTCGCCGGCATTGAAGCCCTGCGGGGTGGCGAAACGCATGTCGTTCGTTTCGAGCGTATAGGGGATGATGAGGAAGGGCTCGCCGTCGAGGCCGGGAACCCAGTACGGCAGGTCGTCGGCATAGGAATCGGAGGAATAGACGAAGCCGCCCTCCTCCATGACGAGCCGCAGCGTGTTGTCCGAGGGCTTGCCCTGGTACATGCCGAGCGGGTGCGAGCCGGTCAGTTCCTTGTGCAGGCGCACCGCCTCGCGGATGTGCTCGCGCTCCTTTTCCTCCGAATAGTCCTTGTATTCCAGCCAGCGGTAGCCGTGGCTGGCGATTTCCCAGCCGGCTTCCTTCATCGCGGCGACGGCCTCGGGGTTGCGCGCCATGGCGAGCGTCACGCCGTAGACCGTCGTGGTGACGTTGCGACTGGTGAACAGCCGGTGCAGGCGCCAGAAGCCGGCGCGCGAGCCGTATTCGTAGATCGATTCCATGTTGAGGTTGCGCTGGCCGTGCCAGGGCTGCGCGCCGACGATTTCCGACAGCAGGCATTCGGAGGCCGCGTCCCCGTCGAGGATGCAGCTCTCGCCGCCCTCCTCGTAGTTCACCACGAACTGCACGGCGATGTTGGCATCGCCCGGCCAGCGGACTTTCGGGGGGGTGCGGCCGTAACCGATCAGGTCGCGCGGATAGGTCTTCTCGCTCATTCGATCACCTCGAAAAGGGGGCGCAACCCGCGGCTTTTCCGGCCGGAAAGCCGTTGCGGAACGCCATGCAGGGGAACCAATAGCCCCTCCCGCCGTTTCCTGTCCATTACAACCGAGGAGAAACACCTATGGTCATGCAGGACGCAAACATTCGCGAAACCCAGGATCTCATCGCCAGCGACAAGGTCGAAGGCACCAGCGTCTACGGCGCGGATGGCAAGCATATCGGCTCGGTCGAACGGCTGATTCTCGACAAGCGCAGCGGCCGCGTCTCCTATGCCGTCCTCTCCTTCGGCGGCTTCCTCGGCCTCGGCCAAGACCACTATCCGCTGCCCTGGGCCAAGCTCAACTACGACGAAGGCCTCGGCGGCTATCGCGTCGACGTCACGAAGGAGCAGGTGGAAAACGCCCCGCATTACGAGAGCGATGCGGAATACGAGTGGAACCGCCGCAACGGCAAGGTCATCAGCGACTATTACGGCGTTCCGCCCTACTGGATGTGACCCGGTATCAGAGCCGGCCCGCTTCCTCGAAATGGGCCGCGACGGTGAAGGAGGGCGGTACGCCGGGCGTGCCGCCCTCGATTTCGTCCAGCACCGCGCGGGCGAGCGCATGGGCAAGGCCGAAGCTCACCTTGAACCCGCCCGTCATCAGGCTGACGGCCGGGTGATCGGGGTGGCGGCCCACCATCGGCTCGCGGCCGATGGCCTTGGGACGCAGGCCCGCCCAGCGCTCGACGACCGGCGCATCCGCCAGCACCGGCGCCATCTGCCGCGCCTTCTCAAGCAGGGTTTCGAGGAGATCGTCCGTGCCCACCGGATCGGCGAAGCTGTTCTCGCTCGTGCTGCCAACAGCGACGATGCCGTCCTCGTGCGGAACGATGTAGAGCCCGTCGGCGAAGATCACCGGCAGCGCCGGGTCGATCGCCGCCCGCAGCAGCGCCGCCTGCCCCTTCACCGCAGAACCGACCGGCTTTGCAAGCGGCGGGTTCAGCGGTGCAAGCAGCCCGAAGGTCTCGACGCCCGCCGCCAGCACGCAATGGCCGAAGGCTAACGTGCCGCCGTCGTCGAGACGCGCGAGACCGGCCGCCGGATCGAGGCCGGCAAGGCCGTTGCCCTCCTCGACTGTCGCATTCGGCAGGCGGTCGAGCGCGGCGCGGAGCGCGGCAAGCAATGCGCGCGGAGAAATCCGCGCGGAAAGATGGTCGTGGACGAGGCCACAGCCCATCGCGGCGGCATCGGGCCAGCCGGGGACGGGCGCGGCATCCAGCACCTCGAAGGCGAAGGCGCGATCCGGCGTCGCCCAGACGTCCAGAGCATCGCGGGCGTGGCCGAGCGCGATGTCGCGGTTATGCGGCTTCGGCAGCGGAATGAGGCGGCCGGAGCGGCGATAGCCGGCCGAAAGGCCCGTCCCGGCCTCCAGCGCGGCAACCTCCGCCTCCAGCGAGACGAGGGACTCGAACTGGAAGGCCTTCTTGGCGTTCCAGCGGTCGGGAAGATGCGGCATCAGCGCGCCCAGCATGCCGCCGCTCGCGCCCGCGCCGATGGCCCTGCGCTCGACGAGCCGGACGGAAAGCCCCTTGCGGGCGGCGAAGAGCGCAGTCCACAGGCCCATGACGCCGCCGCCGGCGACGATGAGGTCCACGGCCGGTTGACCGGCCGGCTTACCGCGATTATCGGCTACTGCCATGGCTGACCACGATCCCGAAAACGAACGCCGGACCGAAACGGTCCTCGACTGGCACGAGGGCGATATGCCCTATTCCCGCGCCTTTGACGATCACTTTTATTGTCGCAGCGACGGCCGGCTGGAATGCGGCCACGTCTTCCTTGCGGGCAACGGCCTGCCGCAGCGCTGGCAGCATCCCGGGCCTTTCCGCATCGGCGAGCTCGGCTTCGGCACCGGCCTCAATTTCTGCGAGACCTGGCGGCAATGGCGCGAAAGCGCACCGGCGGGCGCCAGCCTCTCCTTCACCTCCTTCGAGCGTTTTCCGATGGCGCGGGGCGATATCGCCCGGGCGCTTTCCCACTGGCCGGAGATCGAGCGCGAGCGCGCCCTCCTCACCGAAGAATGGCCGGATGCGCCGGAGGGCCGCGTGGAGATCGATCTTGAACCGGGCGTCCGCCTCACCGTCGTCATCGGCGCGGCGCTGGAAAGCCTCGGCCGGGAAAAGACGCCCTTCGACGCCTGGTATCTCGACGGCTTCGCGCCGTCGCGCAATCCGGACATGTGGTCGGCGGAGCTGATGGCGGAAGTCTTCCGCCTCACCGTTCCCGGCGGGCGGTTCGGCACCTATGCCGCGGCCGGCTTCGTGCGGCGCAACCTTGCGGGCGCGGGCTTTGCCGTGGAGCGGCGCCCCGGCTTTGCCGGAAAGCGCGAAATGCTGTGCGGGGAAAAGCCGGCCGCCTGAACGCTCAGTGGAGCGTGCCGCCGGCCGCCTGCGGGCCGGTGCGCTTCAGCCAGCGATCGAGCTTTTCTTCCAGCTTCTCGATACTGATCGGCTTCGTCAGGTAGTCGTCCATGCCGGCGGCGAGGCATTCCTCGCGGTCGCCTTCGAGCACATGGGCGGTGACGGCGACGATGGGCACGCGCCGGCCCGTGCCGCTCTCCATCTCGCGGATCGCCCGGCTCGCCTGCAGCCCGTTCATCACCGGCATGGAAAGGTCCATGAGGATCATGCCGGGCCGGCCGGTGCGGAAGGCCTCGACCGCCTCCTGCCCGTTGCCGACCAGCCGGAAGCGAACGCCCGCGGCCATCAGCATCTGGGTGAAGAGGATCTGGTTGACCTCGTTGTCCTCCGCGACCAGCACGTCCAGCACCTCGCCGTCCGGCACGGCAGCCTCCGGGAGGGCGGCGCCCGGCCGCAGCGGCAGGATCTTGGCGGCGCTCTCGGCTTCCGCCGGCCTGGCGCCGCGCGCCGCACGCAGCACTTCGGTGACCGTCTCGCGCAGGAGATCGGCCCGGACCGGCTTCATGAGATGGGCCTGGATATCCGGCGAGGTGAGGAGCGGATCTTCGGCCGGAAGGTTCATGGAGGTCAGCACGACGACGGAAACGCCGGCCGTCACGGGACTTGCGCGCAACGCACCGAGGAAGGCCGGCGAATGCTCCGGCCGGTAGTCGAGCACGACCGCATCGACCGAGACGCCCATGTCGCCGGCCGCCGCCAGCACGGCGAGCGCCTCGCCCTCGGAGCTCACCGCCGTCGCGTCGAAACCCCAGTCGAGCAGCATGTCGTGCGCCGCCTTGCGCGACAGCGCGTGCTCGTCGACGACGAGGATGCGCGCGCCCGGCGCCCTTGCCGGTACGATGCGGGCGGGAAGCGAGACGACGGCAAGGGCCATCGGCAGGCGCACGGTGAAGACCGAGCCCTTGCCCACCTCGCTCGCCGCCTCCAGCGTGCCGCCGAAAAGGCGCGCCAGCCCTTCCGTGATCGCAAGGCCGAGGCCGGTGCCCTCGTGCCGGCGCGTGGAGGAGCTGTCGACCTGCGAGAACTTCTCGAAGATCGAATCCATCTTCTCAGCGGGAATGCCCGCACCCGTATCCTCCACCCGGATCACGATCTCGACGCCGCTTTCCGTGGTCCTGGAGGCAAGGTCGATCAGCACATGGCCGTGGTCGGTGAACTTCACCGCATTGCCGACGAGATTGGTGACGATCTGGCGGAAGCGTCCCGCATCGCCCATCACCGCCGCCGGCATGTCGGCGGCTCCCCGCACGACGAGCTCGATGTCCTTCTCGGCGGCCTTGGCCGAGAGCAGCGTCGCCACGTCCTCGATCGCCTCGACCGGGTTGAAGGCGGCGTTGCGCAGCGTCATCTGGCCGGCGTCGATCTTGGAGAAGTCGAGGATGTCGTTGATGATCGTCAGGAGCGCATTGCCGGACTTCACCATGATGTCGATGAACGTCTTCTGCCGCGTGTCGAGATTGGACTTGGCAAGCAGCTCGGCCATGCCGAGCACGCCGTTCATGGGCGTGCGGATCTCGTGGCTCATATTGGCCAGGAATTCCGACTTGGCCTTATCGGCCGTCTCGGCGCGGGTGACGAGCCGGCGCAGTTCGTCCTCGCGGCTTTTCAGGTCGGTGATGTCGGAAAAGACCATGACGGAGCGGCCGCGGCTCGTCGGCGTCACATCGAGGCGCAGCCAGCGCTGGTAGCCGCTGAAGACCGTCAGCGAGGCCGGCTTGCCGGTGAAGAGGATCTTGCCGAACTCGCTCGCGTCCACCGGCTCCTCGCCGACGAAACCGGCGATCTTGCGGTCGATGCAGCTCTGCAGCACGTCGGCGACCAGCGCGCCGGGCTGCAGAAGCTCCTGCGGCATGGCGATCATGGTGGAAAGGGCCTCGTTGGAGAGCACCACCGTCTCGCCCTCGATGATCAGCAGCCCCTGGCTCATGGAGGAGACGGCATCCTTGACGAGGCTGCCCACCTCTTCGAGGGCGCTGCGCGTCGCCAGCACCTCGCGCTCGCGCTCGCGCCGCTCGGTGATGTCGATATAGGTGAGCAGGCAGCGCCCGCCGGAGATCACGCTGCCCGATTCGATGACCGTGCGGCCGTTCGCATAGGCGATCTCCCGCACCGGGCGCAGGCCCGAACGGATGTCCCGGAGGGCCTGCTCGTGGCTTTCCTCGCAGACCCCGCAGCCGCCGCCCTCGCACTGGCCGCCCTGCCCCCGCTGGAAATGCAGAAGCTCGCCGAGCGGACGCCCCTTCAGCGGCGGCAGCGCGTCGTCCCACAGGTCCTCGAAGGCGCCGTTGACCAGCTCGATGACACCGGCCTCGTCCACCACGACGATGCCGACCGGCAGCGATTCCACGACGCTGGCAAGGTCCGAGCGCGCCGCTTCCGCCTGGCGCTGGGCCTCGATCAACTGCTTCTCGCGGTTCTTCAGCACCGTCGTGTTGGTGATGGAACCGATGAGGTAGCTCTTCTCGTCGAGCGTGGTGACGCGGTAGAGCCGCGAGATCGTCGGCAGCACGGAACCGTCCGCGCGCCTGTATTCGGTCTCCGCTTCCAGAAGTTCGCCGGTATCGAGCACGAACTGGTTCTGCTCGTAGAACGCCTCGCCCTGATCGGGGAACATTTCCAGCGTGGTGAGGCCGACAAGCTCCTCCGGCTGCCGGCCCGTCAGCTCGACATAGGCGCGGTTGGCGAAGATCATGCGCTGGCTCTCGTCGCGCATGAAGCTGGCGACGGGCAGCTCGTCGAGCAGCGCGCGGTAGAGGCTGATCTCCTGCGAATGCTGCTTCAGGCGACCTTCGCTCTCCTTCTGCGCCGTCACGTCGAAGCGCAGGGCGACGAGCGTGCCGTCCGGCCGGCGCTGGGTGACGAGGCGCGTCCAGCCGCCGGCAAGGCGGGCGACGGATTCGTAGAGCGGCAGGTCGTAGCTGGCAAGCCGGGCGGCAAGCCAGCGCTCGCGCTCCTCCGCCGGCCTCCGGCCCATCTCCAGATCGTGCAGGGCCCCGGTGAGCGTGGCGAGCGGCACGGCGCCGTCCGCGGCATCGCCGACGAGGACGCGGTAGAATTCCCGCATGCTGCGGTTGGCATAGGTCAGGTGGTTGTCGGCGCCGAAGACGGCGACGCCCGCGCCGAGCGCGTCGAGCGCGCCCCGGACCGGATCGGCTGAGAACTCGGACACCGGAGCGCCCGCCGGCAGCGGCGATCCGCCGTTGCCGTTCGCAGCGCTGCGCACCGTCGTCGCAAGCGCGTCGGCCGAGGGCGTGAAGAGGCCGACGAGAATGGAAAGCGCCGGCGAGATGCGTTCGCGCCTCAGCGCGATGTCGAAACTGCCGCCGCCGAAAGGATGCACATAGCGGGCGCGCTCGGGATTGCCGAAGATCAGGCAGCGGCGCTCGGGATCGTCGCGGTCGCCGTGGCCGCGCACTTCCGCCATCTCGTCGCTGCGCAGGCCGATCATCGCGTCCGGGGCCTGGCCGAACAGGCGCGCATAGGCCTCGTTGACGGCGAGATAACGCAGCTCGCTGCTCTTGACGTACGCCGGATGCGGGTGTTCGCGAACGCGCGCGCAGGCCGCCACCAGCAATTCGTCCTGAGTTTCAGCCACGCCTGGCGCTCCCGAAGCGGCAAGGAAGAAGGGTTTCGTACCACTCGGGGAGTATCACCAATCCTTGAACGGATGGTTAACCGATCGTTGCCAAAGGTCGGGGCAGCCGGCCCCGCCTTATCCACGAGGGCACTTCGCTGTCGCAAATGGCGGGGGCATCGCGGCCCGGGATATGCGACAAGGCGGAGAGGCAAACCGACCGGGGCTGCGCTGCATGGGTGACGTGATCAAGCTCGAAAATCACCTCGAACAACCGGAGACGGCGGCAGGCGATCCGCCCGTCGAGCGGCGCCGGCGAAGCGGCGGACGCAGCGCCGAACGGACCCGCCGACCCCCCGCCGCCACGAAATACCTCAACCTCGTCAACACGACCGCGAAATCCGCCGTCCTCTCCGAGGATGCGCTGGAGGCCGTGCACGAGGCCTCGCTGACGATCCTCGAAGAGATCGGCATGGACATCATCCTGCCGGAGGCGCGCGAGCGCATGAAGGCGGCCGGCGCCGAGGTGACGCCGGGCACGGACCGCGTGCGCTTCGACCGCGGCCTCGTCATGGAGATGATGGCCTCTGTCCCCTCTTCCTTCACCATGCATGCCCGCAACCCGCTGCGGAACGTCGAGATCGGCGGCAACAACCTCGTCTTCGCGCAGGTTGCCTCCGCGCCCTTCGTGGCGGACCGCGAGGGCGGCCGGCGCGCCGGCAACCAGGAGGACTTCCGCAAGCTCGTCAAGCTCGCCCAGTCCTACGACATCATCCACACGACGGGCGGCTATCCCGTCGAGCCGGTCGACATCCACGCCTCCGTCCGCCATCTCGACTGCCTGTCGGACATGGTGAAGCTGACGGACAAGGTCTTCCACGTCTATTCGCTCGGCCGGCAGCGCAACCTCGACGGCATCGAGATCGCCCGCATCGGCCGCGGCATCTCCATGGAGGAGATGGAGCGCGAACCCTCGCTCTTCACCATCATCAACACCTCCTCGCCGCTGCGCCTCGACGGGCCGATGCTGCAGGGCATCATCGAGATGTCGTCGCGCAACCAGGTGGTCGTCGTCACGCCCTTCACGCTGGCCGGCGCCATGGCGCCGGTGACGATCGCCGGCGCGCTCGTGCAGCAGAACGCCGAGGCGCTCGCCGGCATCGCCTTCACGCAGATGGTCAGGAAAGGCGCGCCGGTCATGTATGGCGGCTTCACCTCGAACGTCGACATGAAGACGGGCGCGCCCGCCTTCGGCACGCCGGAATACATGAAGGCGGTGATCGCCGGCGGCCAGCTCGCCCGCAAGTACAACATCCCCTACCGCACCTCGAACACCAACGCCTCCAACACGCTGGACGCACAGGCCGCCTACGAATCGGCCTTCTCGCTCTGGGCGCTGACGCAGGGCGGCGGCAACTTCATCATGCACTCGGCCGGCTGGAGCGAGGGCGGGCTGACGGCCTCCTTCGAGAAATTCATCCTCGACGTCGACATGCTGCAGATGGTGGCGGAATACCTGACGCCGCTCGACGTCAGCGCGGATGCGCTCGGCCTCGATGCCGTGCGCGACGTCGGCCCGGGCGGGCATTTCTTCGGCACGCCGCACACGCTCGCCCGCTACGAGACGGCCTTCTATTCGCCGATCCTCTCCGACTGGCGCAATTTCGAGACATGGACAGAGGCTGGCCGGCCCACCACCTACGACCACGCCAACCGCATCTTCAGGGAAAAGCTCGACGCCTACGAGAGGCCGCCGCTCGACCCGGCGATCGAGGACGAACTGGACGCGTTCGTCGCCCGGCGCAAGGAAGAGGGCGGCGTCCCGACCGACTTCTAGAGCGTCTTGTCTGCGCCCGGACGGTTCCGGACGCAGGATGCCCTAGGCGTCGAACATGATCGAGCGGACGGAGGAAATCAGCTTGTCCGTCGGCAGGTTGGAGAAGTTCTTGTCGATCTCGGCCGTCGTCAGCGTCCGGGTCTTTTCGGAGAGCTTGTTGCGCAGGTCGCCGAGCGTCTGCGGCGCGGCGCAGACGACGAGCCGGTCGAAGGCGCCCTCGGCGGCGTAGTCATCGAGGCGGCTGGCGACTTCCGCGGTGAACTTCTGCTGCTCCTCCCGCACGGGATCGCTCGAATATTCCATGGCGGACCGGCCGGGACCGACGGAGGAATGACTGCGGCCGGGCTTGTCGGCCATGATGTCCTGCACCTTCTTCGGCTCCCAGCGAAAAACCTCCTGCTCCGGGCTCTGCTGGCCATCCTTCATCAGGTTCACCCCCTTGAGCAGGCGGGCCTGGTTGCCGTCGGCGGCGAGAATCCAAGTCGTAGCGGTCATTTTTCACTCCCGTAGCGAAGGTTCGTGGATAGCAGCGGAGCTGCCGTGACAGCATCCGACAGGATTGTGGCAGGATGCGTATCGGCCCAACGCGGCGGCCCAATTCATGTTCCCCGCCAGGCCCGCCGTTTCGCACCTGCGAAAGTAGCGCTTGACTTTTGGCCGCAAAACAACGACATGAGCGGCAAGCGTCGCCCTTCGGCCGCCGCGTGAGCGAGCCCAGCGATTTCCCTGAACCGGGATGCTAAGAAGGACAAGCGCAAGAGAACGATCCGCCTCCCATTTGCGGATGACTGCGCAGACGATAGCCAACCCAACCCACAAGTTCCCAATTCACGCGGGGTTCTTGACGCCAGACGAAACCGGAAGCGCATGGTGCGTTCCGGGCAATCGCGTTTGGCGCCCCGAAAGGTATTTGACTTGACCACTTTCCACGACCTCGGCCTCTCGAAGACCATCGTCGCCACCCTTTCCGCGCTCGGCTTCGAAAAAGCGACCCCGATCCAGGAAAAAGCCATTCCCCTCGTCCTCGAAGGCTCGGACCTGATCGGCCTTGCCCAGACCGGCACCGGCAAGACGGCCGCCTTCGGCCTGCCGATGATCGAGAAGCTTCTGGAAGAGGCCCGCCGCCCCGACCCGCGCAACATCCGCGCCCTCATCCTCGCCCCCACCCGCGAACTCGTGAACCAGATCGCCGACAACCTGCGCGACTTCGTGAAAAAGACGCCGCTGCGCGTCGTCACCGTCGTCGGCGGCGCCTCCATCAACAAGCAGTCGGAAATGCTCAACCGCGGCACCGACATCCTCGTCGCCACCCCCGGACGTCTGCTCGACCTCGTCGCCCGCAAGGCCGTGACGCTGACGCAGGCCCGCTACCTCGTGCTCGACGAGGCCGACCAGATGCTCGACCTCGGCTTCATTCACGACCTGCGCAAGATTTCCAAGATGGTGCCGAAGAACCGCCAGACGCTGCTCTTCTCGGCCACCATGCCCAAGCTGATCTCCGAGCTTGCCGGCGAGTATCTGGTCAACCCGAAGAAGGTGGAAGTCACCCCGCCCGGCAAGGCCGCCGACAAGGTGGAACAGTATGTCCACCACGTTCCCGGCAAGGACCAGAAGGCGCAGATCCTGCGCAAGACGCTTTCGGAAAACCCGGACGGCCTGTCGCTCGTCTTCTCGCGCACCAAGCACGGCGCCGAGAAGCTGATGAAGCACCTCGACCATATCGGCTTCAAGGCCGCCTCGATCCACGGCAACAAGAGCCAGGGCCAGCGTGAGCGCGCCCTCAAGGCCTTCCGGGACGGCGAGATCCGCGTGCTCGTGGCCACCGACGTCGCCGCCCGCGGCATCGACATTCCCGGCGTCACCCACGTCTACAACTACGACCTGCCGGAAGTGCCGGACGCCTATGTCCACCGCATCGGCCGCACGGCCCGCAACGGCCGCGACGGCATCGCTATCGCCTTCTGCACGCCGGACGAGGCGCACCTCTTGCGCGACATCGAAAAGCTGATGGGCATCCAGATCACCGTCGCCAGCGGCGAGCCCCCGGCGGTCGTGACCGCCGGCCCCGGCGGCAAGTCGCGCAAGGGCCGTGGCGGCCAGCGCTCCGGCAACAGCCGCGCCGCACAGCGTCCGCAGCGCCAGCCCTTCGGCGACGGTGCACAGGCCGAAGCCGGCGGCGCCAAGCGCCCGGGCGGCCGCCCGCCGCAGAAGCAGGGCGAGCGCCAGAACCGCAACCACGGCGGCGGCAACGGCCAGGGCCGCCCGCAGCACCGCGGCAAGCCGCGCCGCGCGGAAGGCCAGCGCCGCGAACAGGCGTGAGCCGACGCATCATGGATAAAGAAACGGCGGGCTTCGGCCCGCCGTTTTCGTTTGTGCCACACCCACCGAGCGCCAACTACTCCGCCGGCGCGACGTCCTTGCGGTTGGTGAGGTACACCCCGGCCACCACGATCGCCGTGCCGAGGATCATCGGCACCGTCAGTTCCTCGCCGAAGATGGCGGCGGCCTGCAGGGCGGCGATGGGCGGGACGAGGTAGATGAGCGAGGCGGCGCGCGAGACCTGCCCGCGGCGGATGAGGTAGAGCAGCAGCAGGATCGCCCCCATCGATATGCCGAGCACCGACCAGGCGAGCAGCGCAAGGAAGGCAAGGCCGAAATCGACATGCAGGCTTTCCAGCCCCAGCGCGAAGGGGAAGGTGACGGCGAGCGCGCCGATATATTGCAGGGTGGCGATGGCGCGGATATCGCCCTTCTGCAGGTGCTGCTTCTGGTAGATCGTGCCGTAGGTCACGGCGGCCATGCCCAGCATGTTGACGACGATGGCGGAGGCCGGCATCTCCGCCGCCTCCGCGCCGAAGAACTTCGGCAGCACGGCGAGCAGCACCCCGAGGAAGCCGAGCCCGAGCCCGAGTTTCTGCCGCAGGCTCAGCCGCTCGCCGATGACGAAGGGTGCGGCAAGCGCCGTCATCAGCGGCTGGAGCGCGGCGATGATGGAGGAGAGCGCCGCCGGCACGCCCTCGCCGATCGCCCACCAGACCGCGCCGAGATAGAGCCCGTGCAGGAAGGCGCCGGAGACGAGCGCATGGAGCACGGTGCGCCCGTCGCGCGGCCAGGAAACGCCGGAGGCGAGACACAATCCTCCAAAGAGCACCGCCGCCGTGAAATAGCGGATGGAAAGGAAGGTCAGCGGCTCGGAGACGATGGCGCCGAACTTGGCGACGACCCAGCCGGTCGACCAGAGCAGGACGAAGATGGCCGGGGCCAGGCGATCGAGGGTCATGGAGCTTCCGGAGGAGGACAATCGGTGCGGGAGCGATAGGCGGAGCGGCCGCAGGGGTCAAAGGAATTTCCTTGATGCTTAGGTTCAAGGAAAAGCGGTCCGATGCCTTTTCAGGCATATGCCCACGGACGCGGCAGCCCGCTGCAAAAGCCCGCGCCAACGCCTCCAAAGCGGTGTGAAATTTATTGAACGCTCATGGAGCATGGTTCTTGCATTGCCCGAGGCGTTGTACTCAAATGACGAAAAATGGGGAACACGCCTTTGGCATTTGACGAAATGATGAATGCGGGCTCCGGTCCGCGGCAACCCTACCAGACCTATCACGAGTGGTACGAAACACAGGATCGGGCGCGCCTGATCGCCAAATCGAGGGACGCCGAGAACCTCTTTCGAAAAACCGGCATCACCTTCGCGGTCTACGGACACGCCGACAGCGCCGAAAAACTCATCCCCTTCGACATCATCCCCCGCATCATTTCCGGCCGAGAATGGCGCAAGCTCGCCCAGGGTATCGAGCAGCGGGTCATCGCCCTCAACGCCTTCCTCGACGACATCTACCACAAGCAGGAGATCATCAAGGCCGGCCGCATCCCGCGCGAGCTGATCGAGCGCAACGAAGCCTTCCTGCCGCAGATGATCGGCTTCAAGCCGCCGGGCGGCGTCTATACCCACATCGTCGGCACCGACATCGTGCGCACGGGCGAGGACCAGTTCTACGTGCTGGAGGACAATGCCCGCACGCCTTCCGGCGTCAGCTACATGCTGGAGAACCGGGAAACCATGATGCAGATGTTCCCGGAGCTGTTCCATATCAACAAGGTGCGCCCGGTCGAGGACTATCCGAAGCTGCTGCGCCAGAGCCTCGCCTCGCTCGCCCCGCCCGGCTGTTCGGGCAAGCCGCGCGTCGCGGTGCTGACGCCCGGCATCTTCAACTCCGCCTATTACGAGCACGCCTTCCTCGCCGACATGATGGGCGTGGAGCTGGTGGAGGGCTCGGACCTTCGCGTCGTCGACGGCCGGGTGAAGATGCGCACGACCCGCGGCTACGAGGCGATCGACGTGCTCTACCGCCGCGTCGACGACGACTTCCTCGACCCCCTCACCTTCCGGCCGGATTCGGCGCTCGGCATTCCCGGCATCATGGACGTCTACCGCGCCGGCAACATCACCATCGCCAACGCCCCCGGCACCGGCATTTCCGACGACAAGGCGATCTATTCCTACATGCCGGAGATCGTCGAGTTCTACACGGGCCGCAAGGCCATGCTCGAGAACGTGCCGACCTGGCGCTGCTCGGAGGAGGACAGCCTGAAATACGTGCTGGAGCACCTCGAGGAGCTCGTGGTGAAGGAGGTGCACGGCTCGGGCGGCTACGGCATGCTCGTCGGCCCCACCGCCACGAAGAAGGAGCGCGCCGCCTTCGCGGAAAAGCTGAAGAGCCGGCCCGGCAACTACATCGCCCAGCCGACCCTTTCCCTTTCCACGGTGCCGATCCTCGTCAACAAGGGCATCGCGCCCCGCCATGTCGACCTTCGGCCCTATGTGCTCGTTTCCGACAAGGTGCAGATCATTCCCGGCGGGCTGACCCGCGTGGCGCTGAAGGAAGGCTCGCTGGTGGTCAACTCCAGCCAGGGCGGCGGCACGAAGGACACCTGGGTTCTGGAGGACTGAGCCGATGCTGGGACGGACTGCGAACGGCCTCTACTGGATGTTCCGCTATATCGAGCGCGGCGAGAACATCGCCCGCCTCATCGACGCGGGCCTGCGCATGGCGCTGACGCGCTCCGGCTCCTCCGACGAGGACTGGGACGGCGTGCTGCAAAGCGCCGGCGTGCGCGAGGATTTCGACGCCGTGCACGGCACGCTGACCGGCGCCGATGCCATCGACTACCTGCTGCGCGACCGGGCCAACCCGTCGAGCGTCATGTCCTGCATCGAGGCGGCGCGCAACAATGCCCGCATGGTGCGCACGGCGCTGACGCGCGAGACCTGGGAGGCGACCAACGAGTGCTGGATCGAGCTGAAGAACACGCTCGCCAAGCGCGTGCGCGCCGCCGACATGCCGGAGGCGATCGGCATGATCAAGCGCTGCACCGGCCTCATCCGCGGCGCCTTCCACGGCACGATGCTGCGCGACGACGTCTACAATTTCTCGCGCATCGGCACCTTCATCGAGCAGGCGGACAACACCGCCCGCATCCTCGACGTGAAATACTACGTGCTGCTGCCGGCCATCGCCAAGGTCGGCTCCTCGCTCGACAACATGCAATGGGAATCGATCCTGCGCTCGGTCTCGGCGCACCGCTCCTATAGCTGGGTCTATGACGGGGACTATTCGTCGGCCAACATCGCCGACTACCTCATCCTCAACGACCGGATGCCGCGCTCGCTCGCCTACAGCTACGACAAGATCGTCAGCAACCTCGGCTACCTCGCCAAGGCCTATGGCGAGAAGCACGCCGCGCACGAGACGGCGGCGGCAACGCTTGCGGCGCTGAGGAGCCGCAGCATCAACGACATCATGGACCAGGGGCTCCACGAGTTCATCGAGGAGTTCATCGTCCACAACAACCGCCTCGGGGAAGAAGTCTCCGAAGGCTACCGTTTCTATCGGTAGACCGGAGCCAAGCCATGCGACTGAAGATCAGCCATGTGACGGAATACCACTATGACGACCCGGTGCAGTATTCCCTGCAGCGGCTTCGCCTGACGCCGAAGAGCCAGCCGGGCCAGACCGTGCGCAACTGGAAGACCACCGTCCAGGGCGCCCATGTGGAGGCCGGCTATACCGACCATTTCGGCAACCATGTCGACCTCGTCAGCACGAATGCCGAGCAGGTGTCGATCCGCATCGTCGCGGAGGGCGAGGTGGAGACGGAGGACCGGGCCGGCGTCTACGGCCCGCATCAGGGCTTCGTGCCGCTCTGGCTCTACCTGCGCGAGACGCCGCTCACCAAGCCCGGCAAGCTGGTGCGCGAGCTCGCCAAGGCGACGAACGGCGACAACGAGCTTGCCCGCATGCATGCGCTGATGGGCATGCTGCACGAGACCGTGGCCTACAGGCCCGGCGAGACGGCATCCGACACGCCCGCCGAACAGGCACTGGAGAAGAAGCAGGGCGTCTGCCAGGACCACGCCCATATCCTCATTTCTGCCGCCCGCCATCTCGGCATCCCGGCGCGCTACGTCTCGGGCTACCTGCTGATGGACGACCCGGAGCAGACGGCAAGCCATGCCTGGGCGGAGGTGCACCTTCAGGGCCTCGGCTGGGTCGGTTTCGATGCGGCCAACAAGATCTGCCCGGACGAACGCTATATCCGCCTCTCCACCGGCCTCGACTACAAGGACGCCGCACCCGTTTCCGGCATGGTGATGGGCAAGGCGGCCGAGACGATGAACGTTTCCATCAAGGTCGAGGCGGCCGGGCAGAGCCAGTCGCAAAGCCAGAGCTGACGGCGGCAGCCCTCCGTGCTGCCGCCATCAGCCCGTTCACCGCGAAGCCGTCTCCAGCAGGCGGCAGAGCTTCACCAGCGCCGCATCGTAGCCGCCGCCGGAAACCCCGCGGCAGCGCTTGATCAGTTGCAGGCGCTCGGCCTGCGGCATCTGCGAGAACTGGCGCAGGATATCGCGGTTGCGTTCATTGCCGCCGGGAGCGGCGGCATCGTCACCGCCGCCGAGGCCGAGGCCGATATCGGCGTCGAGCAGGCTGCCCTGCCCGACATTGGCATCGACACCGGCGCGAAGGCCGTTACGCCCGCCGACATTGGCGTTGACGTCCGCATCGACCAGGCCGCGCGATCCGCCGACATTCGCCTTGACGTCCGCGTTCACACCGTTGCCGCCGCCGATCGAGGCGGTCGTGCCGGAATCGACCAGCCCGCGCGAGCCGCCGATGCTGGTGCTCGACTTCGCGTTGACACCGTTCGATCCGCCGACACTGGCGCCGACATCGGCACCCGCAACGCTCTTGCCGCCGACGGACGCGCCGACATCGGCCTTGACGCCGCCGACGCTGACGCCGAGATCCAGCGCATCTGCCTGAAAAGGCACGACGAGAACCGCCGCAACCAGCATCGATGCCGGGAGACTGGAGATCGAGACTTCGCGTTTCTTCCTGAACATGGAACCCTCCTTTCAACGACCGGCCCGGGATGGGATCGGTATCTGGGGTTGAAAGAAGAAGGTTTGCGGCCGGTTCCTTGCACGCGGCGGTAGCCGCTCGACAGGGCAAAGGAAACGTTGCCACCGGCACCGGAACGCGGCCATCCGTGCCGGAACGAAACAGAGCGGGCGCGGCCTTGAAACCGCGCCCGGAAAGGTCAGTGGCTGTCCTTGCCGACGGCGCTGCCGCGGCAGCCCTTGAGGAAGTCGAGGTCGGCGCCGGTATCGGCCCCCTGCACATGCTGCTGGTGCAGCCAGGCATAGCCCGATTCCGGCAGCTCGTGGTTCGGCTTCCATTCGGCGAGCCGGCGCGCCAGCTCTTCCTCGGAAATATCGAGATGCAGGCGGCGGTTCGGCACGTCCAGCTCGATCATGTCGCCGGACTTGACGACCGCGAGCGGGCCGCCGACGGCCGCTTCCGGCGAGGTGTGCAGCACGACGGTGCCGTAGGCCGTGCCGGACATGCGGGCATCCGAGATGCGCACCATGTCGGTGATGCCCTTTTTGAGCACCTTCGGCGGCAGGCCCATGTTGCCGACCTCGGCCATGCCCGGATAGCCCTTCGGGCCACAGTTCTTCATGACCATGACGCAGGTCTCGTCGATGTCGAGATTGTCGTCGTTGATCCTGGCCTTGTAGTCGTCGATGTCCTCGAAGACGACCGCGCGGCCGCGATGCGTCAGGAGATGCGGCGAGGCCGCCGAGGGCTTCAGCACCGCGCCCTTGGGGGCGAGGTTGCCGCGCAGCACGACGATGCCGCCGGACTGCGTCAGCGCCTTCTCGGCGGGCAGGATCACGTCCTCGTTCCAGTTGACGACGTCCTTGACCTCGTCCCAGATCGCTTCGCCCGAAACCGTCAGCGCATCCTTGTGCAGGAGGCCCGCTTCGCCGAGGCGCTTCAGCACCACCGGCAGGCCGCCGGCATAGAAGAACTCTTCCATCAGGTACTTGCCGGACGGCATCAGGTTGACGATGGTCGGCACGTCACGTCCGCAGCGGTCCCAGTCGTCCAGCGAAAGGTCGATGCCGACACGGCCGGCGATCGCCAGCAGGTGGATCACCGCATTGGTCGAGCCGCCGATGGCCGCATTGGTGCGGATGGCGTTCTCGAAGGCTTCCTTCGTGAGGATGTCGGAGGGCTTCAGGTCGTCCTTGACCATCTGCACGATGCGGCGGCCGGTGATCTGCGCCATCACCTTGCGGCGCGAATCGACCGCCGGGATCGCGGCATTGCCGGAAAGCGCCATGCCGAGGGCCTCGGCCATCGAGGCCATGGTCGACGCGGTGCCCATGGTGTTGCATGTGCCCGACGAGCGGCTCATCGAGGCTTCCGCCTCGAGGAATTCGGCCTGCGTCATCTCGCCAGCCTTCACCATCTCGGAGAACTTCCACAGGTGCGTGCCGGAGCCGACGCGCTCGCCGCGGAAATAGCCGTTCAGCATCGGACCGCCGGTGACGACGATGGAGGGCAGGTCGACCGAGGCGGCCGCCATCAGCAGCGACGGCGTGGTCTTGTCACAGCCGACCATCAGCACGCAGCCGTCCATCGGCTGGCCGCGGATCGTCTCCTCCACCGCGAGCGCGGCGAGGTTGCGGTACATCATCGCCGTGGGGCGGAAGGTGTTTTCGGAGGCCGAGAACACGGGCACTTCCATCGGGAAGCCGCCGGCCTCCCAGATGCCGGCCTTCACCTTTTCGGCGAGCTCGCGCAGGTGGCCGTTGCACGGCGTCATGTCCGACCAGGTGTTGAGGATGCCGATGACCGGGCGGCCGTCGAACAGGTCGTGCGGATAGCCCTGGTTCTTCATCCAGCCACGGTGGTAGATCACGTCGCGGCTGGTTCCGCCGTACCATTCCTGCGAGCGCAGCCTGCGCGGCCATTCAGCTTTCTTCTTCATCTCTTCCAGTCCTCGAAGGGACCGCCCGGAAAACCCGGACGGCTTTGTCTCACGCCAGCGTGTAGGCGGTCTTGACGGTCGTATAGAATTCGTTGGCGTACTTGCCCTGCTCGCGCGAGCCGAAGGACGAGCCCTTGCGGCCGCCGAAGGGAACGTGGAAATCGACGCCCGCCGTCGGCAGGTTCACCATGACCATGCCGGCCTCCGCATTGCGCTTGAAGTGCGTGGCGTGCTTGAGGCTCGTGGTGGCGATGCCGGAGGAAAGGCCGAAGGGCGTGTCGTTGGCGACGGCAAGCGCCTCCTCGTAGTCCTTGACGCGGATGACCGCGGCGACCGGCCCGAAGATCTCCTCGCGGGAAATCCGCATGTCGTTCGTCGCCTCGGTGAAGAGCGCGGGCGAAAGATAGAAGCCGGGCGTCTCGCACTTCAGCAATTCGCCGCCGAAGGCGAGCTTCGCACCTTCCTTTTGACCGATCTCGATATAGTCGGTGTCCTGTTTGAGCTGGCTCTCGTCGACCACCGGGCCGATATGCGTGCCGGCCTTCAGCGCGTCGTCAACGACGATACTCTTCAGCCGCTCGCCGACGGCCGCGACGAAGCGGTCGTGGATGCCTTCCGTGACGATGACGCGCGAGGAGGCCGTGCAGCGCTGGCCGGTGGAGAAGAAGGCCGAGTTGACGGCCGCTTCCACGGCGACATTGAGGTCCGCGTCGTCGAGCACGACGAAGGGGTTCTTGCCGCCCATTTCGAGCTGGTACTTGCGGTTATGCTCGACCGAGGCGACGGCGACGCGCTTGCCCGTGCCGGTGGAGCCGGTGAAGGTGATGGCGTTGACGTCGGGGCTGTCCAGCATGGTCTGGCCGACCACCGAGCCCTTGCCCATGACGAGGTTGAGCACGCCCTTCGGCAGGCCGGCGCGATGGAGGATGTCGACGATGGCCCAGGAGCAGCCGGGCACCAATTCGGCCGGCTTGAAGACGACCGTGTTGCCATAGCAGAGCGCCGGGGCGATCTTCCAGGCGGGAATGGCGATGGGGAAATTCCAGGGCGTGATGATGCCGACGACGCCAACGGCCTCGCGGGTGATCTCGACGCCGATGTTCGGCCGCACGGAGGGCAGCGTCTCGCCGGCAAGGCGCAGGGTCTCGCCCGCGAAGAAATCGAAGATCTGGCCGGCGCGCACCGTCTCGCCGATGCCTTCGGCCAGCGTCTTGCCCTCTTCGCGCGAGAGCAGGCGGCCGAGTTCGTCCTTGCGGGCGAGAATCTCGTCGGCGGTCTTCCGCAGGATCGCGTGGCGCTCCAGGATGCCCGAGCGCGACCAGGCCGGGAACGCGGCCTTCGCGGCGGCGATCGCCGCCTTCGTATCCTCGACGGAGGCGCGGGCATACTCGCCGATCACGTCGTTGGTGTTCGACGGGTTGATGTTCTTCACACCGTCCGCGCCGACCCATTCGCCGGCAATCAGGTTCTGGTGGATGGTCATGGCGCAAGGCCTCCTGTCATTCCCTCGGCGACCCGCCGGGCGGGCCGCCGCATCGGTTACAATTGGCGGATTTCGATCGTCTCTTCCTTGGCAATTGCCAAAGGATTGCGCAGCGGCAGGCCGAAACCGTCCGCGCCGATCTCGAACACATCGCCCTCTTCCGTGCGGATGCCGTCGCCGAAGGACAGCGTGGCCGTGCCGAACATGTGGACATGCACGTCGCCCGGCACACGGAATAGACCGTACTTGAAATGATGGTACTCAAGGTTGGCGAAGGTATGGGACATGTTCGCCTCGCCTGAGACGAAGGGCTTTTCCCAAAGCACCTTGCCGCCGCGCACGATGCGCGAGAAGCCGCGGATATCGTCCGGCGGGCTGCCCACGCGGATTTCCGGGCCGAAGCTCGCCTGGCGCAGCTTGGAATGGGCGAGGTAGAGATAGTTGATGCGCTCCGTGACGTGGTCGGAGAATTCGTTCGACACGGCAAAACCGATGCGGAAGGGCGAGCCGTCGGTGGCGATCACGTAGATGCCGGCCATTTCCGGCTCCTCGCCGCCGTCGAGCGCGAAGGAGGGCGACGTCAGCGCGGCGCCGGGCGCGACGGCCGCAACGCCGTTGCCCTTGTAGAACCATTCCGGCTGGACGCCCGTCTCGCCGGCCTTCGGCTTGCCGTTCTCAAGGCCCATGCGGAACATCTTCATGGAATCCGTCAGCGTCTCCTCAGTCGCTTCCGACGTCTTCTTGTGCATGGAATCGCGCGTGGCGGCGGAGCCGAGATGGGTAAGGCCCGTGCCCGTCAGGTGCAGGTGCGCGGCATCGGGATGGGTGATCGGCGACAGGAAACGGCCGGCGGCATAGGCCGCTTCCAGATCGACCTCCTCGCCAAGCCCCTTCTCCTCGATGACGGCCTTCAGCGGGCGGCCGCTATCGGCCGCTTCCATGGCGAGCGCATAGACGCTGCCGGCGCCCTTGACGGCGCGGGCCTTGCCGCCCTCCTCGCGCACCGCGACGGTGATCGAGCCATCGGCATTTGCTACCTGCGAAATCAGCATTTCCGTATCCTTCCTGAAGCCTTTTCGGCCAAAGCTCCGCACTTGCGGCAGACAGGCGTCACCGCACTGGCCGCGCCGGCGGCCGGTCAAGCACTCTTGCAATCCTTGCGGCTGGCCGGTTTCCGGTCAGCCTTTGTTCTTGTTGTAGACGTCGAAGAACACGGCGGCGAGCAGCACCAGGCCCTTGATGAGCTGCTGGTAATCGATGCCGATGCCCATGATCGACATGCCGTTGTTCATGACGCCCATGATGAAGGCGCCGATGACCGCGCCGGTGATCTTGCCGACGCCGCCCGAGGCCGATGCGCCGCCGATGAAGCAGGCCGCGATGACGTCGAGCTCGGAGCCGACACCGGCCTTCGGCGTCGCCGAATTGAGGCGTGCGGCGATGATCATGCCGGCGAGCGCGGCGAGCGCCCCCATGTTGACGAAGGTGTAGAAGGTCAGCCGCTCGGTGTTGATGCCCGAGAGCTTGGCCGCCTTCTCGTTGCCGCCCATGGCGTAGATGCGCCGGCCGATCGTCGTGCGCGTCGTCACGAAGGTGTAGAGCGCGATGAGGACGCCCATGATGACGAGCACGTTCGGCAGGCCGCGATAGGTCGAGAGCTGGAAGCCGAGGAAGATCGCCACCACGCCGGTGACCGCCATCTGGATGACGAAGAAGGTGAAGGGCTCGTTCTCCGTCTCGTGCAGCACGTTCATGCGCCGCTCGCGCAGGCCCGCATAGATGGCGTAGCCGACGAGCAGCAGCACCGCGATGAGCGCGACATAGTTCTTGATGAGGCTCGTTGCCGGGTCGGTCAGCGACAGGAAATCCGGCACGAAGCCCGTGGAGAGGATCTGGAATTCCTTCGGGAACGGGCCGACCGGCCGGCCGCCGAGCGCCACATAGGTCATGCCGCGGAAGACGAGCATGCCGGCGAGCGTGACGATGAAGGACGGGATCTTCTGGTAGGCGACCCAGTAGCCCTGCGCCGCCCCCATGGCTGCGCCGATGAGGATGGACAGCGGCACGACGATAATCGCCGGCATGTTCCACTTCACCAGCATGATCGCCGATATGCCGCCGATGAAGGCGACGATGGAGCCGACCGACAGGTCGATATGCCCCGCCACGATGATCAGCAGCATGCCTAGCGCCATGATGACGATGAACGAGTTCTGCAGCACCAGGTTGGTGATGTTGACCGGGCGGAAGAGCACGCCGTTGGTGACGACCTGGAAGAAGACCATGATGACGACGAGCGCCACGAGCAGGCCGTATTCACGGATGTTCTTGCGAAGGTAGTCGCCCACCGAATGCTGGGTCGTCTTGGTCGCGGTATCGGTGGCCATTAGTGTTTCTCCCCGGAGCGCATGATGGCGCGCATGATGGATTCCTGGCTTGCTTCCGCCTTGGAGAGCTCGGCCACGATGCGTCCTTCGTTCATGACATAGATGCGATCGCAGGTCCCGAGCAGTTCCGGCATCTCCGACGAGATCATCAGGATGCCCTTGCCCTCGGCGGCAAGCTGGTTGATGATGGAATAGATTTCGAACTTGGCGCCGACATCGATGCCGCGCGTGGGTTCGTCGAGGATCAGCACCTCGGGATTGGTGAACAGCCACTTCGACAGCACGACCTTCTGCTGGTTGCCGCCGGAAAGGTTGACGGCTTCCTGGTAGATCGAGTGCGAGCGGATGCGAAGCTGCGAGCGGTAGCCGGAGGCGACCTTGGCCTCCTGGTGGCTGTCGATGACCGTCGCCCTGGAAACGCCCTTGAGGTTGGCGAGCGTCGTGTTGTGCATGATGTTGTCGATCAGCACGAGGCCGAGCTGCTTGCGGTCCTCGGTCACGTAGGCAAAGCCCGCCTCGACGGCCTTGGGGATCGTCGAGACGTCCACCGGCTTGCCGCGCATGAAGACCTCGCCGGTGATCTTGTGTCCCCAGCTCTTGCCGAAGAGGCTCATCGCCGTCTCGGTGCGGCCCGCGCCCATGAGGCCGGCGATGCCGACGACCTCGCCGGCGCGCACCGTGAAGCTCACGTCATGCAGGAACTGCCGGTCGCGGTGCTGCTGGTGGAAGACGTTCCAGTTCTTCACCTCCAGCAGCGTCTCGCCGATCTTCGGCTCGCGCGGGGGGTAGCGGTCCTCCATCTCGCGGCCGACCATGCCCTTGATGATGCGGTCCTCGGAGATGTCCTCGTTGTGACAGTCGAGCGTCTCGACCGTGCCGCCGTCGCGCAGGATGGTGATCTGGTCGGCGACCTTTTTGATCTCGTTCAGCTTGTGCGAGATGATGATGGAGGTCATGCCCTGCGAGCGGAACTCCATGAGCAGCTTCAGCAGCGCGTCGGAGTCCTTCTCGTTGAGCGAGGCGGTCGGCTCGTCGAGGATGAGCAGGCGCACCTTCTTGGAAAGCGCCTTGGCGATCTCCACGAGCTGCTGCTTGCCCACGCCGATATCGGTGATCAGCGTGCCCGGCGGCTCCTTGAGGCCGACCTTGTCGAGCAGCTCCTGCGTGCGGCGGAAGGTCTTCTTCCAGTCGATGACACCGTTCGACGCCACCTCGTTGCCGAGGAAGATGTTCTCGGCGATCGACAGCAGCGGCACGAGCGCCAGTTCCTGGTGGATGATGATGATGCCCAGATGCTCGCTGTCGGAGATCGTGGAGAAACGACGGACTTCGCCGTCGAAATGGATTTCGCCCTCATAGGAGCCGGCCGGATAGACGCCGCTCAACACTTTCATGAGGGTGGATTTGCCGGCGCCGTTTTCGCCGACAAGGGCGTGGATCTCGCCTTCGCGGACCTTCAGGTTGACGTTGTCGAGCGCCTTTACGCCCGGGAACGTCTTCGTGATGCCACGCATTTCGAGAAGGGTCTTGCTCATATACAGTTTCCAGCGGCCATCCCCTGCCTCGTGACAGGGAAAGCGAGCCTATTCGCTCTGCGATCCGGATAAAAGAGGGTTCGCGCATAAAGCGCGAACCCCGGAGAAGGAAGAACGATCAGTTCTTCAGCTGGTCGGCCGTGTAGTAGCCGGAGTCCTCGACGAGGATCTTCTCGGCGTTCGACTTGTCGACGGCGACGGGCTTCAGCAGGTAGGACGGAACGACCTTGACGCCGTTGTCGTAGGTCTTGGTGTCGTTCACTTCCGGCTCCTTGCCTTCCATGATCGCGTTGACCATGCCGACCGTGACCTTGGCCAGTTCGCGCGTGTCCTTGAAGACCGTCGAATACTGTTCGTCGGCGAGGATCGACTTGACGGACGGCAGTTCGGCGTCCTGGCCGGTCACGACGGCGATCGGCTGGTCGGCCGAGCCGTAGCCGACGCCCTTGAGGGCCGACAGGATGCCGATGGACAGGCCGTCATAGGGCGAAAGAACGCCATCGACGCGGCCGTCGGTGTAGGTCGAGGACAGGAGGTTTTCCATGCGGGCCTGAGCGACCGCACCGTCCCAACGCAGCGTGCCGACGGTTTCCATGCCCGTCTGGCCCGACTTGATGACGATGTCGCCCTTGTCGATCAGCGGCTGGAGAACCGACATGGCGCCGTCGTAGAAGAAGAAGGCGTTGTTGTCGTCCGGCGAACCGCCGAAGAGTTCGACGTTCCACGGCTTGGTGTTCGGGAACTTGGCCTTCAGGCCGTCGACGAGGCTGGTGGCCTGGAGGACGCCGACCTGGAAGTTGTCGAAGGTGGCGTAGTAGTCGACATTGCCCGAATCGCGGATCAGGCGGTCATAGGCGATGACCTTCACGCCGGCGTCGGCAGCCTTCTGCAGGATGTCGGAGAGCGTCGTGCCGTCGATGGCGCCGATGACGAGAACCTTGGCGCCCTTGGTGACCATGTTCTCGATCTGGGCGAGCTGGTTCGGGATATCGTCGTCGGCGAACTGCAGGTCCGGGGTGTAGCCGGCTTCCTTGAACAGCTTTTCCATCGTCTCGCCGTCCGAAATCCAGCGGGTCGAGGTCTTGGTGGGCATGGAGATGCCGACCATGCCCTTGTCCTGGGCAAACGACGGCGCCACGAACGACGCGACGCTGATGGCGGCAGCGGCGAGAAGCGAAGTGATCATTTTCATTGAAAGGTCTCTCCCTTGTGCGCACTGGCCGGACCCGGCCAGGCTTTGATCTGTGCGCGGGCGGGGTCGCCTTCAGACGACGGCCTGGACTGGTCGGGCAAAGGCCCGCCGGCCCCCACTCCCAAGGACCCCAGCGCACATTCGCGAAACCTCTCCTGAATTGCCATAACTGTCAAATGCAATAAGCTTCTAATGCGATATCAAAATTGATATACGACAACGGAAATATAATATTTTTACCGAACGGAGTAACGATGCGTTTGAACGAAGACGCCGACGAACAGCTCTTTCCCGGCGAGGGCGGCAGCGACCTGCAGGGCATCGGCCTGCTGCGCTCCGGCCTGAAACTCAGCCACCTGCGCATGATCGTGGCCATCGAGGAACACAAGCAGGTGAGCGCGGCGGCCGACGCGCTCAACATCTCCCAGCCCGCCGCTTCGCGCATGCTGACGGAAATGGAAACGATCCTCAAGGCGCAATTGTGCGAGCGCGTCTCGCGCGGCGTGGCGCTCACCGCCTTCGGGCGCGCCTTCGCGCGGCGCGCACGCACCATCCTCCTGGAATTGCGCGAGGTCGACCGCGAGCTCTCGGCGCTGAAGTCGGGCACCGGCGGCTCGGTCTTCCTCGGCGCGGTGACGGCGCCCGCCATCAGCCTTGCCGTGCCGGCGATCCAGCAGGTCAGCGCCGCCTATCCCGGCATCGAGGTGAACGTGCGCGTGGAGACGAGCAACGTGCTCGCCCGCGAGCTCCTCGCCGCCCGGCAGGACTTCATCATCGCCCGCGTGCCGGACGACCTCAATCCGCGCCTCTTCAACGTCACCGAGATCGGCATCGAGAAGGCCTGCCTCATCGTGCGCAAGGGCCATCCGCTGGCGGAAAAACCCATCGTCGGCCTTGCCGACCTGCCGCATTTCGACTGGGTGTTCCAGCCGGCCGGCACGTTGCTCCGGCGGCGCATCGAGGAGCTGTTCATCGCCGGCGGCGTGCCGCTGCCCGCCACGGTCGTCAACACCTCGTCGATCCTTCTCACCACCGCCATCGTCTGCGGCTCGAACGCCATCGCGCCCGTCGCGCGCGACATGGCCGTCTTCATCGCCGATGTCGGCGCGCAGGCCGGCGAGATTTCCATCCTCAACACGGATTTCGAGATCGACATCAAGCCCTACAGCCTTATCTCCGTAAAGGGCCGGGCGCTCCCCCCGAGCGCCAAACTGCTCTATGATCTGATCCTTCAACGCAGCCGGATGCTTTCGCCGGATTGAGGAGAGACCATCCATGTTCGGCATGACCGTTTTCGAATCGGTGCTGGAGCGGCTGAAGGCCGAGGCGCGCGAAGCGGCGGAAGATCTTCCGGCGGACGACGAAGACATCGCCATGGAGGTCCGCGGCCTTCCCGCCGGCTTTGCCGGGCTGGGCATGGGCAAGACCTTCGTTTCCGCCCCGCAGGCCGCCGCCGCCTATCTCGACCTCTACGAGGAACCGGCACCGCCGCCCGAAGAGCCGCCACCGGCGCCGCCGCACCTCCTGCGCACCGCGCCGGAGGAAGTGGCGGAAGACCTTGCGCTGACGGGCCGGGAGAGCGTGGAGGACCTGCTTGCCCGCCGCCGCGCCTTCGCGCGCGACAACCACCCCGACCGCGCACCGGCGGACCTTCGCACCAACGCGACGCTGCGCATGAAGATCGCCAACATGCTGATCGACGAGACGATCCGGCGGATCGAGGTGGAGCGCAGCCTCGGCCTGAGGGGTTAGCCTTCCGTTCCGCCGCCCTCTTCCGGGGATTTCGGCGGCGAGGGCTTGAAGAAGAGGATGAGGTTGGCGAAGGCATAGGCCGTGACGGCGAGGAAGATCATGCCCCAGGCCTGCTGGCCGTTGTAGAACTCCACGCCCGTCCAGGCGGCGCAGGCGGCGACCAGCAGCACCCGCCGCCAGAGCGGGCGGTAGAACGGATGGTCGGGATCGATGAACTTCATGGAGGTCTCCTGTCGCCTTGCGCGCCTACATAGGCGGTTTTTCTTCCGGGGGAAACCGCCCTTGCGTGTCCCGCCCGGCGCCCCGCAGGCTTGACGCCTCCGGCAAGAAATGGAACACTTGTTCCAAAGATTACCGATTACGGCTCATCCATTCCGTTTTGGATGGAATCGCATAGAGAAACACCCGCGGCAAGCCGCGGCGCTTTTGCGGGACGCGAGCGAATCGCCCCGCCCCTTTCCGCCGCGAAGGCTTGCGGCATAGCAGAGAGAATGAAGATGACTGTGAGATTTGGCCTCCTCGGCGCAGGGCGCATCGGCAAGGTCCATGCCAAGGCCGTGTCCGGCAATGCCGATGCCGTGCTCGTCGCCGTCGCGGATGCGTTTCCCGCCGCCGCCGAGGCCATCGCCGGGCAATACGGCTGCGAGGTCCGCACCATCGAGGCGATCGAAGCCGCAGGCGACATCGACGCCGTCGTGATCTGCACGCCGACCGACACCCATGCCGACCTCATCGAGCGCTTCTCGCGCGCCGGCAAGGCGATCTTCTGCGAAAAGCCGATCGACCTCGACGTCGGGCGCGTCAGGGCCTGCATGAAGGTTGTGGAGGAGACCAACGGCAAGCTGATGGTCGGCTTCAACCGCCGCTTCGACCCGCATTTCATGGCCGTGCGCAAGGCCATCGACGAGGGCCGCATCGGCGAGGTCGAGATGGTGACCATCACATCGCGCGATCCCGGCGCCCCGCCGGTCGACTACATCAAGCGCTCGGGCGGCATCTTCCGCGACATGACGATCCACGACTTCGACATGGCCCGCTTCCTGCTGGGCGAGGAGATCGCCTCCGTCTTCGCGACCGCCGCCGTGCTGGTCGATCCGGAGATCGGCAAGGCCGGCGACTATGACAGCGTCTCCGTCATCCTCCAGACGAAATCCGGCAGGCAGGCGGTCATCTCCAATTCCCGCCGCGCCACCTACGGCTACGACCAGCGCATCGAGGTGCACGGCTCGAAGGGCATGGTCTCGGCCGAGAACCAGCGCCCGGTCTCCATCGAGGTCGCCAACGGCGAGGGCTATACCCGTCCGCCGCTGCACGACTTCTTCATGACCCGCTACACGGAAGCCTATGCCAACGAGATCGCCGCCTTCATCGCTGCCATCGAGAAGGGCGCGACGATCTCCCCCTCCGGCGCCGACGGCCTCGCCGCCCTCGCACTCGCCGACGCGGCCGTGAAGTCCGTGGAAGAAAAGCGCCAGATCCCCGTCGCCTGACGGCCCCTCCTCCCAAGGCAACTGGCCGGGCGAGAAATCGCCCGGTCTTTTTTGTGGAGGGTGTGTTGCCGGTTCACTTGTGCAGGAGCCTCTATTGCCCCTGCCCCCCGCCTCTGCCCTTGTCCCTGCCTCCGCCCCCGCCCCACTCTCCATCGTCATCCTCGGGCTTGACCCGAGGATCCACACCTCGCCCGCAGCGGGTGCCGCATGGATGCTCGGGTCAAGCCCGAGCATGACGGAGGAGAGGTTCAGGGTAGAGGAGAGGTTCAGGGTAGAGGAGAGGTTCGGGATGGAGGAGAGGTTCTGGGTGGAGGAAAGGTCGGGCTACATTCAATGCTTGAACTCGGGCCCTAAGCGATGCTTGAGCCAACCTTTGCGGTACCTGAGCCAGCCTTTGCGATGCCCAACCAGCCTTCGCAGCCTCCCCCCTCAATCCCCCACAGCTTTCGCCGCGATGATATCGTGGTCCATCTCCGCCAGCGCGCGGTCGAGATGGCCTTCCAGTACCAGCGTCGCCTCCTCCGGCACGACGGAGATCGGCGGGGCGCCGAAGAGGCGGATCTGCTGCGATTGTGCCAATCCCTCCTCGATCCCGCGCTGGATGAGGTCGTAATAGCGCGTGCCGGGCCCGGTGATGGCGATCGGCATGTTGTCGTAGAGGCTCACCATGCGCGAAAGCCCCTGCCCCAGCGCAAGGCCGGCCTGGCGGAAGGCGTATTCCGACATGCGGTGGCCCTGCCGCGCGCGCAGCGCGATCTTGTCCATCTCGGCGAGCGGCACGAATTTCGCGGGGATCGTATCGGGCGGCACCTCGAAGGCGGTGCGCAGGATGCCGTAGAAGCCGGCCGAGGCCTCGATGCAGCCTTGCGAGCCGCAGCGACACAATTTGCCGTCCGACGAATTCAGCATGTGCCCGAAATTCGGCGCCGTCACCGTCAGCTCGCCGGACCGCTCGCGCCGCGCGATGCCGAGCCCGATGCTGTGGCCGAGCGAGAGCGCGGCGACGGCCTGCAGGTTCTCCGCCCCCGCCTTTTCCATGCGCAGCGCCATGGCATGGGCGACGAGCAGGGTTTCGTTGCTGATGAGGATCTTCGCGCGCCAGCGCGGCGAAAGCAGCGCGGCGAAATCCACCTGCCGCTCCCCAAAGACCGGCGACCAGACGAGGAGGGCGTGCGCGGGATCGACGAGGCCCTTGCTGCTGATCGACACGACCAGCACCCGCTCCCGCGCGATCTGCGAGCGCTCCGCCAGCCTGTCGAGCGCGGCGACGAAGGCGTCGGCAAAGGGCTGCGTCGAGGAATCCGCATGGTTGCGCGCCTCCTCGAAACGGTCGATCAGCGTGCCGCCGTAGTCGGCCAGCGAATATTGCACGGCATCGGAGGAGATGCGCACGGTGACGAGGTAGCCGGCATCGCGCCGCTGGCCGAAGATGACGCGCGGCCGGCCCCGCGAGGCGGACGCCTGCTGCTCGCGCCGCTCCAGCACTTCCGCCTTTTCCAGCTCCGCCGTGATGGCCGAGACCGTAGCCGAGGCAAGGCCCGTGTGGTGGGAAATATCCGTATGGGCAAGCGGCCCGTGCCGGCGCAGCGAGGCGAGGACCAGCGCACTGTTCTGCTGACGCACAAGCTCCGTGCTCGACTTCACCAGCATCGCCCGTTTCCGCCCGCTTTCACTTGCTGCAACACATGCCCCTCCCAAAGCATCTGTCACGCCGCCGTTCAAGACCCGTCAAAGGCTTGTTGACAGCCTTCGAAAGTTCTGACATCTATTTTCTCGACTGTCGAGAAAAAAGTCCCGGCATCACCGGGAGGGGCATCTGGACAGTATTATCGTGATCGGTCGTTGATTGGGCGGGAGGTTCGCCCGGACGGCCGGTATTCACTTGGGAGGATAATTATGAAATCCGTTCTGAAGCTGATGGCAGGGGCTGCCATCATCGTTTCCATGCATTCGGCCGTCGCGCACGCCAAGGACCTGGTGGTCGGCGTCTCCTGGTCCAACTTCCAGGAAGAGCGCTGGAAAACCGACGAAGCCGCCATCAAGGCTGCGCTCGAGGCCTCCGGCGACAAGTACATTTCGGCTGACGCCCAGTCCTCCGCCGCAAAGCAGCTGACCGACATCGAATCCCTGATCTCGCAGGGCGCCAACGCCCTCATCGTTCTCGCCCAGGATTCCGAAGCCATCGGCCCGGCCATCGAAAAGGCCGCGGCTGAAGGCATCCCGGTCGTCGGCTACGACCGCCTGATCGAGAACCCGGCCGCCTTCTACATCACCTTCGACAACAAGGAAGTCGGCCGCATGCAGGCCCGCGAAGTCTTCAAGGTGAAGCCGGAAGGCAACTATGTCTTCATCAAGGGCTCGTCTTCCGACCCGAACGCCGACTTCCTCTTCGCAGGCCAGCAGGAAGTGCTGAAGGAAGCCATCGACGCCGGCAAGATCAAGAATGTCGGCGAAGCCTACACCGATGGCTGGAAGCCGGAAAACGCCCAGAAGAACATGGAACAGTTCCTGACGGCGAACGACAACAAGGTCGACGCGGTCGTCGCATCGAACGACGGCACGGCCGGCGGTGCGATCGCAGCGCTTGCCGCACAGGGCCTTGCCGGCTCCGTTCCGGTCTCCGGCCAGGACGCCGACCACGCCGCGCTCAACCGCGTCGCGCTCGGCACGCAGACTGTCTCGGTCTGGAAGGACTCGCGTGAACTCGGCAAGCGCGCCGCCGAAATCGCGGCCGAACTTGCCGGCGGCAAGACCATGGACGACATCGAAGGCGTGACGACCTTCAACGGCGGCCCGAAGGGCGTCGAGATGAAATCGGTCTTCCTCGCACCGCTGCCGATCACCAAGGACAACCTGAACGTCGTCATCGACGCCGGCTGGATCTCCAAGGAAACGGCTTGCCAGGGCGTCAAGGCCGGCACGCTCGCAGCCTGCGACTGAACCGGACCACCGGACTGACCTGACCATTGCCGGGCGCCGCAACGTGAAACGTTGCGGCGCTTGCGCAAGATGGGCAGCGGGCGGAGGATGAGGCGGCGACACATCCTCGAGCGGGCCCCGTCCCGAAAACGCCCGGACGACACGTTCAACAGAAGTGGGGGAACGGCAAAGCCATGGCCGACATCACGAATACCGCAGCTGCCAATCGCGCGCGCTTGGCCAGCGAAAATCCGGTGAAGCGCTTCTTCCGCGCCACCGAAATCGACACCCGCCTGCTCGGCATGGTCGGCGCCATGCTGATCATCTGGATCGGCTTCGACATCCTGTCGGGCGGCCTGTTCCTGACGCCGCGCAACCTCTGGAACCTTTCCGTCCAGACCGCCTCCGTCGCCGTGATGGCGACCGGCATGGTGCTCGTCATCGTCACGCGCAACATCGACCTGTCCGTCGGCTCCATCCTCGGCGTCGTCGGCATGACCATGGGCGTGCTGCAAGCCGAACTGCTACCCCAGTTGCTCGGCTTCGAGCATCCGGCCATCTGGATCATCACGCTCGCCGCCGGCCTCCTGCTCGGCGCGGCCATCGGCGCATTGCAGGGCTTCATCGTCGCCTTCCTCAACGTGCCGTCCTTCATCGTCACGCTCGGCGGCCTTCTCGTCTGGCGCGGCGCCACCTGGTTCGTCACCAGCGGCCGCACGGTCGCTCCCATGGACGCGACCTTCCGCCTGATGGGCGGCGGCACCAACGGCTCCATCGGCGCGACCGCCAGCTGGATCGTCGGGGCGCTGGCCTGCATCGCCATCGTCGCGACGATCGCCAATTCGCGCAAGCAGCGCAAGCGCTTCGGCTTCCCGTTGCGTCCCATGTGGGCCGAATATTTCCTCGTCGCCGTCGGCTGTGCCGTGGTGCTCGGCGCCGTCACCGTCGTCAATTCCTATCCCTGGCCGGTCGCCATCGCCCGCAAGTTCGCCGACGCCAACGGCATCGCCTGGCCCGAAGGCGGCCTCTTCATCCCGCACGGCATCGCCATCCCCGTACTGATCGCCATCGTCGTCGGCATCGTCATGACCTTCATCTCGACGCGCCTGCGCTTCGGCCGCTACGTCTTCGCGCTCGGCGGCAACCCGGAGGCGGCCGAGCTTGCCGGCATCAAGACCCGCTGGGTGACGGTGAAGATCTTCGCGCTGATGGGCGTGCTGTGCGCCGTCGCCGCCGCCATCTCCACCGCCCGCCTCAATGCCGCGACCAACGCGCAGGGCGAGCTCGACGAGCTCTACACGATTGCCGCGGCCGTGATCGGCGGCACGTCGCTCGCCGGCGGCATGGGCACAATCGCTGGCGCCATGCTCGGCGCCCTCGTCATGCAATCGCTGCAATCGGGCATGGTGCTGGTCGGCATCGACACGCCGTTCCAGCGCATCGTCGTCGGTGTGGTCCTCGTCGTCGCCGTCTGGCTCGACACGATCTACCGCGCCCGCGCCAAGTAAGAGGAGCCCACCCAATGACGGACACCCGTACGCCCCTCGTGGAGATGAAGAACATCTCCATCTCCTTCGGCGGCATCCATGCCGTGGACAATGCCTCGGTCGATCTCTATCCCGGCGAGGTCGTGGCTTTGCTCGGCCATAACGGCGCCGGCAAGTCGACGCTGATCAAGGTCCTCTCCGGCGCCTACAAGCGCGACAGCGGCGAGATCCTGATCAACGGCGAGCCCGCCGAGATCACCAATCCGCGCGACGCCAAGAAATACGGCATCGAGACGATCTACCAGACGCTCGCCGTCGCCGACAACGTGGACGCGGCCGCCAACCTCTATCTCGGCCGCGAGCTGCGCACCCCCTGGGGCACGCTCGACGACGTGGCGATGGAGGCCAAGACCCGCGAGGTCATGGGCCGCCTCAACCCGAACTTCCAGCGCTTCAAGGAGCCGGTGAAAGCGCTTTCCGGCGGCCAGCGCCAATCGGTGGCGATCGCGCGCGCGATCCTCTTCGACGCCCGCATCCTCATCATGGACGAGCCGACGGCCGCGCTCGGGCCCCAGGAGACGGCGCAGGTCGGCGAATTGATCAAGCAGCTCAAGAAGGAAGGCATCGGCATCTTCCTCATCAGCCACGACATCCACGACGTCTTCGACCTCGCCGACCGCGTCTCGGTGATGAAGAACGGCCAGGTCGTCGGCCACGCCCGCACCGAGGACGTGACGAAGGACGAGGTGCTCGGCATGATCATCCTCGGCAAGGTCCCGGAAAAGGCCATCCCCGGCCCCGGCGCCATGCAGACCGCCTGACCCAAGAAAAAGCCGCCGGCCCACCCCGGCGGCTTTTCCCTTGAAAGAGATAGCCTTCCCGCAATTTCCCGATTGAAGCCCGCCCCCACCTGGGCTAAGAACCCCTCATCGGACAGACGAGTCATCGTCAGGCAAGCACCCGTAGCTCAGCTGGATAGAGTGTTGGATTCCGATTCCAAAGGTCGTAGGTTCGAATCCTACCGGGTGCGCCATTGAACTAATTGATTTCATTGACGTATCAGCTTTCGCTTGCCCTCGTGTGCAACGGAAATATGTTAGCTCAGTCTTAGCTCAGCAGCGCATGCCGTTCGGAATTTCTCAATGATTTCAATGTAGCGTCCCGGGGCTCGGACACGGAGTTAGCGCAGTTTCAGCGCAGCGCTCCGACGAAAGTAACTCCGTTGGAGCCTAGGTTATGTTGCAGCGTACCGAATCGCCGAATACCCCTTTCACGCTTTTCCAGCGCGAAGGCACCCGCAATTGGTCCATGCGCTATTCGCTCGGCGGCAGGCAGATCAAGAAGTCGCTCGGCATCGCTGACTATGATTCTGCTCTCCAGCGCGCGAACGAGATTTATCACGAGCAAAAATATCGGCATAAGCAGGGCCTATCACTGGTCCCGCACGCCTTCCATGATGTCGCCGAAGAATTCATAGAAAAGGTCTGCGCGGAAGCTGAGCGAGGTGAGCGCAGCCATTATCACCCGACATTCTGGCCGCCGATAATCCGGCGCTTTCCTGTTGCATACTTCGGGGACAAGGCCATCGACCTCATCACGACCGCCGACGCCGAACGCTATCTGGAATGGCGCAAAACCTATTGGACGACTGGGCCGGGATCGAAAATCGAGAAAATCCGTTGCGAGCGGGAAGATGGCCGCGTCTTCTCCCGCGCTGCCCCGCGCAAGGTCGCTGCACTGACGACCATGAAGGGCGAGATGGTCATTCTCCGCGAGCTTTTCCGTCAGGCTTCACGATGGGGCTATTGCAAGCCTTTGGAGTTACCAACCGTCGAAGCGAGAAAAAAGCCAGACAATCGCCGTCCGGGCTTCAAACCAGAAGAATACGAAAAGCTGATTGCCAAGAGCATTGAGCGCATTAATGAACACCACACAAATCTGAAAGTCATCAAGGCCAAGGATGGCCGTGTTTGGACACAGAAAGCCGTTACGGAAGGCATCCGAGCTGACCGCGTCCGATTGCACGCTTACATCGAGCTCTTGGCAAATTCCGGCCTGCGCCCCACCGAGGCTAAGAACCTGACCTGGGGCGATATTTCTCTATTTCGCGAAACGCGGCACCTCCCCTTGCATCAACAGGACGCTCGTCTGGCGGTGCGGGGCAAAGGCAAACATGGCAGCGCCGTGCCTCTGTATGGGGCACTCTCCGCACTGGGCATGCTCTGGGATCTATTCATCCACGAGATCGGCCGCGAACCAAGGGATGAAGACCCAGTTTTCGCAGATGAAAATGGTCAGCGCATCTTGTCGTTCAAGAATGGGTTGAGGGCGCTGCTGACGGCAGCTGGCTTGGAGAAAGACAACCGCGGCATACGTCGAACATCTTACTCATTCCGTCACTTTTACATCTCACAGATGCTCGCAAACAACGTTTCGGTTCACCACGTCGCCCGCAATACCCGCACATCGCTTGCTATGATCGACAAGCACTATGCTCAGGTGAATACCGAGCAAATCAAGGAGTTCCTTCGCCCCGGCCAGGAGGAATTCGCGAACGAGCCTATTCTGCTCGACGATGACACGTACGATGAAATCAAACTGCTGGAGCGACGGATCGAGGAGCTGAAGTGCAGCGGATTAGAAGCGTCTTACGATAGGAACCGCAGAGGCCTTCAGAGAAGTGACCGGTAGCGATTGCCGTCCCCCATTTTGAGCGTCGGAATCGAAATTAACTTCCTATTAACTATGCAGGTTGTAGCAACGATTCATCAGGAATTTGCAGCTTCATGAACACATCATTGAGCTGAAGCTGCACTCTACGTGGGTGCGAATCTTTCGCGTAGGGTTACGGTCTCGCTATAATGGCGGGCACCCTTATGGGTTAACCGTTGAAGTGTCTCCATCATCGTTGAGCTTAAAGCCGATTGCATCGGTCGCCCTTGAGCTCGTCCTTGCTTTAGGCTTCAACATGACCAGCATCCTCACGAACACATCCGCAATGGCCGCGCTGCAAACCTTGCGCATGATCGACAGCAGTATGGCCGAGACACAACGGCAAGTCAGTTCGGGGCTTCGCGTTCAGATCGCAGCGGATAACGCGGCCTATTGGTCGATCTCCACTACGATGCGCTCCGATAACATGGCGCTATCTGCTGTCTCGGATGCCCTTGGCCTTGGCGCTGCCAAGGTTGATATTGCTTATGCCGCGACCACTTCGATTGTTGATATCCTCACCGAGTTTAAGGCTAGGCTGGTTGCGGCGAGCGAAGATGGCGTCGACCGCTCAAAAATACAGGAAGAACTCTCGCAGTTGAATGCTCAGGCTGAGAGTGTTGTTGCGTCGGCCAGCTTCAATGGAGTGAACTGGCTCAAAACGACAGCAGCTACACATCTGATGGAAACGCCAGACTTGAAAACTTCGACCCTCTCGTCTTTCGTCAGGACGTCAGATGGCTCGATTTCGTTGAAAGCGGCCGAAATTAACCTTAAAAACACAAGTATGCTTAATCTCGGCGGAGGCGGCATCCTTCAAAAAGAAATCGACGGCATCGGAGACATTGGCGGGTTTAGAGGAACGAACGCGAATTCTGTTGCGCACCAAGGTCACGAGTCCCATAACTTCACCGGCCCGGCAACTTTTGGCCTCGCAGATTACGTAGAATTTGACGTCGTTATTGATGCTGGCATTCATAGCCCTGGGGTGTCGTTTACGGGGCTTAGAATTGACAAGAATGTCGTCGACGTAGCTCTTGGAAGAACTGATGGAACGATCAGAACTGCATCCGAGATGCGGGCTGTTCTTCAGAAAGTTTTCACGGACAATTCCGTTCCTGCAACCGCATATGAAACTTTGTTCACTGGCGGTTCGAGTTCGCCCAGATTTGAAATCGGCTCGCTAGAAAATACGGGAGAGCCGGGCTCCAGTATCGATTTGTTCAATGTGATATCTGACTTCAACGGAGCATACCCCGCAGGCTTCGCCATGGGGTTAGAAAACCCACCCGTGGATAATCATGACAACATGTATCCGGTGGCGGGAATACAATTCACAAAGGGGTTTACGGTCTCACCGAGAGCGTCGTTTTGGTTTGATGTCCAAGTTGGGCCGTCTGCGTCAGCCACCTATGTCGTCGACAGGGCGGTGGTAGATGCAGCTCTTGGCTCGACAGACGGCTATATCGGTGATGCCACTGCACTTGCCACCGTGATCGAATATGTCACCGCCGGTAGTGGACTGACTGCGACACCAACAGGAAACGGAATTACTTTCGCGGCCGATCAAACGATGTATCCAGAGGCCGGGAATCGGGCGGCGAGAGTAAGCGTTGGAAATGTGCGGTCTGACCCGCCGTGGGCACTTATGTTTGACCTAGCCGAGATTGATGTGACGACCGAGGCTTTCACCGTTGACGAGTACATCGAGGGTGTTGAATACATGCTTCAACGATCGATATCGAGCGGTTCGGTTTTCGGTGCTCTTTCGAAGAGGATCGAGATGCAGACCGAGTTCACCGCCAAAATGATGGCGACAATTGATAAAGGTATCGGTCGACTGGTGGATGCCGATATGAACGAGGCATCGACCCGGCTCAAGGCGCTTCAAACACAAGAGCAGCTTGCAATCCAGTCTCTATCCATTGCCAATGCGAGCGCTGAAAACATCATGCAGTTGTTCCGATAGTCCCTATCGATGCGCCTTGCGCCAACCGGCTTGACGTGCCTCATCCTCGGAGCAGAACCAGCGTTCACCATATTCACGGCGTATGACGGTCGAGTTGTAAAACTCCTGACCCCGAACATGATAGATGCGTTCGCCTGAGTTTATCGAGATATTGCCCTTGATGTCGCAGGCGGGGTCGTAGAGAGAGCGCGGCACGAAAGCATAGCCTCCGGTTCCAAGGAACACGGTCAACCAAGTGCCGGCGACGATCAAAGGAAACTTGCTCATAAGAGAAGAGTATGCTGTGCGTTTTTACATCACGTTGAGAAACACGTTAAAATTGTTGCGGCGGCACCTTGGAAAACATTCTTCGCTCGCCCTTTTGGCAGATGGCTGTATCCCGAGAACACGTTCAACGGTTTCGGAAAGGATCGCAGCATGTCCCACCTCAAGGCCCTCAAGCTCACTTCCGCCGTTCCGGCTCGCGCAACCGCCGATCCGGTGCAGCGTTCGCGGGAAAAGATGATTGCCGCACTGGCCGAGCAGAAGCAGATGGCGGAAGCAAAGATCGCCGGTCAGGCGTTCACGCCGACGCATGTCGTGCGCAAGAAGAACGCCGAAGGTGTCCGTGTCGAGGTCGAAGCGACCAAGCGTGTGCGTCAGGGTTGGTTCACCGACGGCAACGGAAAGGTGTTTTTCGCCCTGCGTTATGCCGGCAAGACCATCGAATTCGCCAAGGACAAGAATGCTGTCGAGATCGGCGAGCTTTCGGCGCTGCCGAAGGTCATCGACACGCTCGTTGAAGCTGTCCGGGCTGGCGAGCTTGACGCGCAGTTGACCGCCGCCGCCGTCGAACGCGGCAAGATGCTGCGCAAATCCGCATAAACAGCGCAGTTTTTTACCGGGTAAGCATCCGAAGGGCATGGGATCATTTGATCCCATGCCCTTCGTGCGTTCCGGCGTTGCTGCAATGTCATCAAAGAGCGTCACGGACGCGCGTTCGGTGCGGGGCGCTGCGCAACACTGTTTTCGGGCTGGGCCGCGTTCCTTGGCGCTTCTGTGCTTCTGCTTGACGCGCGTTACCCGCCGAACTTGGCCCCGGAAGCATGCGCACCGTCGCCATTGGTCCAAGCGGTTCTTTGAACTCGCCCTTTGCGCCATCTGGAATTTAGTTTCCGCCGAAATCGAGCGGAGACCAGATGCAGACCCCTTCAAACGACGATCACGACGAGACGCCCACGCAACCGCAAATCGACTTGGCGATGTTATTCATGACCGACCTGCATGTGGGGTCCGAACGGCTCTACAAGGTTAAGCGCAGGGGCACGTCGCTGAACCTGCGCTATGAGCTCGACGGCGTGATGCACCAGCGCAGCTATTTGTCGGCGCTGTCGTGGCGGGCGATTTTGCTGTTCGCATTGACAGAGGGAAAAACCGTCACCGTCCACGAAATGGACCAGCCAGGGCGATACCAGCGACTGTTCCCGAAAACCATGCTTCGCCGCCTTCAGTGGCATGCGCGACCGAATGCGAATTTCCCGCCGGTCGCCCGCCTCTACGATCCCAACAGCAAAGCCGTTATGCTGCTGACCCGCAACCGTATTTGTGGTCATGCTGTTGATGCGCTCCACAATCTCACCGATGGCGGGCCTGTATTTCAACCGTTGTGGATTTCCGACATCATGGCGTTACGGCCTATGCTCGGCATTGAGCTTTTCCACGACGAGGCTTTCTCAGCCACCATGCCGATCAGCGCGTATATCGAAGCCGCCGCTATCACAGGCCGAATTGTCGAGGAGCCGGAGCTTTCAGCTTTGCCTCTCACCGGCGACGTGTCCCGGCTTGCAACGCAGCCGTCATCGAAGGCAGTTCGCAGCGTCTTCGATCAAGCGTGCCGGGAAAATCCTGCATTGGAGGCGCTGCGGGGCCTGACCATATACGATGATTATTCGTTTGTATGAACGGAGGCAAAAAGTTCGGTGAACGAACTTTTGTCAATACGTCGCACCGCCGCGTTGATCACCACTGGCTTGCCTTATATCCGCGATATTACGCAGCCGCTCGGCAAGGCTAACGACGCTTCCGGCGCATCTGGATGTCTTGCTGACAGCGATCGCACCCGCAGGAATGTTGCCAACGCCCGGTCGCTGCAAGAGGCTGCTTTTGCTGGCATCAGTCCAGTTAGTATCCTGTACAATATTATTATACACAATAAGCGTTACGCCATTCCCCACATCGAAGATATCCGCATTACTCCTCGAAACACTGCGATTGTCTTCGACAACGAAAATCCCATTCATATCCGATACAACGTGACTTACTTTCATTTCATTAATATGGTGTCGAGTACCAGAACGGTCAGGCATCGCATTTGTCGATTTCTTACCGTCTTCAATCTCTTCACCAATTGAAATGCTCGAAGACATGACACGTTGAACACCGCTAGCCGATTTGTCTTTGGCTTGCCCGATAACAACGCGAAGCGATTGAAAGCCGGATCGCTCCAGACATAGCCAGTCCACATATGCGCGGATATCTTCGGCTGGCCACCAATTGCGTTCGGTTGGCTTTGCCTCATCGGCTTGTTCTGCCTCAATGAAGTCCTGAGCATCTGGCCGCTTGTAGTCGCACTCGATGCGGAATTTCAGGCAATAGCGGACGATATTCTGAATATTGTCGCCGGCATCGCGATATGCGCGAAATGGCTGGATATCCACCTGATATTTTGCCGTGTGGGTTTCCTTGCGCAAGACGCTGGCGATTTCTTCCGTGGTCAATCCGCCCTTGCGGACAATTGCATGAAGATGCGGACGCCAGATTGTTTTATCCGGGGCTTCCATTAGCGGAAAGCCCAATGCATCCAAGGCAATTCGCGTGTTTCGCCCGCACGTCTCGAAATCGCCAAAGCTCATGCGGTCGATTTCCCACCAACCTAACAAATGAAAATCATCCCAGCGATGATCTTTCTTGCGCTGGCGATCTATAAACGTGCGAAGACGGCGTTTTTCATTCTCCACGAGGTCAGTCATGCCGGCGAAGTCCAGTTGCGGCGGCAGCAGGATCGTTGCGAAGGCAAGCTCCTCGTTCGCTGCATCGCAAAATATCTTCTTGATGGCCTTTCCCGTTTGCACTGCGCGTTCCCGCATGTGGCAACGCGGGCAAAGCGGGACACCGCAATAATCGATATTGCCGTAATCATCGACCTCGCCACAGGTTTCCATCCAGCGTCGGGCCAGATGGTTCGCCGGAAGTGCCGCTTTCACATATTGGCGTTGAGCTTCGTTGGCCTTTGTCAGATATTTCATTTGGCGGCGTTCGTGACGGGTGAAGACACCCTTCGTCATCATATCCGCCTGTAGCTGTTCCATCCTTGTCTTCATTGAAAATCCCCCGCTGAAATAACGTGCTATTTATCCAGCACCATTTTAGCGCCGTGCCTTCTTGGAAATAAATATTTGTTTCAAGGAGATAGCAGAATGAAAATCAAAGACATCTACGAGGCATTGCGGGCGGATGGGTTGACCAGTTCGCAGATGGAGTTCTCGCGAATATGGCTCGGACGTAGCCCACGTTATTATTCGCACCTCATCGCCGTCGACCGAGAGCCGGGGCTTGCCACGCTTTGCGGAATTTCATGGCGGCTGAAGCGAATGCGCTTGGACAACTACCCGGCGCTGCTAGATTTCCAGCAGAAACTCGCCAGCGAAATCGAGCGCCGGGCAATAACCGATGTCCGCCGTTCCGGTCTACGAAGCCAGCGCTCTGTATAGACTTGCTTCGCCAGGCAGTTTTTCTGCGATCTCGGTCGAGACTTCGCAGCCGAAACGTCTAGTCATACAAAGTTATCCAAACATGGAATTTCGTCGGATCCATGGTAATGTAACTTCCAGTACATCGCTCGTGCCTGCCAATTATCCATGTTTTGATAAAATTCAGCTATAATGAAGCGTATGTTTGAAAATCCAGATTCCAAGTCAACCGTTGTTATGCTCGGCCCAAATTTCGTAAAATCCCTTAGCCAGGAATTTTCCTTCATTCGCTTAACGACACTGGCCTGATAGTAAAAGCGATAATCTGACTGATCGCCAACAGCGAGATCATAGCCAATATCCTCAAAAACTTCCTTTGTATCCGCAGGCCCTAACATCTGGAATGATTTCAGTATCGGGGTCTTGTGCGAGAAGATCCTCTTGCCGGCTACATATTTTTTCACAATGACGTCGACGCTATGACAAAGCATTGCATTCGTAATTGCGCGATGCATTGTGCCGAGATCGGTGGGCTTACTGAAATAGGTCATATCGATTTCCTTCGTGTGCGGCGGCATGCCAACAAACGTCATGTTCTCATTTCGCTGGATGATTAGGCTCGAAAGCGTAGCGACCTATCGTTAAAAAGCTCTCTCCTCGAAGGCCCCGGCTTCCTCGATCCGAGACCCGGAAATTCGTCGGCATCGGTCTTTAACGTTTGGCCAAGGGCTACCCAATACAATCACCGCGTTTAACTACCGCATCTTTCCGTATCAGGAATTTCCCATGAACGCGCATATCTCATCCGGCAAGGCAGCGATTGTTGCCGCGCTGGCAATCTCCACAGTCTCCATCGCCTCGCCCGCCTATTCCCTTGATAAAGTCCGTTTCGGCACCGATTGGCTCGCTGAGGCCGATCACGGCGGTTTCTATCAGGCCGTCGCTGACGGCACCTACGCCAAATACGGCCTCGATGTTGAAATCCAACAGGGTGGTCCCGGCGCACAGAACCGCGCCCTTCTCCTAACCGGCAAGCTCGACTTCTATCTGGGCACCCAGCAGGAACAGCTTGTCGGCATCGAGCAAGGCATTCCCTTGGTTGATGTCGCGGCGTTTTATCAAAAGAACGCACAGGTCATTTTGGCCCACCCGGGCAGCGGCGTTGAGAAATTCGAAGACCTGGCCAAGCTCGAAACGATTTTCATGACGCAGGGTGGCTTTGGCGCTTATTTCGAGTGGATGAAGGCCAATTTCGGTGGCTTCCGTGATGAGCAGTACAGGCCCTACACTTTCAGCCCTGCGCCGTTTCTCGCAGATAGGAACTCCGCTCAACAGGGCCTGATTACCGCTGAACCATACGAGATCCAGAAGCAGACCGGCACGGAACCCGAGATTTTCCTACTCGCCGATAGCGGCTACAAGCCCTATGCGACCATGATCACCGTGCAGCAAAACCTCATCGACACCAACCCCGATCTCGTGCAACGGTTTGTCGATGCCTCAATTGAGGGCTGGTACAACTACCTGTACGGGGACAATGCAGCCGCCAATGCGCTGATTAAAGCGACCAACCCCGAGATGACGGATGGCCAGATCGAATACGCCATCGACAAGATGAAGCACTACGGGATCGTGGATAGCGGCGATGCGCTCGACAAGGGAATCGGCTGCATGACTGCCGATCGCTACAAGCAGCTCGCCGAAGAACTGGTGAAGGTGAAGCTGCTCAAGGCCGACACCGATTATACTAAGGCATTCGATGCACGCTTTTCCTGCAAGGGCGTCGGACTGAATTTGAAGAAATAGATTGCCTGTGAATCAGCGTCGGGACCGATGGCCCGACGCCATTTAAGCACCAGCAGCGGCGATCAAGCCGCTGCCATCGTATCGAGAAACGATTGCCATTGCGTCGTCTTCGATTGCGGGTCAGCCCAAATATCCTCGATAGCGAAGCGAAGCCCTTTCAGGATGACGGGAATATCGTTCTCGTATTCCTCGGGATTATCGAAAATCCTGTTCACCTGCTTGAACACACGCAGATAGGCTTCGGCGTTGTGGTTCATGAGGATCATAATGCTATCATTGTCGAGATCGGACGAACCGTTCGACCCGACGCAGATTTCATTGACCTTCACACGTGCGCCGACCGTCGTTGACGCAGGGATCGCGTAGAGGGTCTGTTCGTCTTGCATGGCTTTACTGCCCCGCTTTGCCCTCGGGCGACGTTGTGCAATTTCCCATGCAAGCTCATTAAGAGTGCGGGTATCCAAGGGGCTTCCTTCTTTCGGCATGGACACCGTCGAGAACGTCCATCCGGTCTTATCCAGCCGGTGGGTCATCAGCGCCTGAAACTTCGCAGCGGAAATAAACGGGCCTGCCGTGTCGAACGTGATCTGGAGATCGGGATTGATTTCGGTCACGCAGCGTTGCAGCGCGTTGAACAGGTAGGCGATAGAGGGCGTGGAAATGCCCAATATGTGTATCCACTTCGCTGTCTGCAGCAGGCCATCGTTGCGCATGTCGTGAAGGCGGTTGAGCAGCAACGAAAAGGAGTTCTGGTGAGCACCTGCAAATGCCCAGCCTTCGAGGCCATAACCCTTCACGGCCTCATACCATGCTTTGCTTTCCGCCTCGTTGCGCCCTTGAAGGACGTTGAGCAGTTCCGTTGCCCCAGACTTTCTGTTTTGCACGAAATAATCGAGGTTGAGCAAAGACTGTTTCAAGCAGGCATTGAAATCCAGTGACAGGCCGTTTGCCGCGCACATCGCATCGAGATTGTGACCTTCGGCTATTAGCCGTTCGGCATGCATGGCGACATTGCCGGGCGTGATGCCGCCGGTTGGGAAGTCCAGCGACATCGAATAGTCGGAATGTGTTTCCAGCCAGCGCAACATGCGCTCGCATGTCGGATCGCCAGTGAACTTGATCCTGTTGCCCTGTATCTGGAAACCGCCGCTGTCACCGATTACCGTGGTCGCATTCCGGTCGCGCAGCTTGACAATGTTGTCTTCGAGTGCCGAGTTCGCCGTCTTTGCAGCCTGACCCGCGCTGTACAGCGCATAGGGGTAGTGAAACAGACCGCTTTTCGGATCGAGAAAGTTCAGGTCGGTTTCCAGAAACGCAAAGCGCCGTTTGAGGTGCTGCGAATATCCGAGCTTCGCGAATTCCTGACTTATTGCGGGGGTGTAGATGGCATATTTTGAGGGCTTGTTAAACATGTCGTCCGTCAAAGATTTTTCGCATTGGGATCGTCTGCAAATTTTAAGGATTGCTCGGTCTGATTGCGCCACGTTGAATAAAATGCGTGAGGCATCCAGTGGGAATAGCGGTTAAAAAACAAACAATTCGCGACCAAAATTATTACGAAGCACAGTTCGCCACGATCAAAAGTGCAGCCAGCGCATTCGAGCAGCACGAGAGCAAGACAGAAAACCTGCTGCATGTCGCGTTGGACAAGATTTTCGAATTCGGCGAAAGCATCCGCCAAGACCCGCAGGCATTCGAAAGCTTCCTGAACGATCACGGAAAAGCCTCCAACAAGGTGACGAAGGCCAATCCTTATAATGCCCTTGTCGATCTGGCCTTCTCCGACAAGCGGAGCAAATCGTGGCGCAGTCAGATGAGCAATGTTCTCGCCCTCGCGGCGGAAACAATCGGCGATCAGCAATTTGTCGATTGGCTCGGCAGCAACGGCGGGGTGTCGGGCTGTTACATTCTCGCCGTCCAGCACTTTGCGCGACCGGCGACAGCCAAGGCCGAAAAGCTCCGCTCTATTCGGTTGAGTACGATATCGGAAGAATTGAAGCGTAAGCCGATTGTAAAAACCGCTTTGCCGGGTGTCAGCCTGCCGGATGGTTTTCATCGGTCGATGCTGTTTTCGCAGGGTGGCCAAACTTTCCTTGTCGATATCAGGGAAGGCGATAGCGACGCGACACTCGAAAAGTACCTGCTGGAAGCGATAGGCGACAGGGCCGTCACAACTCATCCGCTTGCTGACAAGCCGCTGTTTTCTGTGTATCGCGCCATCGATCTGATTTCCGGCACCTGCAAACCGTCATCGGCAGGTCAGTCGCAATGCATTGCCATCTGGAACGAGGATGCCGAAGACGGCCCTGTTACAAAACTCCGCTTTCTTTCCGAAGCTTACAGCTTCACCCATGCCACGGTCACGCTGGCCCATGCGCTTCCCGAATTGAACGGCAAGGGACAATTCATTCTCGATCTGGCTGATGCCGATATCTTCCGGCAGCAGTTTCAGCAGGATACCGAATGGGCGATCAGCGAAGACAATGGCGCACTGGTTTTGGCTGACAATGCCAAATCCCCCACCCGACTGACATTGTCCCCGGTATCTGACTACGCAGATAGAAAGCTTCGGCAGGGTCGCAAACTCGGATTGCGCACACGGCATTTCACGATGTCGCTGGACGCGATGCAGCGCGATAGCAAGAATCTCGATATCGCGATGACCCTGTTTCAGAAGGCGAACGCGCAAAGGACGACGCCGATTTCGCGCCCCAAGCGATTCCAATGGGTGTTTAACGGCAAGCATATCGAACTCGGCTTCGAACAGACGTCCGGCATGATGAACACCAACTATCCGTCGGTTGCATTCAAGGACACGACGAGCACGTTGCCCCAAAACGAGCTTTTGCTCGCCGATGCGCAGGCTGTCTGGAATTCGTTCCTCGCCTATGGTGAAGATATTGGCGGGTACATCGCGCATGGCGAAGTCGAAGATGCTGCATTCTGCATCGAGCATACCTTCGTCAATGGCGATACCGTCGATTACAGATCGCCGTTGATCATCGGCAGGAAGATGGACCCGACGCAGATTTGCGAACCGTTCGCTCCGGCAACCATACCAACGCCGCCTGCACCGCAAACGCCGACTCAGGGGTCGATGGGTTCCAATAGAACAGGAAAATCCGGCGGCTCTTCGCGTTCGGGCACCGCGAAAACGGCATCGGTCCCTGCAAGCACTGCTACAGCCGTTCCCAATTCTCGCCCCCGAAACTATAAGTTGATCGAAAAGAACAGGCGGCAAAAAACAACGTTTCCGGCCGCGCCGTCCTCCAGCAGACGCGCATTCGGTGCCTTCATCACGAGCTTCTTGCCTAACGACGTCGAACATCGAGCCGACAGGAAGTTCGATTTTGAATGGCAACTCGAATGGTGGCGCCGCATGACGGATATTCCGGTTCATGTCGTGGCGTCCAATTGGACCGACGAGGAAGTTGCCGCCAGCAAGGAGCTTGGTCTGCTTGCCAGACATGGCGGCGGCATTACGCGCGTCGGTGCTCGCATCCTGATCGAAAACCGCATCGATTGCCTCAAACACCTATATGCCAGCGATTTCGATTGGGGCATCATCATGGATGACGATGCAGTGCTGATGCAGGCCGAAACCCATAACAGCAGCTACCGTCTGTTTGCGGAAATGGCAGCGAACGGGAAAGATGTCTACGATGGCGTTGATGTTTTTGCCCCGATCTATGGGAGGAAGGTTCCTTTCAGCAAGGAGCTTAATGCCCCCGGAAATCCGTACGCGAACAATCACGTCTTCAAGAAGAGCACGGACTTGAAAGGCAGCATGATTGTTGTACGCAACTTTGAAAAAGAGGGGCGGAAACCGCTGCTCCCTGATCCGAGCTTCCGCACACATGGCGAAGACACCTATGTCGTGCTGCAAGCCGTCTCACTCGGCTACTCAACCATGACCTCGTGGAATATGGTTCTGGAAGAGCTTTCAGGCGAAAGCACGTTCGCAAACGGTGACGATGACCGGACGGAAAAGATGCGCGAGGGACATGAACAGCTCGTCGCGAAATTCGGTCAGTTTGGTTTGCGCATGAAGGCCGGTTCCCATTCCCTCGACAAAAGGGACTTCGAGACCGCCTGCTGGCGCGACAAGCCGAAACGGATCGAGGTCGCCAAGCCCCTATAGTGTTCCTCAGAAAAGTTCGTTGAGCGAACTTTTGCCATGCCGGATTGGGCGGCGGTCAAAGCAAATCGACTGCCGCCTTCATCATTTCGTCGCGGACATCAATGTAGCGCTGCGTCGTGGTCAGGTTCCGATGACCCGCCAGCGTCATGATGACCTTCGGGCTGACACCGGAATGCGCAAGTCGTGTGATAAACCAGCGGCGACCGCTGTGCGAGGTGGCGCCATCGAGGCCGGCGCTCTTATATAATTGCCCCATCAACTGGCAGAGCGTGTTTGCGGAAAACGCCGTGCGCTTCTGCGTCAACAGTAGTGGTGCATCGACATCCCGATTTTCGCGCCAGTCAGCTCGATGACGCTCGATCTCCCGGCGCAGCTTCTCATTCAAAAACACCACGCGGGCATGACCGCCCTTGGTGATCTCGGCCCGTAGCCGCAACTGCTCGCGCACCTTGCCCTCGCCGTCAATCACGTCGCGCACGGTCAGCGCGGCAATCTCACCTACGCGCAACCCTGCGAGGTGCGACAACATCAACGCAAGCCTGTTTCGCCCCGCATGCTTCATCTGTGTCACCACCGCAAGCAGCCGTTTAAATTCGGCATCCGTCAAAACGCGCGCTTGCTTCATCAGAACCTCACAAAAAGCAGCATTTCCATGCCGCTCGTTATGTTGCCGATGAACAGGAAGGGCGAGCGTTGATCGCAGGTGGGAAATTTCTCTGCGGGATCAAGGCGTCAGCGCCATCCAGAGCACCAAACGTCAGAAAATGTGCGTTTTATGACGTTTGGCTTCGGAGGCTCCCCAGCGGTTATTTCTGCTCGCTCTCGTGCCAACGGCGAAGGGTAAGCCTGGACAGCGTGGACATGAGGCGGAAGATTACCGCCCCGAGAATGGCAAGCAGGACGAGGCACGCAAAGAGACGCGGCATGTTCAGCCGATATTGCGCTTCCAGCAATCGAAAGGCCAATCCAGCGTTGTTCCCGGCCTGCCCTGCCGCGAACTCCCCGACAACAGCCGCCACCAACGCAAGCCCGCCGCCGATTTTCAGCCCCGCGAAGAAATTGGGTAACGCCGACGGCAGTTTTAGGTAAACGAGGGCCTGCCAACGGGATGCGCTATACGTCTTCAGCAGATCAGCATGATTTCGGTCGGCACTCTTCAAGCCCTGCAGCGTATTCAGCATGATCGGGAAGAACGTCACAAGAAACGCACATATCAACTGGGCAATCCAAGGTGTCGGCGCGTAGATCAGGATCAGCGGCGCAATCGCGACGATCGGCGTTACCTGCAATGTTACCATGACCGGCGACAGCAGCGTCTCGACCCATCGAGATTGTGCCAATGCCACCGCTGCGCATCCTCCTCCTACCACAGCGAGGAGCAGCGCCGTAAAAGTCGTTTGGGCGGTCACCCAAAGCGCCGGCCCCAATATGGGCCAATCGTTTACAAGCGCCATGGCGACTGTACCCGGCCCCGGCAAAATGTAAGGTGGGACTTCCGATAACTCCACGTAGACAGCCCAACACGCAATCACTACGCAAGCACCGACTATCGGAGCGGTGACGCGGAGTATCCATTCCCTCGCTGATATTTTCGACGGACTTAACTTGGCATATCTGGCGGTCACGTTGTTCACCTCGAATGCAGCAATCAGCCGCACGCATAGCGAGGCGAGATGTTGCGGACCTTGCGAAATGAGCGAAGAGCCCGAATGTCACAAATTGCGTGTTTTGTTAGATTCACTTCTTCTGGTCAGCCTAACCGATCGGCTAGGCGGCATTAGCTGATTTTGGCGGCACCAGAGTCAGTCACAGATCATCTACGACAGCAGTTAGTCCGCGTGTGATCCAATCTAATTGCTGCAGACAACCGGCGCACGCCGCCGATAAAGGCATCGGGAATCCGGACACAGCCTCTAACGCAAGCCTCCCGCGAGCTTAGGTTGACAGATCTCTACTGCAGTTGTGCTGACTGATTGCATTTCCACCAGATCTGTTTCAAAAAAGCAATCATTGTGGTGCTGGGAGGCATTTTGGCGATCGAGTTCATTCATACCTATCTCGTCCACCCGAATAAGAATGTGGAAGAGCCAGCCGCAGTGATCGGCAGCTTGGTGCCCCATGAAGGAGAGATGTTCGAGTTGCTAGCGTCGGTCTACGAAAAAGCCGACCAGGAATGCAATATCGGTATCGCCTTCAATAAAAGTGCCCAGGGAGACCAGGTCAATGTGTGCCGCGAATTACTGGTCTCCTATGCAGCGGCACCCGAAATCGAACCAGGTCGGTTAGTTGCCCAGCGGTTATCCGAGCTGACTACCAAAAGGTCAGGTCTTGGACTGCTTTTCCTAATCAAAGGCACCGAAGGAGATAGGCACAAGCTAGTTATTTCCCGGTTCCGCGCAAACAACGGAGTGTTGGTGACTGAGGGCGCGGACATGCTGACCGTCGAGTTCATCAACAGGGTGTTCATGAAAAACGCCTCCTCCTACAAGGCCGTGGTTTACCAACATCAATCCTTGGCAGGCGGCTTTTGGCAGGGCATGGCCGTTGATAAGCAAATCAATAGTCAGGATCTCGACTCTTCCGATTACTGGGTAAAGGAGTTCCTGCTATCGGACTTTGTCACTAGCCCCGCTTTGGGCACGAGACGATTGGCTGTCGCCCTCAAAAACGCGATCAGTAAATCCGACGATCTTGCTGTAAAAAGCCAAATCACCGCCGCTGCCACGCTGGCTGCCGGTCTCGCTGGGCAGACGCTGAATGTAGCCGATTTCTGCAATCGCTATAACTTTTCTCCCGAGTCACGGGCCGCCGTACTAAAAGCACTTGGCCACGCAAATCTTGCTAGCGACAACTTTACGTTCGATGGGGACGAATTCAAAAAGCAGCTTCCATACCGCACAGTGGAGTTGAATACGGGAGCCATGCTGACCGCGCCGGCAGAAAAATTCGACGAGCTCTTTAACCAGGAAGACGCGGCCGCGGAGGGCATTAGGTTCAGCACAATTGGCACTATCACCGGCCAAAAGCTGGAGAAAACGAAGTGACCGTTGAAAACCAGTATCGCTCCCGCTTTGACACCGTATTGCAGCCTATCGCCAGTTCCCTAGAAGCGTTACTTAAAGATCTCCTTGAAGGACACGCGCGCATTGACCGGATATCGACCAGGCCCAAGTCCGTCGACCGTTTCATGGCAAAAGCGAATTCAAAGATTGGCGGAAATCCGAAGTACGTCGATCCTTTACACCAAATCCAAGATCAGATCGGGGCTCGCATAATCACCTTCTACAAGGAGGATGTCAGTCGCCTCTCCGCGATCGTACAAAAGTACTTCCACTCTATCGAGTCCAAGGATTTGCTACCCGAGAAGGTCTGGGAGTTTGGATACTTCGGAAACCACCATATTTTGATGCTTCCGCAGGACGTCATAGATACATCGTTTGATCGAGGCCTGGTCCCAGATTTTTTCGAACTGCAGATCAAAACGCTTTTTCAGCACGCATGGTCAGAAGCAAATCACGACTTGGGCTACAAACCTGCCAATCAAAGTCTCGACGATGATGAGCTGAGGCAACTAGCATTCACGTCCGCACAGGCTTGGGGCGCGGATAGGATATTCAATGAACTTTTTCAGAAACGTGGTGCAGCGCACGAAAGTTGAAATAAAGAGATAATTGTCCGTCTCCATCATTACACGGTTGGGACTAGCTTCCAAGGCGTGGGGGCCCTAGAAACCGAGTTATTTTATCGCGCGTATGCGCGTGTTTATCTATCTCGCACTCCCAGATAATCAGGACGCCCCAACCCAGTTCAGAGAGCTTTTCCAAGTTTTGTTGATCCCTCTCCACATTACGGCTCAGCTTCGCTTCCCAAAATATGGTGTTCGATTTCGGTATCCTGGCATTCCGGCATCCGTCGTGTTGATGCCAAAAACATCCGTGGACAAAAATCACCTTTCGCCGCTTGCTGAAGATGATGTCTGGCGTCCCGGGCAAGCCAGCCATATGAAGCACGTATCGATACCCCAGGGCGTGCAGGAGATGCCGAACATGAAGCTCGGGTCGCGTGTCTCGCCCTTTAATTCTCGACATGTTGGCTGAGCGCTGAGCAGGAGATATACGGTCTGCCATCGACTGCCTGCTGAGTAAACTGCCTAGATATCCGGCCAAAAGATTGCGACCTAGACCCACTGGAAGTACGATACATAGGCGCGCAATCTAGAGAATCGGCCGCGGAGACACAAGCTCGCCCCCCGAAAGAATTGATAATGCAAGAAGTCAAGATAATAGATTTATTTAGTGGCGCAGGTGGCATCACCTGCGGCTTCGAAGGTACCATCGACAAGATCAACTTCAAAACGGTGCTTGGGCTTGACATCGACCCGAGCGCTATCAGCATTTACAATGACAATTTCGGGACAAGAGCACCGAACGCCAAAGTAAATATTGGCCGCAAAGTTGACCTTAACTGGTTTGCTCATGCTTCTGAAATACGACTTTTCTACCTTGTCCACCTTGCGCTCACTGGGGCCGATGATCCACTTTTGGCGCAACTAAATGCGCTGAACGTGGATGATTTTCTGCTAAGTATACAACAATGCGACCGAGATTTTTCTGAGAGGTTCGCAACGCTAGCCGACGGGCCAAAATACAAGTCGGCCATCAACGGATCAATGCGAGGCTCTACATCCACCGCTCTAGTCAAAAATCTGATGGGGAAACTGGGACTAACGTCCTTGGTTTCGCCACGTCCGGCCTTGGGTCACCTCCCGTGGAGCGAAGAGTATCAACACGCCAGAGGCCGCCGTCCGTTATCCGCTCCGGATATTGATGCCGAAATCTCGAAAAGCATGCAAGAGCTGTGGGACACTCAAGTACAATCATTGCTCGATGCTTCTGAGAAAACTGGACGCGGGAAGCTAAAAGATAACGCCAGCAAGGTTTCAGATGTAGTCGCCTTTCTTCGTTCGCCGCAGGGAGCAGCCCTTGGACAGTTGTGGGTACAGTGGCGGGCCACTCGTGAGACGATCCGTGCGAGTTACTGCGTGGAGCATCGTGAACAGATAGATGAACTTTACACCGGAGGAAGGAGGGTCAACGTCATTCTGGGCGGCCCTCCATGTAAGGGATTTAGCAGGATCGGTCGTCCCGTCATTCAAAGCTTGCGCGATCAGGGTGTGCACGCCTGGAGCCATCGTGAGTACGGCGATGAAAGAAATGCATTGATGTGCCAATATGTTCTATTTCTTGGAGCTTTGGGACCTGATGTCTTCCTCTTTGAGAACGTGGCGAATTTTCAGTCGGCATTGAAAACGCCCAATGGTGTCTTGGACGCCCCATCGATGCTCGCAGAGCTGATCGACGCGATTTCCGATAGTGCGCACTATGCGGTGAAGCACAAAGTACTGAATGCAAGGCAATTCGGAGTTCCCCAGGATAGGCGTCGCTTCATAATGTTCGGGGTCCGACGGGAGGGCAGGACGGATGCTGAGAAGGAGGTAACGAGCTTCTTTGATCTGCCCGTCTTCAAGGACGATGTTCCATTGGCGGTAGCTTTAGATGGCCTGGCGGCAGCTCATCCGTTCGACTCCAGCGCACGACATGAGGGACGAGTTAACGTCTATCACAAAATCGATGAGCGGATGCCGAAAGCCGAACTATCTTACAGGCGGTGGGTCCACGCACCAAACCCGCTTACTGGCGAAATCCCTCTTACGACTACAGGACATATTTATCGGCTCGGGCGAGACGATGATCGCGCGTTTATAGAATATGTCGCCCCCGGAATCCGGTGGATGGACTTAAAGCCTTCGAAGTCACCTACCCTTAAGAAGGCGCGAGAAATTCTTCGAAACTTGCAGGAAAAGTCGAAAAAAATGTCGGTTTCCGACGAACTGTCGTGGCTGGAAACAATTGTCGATGACAGCATCGTTCTCCGCCTCCTGCTCGAACACAACCAGATCGCAAAAGGGCTTGATGAGCAGCATCTGCTGTTAGAAGGTTACCTTAAAAACGGCGCTACGCAGCACGGCGACTGGTTCGAGCGACTATCTGCATCAAAGCCGTGTAAGACGATAGTTGCCCACATTGGTAAGGACACCTACGGTTATTGGCATCCCTTTGAGCGCCGCTCAATCACCATCAGAGAAGCCGCACGTGTTCAGTCCTTTCCGGACTGGTTCAAGATTTCGGGTGTGGGTGTGGTGGATGCCTACACTGCAATCGGGAACGCGGTGCCACCGCTTATGGCAAGAGCTTTTGCCGAACAGTTGGTAAAATTGCACATTGCTAATGGCATGTTCCATTTGTCAAACTCGGGTCAACGGTTGGCAGCCGCCGAATGACTTTTAAGATCGCAAAACTCAGCAACAGCAGTCGCAAAAACGTCTTCTGCAACCTGCCTTCTAAGCATGTCTGTCTGCAGAAGTTGAAGTGGGTCCACCTGAAACACGCCGACACGCATAGCTTCGCCGAATGCAGTGTACTCGGTGAAATGGACCGCATCTTTATTGCGGCTGGGGGATGGGTACACAAGAAAGCACTTTGAAGCCTCAAGAGCACGAGCGTATGCTAGCAGCTGGTACACATCAGTCTCCGAGGGCAATTGGCCTTTGAGCAATTTCCACTTCACATCCCCCACCAGGACATTTCCATGACACTTGACCTTCAGGTCCGGCTTCAGCTTCAGGAAACCTGCACCGCCTAAATGTAGAAGGTGCCCCAGACTGGCCTTCTCAACACTTCCTCCCGCCGTTCTTTTCATTCCACGCGCCAAAGCTGCCCGCACAGCTTCCTCAAATAAATGCTCTAGGCGGAAGAGAACGCCTACGCCTAAACTGCTCCCTCCCTCCCAGGGGTTGGAGTTCGTGCGCTCCACGAGCAGATCGGCAAATGCAAAGAGCCATTCAAGCCCTCCAGTGCGGGTACCATTTCGAACTTTCTCAACAAGTTCCGGCGTTAGGCTTACCGCCTTCACGGCACCTAGCGAGAGCAAAAGCTGCCTAGTCTGCCATATGATCTTGGCGTCGGATGAGCGAGCACCCGCCTCTTCCACTACCGCCCTGCAAAGGCGAGCAGTAAGGTTATCAGCTTGAAGCGGAGCATGTCGCACCATCACGCCCCGCATAGTGCCAGGAGGCTGCCTTGCAAAACTGTTCAGATCGACACGGCCAGAGATGCAATCGCGCCTTTCATCAACTTCGAAGTACTCGCGCGGGAACTCCCACTCTAACAAACCAGCCATTTTTTGGAGAAAAAATGATAGGACAACATCCAGTAGATTAGTACCGGACCTTGCGACCAAGGCCTCCTTAACTCCGACCCTGCGTGCTAATGCCAAGGGAAAAGCCGCTTGCAGGAACTGCAAGCCGCTAGCAATCGCGCTGTCGTCAGAGCTGTATATTTTTGGAAGAATTTGTACTTGTACCTTGGGTGTCGAGACCAGGCCCACCAACCCTAAGCTTGTCAGCCTTTCACGCTCCAACCGCAAAGCGGCTCCCAGCTCACTTTGTCCAGCTCGCAACAATCGACGCTTGGTTCGAATGTTATCAAATCGTTCAGGGAGCTCAATGAGCCGGTGTTCCAGCACATTTATAGTCAGAGCCATCGACTAGTTCGCCGCCATACTTAGGTAAGTGCCAAATTTATCACCGTCCCATGAGGGACTGTCAGGATCCCACCAAGCCGGATAAGCGAATTCTGCAAGGTCAACTAGATCCAGTTCATCACCGGCACGAGCAAAGATCGAACTATTCGAAACCTCTTCAAGAAGGCCTCCCTTACCGCTCGCAAAATCTCGACCTAATACGAAGTCTGCCCGCTTCCAATCTCCTTTAAACAGGTCCAGCAGCAACGGGGTGATAAATGATCGAAGCATTGCTGCTACGGCCCGTAGCTCACCCTGGGTGGTTTTGGCGTACGAGTGGTCCTCTCGGATTGCCTCAAGCCTGGTTGTCTCAAAAAAAGCGTGGCCAACTTGTCGTTCGCGAGTTGCCGTCACGGCTATTGTCTTGTTTATCCCCGCCAAAATAGCCCTTAGGTCGATACCCGCGTATGGATATGCACAACGAGAAACATCTGGTCGGACCTCCTCGAATTCAAAGCGCCGACGGAGAGCGGCATCCATAGTTGATAGCGACCTGTCCGAGGTGTTCATTGTGCCTATCACACTCAACTCCTGCGGAACGCCGAACAATGTTTGGGAATACGGGAGGAGAATTCTACGTTCTTCGGCAGCACCTAATCGCTTGTCTTGCTCCAATAGGGTTATGAGCTCCCCAAACACCCTAGACAAATCGGCTCGGTTGATCTCATCTATCACCAAAACTACTTTACGAGGATCAACCTTAGGCGGCACAGCCTGAGCAACAACCTCCCAGACCGCCCTAAGGGGACCGGTCATGCCAAACAAAGTTTGCATGTCATATCCGACCTTCTCGGCAATCTCCTTTTTCCGCTCATGCTCAGAGCCTGGAATCGAAAGGTCGCCGGGCAGATATCCGAGTTCCGAAAGTTTACTGATTAGGCCCAACGATACCGGAGTTTGTAGACCCGCACCTTTTCCCTTCTTGTTCCGAAGCAGGACGTTATCCGCAGACGCGGCCACAACCTCATAATCCTGCCCAGTGCTTGATACGATTTCTTGACCGACATAGAATTGCTGCTGCAATGGGGCAGAACGAGTAACATTCTCACACGCAATCCGGAAAGGCCCGGATCTCGGTTTGTAAAGTATGCCCTTGTCAGTAGCTTCCGGACGAAAGCCCTCAACGAAATCCTCGTACGTGTAGCTGGGGTGGAACGTTACCCAGACAATGGCTCCCGACAGTACCAAAGCGCTGTGTCGATCCATTATGTCGCTGTCAGAGACCGTTGGTTCGATGACTCTCACGGCTTCGCGCGCAGCTCGCCACGTTTTGCCCGTACCCGGCGGACCGTAAAGTATCTTGAGCTTAGATGATGTCATTTATTGCGCGCCTCAGTCTGGAACCCGGCCGACTAAGACACGATTCGCAGCCTATTGAAACAATAAGTATTCCCTGGATGCAGCGCACAACCATCGCCATTGGGCATCGATGCATATTGGAATTCGCGGGATACGCACCACAACTCGGCGAACTTGACCCTAGGTTAGTCGATGCAGAACAACCAACTTAATTAAACTGCCAAAGGAGAATCGCACTGAGCTAATCAGAAATCTGAAGCGATGAACAAAATCTAGCGCAGTCCTAGCGCAGCATGAAAACCACACTATAAAAATCAAGCTGTTAGAATCTGTTTCTTCCAATTCCGATTCCAAAGGTCGCAGGTTCGAATCCTGCCGGGTGCGCCACCGAACTGATGAATACCCCATACCCGTTAACTGGCACCCCATGTCCGTGAACCAGAGGCATTGTCTGCGGCGCGGCGCGAACTTTGGCACAAATTTGCACTAGCTTTGGCACACGAAAACAAAGCGCCACTTATCTGAACGACCAAATCAAGGCGCGAAGAGCGCGAGATGCGGGCACCGGCAAATGATTGGGTGGAGCCCGTCAGGGTTTCTCCTTGGCGAAGAGAATCCGACAGGCAGATTACGGCCAGGCCCGAAAGCCTGGCCGTAAAGGCAGCTCAGCCGTTGCTGGCGGCGCTGAGTACGGCCTTGACCGAAGCCGTGGCGATATCCTCGTCGATACCAACGCCGAAAATCTTGCGGCCGTCGCGAGTGCGGCATTCGAGATAGGCGACGGCCTGGGAATCCGTGCCGCGTTTCAGGGCATGTTCGTGATAGTCGACCACGTCGAGCGCGACACCACAGCCTTCTTCCAGTGCAGAGACGGCGCTGGAGATCAGACCGTTGCCGCGACCCGTGATCGCGATCTCGCGGCCTTTGTGGCGGATGCGTCCGGAAAAGACGCGCTGGTTCCCGGCTTTTCGCGAACGTCCATCGTGATAGCCGAGCAGCTCGAACTCCTGCGGGCCGGTCAGATGGTAAGCCTCTTCGAAGATCGACCAGATCATCGCGGCCGTGATTTCCTTGCCGCTGCCGTCAGCGAACGCCTGGACACGACGGCTGAGATCGATCTGGAGCGGCCGCGGCAGTTTCAGGCCCTTGTCCCGTTCGACCACCCAGGCGATACCGCCCTTGCCGGACTGGCTGTTGACGCGAATGACCGCCTCATAGGTCTCGCCGATATCTGCCGGATCGACCGGCAGATAGGGCATCTCCCACATGCCGTCGTTGCGCTGCCCGTGGGCGGTGAACCCCTTTCGGATCGCGTCCTGATGCGAGCCGGAAAAGGCGGTGTGCACGAGTTCGCCGGCATAGGGATGGCGCGGATGCACGGGCAATCCGTTGCAATGCTCGACGGTCTTCACGACGTCACGGATCGCCGGGAAATAGAGCTTCGGATCGATCCCCTGCGTGTAGAAGTTCAAGGCCAGCGTCACGAGATCGACATTGCCGGTCCGCTCGCCATTGCCGAACAGGCAACCCTCGACGCGATCCGCACCGGCAAGCAATGCCTGCTCGGCCGCTGCCACGGCCGTTCCCCGGTCGTTGTGCGGATGAACGCTGATGACCACCGCATCGCGGCGCGAGATATTGCGGCAGAACCACTCGATCTGGTCGGCATAGACATTCGGGGTCGCCACCTCGACCGTCGCCGGCAGGTTGAGGATCGCGGGGCGTTCGGGTGTCGGCTGCCAGACGTCCAGCACCCGTTCGCAAATCTCGAGCGCGAAATCAGGCTCCGTGAAGCAGAAGGTCTCCGGCGAATATTCGAAGGTCCAGTCGGTTTCAGGCCGCTTCAGGCTTTCCTCCAGCATCGCGGTGACGCCGGTGACGGCCAGATCGACGATCTCATGCCGCTCCATTCCGAAGACGACGCGGCGGAACAGCGGAGCCGTTGCGTTGTAGAGATGGACGATCGCCTGTCGCGTCCCCTCCAGCGATTCAAAGGTGCGGGCAATCAGATCCCTGCGGGATTGGGTGAGCACCTGGATCGTCACGTCGTCAGGAATCCGGTCGTCTTCGATCAGGGCACGCACGAAGTCGAATTCGGTCTGCGACGCCGATGGGAAGGCGATCTCGATTTCCTTGAAGCCGACGGCGAGCAGCATGTCGTAGAAGCGCAGCTTGCGTTCGACATCCATCGGATCGGCAAGCGCCTGATTGCCGTCGCGCAGATCGGTGGACAGCCAGCGGGGCGCTTTCGTGAGCCGGTTGGACGGCCACTTGCGATCGTGCAACTCGATGGGAGAAACGAAAGGACGATACTTGATTTCAGGATTGGTCAACATGGTGTGATCCGTTGCGATGCGTTGCGTGAGGGATTCGGCACGGCCGACTACGGTCGCCGGGAAGCCGTCAGGCCCGACGACCGCCGGTAAGTCGCAGCGCAAGGGAAATCACCGAAGAGGGAAGCGGTTGGGCCACGCGCGCAACGACAACGCCGAATGCCGCGGAATGCGGCACGTCGATGCGGTCAATGGGGCGATTGCGGGCGGACACCTGACGAGAACTTCCTGCTGGCGAATGGCCTACCTTAGCTACCGCGAAATTGACATTCTAACGCCGAACGATCATTGATCGTCGCGAAAGGATCAGTCTTGAAGAACGGTGTGAGCATTACGGACGAAATCGCCGTCATCGCGCATGACGGACACCGCTTTTCGGGCCCGAGGCACAGTCACGAACAGGCTCAGCTTCTCTATGCGGTCAGCGGGGTCGTATCGATCAAGACGGATCAGGGCACCTGGGTCGTCCCGCCAAGCCGGGCCGTCTGGCTTCCGCCGAGGCTCGATCACGAAACGTCGAGCCATGCGGGCGTGAAATTCCGGTCGCTTCTGATCGACACCCGCGAAATGCGAGGACTTCCCGACGAATGCCTCGTCGTGGCGATCACGCCTCTCCTGCGGGAATTGATCCTGAAGCTCGCCGACCTTGCCGAGAACCCCGGAAGCCGGGACAGGACGGACGCCGTCGTCAGGTTGCTTCTGATGGAGCTTTCTTTCCAGCCAGCGCAGCCACTCAATCTGCCGACGCCGAAGCATCCCGGGCTGGCGCAGATCTGCGAGCGCTTGCGTAACGATCTGACGGAAACCCTCTCCGTTGAAGGCGCCGCCGCCTTACTCCACATGAGCCGAGCGACCTTCATGCGGCTGTTCAAGCGTGAAACCGGCGTGAGTTTCGGGCACTGGCGCCAACAAGCCCGAATGCTCGCTGCCTTGGCGATGCTGGCCGAAGGCAGGAGCGTCCTCGATGTCGCTTTTGAATGTGGCTACAATAGCCCGAGTGCCTTTTCCGCCATGTTCCGCCGATCGCTCGGGTGTTCACCCAGCGCTTACTTTTGAACCAAGCCCTCAGATCAGGCGACTACCCCGCGATGGGCAGTTGGCTGCAGGCTGGCGCGGCGAGACTTCAGTAGCGCATGGAGTTGTGAATGCGGCGGCATAAGTTAACCAATCGTAAAAAAGCCGGTCGGGCTATATAGCCCGATATATGGCACTCGATGCCGCGCTATTGATTGGCCAAAAAATCCGTGGCTTGACTAACGCTATTGTAGAAGGGGTTTGGCTATGACCACCGAGGGCTTTATCGAGAATTCGTACGTTTCCAACGTTTCGCTTGAAGATGGCGAGCGCCCGGTGGCGTTCCCTGGCGAAGCAACAGGGTTTGAGGTTCAGCACCTGGCGCAGGCCGAGACGCAGCAGAATCCTGCAGCCGTGGGACAGCAGGGCGTCCACACCGTCGCGATTGAAGACAATATCGTCAAGCTGCCCGCGGGCACCTCCATCGAACAGGTCGAGATCGACGGCGACAATCTCATTCTCGTCCAGCCGGACGGCAGCCGCATCGTCATCGAGCACGCCGCCCTGCACGTTCCCACCTTCGTCATCGACGATGTCGAGATTCCGCAGGAAGCCCTGGTCGCCGCGCTCGAGGCGAGTAACATCAACGTCGCGGCCGGCCCGGACGGCACGCTGACAGCATCGGCAGCTGGTAACTCCAGTGCCGGCGGCAACTTCTCCGAAGCCGTCCCCGGCATCGGCGACGCTGGCCCGGCGATCGACCTCCTGCCCCCGACGGCGCTGCAGTTCGGCACGCTGGAGGAAGAAATCCTGCTGCCGGCCTTTACCAACAGCGGGCCGTCCATCAGCCTTGACGGCAATGCCAGCGGCAGTGCCGGCGGCATCGCGCTCAGCGATCAAACCGTTTACGAATCCTATCTGCCGAACGGATCGGCACGGTGGTCTCCCGGCGGCATGATGTCGCTCAGCGAGGGTGGCGAGCAGAACCCGCAGGAAGGGATCGACCTCTCCCGGGCGACGGGCACCTTCACCATTTCCGACCCGGATGGCCTCAGCGACATCGCCAGCGTCACCATCAACGGCACGCCCTATTCGCTCGCTGCCCTTGAGGGGCTGGTGATCCAGGGCGCCTATGGTGAAATGAAGATCCTCAGCTTCGACGCCGCCACGGGGCAAGCGACCTACAGCTACACGCTGAAGGAGGCCTTCCACAGCACCAACGGCGACAAATCGCCGGATATCGAACAGGACAAGGACATCTTCACCCTGACCATCACGGACAGGGGCGGCCTCAGCGCCTCGGCAAGCCTGCGCATCGACATCGTGGACGACAAGCCGGAAGTCGTGCTGAGAGAGTCTGAGGTGGTTCCGTCTGCCGAGGTGGACGAGACGGTTCTCGGTAAGGTCGCGACGTTCGAGGCGCACGCGCTGTTCCCGGAAGGCAGCTTCCATTTCGGTGCCGACCTTGAGGGATCGGTTGGCTACAAGCTGGTGCTTTCGGGTGGATCGGTCGGCTCCGGCCTGTTCGCGCATGGCGAGGACGGTGCGAAGGGTGCCGAGATCATGCTGACGCAGGACGGTGACACCATCACCGGTTCGGTGAACGGCAAGACGTACTTCACCATTACCCTCGACGAGCACAACACGGTAATACTCGAACAAAAGAATGCTATCTGGCATCCGGAACGCCCGAACGATCCCAATGACAAGGTGAGCCTGGAACTGCACACCGAGGGCGCGTCGCTGCAATTGGTGGCGACCATTACCGACGGCGACGGCGACAGCGATTCTGAAGGGATCGAACTCGGCAACGGCGGGTTCTTCTCGTTCAGGGATGACGGGCCGAGCGTTGAGGTCGGCGATGTGGACGATAGCGGCATCCAACTCGTGACGAAGGACGCGGAAACGGTTAACGGCGCCGAAAGCACGGCGGAGGAAGACCTCGGCGCTACATTCGCGCAGGCGTTCCGTAGTGCGGTCAAGGAGACCTACGGCGCGGACGAAAACGGTTCCGTTACCGTGTCGGGCTACAAGCTGACGGTCGACAGCCCGGAGTCCGGTCTGACGATCCATGGCAAGGCGATCACGCTTGAGCTGGACGGCGGCGATGTCGTGGGTAAGGCGGAGGGCTACGGCAACGTCCTGCGCATTCACGTGGATGCCGGGACCGGCCACGTCACGCTGACGCAGTACCATCAGATCGATCATGCCAAGGGCAGCGACCTTACCTTCCTCGGTAACGACAAGGTGACGCTCTCCGCAACCGCGACGGTAACCGACGGCGACGGCGACACAGTGACGGCGCCGGTCTCGACCGACCTCGGCGACAATATCGGCTTTAAAGATGCCGGCCCGACAGTCAGCATCACGCCGAGCGCGAATTTCGGCGTCACACATGACGAAAGCCCGCTGCCGCAGAGCAAGGGCTTCCCCATTTACGGCGACGCCGACGATATCCTCTACACGCCGGTCTTCAACAATGTCGCCAATCCGGGCAACGACCCCGACGTGCTGGGATCTGTCCTCGGCTACGCCCGCAGCAGCGGCCCTGCATTCTCCGTGACAGCCGACTATGGCGCCGACGGCGCGGCGGCGAGCGGCGCGAAGGTGTTCTCGCTGACATTGATCCCGGCTGCCGGGGGCGACAAGGTCGATTCCGGCGTCGAGACGACGGATCATCGTGCGATCTACCTGCAGAAGGAAGGCGACCTGATCGTCGGCCGGTATGACGACGGCGCTCCGGGCGCGGACCCGGCCGCATTCGCCATTCACATCGATCCGGCCACCGGCGTCGTGTCCGTGGTCCAGTACATGTCGCTGGCGCATGGCAATGCCGCCGATTCGGACGACGAGATTTCCCTGGCCGCCGGCAAGATACAGGCCACCGTCACGATCACGGACTTCGACGGTGATACGGACAGCAAATCCGCGGATATCGGCGGCGCAATCCGCTTCCAGGACGACGGTCCCGAGATCACGCTCGTCTGGAAGGGCTACGGCGTGACCGCGGACGAAACGATCGGCAATCAGAAAGATGACGTGGACGGCCCGTTGCAGGCCTTCACCAAGGTTAACGGTGACCCCGTTGATGGTCTCAACCCCGGCAGCGACCCGGATCGCGGCGGCAAGCCACTTGCCTTCGCGACCGCACCTGGAGCCGCGATCCACTACATCGCGGATTTCGGTTCGGATGGCGCTGCCACCACGAAGGCGGTGACCTATTCGCTGGGCCTCAAGGGTGACGGGGTCTATTCCGGCCTCATGACCACGGCGGGCGAGAAAATTTTCCTCTATACGCTGCAAAACGGCGCCGACACGCTGATTGTCGGCCGCGTCGGCGGCGAAAATGGTCCGGCCGCCATCGCGCTTGCCATCGATTCGGCGAGCGGCCAGGTTTCCGTTGTCGAATACCTGTCGCTGCAGCATAACCTCAATAGCAACAACGCCAACGACATGATCTCGCTTGCGGACGGCACCGTCCGGGCGATCGTCACCGTCACGGACGGCGACGGCGACAAGGACACGGCCTCCGTCGACATCTCCGGCAACATCAGCTTCCGCGACGACGGCCCGAGCTTCACGGTGAGCGCGAACGGAGAGGACACGCTTAAGGCGATCAAGCTCAATCTCGACGAGACGGTCGAGCGGGCGCCCGACGCCTATAAACCCGGCGAAGGCGAATCGAACGATGGTGCGCCGAACGGCGTGCTGGACGACACCTCCAACAAGACGGTGACGTACACGACCGACACCACATCGACGAAGCAGATCGGCCATCTGGAAACGGCATCCAATGCCGTGGCCAACCTCTTCACGACGTCGGCGGTCGAATACGGCGCCGACGGAGCGGCGGCAAACAACCCGCTTTCCTCGAGCTACAGCTTCGTCTGGACGTCCAACCAGTCCGGGCAGCCAGCCGAGACCAAGCTCGTCGTCACCGCCTCGGGTGACCTTGCAGGAACGTCCGAGGCAGGCAGAACCGTCTGGCTGAGCATCGAGAACGGCCAGATCATTGGGAAGATCGGACACAACCCGACAGGCAAGGCCGATGACTATGTCGCCTTCCGCATCTCGCTGAACACGAGCGACCCGGCGAACCCGAAGATCGTGGTCGATCAGTTCCTGCCGATCGCCCATGGCAATACGAGCCTTTACGACGAGGCGATTTCGCTTCTCATGAAAGACAATCAGGGCATCAGCCTTCAACTGTCCGTGACGGCGACGGATGGCGACAACGACACCGTTACCCATACGTCCAAGGTGCCGTTGATCGGCAAGGACTCATCGTTCCTCTCCTTCGACGACGACGGCCCGACGGCGGTGAACGACAGCGCCACGCAGGTGGCCGGTGACGAGAACAAGCCGGTTACGGTCGACGTCAAGAGCAATGACGCTCAGGGCGCCGACGGGGTCGATTGGGATAACATCCCGTCCGGCTCGGTGACCAGCACGACACCGATGAACGGCTCCAACCCGGCGGCCGGCTCGCTGGTCTACAACGGCAACGGCACGTTCACCTACACGCCCGGTGCGGGCGAGCAGGGCACCGTCACCTTCGATTACACGATCAAGGATGGCGACGGTGACACCTCGACGGCGACGGTGACGATCACGCTGGCGCAGGATTCGACACCGCTCGTGACGGTCAACAACCCGGTCGCAGTGGTCGACGAGGACGGGCTGACCGGTGCGAACGCGGATGGTAACCCGCTGCGTCCGGGCGAAATGGCCTCGACGGGAAGCGCCTCCTACACGGGCACGATCACGGTCGGCTATGGCCACGACGTGCCGGGCACCCCGCTGAATGCGATCAAGCTGCTGACGACGGGGCTGGATGGCCAGCTCGACGCCCTTGGCGGACATGTGACCTGGGCGCTGTCGTCCAACGGCCGCACGCTGACAGGCTCGGTGGGTGGCATAACGGTCGTGACCATCGCCATCACCGCCGCGTCCGGCCCGACGACCGCCGGCGCGGTGACCTACACCTACCAGGTGACGCTGGCCGAGGAGGTCAAGCATCTCGCGGCGAATGGTGAGAACACCTTCACCCTCTCCAACGTCGCCTTCACGGTCACTGACAGCGACAACGACACCGCGCCCGGCTCCTTCAACGTCCAGATCGTCGATGACGTTCCGACGGCGGTGAACGACAGCGCCACGCAGGTGGCCGGTGACGAGAACAAGCCGGTTACGGTCGACGTCAAGAGCAATGACGCTCAGGGCGCCGACGGGG
>NZ_JACHIK010000005.1:217871-302688 GCF_014203155.1 Shinella fusca
AACACCTTCACCCTCTCCAACGTCGCCTTCACGGTCACTGACAGCGACAACGACACCGCGCCCGGCTCCTTCAACGTCCAGATCGTCGATGACGTTCCCCTGGTCGATACGGCTGTCAACGGCAATCCCAACGAGCCGCAGGTAACGGAAGGGCATTCGATCTCGGGCACCTGGAATCTGGTTGCGGGCGCGGACGGCGTTGCGCCGTCGGAGTTCACGATCCAGATCGGCAGCGGCGACGCGCAGCAGGTTGTGTTCACGAGCGGCGTGATGACGATCGATGTCGCCAACGGCACGCTCGCCTTCAATGAAGACAAAACCTGGACCTTCACATCGCCCAACAATTCGGTCAGTGCCGACCAGAGCTTCACCTTCACGGTGAAAGCCGTGGACGGGGATGGAGACTCAAGCCAAAGCAGCGAGACGATCAAAGTTCTCAACAGCGCGGCTCCGACCGTGACCTCAGCTCAGGTGGTTGCCGACGAGGATGATCTGTCGACCGGCAACCATGACAGCCAAACGGGTGACGCCGAGCGATCCGGCATGACCGGATCCCTTGGCAACTACGGCGCCGACGGCGTCGGCTCAGTGGCCTTCGCCGCGCAGTCAGGTGCCGTGGTTGCGACAGACGGATCGTTCGTGAAGTCCGGTGGTGCGCAGCTCTATTACTATTGGGATGCCAGCGCGAAGGTGCTGTACGGCACGACGATTGCCAACCCGGCTACCTCAACCATTGCCGCCAATAGCGCCGCGTTCAAGATCGCGCTGACGGATGTCGGTTCGGGCGCAAACGCCGGCGCGAAGTATGAATTCACCCTCCTCAAGGCGCTGGACCACAAGGTGGCAGGCGAAGAGGACGATATCAACATTTCGCTCGGCTACACCATCAAGGACGGCAACGACGACGCGACCAGCGGCACGCTGAAGATCACGGTCGACGACGACATGCCGGTCGCGAATCCGAACAGCAACAGTATCAATATCGTTACGGATGACCTCGCCGTGGCGACGGTGGATGCGACGTGGAAAATCCTCCAGGGTGGCTCCAACATCAACTATTCGCACACCGAGAACAAGGACGGTGTCACCTGGGGCACCGGTGGAACGTCGGGCTACGAATTTGCCGATAGCCCGGCAATCGATCTTGCTCATCTGGGGACCAACGAGACCTTCTATCTGGGCAAGTTCACCCACAACAATCAGTCCATCGATTCGGGCACAAGCATTTCGAGCGCACAGTTGACCGTCAACTTCATGGCGATCATCAACGGCGAGGAGGTTCCGGTCGGTCCGATAACCATCACGTTCAAACACGACGAAACGCCGAATGATGGCACCGCGGAGCAAAATCGCGATATTATTACGATCACGACCCAGACTGTATCCGTGAACATCGCGGGGCAGGATTATACGCTCGCCGTGCGCGGTTTCGTCGATGAGAACAATCAGGTTGTCGATACCGTGCGGACCTACGAGGGGAAGGCCAATACCTACCAGTTGGCGGTGAGCTTCGTTTCGTCCAATACGGGTAACATCATGGCGACCGGCGACGTGATCGCAGATGATGCCGCCGGTGCGGACGGACCACTTCAGGTTTCCGCTGTCGCCTTCGGTACTCAGGGTGGCGCTCTTAATAGTTTGGGTGATTTCCAGGTGAACGGCGCTTACGGTACGCTCGTCATCAAGAAGGACGGCAGCTATACCTATACGCTGACCAAGGATGCCAGCCAGATCACGGGAAATGATCCCAAGGAAATCTTCACCTATACGGTCAAGGATTTTGATGGCGACACGTCCTCGTCGACGTTGACGATCGATCTCAACAAGGTCGATAGCCCCGCAAACCCGCTGCATGGCGACCGTGTGATCACCAATGTCGGAAGCAGCGACATCGTGATTTCCGAGGCCGCGCTGCGGTTCAACGATCAGGCCGGTTCGCAGATCGGCGCGGGCGCATCGAACCCTGTCGATCTTACTGTCAGCCATCCGCAGGCCGGCAACGACTTCATCGTCAAGGATAGCAATTCCAACGGTGGCCAGTTCACCTATAGCGGCACGAACGGAGGCACAGCCGACAATGCCCTGGTTACGGTCATCCAGCAAACCGGCTCGACGCTCACCGGTACGGTTTTCGGCGATATCCTGATCGGACGCGAAGCTGCCGATACGATCAACGGCGGCGCGGGCAACGACTACATCATTGCCAATGGCGGCGATGATATCATCGACGGTGGTGCTGGGGCGGATACCATGCTCGGCGGCAAGGGGAACGATACCTACATCGTTGACGATGCCGGGGATGTGGTCACCGAGCTCGCGGGCGAGGGAACCGATAAAATCAATGCATCGGTCAGCTATACGCTCGGCGACAATGTCGAGAACCTGACGCTGACGGGCAGCGCAAACATCAACGGCACGGGCAACGAGCTTGGGAACGTAATTGTCGGGAACTCCGGCAACAATGTGCTAAGCGGCGGTGCGGGTGACGATACGTTCATCCTCGAGGGCAACCTGACGAGCGCTGACACGATCAATGGCGGTGCCGACAACGACACATTGACGTTCACCGGTTCGACTTCGAACACGACTGCTCTCGACAATGTGACCAATATCGAAACCATCGTGCTTGGCTCGGCACCGACGAGCATAGTGACCAAGGATACGCTGGTTGCTACGGGAGCAACGCTCACCGTCGATGGTTCTGCGCTTAAGTCCAACCAGGCGCTGAGCTGGAACGGTGCGGCTGAAACCGGCGGAGCCTTCAAGATCACCGGCGGTGCGGGTAACGACAAGATCACCGGTGGTAACGGCGCCGACATTCTCGCTGGCGGCGGGGGTGCCGACACCTTGATGGGGGGCAATGGTGACGACAAACTCATTGGAGGTGCAGGAAAGGACACGCTTACCGGCGGAGCGGGAAAGGATACCTTTGTCCTTGATGGTTCCACCACAGATTATGACATCATTACTGATTTTAAGAACAGCGAAGGTGACGTAATCAATTTTGTAAACTTCAACCTGCAAAATCATACTGGGGTTGGAGCGATCAATTCAATCAAGACGGTTACTGCGACTGGGATTTTCGGCTCCGATATAGCGGGAGCTGATCTCGTTGTCTTTGATCTGAGCAAGAATTCCGCAGACACGGCAAGCGATATCGATACTCTCCTTAGAAATCAGAAGGGGACATTTGATGGAGGTGTATTTGTTCTCGCTTATTCTGACGTTGAGGGCAAAAATCTCGTCTCATTGTACTATGATTCAGATGCGGACGATAAGGGTGGAGCCAGGCTTGTAGCCGTATTCAATAATTATAGTGACGTCACGGCGAATGATAGTCCACGTTTTATGGTAAATTATGCTTCTATCTCAAGCATAGTTGACCCCATCGTCGTCGATCTCGACCACAACGGCTACAGCTTCTCCAGCGTTGAAAACGGTATTCACTTCGACATCAACGCCGACGGTTCTGCCGACCAGGTAGCCTGGAACACCAGCAACGACGGTATCCTCGCCTATGACGTCAATGGTGACGGCAAGATCGATAGCGGGAGCGAGATCTTCACGCCCGACTTCAACGGCGGCAAGTTCGCCAGCGGCGCGGCGGCCTTGGCATCGCTCGACAGCAACGGCGACGGCATCATCGATGCCGACGACGAGGCGTTCAGCAAGTTGCTGATCTGGCAGGATGCCAATGGCGACGGCGTCGGTGAAGCGGGTGAGCTCAGCCATCTGGCCGACCACGGCATCAGCGGCATCGGCGCGTCGACGACGGCGCCCTCGGTCGATACGATCGATGGACAGGCCATCGCCGGCGAAGGCACGGTCTACTATGCCGACGGATCGACCGGGAGCTACGTCGAGGTCAATCTCGATGCGCTCCTCGGCGACAGCGGCAATGTCGATGGCGACTCGACGGTGGGTGCGGATACATTCGTGATCGACCCGTCGGTCTTGGTCTCGGGTGGCGCGATGGCGGAAATCCTCACCGGCTACGACGCCGCCGAGGGGGATGTTGTGGATATTTCGCATTTGCTTGGCAACAACGTGACGGCAGACAATATCGGTGACTTCGTTCGGACCGTCGAGAGCGGGGACGGTGCGGCGGATCAGTTGCAGGTCAGCACGACCGGCAATGCGAGCGACTTTACCACCGTCGCGGTTCTGGATGCCAATGCCGGCGTGAAGATACTCTACAATGACGATCAGCATCACACGCAGAACGCGACCGTCTAACAAATGGACTGTATATCGGCCGCCTTTCGAGGCGGCCGGTTTCTCGATAAAAGGTAGACGAAGCCGGCCGTCTCGGCCGATCCAGGGGGACTTCATGTTTTCTATGCGAACGATTGTTGCCGCGGCGATCCTGCTTGCCGGTAGTGTGACCGCTCACGCGGCCGATCTTGGCGAAGAGTATTCGCAGTGTGCCTTGGCCACAGGTTCCACTCTGCTTGCCCAGCAGAGCAACGCCGCGCTTTCGGACGAGGTCGTGCGGCTGATGAATGAGGCGGTGGGCGTTGCTGACGATCCGAAGTGGATCAGTTCACGCCAGCCGGCCTTCACCTGGGCGTCCGAGGCCAAGGTCGCTTGCGGTAAGGCCTACGGTTATCTCAAGGCAAGCTATCGCGATGAAGATACGATCAACAAGTGCGAATGCTTCCATACGCGCATGCTGCAATATATGAACTGATCCCGCCCATGCGCCTCCTCTCATATTACGCTCGCATCGCTGGTGTCTGTACGCTGGTGCTGGGGGTGCTCACGGGCTGTCAGTCCGGATCGACACCCGATGTGCTTGCCAGCGCAAAACAGGAAAGCAGCGGTACAGTATCGGGCGCGCCGGCTAACATCGATGCTGCCAGCGCACATGTCGCGTTCTTCATCGATCGAAGCACAGCAGGCGCTGCGGGTGATTATCGTGACGGTGCGGCGCTCGCAGTGAAGGAGCTTGGGGCTGGCAAGTTATCGCTCACTGTCGAGGATGTCGCGGCAGGTTCCGCCGATGCGGCGGGACAGGTGCAAAAGGCGGCAGCGGGCGGTGTGAAGTTCTTTATCGGATCGCCTTCGCTGGCCGAGGCTGTCGCCACCGGAGCGAAAGGATCGCCGTTTGTGCTGCTTGCAAGCGAGCCGGTCGGAGATGGCGTTTCCATCATTTCCGACGAGATCGACGGCCTCATCGAGGTTGCCTCCTATGCGGCCGGCGCGGGCCGAACGCAGATCATGGCGGTGGCCGCACGCCCACTGAGCGATGCACAGGCGCAGCGCTTACGGGATGGTATAAAGAAGGCGGGCGCGACCCTTGTCGATATCGTGACCGATCCCGGCTCGACGGCTGGCAAGAAGAGCCTTGCCAGGCTGGGAGATGTGCAGGCGGTGCTGTTGATCGGAGCCGATGCGCCGAAGGTCATCGCCCCGATCCTACGGCAGGGCGGCGCGTTGCCTGCCGATGTTCCTTTCCTCGGCACCGGCACATGGCCTGCCGAAAGCTATGCCGAACCCGCACTGGAAGGCTCGCTGCTTGCCCTGGTGGATCAGACCGCCCTGAAACGCATTTCTACTCGCTTTCAGGAAGCCTATGGGCGCGCCCTTTCCCTTGAGGCGGCCTATGCCTTTGACGCCGTCGCCGTCGCCGCCGGGATAGCGCGTGCGAAAGGCGAGCAGGGCCTGACCCCAGAAGCCCTGCACGCCACTTCGGGCTTTGCTGGCGCCACGGGCGTCTTCCGGTTCGATGCGAATGGCCGCGCTGAACGTCGCTTCGCAATTTACCGCCTGACCCGCGGTAAACCCAGCCTACTGGATGCTGCCCCGTCAGTGTTCTGAGGCGCGGATACCCGGAAGCGCGACGATCCGCGTTATTTGCGGGATCTCTTGCGTACACCTGTCGAGGCAAGTGATCTTGGAGTACCCAGCATTGCATGCCTTTGCATGCACTACCAGTTTATATATTTATATCAATTGCATCTGCGTTCTCACCTTTGTTCTCCTTGGCGCGCTAATTCAATATAAAATTATGAAGGTGCCGATTTCCTACGGAAGTGAGCGCGGGCCGCGGTGCTTGAGGGCCAAAAATCAGGCGTTTATCTGCTGATGTCGAACGGTGGATTGGCGTGTTGGATGAGTTCGCGGGCTTGGTCGGGGAACCAGTTGCCGGCCGACGGTGCCGCGATGCCGCGGGCGGGGTCGAGCGGGCCGGGCGTGCCGCGGTGGCAGGGGCCGTCGGATTCGCCAGGGACTTTTATCCAGAGGAAGGCGTCGATATAGGGGTTGTCCGTCTGGAGCGTGGGGCGCCGGCCAAGGCCGCGTCCGGGTGGATTGCACCAGATCTCGGCATCCTTGTACCGTCCGTCCGGCGGGGTCCATGAACCTGCGCCGTTGCGGCTGGTGTCGATGACGGCGTGCTTTTGCCTTACCGGATCGCGCGTCAGTCCGGCCGCCGCGAAAGCACGGTCGTAGGCGCGGTCCGTTTCCGCCCAGGTCGTTATGTCCTCCTCGTTCGCCGGATGGAACTGGCTGGGGCAGCTTCTTGCTTCCAGCGCCCCTGCCGCAACGAGGGCAAGGCAATCGCTCAGCCAGGCGGCATACCGCGTGATCCGGTCGTCGCTCTCGAAATTCGAGACGTTGAGGAAAAATCCGTCCGCCTTGCCGATATTCGCCTTGGTCAGGCGGTCGGCGGCATCGCCGGGGGGAAGCCAGTTGCTGCCCGTGCCATCGAGATACACGCGGGTGCCCGGCATCGCCTTGAGGATTTCCACCGCCCGGCTCAACTGGGCGAACCGTTCCGCCGCGGCATGGGCGGGATCGGCCCCTTCCGGCCTGCAGGGCTCCGGATCGCCGTCGACGTTCCGGTTGAAGGGGATGACGCCGAGGCCGTCCGGCTCGAGCACGACGATCGCCTTCCCTTTGCCGATCCCCGCGGCGAAGGCTTCGATCCATCGGATATAGGAGGCCGTATCCCTTGCGCCGCCGGCCGAATAGAGGGCGCAATCCCGGTGAGGAATATTGTAGGCCACGAGGACCGGGACCGCACCCTCCGCCGCGGCCCTGTCCATGACATCGGCGACGGCCGCTCTCGCCTCCTCAGGAGAGCTCTCCATGAACCACGTCGCCGAGGGAACGCGCGCGAGGGCAAGGGCATCCGCCCTCGCCTGCCCTTCCAGCACCTCCGCCGCGACGGCCGCGCCGCTCCTGTCGTTGACGAAGAGTTTTTGCGGCTCCTGAGAGAAAGCGGCAGGGACTGCTGCAAGCGCGGAACAGGCCACGGCAAGGACGGTTGCAGCAGCCCTTTTCCAGCGCAAGCGGCCGGGGACGCGGAGACCTCTGCCCGCTTGTCGGCCGCGCGGTTTCACTGGCGCCTGTCCCGTTCGGTGCGCATTTCCGCAAGGGCGCGGATGGCGTCCTGCTGGCCGGTCTCGCCGAGAGCCTCGAAGAGGCGCATGGCATCGGCGCGCAGGCCGAGATTCTTGTAGGCATAGGCACGCAGCACCATCAAGTCGGTCGGCTCGTTCACGATCTGCCTGCGCTGGTCGAGGAATACGAGCGCTTCCCGGTAGCGCGACGCGCGGAAGCTGCTGACGGCCCTGTCGGCGAGGATCGCGGCCTGCAGCTCGCCGCCGCGGCGGCCGTCGAGCTTCGCCTTCGAGGCGGCAACGGCGGCGTCGCTCGTCAGGCCGGCCCGCAGATAGGCAAGGCTCTGGCCATAGGCCGCGTCGCTACGCGTCTGCCCCTCGCCCGCCAGCGCCGCCTCGAAGGCCTGCGCCGCTTCCAGCGGACGGTTGATCTCCATCAGGCACCAGCCGAGCGCCAATGCGCTTCCCGGGGCAAGGCCGTGCAGGTCGCGGGAGGTGCGGCAGCTCGTGCCCGTGCCTTCCGCCCGGCGCGCCGTGCGCTTGCTCCGTTGCGGCCGCGCGGCGACCTCCTCGACGGCGGGGCGGCGCTCCTCGGCCCGCTCCTGTGTCTCCACGCTCGCCACCGGCAGCTTGCGGCGCGGCAGGACCGAAGCGTCTTCCTCGCCGCGGCTTTCGCCGAGCCGTGCGATGCGTTCCGAGCGCTTGCCCCAGGCCTGCTTGACGGCGGCAAGGCCGGCCATGTCGTCGAGGCGCAGGCGCGCGACGCCGAGCCCGTAGGCGGCCGGCTCGTAGTCCGCCTTCCAGGACAACACCTGCGCGAACCATTGCTCGGCCGTCCGCGGCTGATCCATGGCGAGCGCATACCAGCCGAACTGCTCGCCGGTCTCCGGATTCTTCTGCTCCAGCGTCACCGCGGCGATGCGGCCGAGCACGTTCGTGTCCAGCACCGGCACGGGGTCGAGCGCCAGGAGGTTGGCGGTCGCGGCGAGATAGGTCTGCATCGCCTGGTCGGAGCTCGTCCGCCAAGGATACATCACGTCCTCCGCTTCGGCCGGCATCTTGCGGGCGAGCAGGATGAGGGCGAGGCCCTGCGAGGCGGATGCGGAATCCTCGATGGCCCGCGCCTTGCGGAAGAAGGGTTCGGCGACGGCATTCTCGTCGCGGCGAAGGTGATACCAGCCGAGCAGCAGGGCATCGGACGCGAGCCCCTCCCCCGCCACCAGCTTCTCGACGGTCTTGAGATAGGCGGGCGCGACCGTCAGGGCCGGGTCCTCCGCCCCCTCGCCGACGAAGCGGCGGGCAAGGTCGTTGCGGATCGCGTCGAATTCCTGCGAGCCGTCCGTTCCGGCATGCTCGCGCGCGAGGAGGTCCTGCATGTCGGCATAGCCGAGCAGCACGGATGCCTTCTGAACGGTCGCGATGCGGACCGGCGCGTCCGTGCAGTTGTTCAGCATGTAGAGATAGGCATCCTTGGCGCGTTGCAGGCGGTCCGTCCTGGCGAAGGCTTCGGCGACGCGCCAGAGCACGTCCGCATCGCTGCAGGTCAGGAGGCTCGGCGTTTCCGCGCCGATGCGCACGACCTCCTCGTTTCGCCCGCCGTTCGAGGCGGCGACGAGCGCGGCGCGCTTTTCCGCGACGTCCAGCCGTTCGACGAGGTCGGCCGGCGGGGTCCATTGCGGGTCCTGCTTCCGGCGTTCGGCAATCGCCGCACGCACGTCGGCATACCGCGACTGGCTGTAGAGCGCCCACATCGCCTCGAGCTGCCGGTCCTCGTTGACCGGAACGGCAAGGGGATTTTCCGGCGGCGTCCAGGTGGGGTAGAGCGTGCGCAGGCGGGCGATCTCGGCATTGAGCCGGGCGGTATCGCCGCGGGCCGCGAAATAGCGCAGCGCACTTTCGTCGACGACGGGGCCGGCGGGTGTCGCGTCCACGCCCTGCCCGGCATCCGCATCGGCCCCCTTCCCGGCCTGCGCGACGAGCCGGCGCGGCTGCTTGGCGTTTGCGGCATCGCCCGCGTCGAGGCCCGGCATCTGGCCGTCGGATATGGAAAAAGGCTGGCCGGCCAGGCTGGCCGCACCGGCAGAGACGAGGACGAACGCCATCAAGATCGACTTCATCCCGACCTTCCCCGGTATGCTAGCCACATCCGGCTCCCGGCCTGGACCGCGGCGACACCATGCGCCATGAACGACGGGACATGTCGCCATGTCCCCCAGGAAGAGCCAACCAGGCCCGATAAAAGCGCGATATGGTTAACCACTCGTAAAAACCGGCTCACGAAGACCTTCCGAAACGTCGCAAAAGCCCCGATGTGGCAATGCCGAGAAGGATCGAAAGGACGCAGAAGATCGCCGCATAGGCGAGGATGTTCGAGGAAAGCCAGTTGGCGGCGATGAGGCGCAGGTTGGCAAAGCTCCAGGGCTGGGTGGTAACGAACCGCGTGCGGGCGGCGGCGCGCGTATCGAGCGCGCCGGCATCCTCTCCCGCAAGGCTGGCATAGCCGTCGAGCTGCTGCCAGCGGACATCCTGTGCAAGGTCGTCCATGCCGGCCTTGAGCGCCGCGCCGCTCGGGGCCGTCAGCACGGTCCATGTCGCCGTTTCTTCCGGATTGTCGCCCTGCGCGACGAGGAAGCGCGCTTTCTCGTCCGGCGCAACCGGCGTTTCCGCCCCCGGCAGCAGGGAGAGCGAGGAGAAGGATATGTCGAACGTGGCCTGCAGCCAGGATTCGAGCGCGGAAATCTGCCCGCGCCATGAGCCGCCGCGCACGCGCGATTGCCATTCGGCGAAGGCTTCCTGCGTCGCCCCCTGCTGCGAGCCGCCCGAGGCCGGCGCACCCCAGGCGGATGCGCTTTCGGCCGCGATATGGGCCTGGCCGAGAACGAGGGGCGGGAGCTGCGAGATCGTGCCGACGAGGATGGCGTCGCGCCCGCTGATCGCCAGCGCCGAGGTTTCCGGCCGCACCCTTATGGCGCGGCCGCTCGATACCGCCAGCTTGCCGAGGAAGGTCGCCGCGGCCGACAGCGTGTCGCCGTCGAGGCGGTCGAGATAGAGCGCGGCCGGATCGGCCTGCCCGTTATAGGGAAAGCCGGTGCCCGAAAGCGCGGCGAGGTTCGGAAGCTGCGCGATGCGGGCAAAGCGCGGCAGGCGGAATTCGGAGGAATCGAAGAGGGCGAAGCGCGGCTCGGCAAGTGCCGTGGCGCCGGGCGCGCAGACCGTGTCGGCCCTGGTCATCAACACCGCCTCCAAGTCGATGCGGTTGGGCCCGGGCCTGAGGTGGCGCATCGTCACCCGGATCGGCAGGTGGCGGAAGATGCCGCCGTTCCGGCTGGTGATCGGCACGGTGGAGGCGATGCTGCCGTTGACATAGACGTCGACATGGCTGCCCGGCAGCACTTCTGCGGAATAGGCCGCGTCGAGCAGGAGCGTCGCCTCGCCATAGGCGCCGGCGTAGAAATCCGACGGAATGCCGATATCGAAGCCGGCGCGGAAGCGGCGGCCGCCGAACTCACTGGTGCGCACGCCAAGCGAGGCGAAGGTCAAAAGCGCCTCGCCCGTCACCAGCGGCATTTCGCTGGCATTGCGCTGGCGCACGCTGAGCGCTTCCCGGTTGACGCCCGGCGGCCGGTCGACGGGGGAGACGATGCCCTCCACCGCCGCCTCGATCGACGGCCAGTCCGGCCCGCTGACGACGAAGACCTTGCGGTCGGCGGAAGGCGTATCGACGAAGGTGGAGATCGCGGAGGAGCGCGCGGTCGCCGGCAGGTCGGGCAGGAGGGGTGAAAGATCGTCGGCCGTGCCGACCAGAACCGTGAGGTCGCCGGGCCCGGCCGTCTTCGGCAACGTCTCGACGACATCGAAGGTCTGGTTCGGCATTTTCGCCATCAGCGCCAGTCCCTGGCCGAGACGCATGAGGGCGCTCGCCGCTGCCGGCTGGCCCATTTCCGGCACGACCATCGTAAAGCGCGTCCGCCCCTCGGGCCCGACGCCGATGGCGGCGATGTCGTCGGCCGTCAGCAGCCGCCCGTCCGTCTCGCGCGGCACCGCAAGATAGGTGCGCGCGGGGTCGACCGCGGTCCAGAGGTCGTAGGTCGAGCGGATCGTGCAGTCGGTGCGGTGGCGTTGCGCCACGGCGATGGTGACGCGGTTGACGCCTGGCCGCAGCAGGCCGGCGGGCAGATCGAAACGGATGTCCTTTGTGCCTTCCGGCGACTGGATCGGCACGCTGCCAACCGAAACGTCATTGACGACGACCGTGAGGTTCGAGGATTCCGGCGCGACGACGACGGCGTTGGAATAGCCGAGATGGATCGCGGTCGCCACGCTCGCCTGCGCCTTCGTCAGGTAGATGGGGAAGGACTGGCTGTCGACCTCGCCGCCGAGGAGCAGCGAGGCAGCCGGGATGATGTAGCGCCGGACAGCGGCATCCGCCGGAGGGGCCTTCTTTTCCGGCATCGTCGTGACGACGGGCTCGTTGCCGCCGGCCTCCGGCGTCCTGTCGCCGGCCGGGCGCTCGCCGGACATGTCGAAGGGAACCGCGCTTTCCTGCGCGAAGCCGGCCGGGGCGAAGAGGACGAGGGAAAGGCCGAGCATGGCCGCCCTTGCAATGGAGAAGGTCACGATGCGGCCTCCTCTTTGCGCCCGCCCATGCTGCGCAGGAGATAGAGAAGCCCGCGGCTCGTCTGGTAGAGCGCGATGCCGAGGAACCACAGCGTGCCGCGCACGAGGCCCGGATTGGACCGGCGGGAAACCTGGAAATCGCTCCACTGGTTGGAGTTGGCGAAGATCAGGTCGGCGACGAGCGCATGGTGGCGCGCGATCTCCGGCATGAAGCGGCAGCCGATCGCCACGACATTGCCGAGGTTCTCGTGGTTGCGGATGTCGACCGGCAGCGCCTCCTCGTGCTCGGCGCCGTAGGGCACGAAGCGCAGTTCGGCGGTGGCACCGACGGGCGCCTCCGTTTCGAGCCCGAAGACCTGCATACGCGCGCCGTGCGCCGAGACGTTCTCCAGCGTCGCGGGATAATCCCGCCCGCCGAAGACGAAGCTGCAGCGGCGCTTGATCGTGACGCGCCGGCTTGCCGCCCGTTCGCTGCGCTCGGAGACGACGCCGAGGGCGCATCCGGCAATGAGGAGGTTCAGGAGGTTCCACCCGCCGACGACGAAGGTGACGTCGGCCTTGTAGGGCTCGGAATAGAAGCGGTAGATGCTCATCAGGAAGGCGACGAACAGCACGGCGAAGATCACGAAGAACGGCCGGCTGATCTCCGAAAGCCGCGAGACCCTGATCGATTCGTCCTTCGCCGTGACCTTGAAGGTCGGCTTGGTCGGATTGAGCATGACCGAGATGACGGCGGGCAGCAGATGCACGCTCTGCACATATTCGTAGAGCTCGGAGATCCACGGCCAGCGGAACGAGCCGTAGAGATAGTTCTGCATCATGAGGTTCACGAGCATGTAGGCGAGCGTATAGCCGAGGAATTCGCCGCCCGAGGCCGTGAAGATCTCCAGGTCGAAGAAGAGGTAGAAGAGCGGGGCGAAGAGGAAGATCGTGCGCGGGAACGGGAACAGCCAGAACAGCATGGACGACATGTAGCAAAGACGCTGCGAGGGCGAGAGCCCGCGCTTGAAGAGCGGGAAGCGGAAGCGCAGGATCTGCATCATGCCCTGTGCCCAGCGGCTGCGCTGGCCGATGAAGCTGGCGAAGGTGGCCGGCTGGAGGCCGGCGATCAGCGGCTTGTCGACATAGACGCTGTTCCAGCCGCGCGAATGCAGCGCCAGCGCCGTCTCGCAGTCCTCGGTGATGGAAAGGCCGGAGAAGCCACCCGCCTCGTTGAGCGCGGCGCGCCGCAGCACGGCCGCCGAGCCGCAGAAGAAGGCCGCGTTCCACTTGTCGAGGCCGCGCTGGATGATGCCGTAGAACATCTCGTTCTCGCTCGGCATCGTCTCGAAGGTGCGCAGGTTCCGCTCCAGCGGGTCGGGGTTCAGGAAGAAATGCGGCGTCTGGACGAGGAAGAGCTTCGGATCGTCGGCGAAATAGCCGACCGTCTCGCGCAGGAAATCGCGCGCGGGGGCATGGTCGGCATCGAAGACGGCGATGAGCTCGCCGGTCGAGTGCTGCATGCCGTTATTCATGTTGCCGGCCTTGGCGTGCTCGTTGCGCGCACGCGTCAGGTAGTTGACGCCGAGATCGTGGCAGAGCGCCTGCAATTCGCGGTGGCGCGCGCCGGCCGTCTGGGCTTCCACCACGGAGGCCGCGTTGCGCTTCTGCTCGGTGCCACCGTCGTCGAGCAGCCAGACCGTCAGCTTGTCCGCCGGGTAGTCCATCGCCTTCGCCGCCGCGAGCGTGTTGGCCAGAAGAGCCGTGTCCTCGTTGTAGCTCGGCACGAAGACGTCCACGGAGGGCAGCCTTCCGTCCACCGCCGTGCGGCTCTTGCGCGGGGGCATCGGCATGGCCACGACGAAGAGGCTGAGGGCCAGCATCATCACGCTGTACATCTCGGCGAGATAGACCAGGAAGCCCGGGATGAAGTTCTCGAGCTGGTTGACCGGCGGCAGGGTGCTCGTCGTGCGCCAGTAGACGTAGCGCAGCACCACCGCGGTGCCGAAGGCGAGCGCGATGAGCCGCCAGGTGCCCTCGGCGCGCAGCACCTTGATCACCGCCATGAACGTGACCACGGCGATGCTGGCGACCAACTGTGTCTGAAGATTGATAGGCAGCGTGATCACAAGGATCACCAGGGCGGACACGAGCGCCCACAGGATAACCGTGCCGGAATGTCTCATACACCCGTCCTTCGCCATCATAGCGTTGAGGCAAGATTTACCGTGAGACCCTTAAGGAAAAATTTAGGCTAGCGGCCCGGACGTCATTTGCAGGTCGCCGACCCCGATGCGCCCGTCACGCAGACCGGCGACGGCACCACGACGGCATCGGTCGCGGTCGCCGTGGCATTGCCGCCGGTGGGCGAGGGAACGATGACGGCGCTGCCCGTTCCCGTCGTTTCCGCCCGCAGGGCCGGCTTCCTTTCCGGCACCGCACGGGCCCGGACGACACGTCCTTCCGGCTCCGCCGTCGCCGCCTTGCGCTCGTCGAGCGGCACGCGCAGCGGCTCGCCGCCGCCGATCTCGCCATCGACGGACGCGGGCTTGCCGTAAGGGTTCCATGTCGCGCCGGCAAAGCCGCCGACGATGGTATAGCCGTACATCAACTCGACCAGATCCTTCTCCGAGGCGCCCGCCTCGCACACGCGAAGGCGGATCTGGATCATGCCGAGGCTGTTGAGCTTGTTGCGGTCGGCCTCGTCGGAACGGATCTGCTGCCAGCCGTAGAGGCAGCCGTCATTGCCGGCGCCACGGCCGTAGGCGTAGCCGAACGGCCCGTAGCCGTTGCGTACGAAATTGGAGGAGATCGCAAGCGCCCGGCCGGGAAAATAGGTCCGGATCTCGGACAGGATCGCCGAATGGCGCACCGGCTTGAAGGCGAGCGTGCCGCCGGGCATCGCGACCGTCTCGACCGGGCCGAAGGCCTGGATGCTCAGGAAATTCTGCCCGGGGGTGGCGGCGGATGTCGACAGCGCCACCTGCTGCTCGACGGCATTGGTGTATTGCCGCTGGACCACGCTGACGATGGAAGACGTGCCCGGCGCGGGCACGACCAATGCGCTCGAGGCCGGCACGATCACCGACGTCGTCGCGATACCCACGCCCGGCCGCGCCGCACAACCCGCGGCGGCCATCGCCGTGACCGTACCGAGGAGCGCGGCCCTTGCGAGGAACGGTCCACCGCGACGTGAAAAACGAATCTTCGCCGAATCTTCCATGGAGAAGTCATAGTTCGCCGGCCGGAAAATAGGAATCCCCAGATACGCGGCGAGACGAGAGCCGCCAGGGTCCGGCCTCCGGGCCCTATGCCTTGAGGTAGTTGATCACCGCATCGGCGATCATGCCCTTGTGCCGCGTCATCGTCTCCTCTTCGGAGAGGTCGCGGCGGAAGATCATGCCGAACGTATGGCGGTTGGAAACGCGGAAGAAGCAGAAGGCGCTGATCAGCATGTGCACGTCGATCGGGTCCGCCCGGCGCGTGAACACGCAGTGGATGTTCTCGATGCTGACCAGCCGCACGAAATCGGGATTGGCCTCGTCATGGTCGAAGGTGGTCGAGATGAGGGTGCAGGTCTCGCGAAAGGCGCGCTTCGGCACCGCTATGCGTTGCGAATTCCTCGGTGGCGACGATACGGACGCAGTCCCTCCGAAATCGTGCTCGATATCCTGCCGGACACGCAGAACGGGCCGTTCACCAAGGAGGACGGCAAGCGCATTGCCTAGGAAGCCTCAGGCTCCCGCCTCGTCCTGGCTTGGGGCAAGGCCGAGCGCCGTGCGGAGCACCGCCTTGCTGTGGCGGGCGAAGCGCATGGCGGCGAGCCGTCCGCCCATCATGTCGCGCGGCGGCAGCGGTGCGGCAAGCTGCGCGGTCATGTCATTGGCGGTCACCGCGACATGGCGAATGTTTTCCAGGACGCAGAGCCGATGACAGAGCGATCCCTGCCGCACCACGACGGGAAGGCCGAGCTGGGCGGCGCGGCCGAAGATGCCGCAGGCATGGTCGCCCGCAGGCGGATAGAGGCACCAGACCGCATCGCTCGCCGCATAGGCGCCGAGCAGTTCAGCATCCGAGATGACGCGGTCCACCACGACCCCGCCGGCGCCCCGCAGGGCCGCAGCATGGGCCGCCATCTCCTCTGCCACCTTGCCGCAGGCGATGAAGCGGAAGCGCGCCCGCAGGCTGGTGAACCCGACATAGCTCTCGGAAAAGAGGTCGAACCCCTTCCGCCAATCCTGCGCGCCGATGGCCGTCAGCACGAGGCGCCCGCCCGTCCGCCGTGTCTCGCGCAGCAGTTCCACGGCCGTGCGTTCCTCCGCGGTCAGGTCCCAGAGCTGGAAATCGTGGATCCAGCCGTCGGCAATCGCCGCAAAGGCCGGGAAGACGTCGAACGGCAGGGCCGTCAGCGTGCGGATCGCACCGATGCGCCGGAGACGGCCGAGCACGGCGCGCCTCCACCGGCACCGGCGGTTGCCCGACACGGCGAGCGGCAGGGGCCGCAGCAGCAGGCCGACCGTCCGCCGTCCCATGAGCGCGCGCAGCAGCCCGGCGAATACATAGAGCAGGAAGCTCTCCTCGGCCGCCAGGAACAGGACAGGCGCGCGGGCGAAAAGGATATCCCGGAGCCATCCCGGCCGCGCGCCGAACGACCGCTCGAGTAAACGGAGATAGGCGGGAAAACGCCCGCCGGCGGAAGGGACATGGACGAGCGGAGGCCCCGTCCGATCGGCCGGCGGCACGGTGCGCCCCCGCCGGAGCCACCCGTCTTCGGCTCGTGTGAGGTTTTCCGGCAGCAGGCCCGACCGCGCAAACGGACCCGCTGCAGCCGGCCGCTCGATGCTCGACTGCATGACTTCCCCCAAAGATCGTCGCAAAACCGGGCCGTCCCTGCCCGGAAAAAATCATTGGCAGGCCGCAGTAAATGCCGCCCGCTTCGCCATTCACATAGAGGCGACCTAGAAGTAAATTACAACCTTCTCGCTAATATCGTTACCTTAACTTGTCTTTCACGAATTTCAAGCGGGATTATGCAACTTAAGAAAGTGCCGGCGTGCAGGCACCCAAGGCCCGGTCCCTCGCTTGCTCCCCCCGGCCCGAAGGGCCATAAAGGGCGGCCAGAACGCCGGGGAGAGCGAATGAAACTGAAGGAATTTGCCGCCCGCATCGGCCTGTCGCAGACGACGGTGAGCCGGGCGATGAGCGGATATCCGGAGGTGAAGCCGGAAACGCGGGCGCGCGTGCTGGAAGCGGCCGAGCGGCTCGGCTACCGGCCGAACATCAGCGCCCAGCGGCTTGCGACCGGCCGGGCCGGCGCCATCGGCATCGTCTTCCAGGGCGGCGGGCGCTTCGGCCCGCATTCCAGCGAATTCATGGGCGGGCTTTCGACGCGCCTGCAGAAGGACGGCATCGACATCCTCGTCTCGACCGTCGAGACCGAGGCCGACGAGGCGGCGGCCTACAGGCGCCTTGCCGCCAGCAAGCGGGTGGATGCCGTGGTCGTGCACACGCCGAAGGTCGCGGATGCGCGCATCGCCCTGCTCCAGAAGCTGGGCCTGCCCTTCGTCGTGCACGGCCGCAGCGAGGCCGAAAGGCCCTTCGCCTTCCTCGACATCGATAATTTCGGCGCCATCGCCACCGCCACGGAGCATCTGGCCGGCCTCGGCCACCGCCGCATCGCCCTCATCAACGGCGATCCGGCAAACACCTATGCGCGCGACCGGGACCTCGGCTACCGCACGGCGCTTGCCCGCCGGTCGCTTACCGCCGATCCGGCGCTCACCGGCCACGGCGAGTTCACCGACGAGAACGGCTTCCGGCTGATGCAGGGTTTCCTGGCCCTCCCCGCCCCGCCCACGGCGGTCATCGCGGGCTCGATGATGTCTGCGCTGGGTGCCATGCGGGCGATCCGCATCGCGGGGCTTGCCGTCGGCAGGGACGTCTCGCTCATCGCCCATGACGACGTCTTCCCCTATCTCAGCCCGGAAAACTTCGTGCCGCCCGTCACCACGACGCAATCACCGATCCGCTCTGCAGGCGAGCGGATCGGCGATCTTGTGTTGCGGCTGCTGCGGGGCGAGGCGCCGAAGGCGCTGCAGGAGATATGGCCCGTCGATTTCCGCGTGCGCGGCTCGACCGGCCCGGCGCCCGGCTGATCTCAGACCTTGAGCTCCCGGCGCTCCTTTTCCGTCTCGATGGCGAGATCGAGCACCTTCTGGAGATCGGCGGCATGGCGGAAGCCGGGCTCGACCTGCTGGTTGGCCGCGACGGCGGTGGCGAAGCGCTGGTAGTTGGTCGGCACCGTGCCGGCGTCGATCTCCCGCCACACGGCCTTTTCCACATCCTCGCCGAGGCAGCCGCGCAGGCGCGAACCTTCCGTCGAGTGGATGACCTCCAGCGCGCCCCTGTCGCCATGCATGCGCAGGCGCAGTTCGTTGAGATGGCCCGTCGCCCAGCGGCTCGCATGGATGACGCCGAGCGCGCCGTTGGCGAAATCCACCGTCATGGTGAAGCTGTCGTTGGCGTCGAGGTCGTATTCGCCGATCCGGTTGTCGGGCGCCTTGTCGAAGGCCCTCAGGCGCGCGAAGACGTGCTCCACGTCGCTCGCCGCGCCGTAGCCGGCAAAGTCGAGGATGTGGATGCCGACATCGCCGAGCACGCCGTTGGAGCCGTGCTTGGTGGAAAGGCGCCAGGGCCACTGGCTTTCCGTCGCCCAGTTGCCCCAGGCCTTGGAAACCAGCCAGCTTTGCAGGTAGGAGGCCTCGACATGGCGCACATGGCCGATCTCGCCGGCCAGCACCATGGCGCGCGCCTTCTGCAGCGGCGCGACGTTGCGATAGGTGAGGTTCACCATGGTGACGAGGCCGGAGGCCTCGGCCGCCCGGGCCATCTCGTCCGCTTTCGCATGGTTTTCCGCCAGCGGCTTCTCGCACATGACATGCTTGCCCGCCGCAAGCAGCGCCAGCGTCGTCGGATGGTGCGCCCGGTCCGGCGTCACGTTGGTCGCCGCGTCGAAACCGTCCCAGGCGATGGCATCGTCCAGCGAGGTGAAGACGTTGGGAATGCCGTGCTGCTCGGCGAAGGCCCTGGCGCGCGAGGGATCGACGTCGACGGCGCCGACCAGTTCGACACCCTCGATCGCGGCGAAGTGCTGGGCATGGCTGTTGGCCATGCCGCCCGTTCCAAGAACAAGAAGACGCATCGCTTTCCTCAGCGGTAACCGGCTTCGCCGGCCTCGTGGAGTTTCGGGCCGCGCTCCTCGATGGGCTCCAGCGCCCGTTCCACCGGCACGTTCGGCGCATCGTGGATCGCCTTGTAGGTGCCCTGAGGGTTGAAGGCCCATTTCACGCCGTTGACCAGCACCTTCTGCACCGTCGCGTCGTGATAGGTCGGATAGGTCTCGTGGCCCGGACGGAAATAGAAGACGTTGCCGGCCCCGCGCCGCCAGGTGAGGCCCGAGCGGAACACCTCGCCGCCGGCGAACCAGGAGATGAAGACCGTCTCCAGCGGTTCCGGCACGGAGAATTGCTCGCCGTACATCTCCTCGTTTTCCAGCACGAAGTTCTCGCCAAGGCCTTCGGCGATGGGATGGCGCGGATTGACGACCCAGACGCGCTCGCGCTCGCCCGCCTCGCGCCATTTCAGCGCGCAGGGCGTGCCCATCAGGCGCTTGAAGATCTTCGAGAAATGGCCGGAATGCAGCACAAGAAGGCCCATGCCTTCCCAGACGCGCCTTGCCACGCGCTCCACCACCGCGTCGTCGACCGCGCCGTGGTCCTTGTGGCCCCACCAGACAAGCACGTCCGTGTCCGCAAGGCGGGCCTCGGTCAGCCCGTGCTCGGGCTCCTGCAGCGTCGCCGTCGTCGCCTCGATGGCCGGGTCCCTGTTGAGAGCGTCGGCGATCGTGTTGTGCATGCCGTCCGGATAGATCGAGCGGACGATTGCGTTCGTCTGCTCGTGGATGTTCTCACCCCATACGATGGTGCGTATTGCCATGTGCCGTTCCTTCAAGGCCGAAAATTGAAACCGCTTTCAATTCGCGCAACCGATAGAACCAGACCCGCTTCTTGGCAAGCGGGGGCCCTGCCGATTCCAGCTCCCTTTCAGTGGAATGTCGATTTGGAGAAAAGGTTCAGCACAACGACGCCCGCAATGATGAGGCCGAGGCCGCACACGGCGGCAAGGTCGAGCTTCTGGCCGAAGGCGAAATAGCCGACGAGCGAGATCAGCACGATGCCGAGACCGCTCCAGATGGCATAGGCGATGCCGACCGGAACGTAACGCAGGCTCCAGGAGAGGAAGTAGAAGGCGACGGCATAGCACGCCACCATCATCACCGTCGGCAGGAGGCGCGAGAAATGCTGCGCGGCCTGCATGGCGGAGGTCCCGAGCACCTCGAAGACGATGGCGACGACGAGGACGGCATAGACGGCGGTGAGGTTCATGGCATGGCTCCGGCACACACGGCGCGAAAGGCGGGAAGGATCAGGAACGGGAAAGCGCGAGCAGACGCGCGAGCATGGCGGCGCGGGCCTCGGCATCGATGACCGGCGCCCCGAGGAGATCGGCAAGCCAGAGGCCGTCCACCGCGTAGCGCACGAGGAGGGCATCGAGGAAGGAATCCGTGCCGACATTCTCGGCAAGGTGCCGCTCCATCCATTGCCGCCAGCGCTCGCGCAGGTGCGGCTCGGAAATCAGCGCCACCGTCAGCACCTTCCACTGGTCGCCGTCCTGCAGGCCTTCCGGCTGGAAGAACACCGCCGCATAGGCCCGCGTGAAGCGGCCCTTCGGGTGCGGGTCCTCACGCATCCGCTCCGCCAGCGCACGGTCGAGCTTTTCCGTGAGGTCGGCAAAGAGGCCGTCGAGCAGCGAGAGCTTGTTGGGGAAGTGGTGCAGCAGCCCGCCCTTGCTGACGCCGGCGGCCTGCGAGACCGCATCGAGCGTCACGCTCGCCGGCCCCTTCTCCAGCGATAGCTTCGCCGCGACCTCCAGCAATTGCTGGCGGACGGCTTCGGGTTGCTTCCTGCGGTGATGGGCCTTGCTCATGGTATAAACATACCGTCTGGACGGTTTTATGTCAATGGCGCAAGCGCGCGCCGGCAAGTTGCCGCAGGCGCGATGCGGCGTTGCCTGCACGCCTTGCCGGAGCTATGAAAAGCCATGACGGAAACGGGCGACGACCGGGAACAGCAAGGCGAGGCGATCACGCTCTACGAGGCGGTCGGCGGGGATGCCGGCGTGCGGGCGCTGACGCGCCGTTTCTACGCGCTGATGGACAGCCTGCCGGAGGCGGCGCGCTGCCGCGCCATCCATCCGCCGGACCTCTCGGGCAGCGAGGAAAAGCTCTACGAATACCTCACGGGCTGGCTGGGCGGACCGCCGCTCTACACGCAGAAGCGCGGCCATCCCATGCTGCGCCGCCGCCATTTCATGGCGTCGATCGGTCCTGCGGAACGGGACGAATGGCTGCTCTGCTTCGTGCGGGCGCTGGAGGAGACCGTGCCGAGCGAGGGCCTGCGCAAGATCATCCTCGAGCCGGTGACGCGGCTCGCCCACCACATGCAGAACCAGGAATAGGAAGAGCCATGTCGTTTTCGTTCCGCTCGGCAACATTGCTGGTCGCCGGCCTGATGGGGATCGCGGGCGTCGCCACGGCGGCGGCGGCCTCCCACGGCAGCGATCCGCGGCTGATGGCCGGCGCCTCGGCCATGTGCCTTGCCCATGCCCCGGCGCTTGTCGCGCTTCATGCGGCCTGGCCCGCCATGCGGACGGCCCCGCTCGCCGCGCTGCTGCTGGCGCTCGGCACGGCGCTCTTTGCCGGAGACCTCGTCTTCCGGCATTTTTCCGGACACGGGCTCTTCCCGATGTCCGCGCCGACCGGCGGCATGATCATGATGGCGGGCTGGCTGGCGGTCGCGCTCGGCGCTTTCCTGCCGCGACGGGAAGGCTGACGCCCCGCGCCGAAGCGCGGGGCGCGGGCAACGCCACCTAGATGGAATCCCGCCGCAGCCGGCGCGGCGCGGGAAAGGCAAGGACATTGTCGTTGCGCGCCTCGAGCGCCGGGCCCGGCTCGAAGCCCGAAAGGCGGGCCGGCGGGCGGGCGCTCTCGATCGGGAAGGCCGTGACGTTCGCGCTTTCCAGCATCTCCGTCCGGCGCGTCAGGAGCGCATAGAGCTCCGGCACGAGGCCATCGCCGTTCTGGGCGGCCAGCTTGTGCAGGCCGATCATCATGAAGGCCTCGGGTCTTTCTTCATTCACTGGACATTGTCTCCCTGGGTCATGCTCTGCAGGGCCCGCTCGAAGGAGGACTTGCTGCCGTTGCGCAGCGGCACGAAGGCCTTCTCCCACTTCTTGCAGCCCGTCTTCACGCGGATGCAGGCATCGTGGCTGATACAGTCGATGGGGCAGAAGACGCAGTCGACGGAGGGCAGCACGTTGTCGATGCGGGAGACGGCCTCGCGCAGGCCCCCGTCATGGTGGATGAGGTTGGCGCCGTAGGAGCTGGCGATCTGGCGCAGATGCGCCACCTGGCAATCGCGCCCGCCGACATAGAGGAAGCTGCGCCCTTCGAGCGCGGCCTTGCTGTCGTCCCGCACCTCGTTCTGCTGGCGGGCCTGCTGCTGTTGCCTGTGCTTCTCGCGCATCGCCTTCCTCTCCGCTTCGCCGGTACGGCGCTTGACCTTGGTGATTTCCACGCTGCGCGGCGCCGGTGCGGCAGCCGCCGCTTCCACCGGTGCCGGTGCCGGCACGCCCGCCATCTGTTTCCTGAGGGCCGCCAGCTGGCGTTCCAGATCGGCAATGCGCCGATCGCGCTCGGCGATCGCTGCTTTCAAAAGCGCTTCAGCGCGGCCGGCAGTCATGGAGGTCATGCAAACTCCCTTGTGGCACTCCGCAGGGGGCGGAGCCTCGGTTCGCCGGCACCCTACAAAACATGAGTTTCACAGTAAAGTATAAACATGACCACAAAACTCATATTTTAACGCAAAAAAATCCCGCCGGCGCCAGACAGGCGGGAATGACGATCTCAGTTGAAGACGATCGGGATGTTGAAGGCCCAGGAAGAGCGTCCCGCGGCCTCCGGTATCCTGGCGAAGGGCGCCGCGCGCTGCACCGATTCGAGCGCCGCCCGGTCGAGCGCCCCGCTGCCGGAGCTGCGGGCGATGCGGATGCCGCTCGCCTGCCCGCCCGCGCCGACGACGAAGCTCACCACGACGCTGCCGCGTTCGCCGCCCGGTGCACGGCGCTTGGCCCGGTTGATCTTGTTGCGCACCTTGCCCGGATAGTTGCTGACGGCGGCATTGCCGGCGGCGGAGGAATTGCCCTTCTTCTGGCCGCCCACAGAGGCGGTCTTGACGTCGGCCGAGCCGTCGATCTCGCCCTTTGCCGTGCTCGCCCTGGCCTTGCCCTTCTCGCCGGCCTTCCTGACGACCTTCGGCTTCTTCTGCTCGACCTTCCGGACCGGCTCGTCCTTCTTCTCGGGAACCGGCTTGATCTCCTGCTCCGGCTCGATTTCCGGCTTGATCTCGGGAACGGGAACCGCGGCGATCTCCACTTCGGCGGAGGGAACGATCAGTTCCTGCACCGGCTCTGAGGCGACGGGATCGACCGGCGAGACCATTTCCGTCGTCTCCGGCTGGATCTCGGTCGGCTGGATTTCCGATACCTGCTGGGGAACCGGCTCCGTCACGTCCGGCTCGATTTCCTCGGGCCTGATGACGTCGTCGGGATTGCCCGATTCCACCGCCTCGAAGGCGCTGTTGCCGAGCATCGCCACCTCAGCGACGACGCCGCCGGCGATCAGCGCCTCATCCTGCTTCTCGGCGGGGGCCAGCGTGAGGATCGCGGCCGCGCCGGCATGGGCGAGCAGGGACACGACGCCCGCACCGATCCAGAGCCACTTGCTTCCACTCATCACATCACCCGTCATTCCGTTTCATGCATCGCGGCGCGTCATGGCCGCGGTCTTGGCCTCAGCCTTCGAGGCCGGCGGTCGCCTTGCTGCGCGTGACGATACCGTCCATGCAGCGGCCCTTTTCCAGCCCCTCGCCTTCGCAGACCGGCGCATCGTTGATCAAGAGGTTCTTGACGGCCTCGCACTTGATGCCCGGCACATCGAACTGGCGCACCTTGGACTTGCCCGCCGGCAGGTCGCGGAAATCGAGAAGGGCCAGACGCTCGACCGTGCCCTTGTCGTTGAAGATCACGAATTCGAAGGAAACCTTGGAAATGTCCTGCGCAAGGCCGTTGGCTGCCACGAAGGTGAAGAGGCAGCCCTTCTGCGAGGCGGCGAGCGCGTTGAGCTCGACCTCCAGCCCCCTGGCGGCGGCCGCGTCCTGCGCTGCCGCGCCCGTGGCGGCGGCAAGGGAAAGCGTCGCGGAAAGAAGAAGGGTGCGTAGGGTCATGGGGCCTGCCTGCCTGAGAAACGCTTCGGAAACGGCCGGAGACCGGCCGCGCTCGATACCACCGGCCGCCGCAGTCGAAGAATTAACATGACTTTGCCGCTCCGGTATTGCGTGCATAAATAAATATGAGTAATGAAGTCAAGATAGTAAACGCCGAAAACCCCGCCAAACCGCTGTTCCGCCGGGAATTTTTCACCGGAATCCAACGCGGCGGCGAGCAGTACCACGCATTTGGATGAAGGCCGATCCCATGACCGACACGACCCACCCGACCCCCGCCGAAATCCGCGCCTTCCGCGCCGAGAACCCGAAGATGCGCGAGCGCGATATCGCCGCCCGGCTCGGCATTTCGGAGGCAGCGCTGGTCGCAGCGGAAGTCGGCCTGACGGCCGTGCGGATCGACGGCAGCGCCAACCGCTTTCTGGAGCGCGCCGAGGCGCTCGGCGAGATCATGGCGCTAACCCGCAACGAAAGCGTGGTGCACGAGAAGATCGGCGTCTTCGAGAAGGTCACCACCGGCAAGCACGCCTCCATCGTGCTCGGCGAGAACATCGACCTTCGCATCTTCCCCGGCACCTGGGCGCACGGCTTCGCCGTCACCAAGACCGACGGCGAGCAGGTGCGCCGCAGCCTGCAGTTCTTCGACAAGGCCGGCACCGCCGTCCACAAGGTGCACCTGCGCCCGGCCTCCAACCTTGAAGCCTATGAGGCCATCGTCGCCGATTTCCGCCTCGAGGACCAGTCGCAGGACTTCGTCGCGGTCGTTTCCGAAAAGACCGTCGAGACCGGCCCCGTCGACGTCGCGGCGCTGCGCGAAAGCTGGAGTGCCATGACCGATACGCACCAGTTCTTCGGCATGCTGCGCAAGCTGAAGATCGCCCGGCAGGATGCCGTGCGCAGCGTCGGCGAGGACTTCGCCCACGAGGTGCGCGCCGATGCCGTCGGCGAGCTGCTGCGCCTTGCCGCCGAGCGCGGCACGGACATCATGTGCTTTGCCGGCAACCACGGCGCGATCCAGATCCATACCGGCCCGGTCGTCAACCTCCAGCCGATGGGCCCCTGGCTCAACGTGCTCGACCCGACCTTCCACATGCACCTGCGCACGGACCACATCGCCGAATGCTGGGTGGTGCGCAAGCCGACCTCGGACGGCCACGTCACCTCGCTGGAAGCCTATGACGCAAGCGGCGAGATGATCGTGCAGTTCTTCGGCAAGCGCAAGGAAGGCATGGGCGAGCGCGAAGACTGGCGCGGCCTCCTCGCCGACCTGCCGCGCCCCGACAGCGCAGCCGCCTGAGGCAATCCCGGAAGGATCATGACCATGAGCAAGAGCTTCGATCTTCGCCGCGTCCGGCCGCTGGGTGCGGCGCTCACCGCCGTCGCGCTCTCCCTCCCGTTCGTCCTGCCGCTCGCCGCGCCCGGCCCGGACGGCTTCGTGCGCGAGGCCGTCGCGCAGGAGATGCAGAAGGTCGACACCTCGAAGCTCGTCACCATCGGCGGCGCGGTCACCGAGATCGTCTACGCCCTCGGCGAAGGCGACCGGCTGGTCGCCCGCGACAGCACCAGCATGTATCCGGAAGAAGCGCTGAAGCTGCCGGATGTCGGCTATATGCGGGCGCTGTCGCCGGAAGGCGTCATCGCCGTCAACCCGACCGCCATCCTCGCCGTCGAAGGCAGCGGCCCGACCGATGCGCTCGCCGTGCTGAAGACCGCCGGCATCCCCTTCGAGACCGTGCCGGAAGGTTACGACCGCGCCGCGATCCTCAAGAAGATCGACGTCGTCGGCGATTTCCTCGGCGTGCCGGAAAAGGCCAAGGCGCTGGAAGAAACGGTCGGCGCCGACCTCGACGTCGCCATCGCGGATGCCGCCAGGCGGCCGCAGAGCGAGCGCAAGCGCGTGCTCTTCATCCTCAGCTTCCAGAACGGCCGCATCATGGCCGCCGGCAGGCACACCGCCGCCGACGGCATCATCGGCCTTGCCGGCGCGATCAACGCGACCGAAGACACGTTCGACGGCTATAAGCCCCTTACCGACGAGGCGGTCATCAACGCGAAGCCCGACGTCGTCATGGTCATGACGCGCCCCGGCGCGGGCAGCACGGACGAGGAAGTCCTTGCCCATCCGGCGATTGCCGTCACGCCCGCCGGCCAGAACAAGGCGGTCCTGCGCATGAACAGCCTGCACCTGCTCGGCTTCGGCCCGCGCACCGCCTCCGCCATCCGCGACCTCAACAAAGAACTCTACGGCAATGTCTCTCAATGACGCTGCGCGCGGCCCTTTCGCGCGCGGTTCCTTCCTGATGCGCTCGAAGGAAGCGCGCGCCGCCGGTGACAGGACGGCCGTCGCGCGCCTGACGCTCGCCCTCCTCGTCGTCCTCTCGCTCGCCGCGCTCGCGCTTTCGGTTGCGACCGGCGCCTCGGATGCCTCGGCCCTCAACGTCATCGCAGCGCTGCTGCACGGCACGGAGGACACGGCGCTCAGCGTGCGCGACCGCATCATCGTCCTCGACATCCGCATGCCCCGGGCGCTCCTCGGCTTCCTCATCGGCGCGGCGCTCGCCATGTCGGGCGCCGTCATGCAAGGCCTCTTCCGCAATCCGCTCGCCGACCCCGGCCTCGTCGGCATTTCCGCGGGCTCCGCGCTCGGCGCGGTGCTGATGATCGTGCTCGGCGCCAGCCTGCCGGCCGGCCTGATGCTGGCGCTCGGCGCCTTCGCGCTTCCCGCCGCCGCCTTCATCGGCGGCCTCCTGACGACGCTGCTCCTCTACCGCATCGCCACGCGCGGCGGGCAGACCTCGGTCGCCACCATGCTTCTTGCCGGCATCGCGATCGCCGCGCTCGCGGGCGCTGCCACCGGCGTCCTCATCTACATGGCCGACGACAAGCAGCTCCGCGACATCACGTTCTGGAGCCTCGGTTCGCTGTCGGGCATGACCTGGGCGAAGCTCTTCGCCGCCGGCCCGGTCATCCTCCTTGCCCTCCTCGTCGTGCCGTTCCTTTCACGCGGCCTCAACGCCATCACGCTCGGCGAGGCCGCCGCCTTCCACATGGGCGTCAAGGTGCAGCGGCTGAAATACACCGCCGTCGTCGCCGTCGCCGGCGCGGTCGGCGCCTCCGTCGCCGTCAGCGGCGGCATCGGCTTCGTCGGCATCGTCGTGCCGCATCTGCTGCGCATCGTCATCGGCCCGGACCACCGCTACCTGCTGCCGGCTTCCGCCCTTCTCGGCGGCGTGCTGATGCTCGGCGCGGACATGCTGGCGCGCACGCTCGTCGCGCCCGCCGAGCTGCCGATCGGCATCATCACCGCGCTTGCCGGCGCACCCTTCTTCCTGTGGGTGCTCCTGCGCGACCGCGGCCGGAACGGCTGGTGACGCGATGATCCTCGCACGGAACCTTTCGGTCGGCCTCTCCGGCAGGACCATCGTCGAAGGCGTGTCGCTGACGGCCAGGGCCGGCGAACTCACCGCCATCGTCGGCCCCAACGGCTCGGGCAAGACGACCACGCTCAAGGCCATCGCCGGCGAGCTTGCCAGCAAGGGCGAGATCACCCTCAACGGCCACGACATCCGCGGGCTCGAACCCTGGCAGCTCGCCACAAGGCGCGCGGTGCTGCCGCAGGCGGCCACCATCGCCTTTCCCTTCACGGTCCGCGAGATCGTCCGCCTCGGCCTCACCGTCGGGCCGAACCGGCATGCCGAGCGCATCGACGCCATCACCGCCGAGGCGCTCGCCGCCGTCGATCTCGGCGGCTTTGCCGGCCGCTTCTACCAGGAGCTCTCCGGCGGCGAGCAGCAGCGCGTGCAACTCGCCCGCGTCCTCTCGCAGATCTGGGAACCCGTGCTCGACGGCGAGCCCTGCTTCCTCATGCTCGACGAGCCGGTCTCGGCCCTCGACATCCGCCACCAGCTTACCATCATGCAGCTTGCACGGCGCTATTGCGAGGCCGGCGGCGGGGTGATCGCCGTCATGCACGACCTCAACCTCACCGCCATGTTCGCCGACCATATGGTGATGATGAAGGGCGGCCGCATCGAGCGCGCCGGCCCGCCCGCCGAGGTGATGACCGACGACGCCATGGAGGCCGTCTTCGGCTGCCGCATGCGCATCAACGGCGTGCCCGCCTCGGGCGCCCCCTTCGTGCTGCCGCACACCGCTTCGTCCTGATTTTCCGGAACCTTTTGCGAGATTGCGCGTTTTTAGCCCGAGACCGTTCCGCCAAGGGGGTGGAGCGCTGTCGCCCCGCGCCAGGCCGCGGGCGATCCGCAAAAGGAGAAACGGCATGGCCAACGGATTGTTTTCATCCCGCAGCAAGAACCTTCGCGACACCGTCGCGGACGAAGCCCGGGCCGTCGAGGACCAGATCGCGGACCTGCGCGCCGAGATCGCATCGCTCGCCCGCCTCATGGCCGACGACGCGGCGGGCGGCGCCAAGAGCATCCGCAAGAAGGCCCGCGCGGTGAAGGCGGACATGGGCGATGCCGCCCACGACCTCAAGGACCGCGCCCAGAGCGACATCGCCGACATGATCGCCGCCGGGGAAGACATTCTCGCCGAATTCCAGGCGCGCTACCGCGACACCGGCCAGAAGGCCCGCAAGGCCGTGCACGAGCGCCCGCTGACGACGCTCGGCATCGCCGCCGCCGCCGGCTTCCTCCTCGCCGCCCTGCTGCGGCGCTGATCCTTCTCCTCCACCAACGGAGCGCATCGACATGCTGTCACTGGGGGCAATCCTCGTCCAGAATCTCGTCACCCGCGTCGGTGACCGGGTGGACGAGACGATGGACATCGCCAAGCGCAACGCCATAGCGGGCCTTGCCATCGGGCTCATGCTGCTGACGGCCTATGTGCTGGCGGTCGTCGGCGGCGCGGTGGCGCTTGCCGACCGCTACGGCGCCGTGCCGGCCCTCTTCGGCCTTGCCGCCGGCTTCCTGCTGCTCGCCCTCATCGTGCTCGGCGTCGTTGCCGCCCGCAACCGGCGCGAACGCGAGCGCCGACGCCTCCGCCGCCGCGAGCTTGCCGCCCGCCGCGACCTGATGGCGGCCGCCGCCACCGTCGCCGTGAGGAAGCCCTTCGCGGCGACCGCCGTGGCGCTCGCCCTCGGCTTCCTGCTCGCCCCGAAATCCCGGCGGGACGACGACTGACCGATCTTTCCTGAAAACCGACCGTGCCGCTCTCAGAGCGGCATGCGCACGACGGCGGTGACGCCCTTCGGCAGGTACTCGACATGCACGCTGCTGCCGAGGATCTTGTCGAGGCTGCGCTCGATCAGCACCGAGCCGAAGCCGCGCCGGCCGTCGGCCTTGACCGGCGGTCCGCCGACCTCGTGCCAGGTCATGTTGAGCACGCGATGGCCGTCCTCGTTGACGATGCGGGCGGTGATGACCACCTTGCCGGTGCGCACGGAGAGCGAGCCGTATTTGCGGGCATTGGTCGCCAGTTCGTGCAGGACGAGGCCGAGACCGACCGCCTCGTCCGGCCCCAGCTCCACCTCGTCCTTGTGGATTTCGATCTGGCTGTCGTAGTCGATCGCATAGGGCATGATCTGCTTCTGGAGCAGCATCTTCAGGTGGATAACGCCCCATTCGTGGTCGCTGAGGAGCCCGTGCGCCTCCGAGAGCGATTGCAGCCGGCCGGCGAAGGCATCCATGAACTCGACGGGATCGCTCGTCTGCCGGAGGGTCTGCCGCGCCAGCGATTGCAGCATGGCGAGCGTGTTCTTGACCCGGTGGTTGAGCTCGCGCAGGAGCAGCCGCGTCCGCTCCGAGGCGAGCTGCCCGTCGGTCACGTCGACGTTGATGCCGAGGAAGGTGGCCGGCTTGCCGTCCACGTCCCATTCGTGCACGCGCCCGCGCCCCAGCAGCCAGCGGTCGGAATGGGCGGCGCGGAACAGGCCGTCATATTCCTTGCCGGTGGCAAGCGCGTTGCGCAGCCGGTCGATGGTGAGCTTGCGGTCGGCCGGATGCACCAGCATGAAGAATTTCCGCGCGCTCATCGGCTTTCCCGGCCGGACGCCGAGCATGCGGTAGAAGGTCTCGTTGCCCGAGACGGTACCCGTCGAGATATCCCACAGCCAGCTTGCGACATTGGCCGCGTCGAGCGCCAGCGCGTGGCGCTTCTCGTCGCGCGAGAGCGCCTCGGCGGCGACCGTGCGCCGGCGCGTTTCCTCCTTCAGCTTGATGAGGGAGGCGGCGAGCGAGGCCAGTTGCTCCAGCCGGTGCACAAGCTCCTTCGGCACCGTGCGGCGCGACTTCACGTCGTAGATGCAGACCGTGCCGATCGCCTGGCCGTCGAGGACGATCGGCACGCCCGCATAAAAGCGAAGGCGCGGCGCGCCGGTCACGGACGGCAGGTCGGAGAAGCGCTTGTCCTTGCGCGCATCGGCAATGACCAGCGGCACCCGCTCGGCCAGCATGCGCGCACAGAAGGAATCCTCCGACGGCGCGCGGATTTCCGGCGTACCCTGCCGGGCGAGGAACCACTGGTCGGTCCGCCCCAGAACGGTGACGAGGGAAATCGGCGCGTCGACGAACCCCGCCGCAAGGGCGGCGATATCGTCGAAATCCGGATCGGGACCGAGGAACACCGGCATGGCGGCATTGAGTGCCGCCAGCCGGTCTGGAGCTTCCAGCACCGCGGCAACGTCGGACGGCAATGGGTGAACGTTGTCCTTCATGCCTTTTCGGTAAGCGATTCCGTGCTCCGTTTCATCAAGGGAGGCACATATTCGCTTCAGTCCCCTCATCTTTTGCCGTCCGCCGCCATGGCGGACGGCATGGTGCCGTCAGGATACGAAGGCGCGCGAGGTGATCGGCGCCGATACGGAGTCCGGGCCGTAGTCGCCCTCGCCGCTGATCTGGAGGAGTTCCTGCAGACGCTGGCGGGCGCGGTTCACGCGGCTCTTGATGGTGCCGAGGGCGCAGCCGCAGATTTCCGCCGCCTCCTCGTAGGAAAAGCCCGACGCGCCGACGAGGATGATCGCCTCGCGCTGTTCGTCCGGCAGCTTTTCCAGCGCCTTCTTGAAGTCCTGCATGTCGAGCGAGCCGTACTGCGAAGGATGCTGCGCGAGGTTCTCCGTGAAGATGCCGTCGCTGTCCTGCACCTCGCGGCCGCGCTTGCGCAGCTTGCTGTAGAGCTCGTTGCGCAGGATCGTGAAGAGCCAGGCCTTCATGTTGGTGCCCATCTCGAACTGTTCCTGCTTGGCCCAGGCCTTCATGATCGTGTCCTGCACCAGGTCGTCCGCCTGGTCGTGCCGGCCGATCAGCGAGATGGCAAAGGCACGCAGGCTTGGCAGCACCGCCAGCAGTTCCCGCTTGAACGTGGTCTGTTCCTGATCCATTGCGTCCCTCACTCGGCCCGTCGCACGCCGCCTTCGGCGGCATCCAGTTTCTCGAGAAGGTCCAGGAACCTTTGAGGAAGCGCCTCATCCTGTACCGAATGGTAGAAGGCGCGCAGCTTCATGGCAATCTGGGCGTTGGAATCGCCCGCTTTCGACGGAGGCTGTCCCCCGTTTGTCTTCGTTTCCACTGTATTCACTTAGGCCACTTCCATCTTTCATCTGCCCTGACGACGAATTCCGCGAAGGAATGCCCCGCTTCAAAAAAAGTTCCGCCTCCCGGAACCTAAATTTGGCTTCCGCGTTCAAACCGTCAACTGCAAGTGCAGCAAATCGAAAACAGGGGACATCTCATGCCGATTTCCGACCGTATCGGGCCTCACCTTCCGGCCCTTCGCCGTTATGCTCGCGCCCTGACGGGAACCCAGTCGTCGGGCGACGCCTATGTCGCCGCGACCCTCGAGACCATTCTGATCGATCCCTCGGTCATGCCGGTGAGCGGAGACGACAAGGTCTGCCTCTTCGGCCTCCTGAGCCGCATCATCTCCTCTCTCCCCGTTTCGATGGCCCGCGCCACGGCCGATTCCATTTCCCCCGGCACCGAGACGCCCTTCGATCTTTCCGGCGTGCCGCCGCTCGGCCGGCAGGCACTTCTCCTCGCCACCGTCGAGGGCTTTTCCGTCGAACGGACGGCCGAGATCCTGGAGGCGGAGGCGACGGCCATCCGCACCCTGCTCGACGCCGCCTTCGAGGAGATCGCCGCACAGGCCGAGACCGGCATCATGATCATCGAGGACGAGCCGCTGATCGCGCTCGACCTTGCCCATATGGTGAGCGGCATGGGCCACCGGGTCACCGGCATCGCCCGCACGCAGAGCGAGGCCGAGGCGCTGTGGAGCGAAAGCCGCCCCGGGCTCGTCCTTGCCGACGTCCGGCTCGCCGACGGCTCCTCCGGCATCGACGCCGTCAATTCCATCCTCTCGCGAACGACGATCCCCGTCATCTTCATCACCGCCTATCCCGAAAGGCTCCTGACGGGCGAGCGGCCGGAACCGGCCTTCCTCGTCTCCAAGCCCTTCAACCCGGAGCAGGTGAAGGTCCTGATCAATCAGGCCCTTCTCTTTGCCCCGCCAGCGCGCGCAGCGGCCTGATCTCGCTCCCGGACAGCCGCAGCGGCGGCGCGGTCAGCGGCGGTGGGACGGCACGCCCACCGCCGCTTTCGCATATCCGGCCTTCGCAACCGCCCAAAAGAAAACAGCCAGCGCCGGAAGGCACTGGCTGCTTGAGTATCCACGGACCGGAGGGGGACACGGTTTCGTGGTAAATCGCCGGTCGAGGGCCTCGCATTTGGGGGACATGCGCAGACCGGCGACAGCAGCAAAACACGTATCCGGCGCTTTGGTTCCGCCCGGCTGCAGATTTTTCACGAAATATTTTCAGTCGAGCGTTTCGAGTTCCATGCGGTGGCGCAGCAGCGCCAGGAAACGCCGGTAATCCCGGTCGTAGCCAGCCTTGCGGGCGGCATCCGGCAGGAATTCGCGCCCGCCGCCGTACATGCCCGCGCCCGCCGCCGGAAGATCGGCATGGAGCCCGCCGGCAACCGCCGCCACCATCGCCGTTCCGAGCAGCACGGCGTCCCCGGTCTTCGGCACCACGATGCGGCAGCCGGTGGCGTCGCGGTAGAGCTCCAGCAGCAAGGGATTGCGCACATGGCCGCCGGCGACATGCAGCGTATCGAGCGGATAGCCGCATTCGCCGAGCTTGCCGAGGATATGGCGGACGCCGAGCGCGATGGCGACGCAACTGCGCCAGTAGAGCCGGCACAGCCCGTCGAAGGAGGCATCGAGCGAAAGGCCGCTGATGACGCCGAGCGCGTGCGGATCGGCAAGCGGCGAACGGTTGCCGTGGAAATCCGGCAGGACGTCGAGGCGCGCGCCGAACGCCTCGCCCTCCTCCTCCCGCAAGGCGGCGATGCGGGCGATGATGCGGGCATGGTTTTCCGCCGTCGGCTCGCCCCCGGCGCTGTGCAGGCGCACGATATGGTCGAGCAGCGCACCTGTCGCCGACTGGCCGCCCTCGACCAGCCACCAGCCCGGCAGCACCGCCTCGTAATAGGGGCCCCACAGGCCGAAGCCGAATTTTCGCGTCCGTGAAAAGGCGGCGACGCAGCTCGACGTGCCGCCGATCAGCGCCAGTTGCCGCTCCAGCCGCTCAGGCTCCCCGGCAAAGGCGCCGAGCACGCCGAGCGCCCCGGCATAGGCGTCGATGAGGCCGGCGGCGACCACGCAGCCCGTGTCGAGCCCGAGTTCTTCCGCCGCCTCCGCCGTCAGCCGGCCGATGGCCGTTCCGAGCGGCAGGGTCTCCAGAGGAAGGCTCCCGCGCTCGCGCACGTCCTCAAGCCCGATGGCGGCGAGGAAATCGGCGTTCCACGGCTCCTTCTCATGGGAAAGGTAGTTCCACTTGGCCGTCATCGTGCAGCGCGAGCGGGCATTCACGCCCGTCGCCCGCCAGGTGACGAAATCGGCGAGGTCGAAGAAATAGCCGGCCTTGGCCCATTGCTCCGGCCGATGGCGCTTCAGCCACATCAGCTTGGGCATTTCCATTTCCGGCGACATCACGCGGCCGGAATGGGCAAGCACCGGATGATCGGCCGCCGTGCAGATGTCGGCTTCGGCGAGCGCGCGGTGATCGAGCCAGACGATGGTGTCCCAGCGGGCCTCCGCGCCGCCCGAGACGGCGAGCGGCCTCCCCGCACCGTCGCGCACCACGAGCGAGCAGGTGGCATCGACGCCGAGGGCCGCAACCTGCGCAGGGTTGGCACCGGCCGCCTCGCAGGCGGACTTCACCGCCGTGCAGACAGCGCGCCAGATATCCTCCGAATCGTGTTCCGCCGAGAGGGCATCCGGCCGGCACATGGCGATGGGGTGTTCGGCCCGGCCGAGCAACTGGCCGCTCCGGTCGAACACACCGGCGCGGGCGCTACCTGTGCCGATGTCCACCGCAACGATCAGATTGCGCATCAATGCTCTTTCCCGTCGGCCTTTTCGTCGCGGACAAACTGTAACAATTCCCGCATGTCGTCAAACAGGGCGTCGGGCTCCAGCCGGAGCAGCGTCTCGCGATGCCCCGGCGTCTTGGCATGGGAACCGCCGGTGAAGGCGACCACCCGCATGCCGGCCGCCTTGCCCGCGGCGATCCCCGCGGGACTGTCTTCCACCACCACGCAGTAGTCGGGCGCAACGCCCATCGCGGCGCTGGCATGAAGGAAGAGATCGGGCGCCGGCTTGCCGCGCGCGACCATGCTGGCGCTGAAGATGTTCGGCTCGAAGCGGGAGAGGAGGCCCGTGACGGTGAGCGACAGGCGGATGCGCTCCGGCTGGCTCGACGAGGCGACGCAATGGGCGATGCCGAGCGCATCGACCGTCTCGGCAACCCCCTCGACGGCCCGCAGTTCCGCACGGAAACGCTCGTAGAGCACCTTGCGCATGGCGTCGAGAAAGGCCGCGTCAATCGCAAGGCCGTAGTCGTCATGCAGGATTTCCGACATGCTCTTGAGGCTGCGGCCGAGGAAGCGGACATGCGCCTCCTCCTCGCTCATCGTCACGCCCGCCGCCGCAAGGGCCTCGACCAGCACCGCGATCGAGATCGGCTCGCTGTCGACGAGCACGCCGTCGCAATCGAAAATGACCAGTTCTGTCGTTTTGGCGGCCATGGCGTTTCGTTCCGTTTCCGGCCCCCGTCGTACTGTCTGCCCCTTTCGATGAAAAGCCCCGTTGCCGGCTTTCCTCAATTTGCCAGCCTGTCCTCCAGGTAGCGTTTCAGCGTCGCGCGCGTGCCGTTCGCCTGGAGCGAGCCGAGGGCGGCGGCAAAGCGCCTGCGGAAGAGGTCCGATCCCGCCACCGTGCCGAAGATGTCCTTCAGCTCCAGGAAGGCGAACGGATCGCTCTTCACCGCCTTTGCCGCGGCATGGATGCGTTCGATATTCGGATCGTTGAAGGTGATCGGCTTGCCGCTGTCCGTCGTGCCGGCAAGATAATGGCACCACAGCGCCGAGACGAGCGAGAGGCCGGTGACGTCCTCGCCGCGCGACAGCCGGTCGGCGGTGGACGGCAGGATGAACTTCGGCTGGCGGTTCGAGCCGTCCTGCGCAAGGCGGGGGATCGTGTCGGCGATCTTCGGATTGGAGAAGCGCCGCTCGATCAGGGCGAAATAGTCGTTGAGGTCGGTATCCGGCACGGGCGGGATGACGGGAATGATCTCGTCATGCTCCAGCTTGGCGAGGAAGGCACGGATATCCGGGTCCTCCATCGCCTCGTGCACGAAATGGATGTCGAGCAGCGCCGCCGGATAGGCGATGGCCGCATGCCCGCCGTTGAGGATGCGGATCTTCATGTGCTCGTAGGGCGCGACGTCCGGCACGAACTGCACGCCCACCTTCTCCAGCGCCGGGCGGCCTAGTGGAAAATGATCCTCCAGCACCCATTGCTTGAATTCCTCGCAGAAGACCGGCCAGGCGTCGTCGATGCCGTACTCATCCGCGACGATGCCGATCTCGCGCGGGCCCGTCGCCGGCGTGATGCGGTCGACCATGCCGTTCGGGAAGGCGACATTGGCGTCGATCCAGTCGGCGAGCGCCGGATCGGAAAGGCGCGCAAGGCCGGAGACGGCCGCGTGCGTCACCTCCCCGTTGCCGGGAATGTTGTCGCAGGACATGACCGTATAGGGCGCAAGGCCCTTGTCCCGGCGGGCCTTGAGGCCGGCGAGGATGAGGCCGAACACCGTCTTCGGCGCGGCGGGGTTCGCCGCGTCGGCGGCAATCGCCGGGTGGGCGGGATCGAAGACGCCGGAGGCCGGATCGATGAAATAGCCGCCCTCGGTGATCGTCAGCGAGACGATGCGGATCGCCGGGTCGGCAAGGCGCGCGACAGTCGCTGCCGCATCGCCCGGGGCGAGATAGTCGATCATCGCGCCGGTGACGCGCGCGCCGGAGCGATTGTTGTCCTGCTCGACCACGGTGGTCAGGAAGTCCTGGCCAGCAAGCTTCTCGCGCATCGCCGCATCGGAGGGCAGCACGCCGGCGCCGACGATGGCCCAGTCATGGTCATGGCCGAGATTGAACAGGTCGTCGAGATAGATCGCCTGGTGCGCCCGGTGGAAATTGCCGACGCCGAAATGGACGATGCCGGCCGAAAGGCCCGCGCGTCCGTAGGCCGGAACGCTCGCGGTCTTCGCGATCTGCCCGAGATTGGCGAGCGACAGTTTCGTGGTCATGATCCATTCCTTCCGGTTCGTCCGGTCCATGCATTTGCCGGCCCGCAGCGGCGGGCCTCAGCTCATCCAGTTGCCGCCGTCGACATTGTAGGTCTGCGCGACGACGTAGTTGCTCTCCTCGGACGCAAGGAAGATCGCCATGCCGGTGAGGTCATCCGCCGTGCCCATGCGGCCGAAGGGCACTTCCGCGCCGACGAGGCGCTTCTTCTCGCCGAGCGGCCGGTTCTCGTATTTGGCAAAGAGCGCGTCGACGCCGTCCCAGTGCTCGCCGTCGACCACGCCGGGGGCGATGGCGTTGACGTTGATGCCGTGCCGGATAAGGTTCAGCCCCGCCGACTGGGTGAGGCTGATGACCGCCGCCTTGGTGGCGCAGTAGATGGCGACGAGCGCTTCCCCGCGCCGGCCGGCCTGGCTTGCCATGTTGATGATCTTGCCGCCGCGCCCCTGCGCGATCATCTGCTTCGCGGTCGCCTGCATCGTGAAGAGCGTGCCGGCGACGTTGATGGAGAACAGCCGGTCGTAGCTCTCCCGCGTGATCTCGACGATGGGCGCAAGATCGAACAGCGCGGCATTGTTGATGAGGATGTCGAGCCCGCCGGCCTTGTCGGCGCAGGCCCCGATGGCCGCGTCGATGGAATCCTGCCGCGTGACGTCCATCTGGACGGCGTAGGCGGCCGGGCCGATCTCGCTCGCCGTCGCCTGCGCCCGCTCGATATTGATGTCGGCGATGGCGACGCGGGCGCCTTCGCGCACATAGGCTTCCGCGAAAGCGCGGCCGATCCCGCGCGCCGATCCCGTGATGAGCGCGCTCTTGCCCTCAAGTCTCTTCATCGGATTGCCAGCCCCTTGTCGTCGAAGCGGTGGATGCGGTTCTCGTCGGGTGTGAGGAAGACGGCGTCGCCATGGGTGCCGGCGAAGTCGCCGTCGGCGCGCACCGTCATCGTGCCGACGCCATCGACATGGACGTGCAGGAACGTGTCGGAGCCGAGATGCTCGGCAACGCCGACGACGCCCTTCCAGGTACCGCTCTCCCTGGAAAGCCGGATATGCTCGGGCCGGATGCCGACGGTCGGCGCGTTCCAGGGCTTTGCCGCCTCGCCCGTGACGAAGTTCATGCGCGGCGAGCCGATGAAGCCGGCGACGAAGAGGTTTGCCGGCCGGTTGTAGAGGTCCATGGGCGAGCCGACCTGCTCGATATTGCCGGCATTCAGCACGACGATCTTGTCGGCCATGGTCATGGCCTCCACCTGGTCGTGGGTGACGTAGATCATCGTCGTCTTGAGCTGGTGGTGCAGCTCGCTGATCTCCAGGCGCATCGTGCCGCGCAGCGCCGCGTCGAGGTTCGACAGCGGCTCGTCGAATAAAAAGGCCGACGGTTCGCGCACGATCGCCCGGCCGATGGCCACGCGCTGGCGCTGGCCGCCGGAAAGCTGTCCCGGCCGGCGTTCGAGATAGTTGGTGAGGTTGAGGACGCGCGCGGCCTCCGTCACCTTCTTCTCGATGATCGCCGGATCGGTCTTCGCCATCTTCAGCGGAAAGGCGATGTTGTTCTTCACGGTCATGTGCGGATAGAGCGCATAGGACTGGAACACCATGGCGAGCCCGCGCTTGGCGGGGGCGGCGGAGGTGACGTCCTTGCCGTCGATCTCGATGGTGCCGCTCGTCGTGTCCTCCAGCCCCGCGATGAGGCGCAGCAACGTGGACTTGCCGCAGCCCGACGGGCCGACGAAGACGACGAACTCGCCGTCCTCGATGGCAAGGTCGATGCCCGGGATGACCTGCGTGGCGCCGAAGGACTTGTTGACCTTGTTCAGGATGATCTTGCCCATGGTTTTCCCTCCCCTTACTTCACGGCGCCGAAGGTCAGGCCGCGGACAAGCTGTTTCTGGCTGAACCATCCCATGATGAGGATGGGGGCGATGGCGAGCGTGGAGGCTGCCGACAGTTTCGCCCAGAACAGGCCCTGCGGGCTCGAGAAAGAGGCGATGAAGGCGGTCAGCGGGGCCGCGTTCGTCGTCGTCAGGCGGATCGTCCAGAAGGATTCGTTCCAGGCGAGGATGATGTTGAGGAGCAGCGTCGAGGCGATGCCGGGCACGGCCATCGGCGTCAGCACATGCACGATCTCCTGCAGGAGGCCGGCGCCGTCCATGCGCGCCGCTTCGAGGATCTCGCCGGGAATCTCGCGGAAATAGGTGTAGAGCATCCACACGACGATCGGCAGGTTGATCAGCGTCAGCATCACCGTCAGGCCGAAGCGGGTGTCGAGCAGGCCCGTGTCGCGGAAGATGAGGTAGATCGGCACCAGCACGGCGACGGCCGGCATCATCTTCGTCGAGAGCATCCACATCAGGATGTCCTTGGTCCGCCGCGTCGGCGAGAAGGCCATGGACCAGGCCGCCGGGATCGCAAGGGCCAGCGCCAGCAGCGTCGAGCCGACGGAGATGACCACCGAGTTGAGGAAGAACTTGAAGTAGTTGCTCTGCGCCTGCACGGCGGCATAGCTCTCCACCGTCCCGGAGGGAATGAGGTTGAAGCCCTTGATCGCCTCCGTCTCGGATTTGAACGAGGTGACGATCGTATAGAGGATCGGGAAGAAGATGATCAGCGCGACGATCCAGGCGGCGATCGTGAAGACGGCGGTTCTTCTGGTCGAAACGGCTCTAGCCATGGTCGTATCCCCTTACTTGTCCAGGTTCTTGCCGACGGCGCGCATCAGGAAGAGGGCGACGATGTTGGCGAGGATGACGGCGATGATGCCACCGGCGGAGGCTCCGCCGACGTCGTAGCCGAGAAGCGCGGTGCGGTAGATCAGGAACGGCAGGTTGGTGGAGGCATAGCCCGGCCCGCCATTGGTGGTGACGAGGATTTCCGCATAGACGCCGAGCAGGAAGATCGTCTGGATCAGGATGACGACGGTGATCGAGCGCGACAGGTGCGGCAGCGTCAGGTAGATGAAGCGGGAAACGAAGCCGGCCCCGTCCATTTCCGCCGCTTCCTTCTGCTCGCCGTCGAGCGATTGCAGCGCGGTCAGAAGGATGAGGGTTGCAAAGGGCAGCCATTGCCAGGCGACGATGATGACGATCGACAGCAGCGGGAACTGCGCGAACCAGTCGATCGGCTGGAAGCCGAGCGCCCTGTTGATATCCGCCAGCACCCCGTAGCCCGGATGCATGATCATGTTCTTCCAGACGAGCGCGGCCACCGGCGGCATCACGAAGAAGGGCGAGATGATCATGATGCGCACGATCCCCTGCCCCCACATCGGCTGGTCGAGGAGAAGCGCAATCGCGATCCCGCCGACGACGGTGATGAGCAGCACCCCGCCGACGATCAGAAGCGTGTTCCAGATCGACTGGAAGAACGCCGGGTCCGTATAGAAGAACTTGTAGTTGAAGAGGCCCGTCCAGCTCACATTGCCCGGATTGAGGAGGTTGTAGTTCTGGAACGAGAACCACAGCGTCATCGCCAGCGGCACGATCATCCAGATCAGAAGCAAGCCCACAGAGGGCGCCAACATCAGCCGCGCCAGTCCGCGCGTGTTCTCCGTCGCCATGGTTTCCTCCCGAGAGCCGCTGCCGGCCGATGCTGCATTCACAAAAAGGGCGCCAGCGGCCCCTCACCTGCCTGCCGGCATCCTCTCCCCGCAAGCGGGGCGAGGAAGGATGGGCGCGCCGTCTTCCTCCTTCTCCCCGCCTGCGGAGAGAAGGTCCCGGCAGGGGGATGAGGGGCAAGCGCCGGAACAGATACCCCGTTCAACGGCTGCCCGGAACGCATCCCGGGCAGCCTGTCCTTGGGGAGGTGGCTTACTTGATGTAGCCGGCGCGGGTCATTTCGCGCACGGCCGTCGTCTGGGCCTGTGCAAGGGCGTCGTCCACGGAGGACTGGCCGGCGAGCACCGCCGAGAAGAGCTGGCCGACCGTCGTGCCGAGGCCCTGGAATTCAGGGATCGCCACGAACTGGCCACCCGTATAGGGCACCGGCTTGACCGACGGCTTGGTGATGTCGGCCGCATCCATCGCAGCAAGGGTCGGCGCTGCGAAGGGCGCTGCCTTCTGGTAGTCTTCGCTCTTGTAGAGCGAGGTGCGCGTGCCCGGAGGAACGTTGGCCCAGCCTTCCTTGCTGGCGACGAGCTCGGTGTAGCCCTTGCTGGTCGCCCAGGCGATGAACTTCTGCGCGGCCTCGGCCTTGGTCGAGCTCGACGGCACGGCAAGGTTCCACGACCACAGCCAGTTGCCGTGGTTGCCGTTGCCCGTATCCGGGAAGATCGCGTAGCCGACCTTGTCGGCGACCGTCGAGTCCTTCGGGTTCGAGACGAACGAGGCGGCGACCGTCGCGTCGATCCACATGCCGCACTTGCCCTGCTGGAAGAGCGTCAGGTTCTCGTTGAAGCCGTTCGAGGAGGCGCCCTGCGGGCCTGCGTCCTTCATCATGTCGACGTAGAACTGCAGCGAGGCCTTCCATTCCGGCTGGTCGAACTGCGGCTGCCACTTCTCGTCGAACCAGCGTCCGCCGAAGGAGTTGTTGAGCGCGGTGAGGAACGCCATGTTCTCGCCCCAGCCGGCCTTGCCGCGAAGGCAGATGCCGTTGATGTCGGCGCTGCGGTCGGTGATCTTGCGGGCCGCCTCGCCGATGAATTCCCAGGTCGGGGAATCGGGCATGGTGAGGCCGGCCTTCTCGAACAGGTCCTTGCGGTACATGATCATGGCGGATTCGCCGTAGAACGGCGCGGCATAGAGCTTGCCGTCGACAGAAAGGCCGCCGCGGATCGCCGGCAGCAGGTCGTCGACGTCGTAGTCGGCGCCGAGGCCGTCGAGCGAGACGAGCCAGCCCTGCTTCGCCCAGATCGGAACCTCGTAGTTGCCGATCGTGACGATGTCGTACTGGCCGCCCTTCGTCGCGATGTCGGTCGTGACGCGCTCGCGCAGCACGTTTTCCTCGAGCGTCACCCACTCGAGCTGAATGTCGGGGTTCTTTTCCGTGAAGTCGTCCGTCAGCCCCTGCATGCGGATCATGTCACCGTTGTTGACGGTGGCGATGGTCAGCGTTTCGGCATTGGCGAAACCGGCAAGGAGAGCAGCCGAGCAGGTGCCCAGCAGAAGGGTTCTCAAATTCATTATCTTCCTCCCAGAAGGATATTGAGCATTTGCTTCGCTCATGGGCAATTACTCACAGAATGCCGGAGAAAGTCAACGGCCATTCGATGCTGCACCGCACACAGACGCATGCACGCCTTGAATCGCATGGGAAATTTCTGTTGGGGGACGGTGTTTGCCTGCCGGGCGAAGCGCCGGGCTCAGGCCGAGAGCAGGTAGCGGGCCGTGGTCTCGTCGGTGATGACGCCGTTGATCATGCCGCCCCTCAGGGCCGCAAGAAGGGCGTCGTATTTGCGCCTGCCCTTGGCAAGGCCGATCACCGTCGTCGTCTCGCGCGGCGGCAGCGGCACGGAGGCGACGCGCTCGTTGATGCTGCCTTCGAGCAGCTTGCCGTTGCGGTCGAACATCCAGCCGCAGATTTCGCCCGCCGCCCCCTCCTCCATCAGCCGCGCCATTTCCTGCGGGTCGAGGAAGCCGTCGAGGCAGAGCGGCGCATCCGCGCCGAGCTCGCCGATACCGACGAAGGCGACATCCGCCTCCCGGCCGAGCTGCAATGTCGATTGCACGAGGCTCTGCCGGTGCAGGAGGTCACGCTCCTCCGTCGAGGAGACGAGCACCGGCAGCGGCATCGGATAATGCCGCGCCTTGACCGCATCGGCCATGGAGAAGATGACGTTGTAATAGGCGGCCGAGCCGTCCGGCCCGATATTGCCCGTCAGCGAGAGGATGCGGTGCTGCGGACATTCCATGGCCGGAAGCTGGTCGATCGCCGCTTTCAGCGTGCGGCCCGTACCGACGGCGAGCACGATGGGCTCGGCCTTCTTCAGCCAGCGCTCGATTTCCGCCGCCCCCGCCTCGGCGATGCCGACCGTGGTGGAACTGGAGCCCGGATCGCCGGGCACGATATCGACATGGACGAGGCCGAACTTCCGCTTGAGCGCCTCGCCGAGCTCCAGGCATTCGGCGATCGGATGGTCGAGCCGCACCTTGATCAGCCGCTCGGCGACGGCGAGCGACACGAGGCGCTGGGCCGACTGGCGGGAAATGCCCATGGCGGCGGCGATCTCGTCCTGCGTGCGGCCGGCGACGTAATAGAGCCAGCCGGCCCTCGCCGCATCGTCCAGCCGCCCGGCTGCTTCCGTCCGCTTCGCCATTACCGACCTCATTGCTTCACACGATTTGCTGCATGTTTTCATGCGACCTGTCAAACGTCATCTCGTGGCGCGGCAAGGACAGCACGGACGGAAACGGAACGAAAACATAACTGCGAAAATCATGTTTTTATCCGGCAAAAACCCCGGAAAACCGGGATTCCCCGTGAAATTTTACCGTTTGATAAAAAAATAAAGCTGGGTTACCGTTCCCTATCCAAAAAGCCCACGCGAATGGGAGATAATGATGGGAACGACGCAATCTGGGATTCATCGGGGGCGTCTTGCGCCTGCCGAATACGAGACGAACTTTTCCGACCTTCACCCGCGCCTCGACGACCATGAGGCGCTGGTGGCCGCAGACCGCTGCTACTTCTGCTACGACGCGCCGTGCATGACGGCCTGTCCCACCTCCATCGACATTCCGCTGTTCATCCGCCAGATCTCGACGGGCAACCCGCTCGGCTCGGCGAAGACCATCTTCGACCAGAACATCCTCGGCGGCATGTGCGCCCGCGTCTGTCCCACCGAGACGCTGTGCGAGCAGGCCTGCGTGCGCAATACCGCCGAGCAGCGCCCGGTGGAGATCGGCCGCCTGCAGCGCTACGCCACCGACGTCGCGATGGAGGAGAACCGGCAGTTCTACGAGCGCGCGCCGCGCACCGGCAAGGCGGTCGCCGTCGTCGGCGCCGGGCCTGCGGGCCTTGCCTGCGCGCACCGCCTCGCCATGAACGGCCACGACGTCGTGATCTTCGAGGCGCGCGAGAAAGCCGGCGGCCTCAACGAATACGGCATCGCCACCTACAAGGCGGTCGACGACTTCGCGCAATCGGAAGTCGACTACGTGCTCTCCATCGGCGGCATCGAGGTGAAGAACGGCCTGAAGCTCGGCCGCGACTTCACCCTCGCCGACCTCACTGCCAATTTCGACGCCGTCTTCCTCGGCATGGGCCTCGCCGGCGTCAACGCGCTCGGCGCGGAAGGCGAAAACCTTCCGGGCGTCGTCGACGCCGTCGATTTCATTGCGGAACTGCGGCAGGCGGCGGACAAGGCGACGGTCCCGATCGGCCGGCGCGTCGTCGTCATCGGCGGCGGCATGACGGCCATCGACGCGGCCGTCCAGGCCAGGCTCCTCGGCGCGGAGGAGGTGACGATCTGCTACCGCCGCGGCAAGGAGCACATGAATGCCTCGCCCTTCGAGCAGGACCTCGCCGCCTCCAAGGGCGTGATGATCCGCCACTGGCTCCAGCCCAAGCGCGTCATCGCGCGCGACGGACAGGTCGCCGGCATCGAGGTGGAATATACCGAGATGCGCGATGGCAGGCTCACCGGCACCGGCGAGATCGGGGCGCTCGCCGCCGACCAGATCTTCAAGGCCATCGGCCAGACCTTCGAGGCCGCCGGCCTCGGCGCGCTGGCGCTGGCCGGCGGGCGCATCGCCGTCGATGCGGAGGGCCGCACCTCCCTTCCCAATGTCTGGGCGGGCGGCGACTGCGTGAAGGCCGGCGAGGACCTGACGGTCACCTCGGTGGCGCAGGGCCGCGACGCGGCCGATTCGATCAACCGCATGCTCGCTGCCGCCGCGCAGCCGGCCTTTGCCGTCGCTTGAAGGGGAGGATGAGACATGGCTGATCTTCGCAACGATTTCGTCGGCATCAAGTCGCCCAATCCCTTCTGGCTCGCCTCCGCGCCGCCGACCGACAAGGCCTACAATGTCGAGCGCGCCTTCAAGGCGGGCTGGGGCGGCGTGGTCTGGAAGACGCTCGGCGAGGAAGGCCCGCCGGTCGTCAACGTCAACGGCCCGCGCTATGGCGCTATCTGGGGCGCCGACCGCCGGCTTCTCGGCCTCAACAACATCGAGCTCATCACCGACCGCGACCTCTACACCAACCTCACCGAGATGAAGCAGGTGAAGATGAACTGGCCCGACCGGGCCCTCGTCGCCTCGATCATGGTGCCCTGCGAGGAGGAGAGCTGGAAGGCGATCCTGCCGCTGGTGGAGGAAACCGGCGCCGACGGCATCGAGCTCAATTTCGGCTGTCCGCACGGCATGTCCGAGCGCGGCATGGGCGCCGCCGTCGGCCAGGTGCCGGAATATATCGAGATGGTCGTGCGCTGGTGCAAGCAGTATACGCGCATGCCCGTCATCACCAAGCTGACCCCGAACATCACCGACATCCGCAAGCCCGCCCGCGCGGCGAAGGCCGGCGGCACCGACGCGGTCTCGCTGATCAACACGATCAACTCCATCGTCTCCGTCGACCTCGACAGTTTCGCACCCAATCCGACGGTCGGCGGCAAGGGCTCGCACGGCGGCTATTGCGGCCCGGCGGTCAAGCCCATCGCGCTCAACATGGTGGCCGAGATCGCCCGCGACCCGGAGACCTACGGCCTGCCGATCTCCGGCATCGGCGGCATCACCACCTGGCGCGACGCGGCCGAATTCCTGGCGCTCGGCGCGGGCAACGTGCAGGTCTGCACCGCCGCCATGACCTACGGCTTCAAGATCGTCGAGGAGATGATCACCGGCCTTTCGAGCTGGATGGACGCCAAGGGCCACCGCAATCTCGACGACATCATCGGCCGCGCCGTGCCGAACGTCACCGACTGGCAGTACCTCAACCTCAACTACATCGCGAAAGCCCATATCGACCAGGATGCCTGCATCAAGTGCGGCCGCTGCCACATCGCCTGCGAGGATACCTCGCACCAGGCGATCACGCAGTTCGTCGACGGCGTCCGGCATTTCGAGGTGATGGAGGACGAGTGCGTCGGCTGCAACCTCTGCGTCAACGTCTGCCCGGTCGAGAACTGCATCACCATGGTGGGCCTCGAACCCGGCACGCTCGACCAGCGCACCGGCAAGCTGGTCGACCCCAACTACGCCAACTGGACGACCCATCCGAACAACCCGATGGCACGGCAGGCGGCGGAATGAACGGAAAGGCCGGGGCCACCGCCCCGGCCTTCCGTCTGCCTTCGCAAGGAGGCACGGCACCGGCCGGGCGCAACCCGCTTGTGGCCTCCGGCATACCCTTACCGCTGTAGCGCATACTTCTCAGCGTCGCGCAAATCCCCCATCGTGCGCCCGCTACATGCACTCTGGTCGTGCACGCTTCTCGTGGTGCACACCTTCCTGGCGCGTGTACGCCTCTCCTTATGGCCCACCCATGCACACCCTCTCCTCCGTCGTCCTCGGGCTTGACCCGAGGATCCACCCCCACAGAACGGCTCTGCTTTGTGGCATGGATCCTCGGGTCAAGCCCGAGGATGACGAAGGAGAGGTGGAATTGGATGGAGGGGAGGTCGAGTTGGACGACGGCGAGGTCGCGCTGATGAAGACGGAGTTGTGCCGACTATCGGCGGGAGCGAAGCGCCGACCAGACTATCCGAACAGGCTGAAACTCTGCCCCGCCCCATAGGCCAGCAGCGCCAGCCCCGCGAAATAGACGATCGTCAGCACGACCATCACATGGCCGGCGAGCACCACCAGCCCGTCGCGCTGCGAGATGCCGGCGGCGAGCAGCAGGATGGCGATGCCCGGGAGGGTGTTGGAGAAGGGGATGAGGCCGAGCGGGGCCATCAGCAGGAGCCCCGCCCCCATCAGCACGAGGCCGTTGATGCGGTTCACCACGGCACCGGAGGCGAGCACCATCAGGCGCGGCTTGAAGAAGCGGTCGAACCGGCGCAGCATCGTGACGCCGCGCTGCAGCACCGGCTTCAGCCGGCCGCTTTCCAGCCGCCGGTCGGCGAGCGTCTGCGGCAGCCAGGGCAGCCGGTTGAACGTGATCGCCGCGCTGATCAGCACGATGCCGGCGCCGAACACCGTCGAGACGCCCGGAATGGAGACCGGAAAGAGGAAAGGCAGCGACAGGAGGGCGCAGAGCAGAAGCAGCCCGCTTTCGCCCATCATCGCCAGAAGGTCGCGCAGCGTGACGTGCTCGTCCTTGATGGAATGGATGATGTCCTCGAGCAGTTCGCTCGTCTTGCGGTCCGTATCCGTAAAGCCGATGGCCGTCGTCATGAAGTCCCTTCCTGCTGCCGGGCGCTTATGCCGGGCGATTGCGGCTTTCCTGCGGGGATGCCGCCGCGGGAGCATAGGAAGACTTCCTTGACGAAGCGTAGCGGAAACGTCAGGCCGGCTGCTCGCTGATGCCGAGGCCCGTGACGAAGAGCTGTTCGAGGAACCGCGCGGCATCCTCGAAGCGGCCGTCGCCGGCCTGGTCCTGCCCCAGCACGGCGCGCACCTGCACGTCGAAGTCGGCATAGTGCTGCGTCGTCGACCAGATGGAGAAAATGAGGTGATAGGGATCGCACTTGGCGATCTTGCCGGCCTTCGCCCAGGCGCGGATGACCTCCGCCTTCTCGTCGACCAGCGCCTTCAGCGGCCCCTTCAGCTCGTCCTCGATGTTCGGCGCGCCCTGCAATATCTCGTTGGCGAAGAGCCGGCTTTCGCGCGGGAAGTCGCGCGCCATCTCCAGCTTGCGGCGGATATAGCTGCGGATCTCCGAGACGGGATTGCCGCCGGCATCGAACTCGCGCAGCGGATCGAGCCAGGTGTCGAGCACGCGGGTGATGAGCGCGCGGTGCATCGCCTCCTTGGTGCGGAAATAGTAGAGGAGATTGGGCTTCGACATGCCCGCCACCTCGGCGATCTGGTCGACGGTCGCACCGCGGAAACCGTGCAGGGAAAAGACCTCCAGCGCCGCCTCGAGGATCCGCTCCTCCTTCTCTTCCTGGATGCGTGTGCGCCGCTGGGTTCTCGCCGCCCTCGGTAATGCCATGTCGCCCCCTCGCCGGCCTCTCCTTCCGGAAAAGTGCCGCCAGATTCACCAGTTTAACCAGCCGCCATTTTCTTGGGCGCGGTCTCAAGGTTTTTGGTTTTTCGGCTTGAGTGCCGCTACGGAAGCTGTAATGTTTACCAATCGGTCAAATTATCAGACAGTTGTCAAGTAAAGGCAACGGCTCTGAACGGAAGGCGCAAAACAAACAGAGCGCCGCCGGCCGACGGGAACAAATCAGGGCTTCGAGAGCCCGAAGACGTGGGAGCATACGACATGGCCGCACCCGGCGAGAACATGCGTGTCAACGCGGACCGCCTGTGGGATTCCCTCATGGACATGGCGAAGATCGGCCCCGGCATCGCCGGCGGCAACAATCGCCAGACCCTGACCGACTCGGACGCAGAAGGCCGCCGCCTCTTCCAGAAATGGTGCGACGACGCGGGCCTCACCATGGGCGTCGACACGATGGGCAACATGTTCATGACGCGCGCGGGCGAAGACCCGGAAGCCCTTCCCGTCTATGTCGGCTCGCATCTCGACACGCAACCGACCGGCGGCAAGTACGACGGCGTGCTCGGCGTGCTCTCCGGCCTCGAAGTCATCCGCTCGCTGAACGATCTCGGTATCCGCACCAGGCACCCCATCGTCGTCACCAACTGGACGAACGAGGAAGGCGCCCGCTTCGCCCCCGCCATGCTCGCCTCCGGCGTCTTCGCCGGCGTGCACAGCCAGGATTACGCCTATGGCCGCAAGGACCCGGAGGGCAAGACCTTCGGCGAGGAGTTGAAGCGCATCGGCTGGATCGGCAACGAGGAGGTCGGCGCGCGCAGGATGCACGCCTATTTCGAATACCATATCGAGCAGGGACCGATCCTCGAAGCCGAGAAGAAGGACATCGGCGTCGTCACCCACTGTCAGGGCCTGTGGTGGCTGGAATTCACGCTGACAGGCCGCGAGGCGCATACCGGCTCGACGCCGATGAACCTGCGCGTCAATGCGGGCCTTGCCATGGCCCGTATCCTTGAAATGGTGCAGGCGGTCGCCATGGAGAACCAGCCGGGCGCCGTCGGCGGCGTCGGCCAGGTGTTCTTCTCGCCGAACTCGCGCAACGTGCTGCCCGGCAAGGTCGTCTTCACCGTCGACATCCGCTCGCCCGACCAGAAGAAGCTCGACGGCATGCGCGCCCGCATCGAGGCGGAAGCGCCGAAGATCTGCGAGGCGCTCGGCGTCGGCTGTTCCGTCGAGGCGGTCGGCCATTTCGATCCCGTCACCTTCGACCCGACGCTGGTCGCCACCGTCCGCAAGGCCGCCGAGGACCTCGGCTACAGCCACATGAACATCATCTCCGGCGCCGGCCACGACGCCTGCTGGGCCGCCAAGGTCGCCCCCGCCACGATGATCATGTGCCCCTGCGTTAACGGCCTCTCGCACAACGAGGCGGAGGACATCTCGAAGGAATGGGCCGCCGCCGGCGCGGACGTCCTGCTCCATGCGGTGATCGAGACGGCCGGCATCGCCGAGTGAGTTCCGCCGTCCGGTCCGCCGGGCGGCTCCACGCTTTGCGTGCACGAAAAATCAGGACAGGGAACGGACCAACATGAGCACAGTCATCAAGGGCGGAACCATTGTCACCGCCGACCTCACCTACAAGGCGGACGTCAAGGTCGAAGGCGGGAAGATCGTCGAGATCGGGCCGGACCTTTCGGGCGATACGGTGCTGGATGCGGCGGGCTGCTACGTCATGCCGGGCGGCATCGATCCGCATGTGCATCTCGAAATGCCCTTCATGGGCACCTATTCGGCCGACGATTTCGAGAGCGGCACGCGGGCCGGCCTTGCCGGCGGCACGACCATGGTGGTCGATTTCTGCCTGCCCGATCCCGGCCAGTCGCTCATCGACGCGCTGAAGCGCTGGGACAACAAGTCGACCCGCGCCAACTGCGACTATTCCTTCCACATGTCCGTCACCTGGTGGGGCGAGCAGGTCTTCGACGAGATGAAGACCATCGTGGAGGAAAAAGGCATCAACACCTTCAAGCACTTCATGGCCTACAAGGGCGCGCTGATGGTCAACGACGACGAGATGTTCGCCTCGTTCCAGCGCTGCGCCGCGCTCGGCGCGCTGCCCCTCGTCCATGCGGAGAACGGCGACGTCGTCGCCGCCATGCAGCAGAAGCTGATGGACGAGGGCAACAACGGGCCGGAAGGCCACGCCTATTCCCGTCCGCCGTCGGTCGAGGGCGAGGCGACGAACCGCGCCATCATCATCGCCGACATGGCGGGCGCACCGCTCTATGTCGTGCATACGTCCTGCGAGCAGTCGCACGAGGCGATCCGCCGCGCCCGGCAGAACGGCATGCGCGTCTACGGCGAGCCGCTAATCCAGCACCTGACGCTCGACGAAAGCGAATATTTCAACAAGGACTGGGACCATTCCGCCCGCCGCGTCATGAGCCCGCCCTTCCGCAACAGGCAGCACCAGGATTCGCTCTGGGCGGGCCTTGCGAGCGGCTCGCTGCAGGTGGTCGCCACCGACCATTGCGCCTTCACGACCGACCAGAAGCGCACCGGCATCGGCGACTTCCGCAAGATTCCGAACGGCACCGGGGGCCTCGAAGACCGCATGCCGCTGCTCTGGACGCACGGCGTCAACACCGGCCGCCTGACGATGAACGAGTTCGTCGCCGTCACCTCCACCAACATCGCCAAGATCCTCAACGTCTATCCGAAGAAGGGCGCGATCCTCGTCGGCGCCGATGCAGATATCGTCGTGTGGGATCCGAAGCGCTCCAAGACGATCTCGGCGAAGAGCCAGCAGTCCTCCATCGACTACAACGTCTTCGAGGGCAAGGAGGTCACAGGCCTGCCGCGCTACACGCTGACGCGCGGCGTCGTCGCCGTCGAAGAGGCGACGGTGAAGACCCGCGAGGGCCACGGCCAGTTCGTCAGGCGCGAGCCCTTCGCAGCCGTCAACAAGGCGCTCTCGACCTGGAAGGAGATCACCGCGCCGCGCAAGGTCGAGCGCAGCGGCATTCCGGCGAGCGGCGTATGAAGCGCGCCGGCCGCCTCGTCCCTGCCCTCTTCGCTATCATGCTCGCGGGAGCCGCGGGCGCGGCCGACATCGTCGACGGCAAGTACGGCGACAAGGAAGGCTGCCGCTATGCCGAGACGGGGGAATCCTCGGGCGCCGACATCTTCTTCCTGCTCGACGGAAAGGGCGTGACCACCGCCGTTTCCTATTGCGAATTCAAGGGAGAAGGCAAATCCGTCGGCGGTGCGACGAAGGTCGCCGCCGAATGCCACGAGGAAGGCTCCGAGGAGACGACGCCCGCCGAGATGACGCTGACGCCCGACAGCGGCGGCTACACCGTCAGCCTCCCGGACGGCACGCGCTGGGGACCGCTGATGCGGTGCAGGTCATGAAAGGCGGGCGAGCGGCATATACCCCCTTTTGCCGCAAGCGCGGGATAACCGTTTGCGATGGGAAAAGCGCGCCTCCTGCCCCTTCTCCCCGCTTGCGGGGAGAAGGTCGCGGCAGCGGGATGAGGGGCAGACATTCCGCCAAATTGCCATCGGCGACCCTCCCGTTCGGTTGCAACCGCCCCTCATCCGCCTGCCGGCACCTTCTCCCCGCAAGCGGGGAGAAGGAGGGTGTGGCTATGCTGAATACCGTCTTGAGGGGAAGAGCCTGCCCCCTACCCCGGAACCAGCGCCTCCAGATGCGGCAGAAGCACCACGCTCTCCTGCTCGTGCGGGTCTGTCCGGGCGATGACCGCCGACGCCGGCTCATCGGAAAGGTTGGCGGGCAGATGCGGCACGCCGGCGGGGATGTAGAACATCTCCCCCGCCCTGACGACGACATGGTTCTCCAGCCGCTCGCCGTACCAGGTATGCGCCTCGCCCGAGAGCATGTAGATGGCCGTCTCGTGGCGCTCGTGCATATGCGCCTTCGCCCGCCCGCCCGGCGGGATCGTCAGAAGGTGCATGCAGATGCCGGATGCGCCCACCGTTTCGCGGGCGATGCCCTCGAAATAGCTGAACCCCTGCTTGCCGTCATAAGTGCCGCCCGGGCGCACCACCCGGCATTCGGCCTTCGTCTCCATCGCCATCCCAGCCTCCAGCTCAAGAATTCCGTGCCCAAAGTGATACGCCAGACAATGCCGATTGCAATGCCGGGAATGGACATGCAGTCTGCCGAAAACCGCGCCGTGCGAGGCGCCGGAGGATGACCAGCATGCCCCCGTCCGATACCGTCGTTTCCGCAAGAGATCTCGGCCTTACCTTCCAGACCGCCGACGGCCCCGTCACCGCGCTGACCGGCGTCGACCTTTCGGTCGGCAAGGGCGATTTCGTCTCCTTCATCGGCCCCTCCGGCTGCGGCAAGACGACGTTCCTGCGCGTCATCGCCGACCTCGAGAAGCCGACCTCCGGCACGATCACCGTCAACGGCATGACGCCGGAAGAGGCCCGCCGGCAGCGCGCCTACGGCTATGTCTTCCAGGCCGCCGCGCTCTATCCCTGGCGCACCATCGAGAAGAACATCGCCCTGCCGCTGGAGATCATGGGCTATTCGAAGGAGGAGCGGCAGGCGCGCATCGAACGCACGCTCGACCTCGTCAACCTCTCCGGCTTCGGCAAGAAATATCCCTGGCAGCTTTCCGGCGGCATGCAGCAGCGCGCCTCCATCGCCCGCGCACTCGCCTTCGACGCGGACCTGCTCCTGATGGACGAACCCTTCGGCGCGCTCGACGAGATCGTGCGCGACCACCTCAACGAGCAGCTCCTGAAGCTGTGGGCCGCGACGCGGAAGACCATCTGCTTCGTCACCCATTCCATCCCCGAGGCGGTCTATCTCTCGACGAAGATCGTCGTCATGAGCCCCCGCCCCGGCCGCGTCACCGACATCATCGAATCGCCCCTGCCGAAGGACCGCCCCCTCGGCATCCGCGAGACCCCCGAATTCCTCGAAATCGCCCACCGCGTCCGCGAAGGCCTGCGCGCCGGCCACAGCTACGAGGAGCACGCGTGATGATGGTTGCGAAGACCCCTCCCCAACCCCTCCCCACAAGGGGGAGGGACTTAACCTGCCGTGCCGTCTCATGCCCTTGTATCGCTTCTGCTAGCAGTAACCTTTTCAAGGAAACGCGGAGGGAGCGGCATCGTAAGTCCCTCCCCCTTGTGGGGAGGGGTTGGGGAGGGGTCTTCGTGGAAGATTGGGGAGAGGCCTTCGCCATGCCGCACTCGAACATCACGCCGAAAACGAGAACCCGCGCCCGCACCCTGCGCTACGAACTGACGAAAGCGGAGCAGGTCATGTGGGATATCCTGCGCGATTTCCGCTCTCGCGGTGCTCGCTTTCGGCGCGAAACGCCGATCGGCCCCTACATAGCGGATTTCGCCTGGCTCTCCGCCCGCATCGTTGTCGAAGTCGACGGAGATAGCCATGAAACGGACAGCGGCCGTCGTCACGATTTTCGGCGGGATGCATTCCTGAAATCGCAGGGCTTCACCGTCCTGCGCTTCGACAACGATCAGGTTCTCGACGGCCCGGATCACGTCGTTCTCACGATTGAAGGCCGGATCGCCGCCCATTTGACGAAGGAACATGCCTTCGCACACATGCCGGCGCGGAGCTGAGCCATGGGCGAGACACGCTTCCTTCGCGACCGCCTGCTGCCGATATGCACCGTGCTGCTCGCCCTCCTTGCGCTCTGGTACGTCTTCGTGGTCGTGCTCAACGCGCCGTTCGAGCATGACACGGCCGCGCGGGCCGGCGGGACGATCGGCTTCATGGAGCTCTTGCCGAAGACGATGATGCAGGAGCGGCCCGTGCTGCCGGCGCCGCACCAGGTCTTCGCCGAACTCTGGGACACGACGGTCAACAAGGCGATCACCTCCAAGCGCAGCCTCGTCTACCATGCCTGGATCACGCTTTCGGCGACGCTGCTCGGCTTCGCCATGGGCGCGGTGCTCGGCATCCTGCTCGCCATCGCCATCGTGCACAACCGCGCCATGGACCGCTCGCTGATGCCCTGGGTCATCGCCAGCCAGACCATTCCCATCCTCGCCATCGCGCCGATGATCATCGTCGTCCTGAACGCCATCGGCATTTCCGGCCTGATGCCGAAGGCGCTGATCTCGACCTATCTTTCCTTCTTCCCCATCGTCGTCGGCATGGTGAAGGGCCTGCGCAGCCCCGAGCAGATCCAGCTCGACCTGATGCATACCTACAACGCCTCGGCGATGCAGACCTTCTGGAAGCTGCGCTGGCCCGCTTCCATGCCCTATCTCTTCACCTCGCTGAAGGTGGCGGTCGCAATCTCGCTCGTCGGCGCCATCGTCGGGGAACTGCCGACGGGCGCCGTCGCCGGCCTCGGCGCGCGGCTTCTTGCCGGCTCCTATTACGGCCAGACGGTGCAGATCTGGGCGGCGCTCTTCATGGCGGCGGGCGTGGCGGCGCTGCTCGTCATCGTCGTCGGCATCGCGCACAATCTCGTCCTCAAGCGCATGGGGGCACGGGCATGAACCTTTCCATCCTGATCGCCGCCGTCGTCTTCTGGCTCGCCGCCTGGGCCTTCAACGAATGGCTCGTGCGGCGGAAATTCCGCAATCCCGCCGCCGACCGCGCCGCGCGCCTTGCCGTGCCGCTGATCTTCGGCGCCACCATCCTCGTGCTGTGGGAAGGCATCGTGCGCGGCTTCAATGTGCCCTCGGTGCTGCTGCCGCCGCCGAGCATGATCTGGGGCCGGCTGATCGGCTCGGTGCCGACGCTCTGGGCGGATTTCCGCCAGACGTTCCTCAAGTCCGTGCTCGTCGGCTACGCGCTCGGCTGCGGGCTCGGCTTCCTCGTCGCCATCCTCATCGACCGTTCGCCCTTCCTGCAGAAGGGCCTGCTGCCGCTCGGCAACTTCGTCTCGGCGCTGCCGGTCATCGGGGTTGCGCCGATCATGGTCATGTGGTTCGGCTTCGACTGGCAATCCAAGGTCGCCGTCGTCGTCATCATGACCTTCTTCCCCATGCTGGTGAACACAGTGTCGGGCCTTGCCGCGACCAGCCACATGGAGCGCGACCTTATGCGCACCTATGCCGCCGACTGGTTCCAGACGCTGGTGAAGCTGCGCCTGCCGGCCGCCTGGCCCTTCATCTTCAACGCCCTCAAGATCAACTCAACCCTCGCGCTGATCGGCGCGATCGTCGCCGAATTCTTCGGAACGCCCATCGTCGGCATGGGCTTCCGGATCTCCACGGAAGTGGGCCGCATGAATGTCGACATGGTTTGGGCCGAAATCGCGGTCGCCGCGGTGGCTGGCTCCGCCTTCTACGGGATCGTCGCGCTCATCGAGCGGGCGGTCACGTTCTGGCATCCGTCTGTCCGCGGTGGACAGGCGTAACAAGAAGAAAGAGGGAACTGACATGAAAACGAAGATCGCATCGCTGCTGCTGGCAAGCGCCTTCTCGCTTGCCGCGTTCCAGGCCGGGGCCGCCGACAAGGTGGTCCTCCAGCTCAAATGGGTGACCCAGGCCCAGTTCGGCGGCTACTACGTCGCGAAGGACAAGGGCTTTTACGAGGAAGAAGGCCTCGGCGTCGAGATCAAGCCGGGCGGCCCGGACATCGCCCCCGCGCAGGTGATTGCCGGCGGCGGCGCCGACGTCATCGTCGACTGGATGCCGTCTGCCCTTGCCACGCGCGAAAAGGGCGTGCCGCTCGTCAACATCGCCCAGCCCTTCAAGTCCTCGGGCATGATGCTGACCTGTCTCAAGGAATCCGGCGTCAAGAGCCCGGACGACTTCAAGGGCAAGACGCTCGGCGTCTGGTTCTTCGGCAACGAATATCCGTTCCTCTCCTGGATGAGCCACCTGAAGATCCCGACCGAAGGCGGGCCGGATGGCGTGACCGTCCTCAAGCAGGGCTTCAACGTCGATCCGCTGATCCAGAAGCAGGCCGCCTGCATCTCCACCATGACCTACAACGAATACGGCCAGGTGCTGGATGCCGGCATCAAGCCGGAGGACCTCGTGACCTTCAAGTACGAGGACCAGGGCGTCGCCACGCTCGAAGACGGCCTCTACGTGCTGGAAGACAAGCTCAAGGACCCGGCCTTCAAGGAGAAGATGGTCAAGTTCGTGCGCGCTTCCATGAAGGGCTGGAAATATGCCGAGGAGCACCCGGACGAGGCCGCCGAGATCGTGCTGGAGAACGACTCGACCGGCGCCCAGACCGAGGCGCACCAGAAGTTCATGATGGGCGAGGTCGTCAAGCTGACCGAGGGCTCCAACGGCGCGCTCGACGAGGCGGACTACAAGCGCACGGTGGAATCGCTGCTGGCCGGCGGCTCCGACCCGGTCATCTCCAAGGAGCCGGAAGGCGCCTGGACGCACGAGATCACCGACGAAGCGCTGAAGTAACAACGCTCGCATGGGAGAACCGAACGTGCGGGGGCTCGCCCCCCGCACGTTTTGTTTTGCCGGAAAGCCCGCTGGAAATGCCGGTTAACTAAAATAATGAGGCACCATTTCGTTACCCCTTGTAAGCTTGATAAACGCCGATTACATAGACCGCACGAGGGGAACAAGAGGAGCCGCAGGCGGCTTCTTCCGTGTCCGCCATGCAGACGAAATGCAGGTCCGGCCAGAAAATCACAAGAACGCCCGGACGCTGGTTCATAAATTCATGCTTTGGGAAAGTTCGGCCTATGGCTTCTGGACACCGGAATGTTTTTTCTCTTTCCATTGCCGCCCTCCTGGCGGCAAGCCCCGCCTTCGCCGCCGATGCGGTGAAGGGTGAAGCGGCACCCCAGCAGCAGGCGCAGAACCTTCCGGCCATCGTCGTCACCGCCGCAGAGATGCGGCCCATCGTCGACCGCGTGATCGCGACGGGCACGGTGCAGGCCGTCGAGGAAGTCTACGTCACGCCGCTCGTCGAGGGCCTTTCCATCCGCACGCTCGAAGCCGATATCGGCGACAGGGTGGAAGCCGGCGGCACGCTCGCCACGCTGAACGACGACGCGCTCGTGCTGCAGAAGAGCCAGACCGAGGCGTCGCTCGCCAAGGCCGAGGCCGCGCTCGCGCAGATCAAGGCGCAGCTCGCCGAAGCCAAGGCGAACGCCGCCGAAGCCGTGAGCGCCCGCGACAGGGCGCAGAAGCTCGTCAAGTCCGGCTCGCAGTCGCAGGCCGCCGTCGACCAGGCCGTCGCCGCGGCCGATGCCGCGCTTGCCCGCGTCCATTCCGCCGAACAGGCGATCGCGGTCTCCGAGGCCGACATCAAGGTGGCGCAGTCGCAGATCGACGACATCGACCTGAAGCTCGCCCGCACCGCGGTGAAATCCCCGGTCGCCGGTATCGTCTCGGCCCGCACCGCCAAGATCGGCGCAATCGCCAGCGGCTCCGGCTCGCCGCTCTTCACCGTTATCCGCGACGGCGAGATCGAATTGAAGGCCGACGTCGCCGAAGACGGCATCCTCAAGCTCGAACCGGGCCAGAAGGCGACCGTGACGCTTGCCGGCGGCGCGGCGCGGCTTTCCGGCAAGGTCCGTCTCGTCGAACCGACGCTCGACCCACAAAGCCGCCTCGGCCATGTCTACATCCGCTTCGACGAACCGGGCAAAGCCCGCGCCGGCATGTTCGCCAGCGCCGAGATCGTCGCCGCGGAGAAAGAGGGCCTCACCCTGCCGCTCTCGGCCGTCACGGCAACCGACGGCAAGACGGTGGCCCGCAAGGTCGAGAACGGCATCGTCACGCTGGTGCTGGTCGAGACCGGCATCCAGGACGGACAGGCGATCGAGATCGTCAAGGGCCTTTCGGCCGGCGACGAGGTGGTCGCCAAGGCCGGCGCCTATGTCCGCGACGGCGACCGGGTCAATCCGGTCCATGCCGAAGAGGCTTCGGCCAGGAAATGACGCGAAGGCTCCGCCACAGCGGGGTCGCCTCCGCAACCGGGCGGAAGGCAATGCCGGGCCGGGGCGCCCGGTGGCATGACGGGCGAGCCGGCGGGGCCGGTGCCCGGGCAACGTCTGGTCTCTTACCGAGGACTTTGGGGACATGAACTTTTCAGCTTGGTCCATTCGCAACCCGATTGCGCCTTTGCTGGCGTTTTTCCTGCTGCTCTATGTCGGCATCCAGTCCTTCTATTCCCTGCCCATCACGCGGTTTCCCAATATCGACGTGCCGGTCGTCGCCGTCACGGTGACGCAGAGCGGCGCCGCCCCGGCCGAGCTCGAAGTACAGGTGACGAAGGAGATCGAGGACGCCGTCGCCGGCATCGAGGGCGTCGACGACATCATGTCGACGGTCACCGACGGCAGCTCCGTCACCTCCATCCTCTTCAAGATCGAAAAGCCGACCAACCAGGCGCTCCAGGACGTCAAGGACGCGATCGACCGCATCCGCAGCGACCTGCCGGCCTCCGTCGAGGAGCCGGTCGTCACCAAGATCGACGTCGAAGGTCAGGCGATCCAGACCTTCGCCGTCTCCTCGCCCAACATGACGCTTGAGGAGCTTTCCTGGTTCGTCGACGACAAGGTCAAGCGCGCACTGCAGGGCCAGCCCGGCATCGGCAAGATCGACCGCTTCGGCGGCGCCGACCGCGAGGTGCGCGTCGACCTCAATGCCGACAAGCTGGAGGCCTACGGCGTCACCGCCGCCGACGTGAACCGCCAGATCCGCGCCATGAACGCGGATGCGGGCTCCGGCCGCGGCCAGATCGCCGGTTCCGAACAGGCGATCCGCACGCTCGGCGACGCCCGCTCCGTCGAGAAGCTGACCAACACGATGGTCGCGCTGCCGAACGGCCGCTTCGTGCGGCTGTCCGAACTCGGCAAGATCTCCGACACCTATGAAGAGCCGCGCTCCTTCTCGCGCTTCAACGGCAACCCGGTCGTCACCTTCGCCGTCTTCCGCTCCAAGGGCGCCAGCGAAGTGACGGTCGCCGAATCCGTCGACGCGGCGCTCGAAGGCGTGCGCAAGCAGAATCCGGACGTCTCCATCCAGCTCGTCGACGACGCGGTCTACTTCACCTACGGCAACTACGAGGCCGCGCTTCACACGCTGCTGGAAGGCGCGCTGCTGGCCGTCGCCGTGGTGCTGCTCTTCCTGCGCAACTGGCGGGCGACGCTGATTTCCGCCGTCGCGCTGCCGCTCTCGGCGATCCCGACCTTCTTCGTCATGGACATGCTCGGCTTCTCGCTGAACCTCGTCTCCTTCCTCGCGCTGACGCTCGCCACCGGCATCCTCGTCGATGACGCCATCGTGGAGATCGAGAACATCGCGCGGCATATCCGCATGGGCAAGACGCCCTACCGCGCCGCCATCGAGGCGGCCGACGAGATCGGCCTTGCGGTGATCGCGACCACCTTCACCATCATCGCCGTCTTCGTGCCCGTCTCCTTCATGCCGGGCATTCCGGGCCAGTATTTCATCCAGTTCGGCCTGACGGTCGCCGTCGCGGTCTTCTTCTCGCTCACCGTGGCGCGCCTCATCACGCCGGTCATGGCGGCCTATCTCATGCGCTCGGGCGATGCGGACGGCCATGGCGAGGAGAAGGAAGGCCGCTTCATGCGCGGCTATACCTGGCTCGTCAGCAAGACGGCCGGCACCTGGTATGCCCGCTATGCGACGCTCATCGGCGCCATCGCCTTCCTCGTCGCCTCCGTGGCCCTGCTCTTCACCGTGCCCGGCAGCTTCATGCCGCCGGAAGACGCCTCGCGCGTCGTGCTCTCCATCGAGCTTCCGCCGGATGCGATGCTCAACGACACGGATCGCACGACGACGCAGATCTACGACCGGATCAAGGACATCGACGGCGTGGAGAGCGTCTTCGTGCTCGGCGGCTCCTCGCCGAAGGGCGACCTCGAGCTGCGCCGCGCCTCGGTGACGGTCATCCTCGACAAGCTCGAGCATTCGCTCGCCTACAAGCTGGTGAACGACGTCCTCGGCCGCCTGCCGCTGATCGGCCCGCACCTGCCGAAGATGGAGGCGCACGGGCGCCTGCGCCCGCAGTGGGAGATCGAGAAGCAGATCTTCGCGAGCCTGCGCGACATTCCGGACGTGCGCATCATCAAGCTCAACGACCGCGGTGAGCGTGACCTTGCGTTCAACCTGCTCTCCAACAACGAGGCGGACCTGAACAACACCGTCGCGCTCCTCGAATCCAAGCTCCGCGCCGATCCGGCCCTTGCCAATGTCAGCTCGGAAGGCTCGCTGCCGCGGCCGGAGCTGCAGATCCACCCGCGCGACGACGAGATGGCCCGCCTCGGCATCACCACCTCGCAGATCGCCGAAGTGGTGCGCGTCGCCACCATCGGCGACATCGACTCGCAGCTCTCCAAGGTCTCGCTGGACGACCGGCTGATCCCCATCCGCGTGCAGCTCGACCGCAGCTTCCGCACCGATCTCGCCGCCATCCGCAACCTGAAGGTCCAGGCGGCCGGCGGCCAGTTCGTGCCGCTCTCCTCCGTCGCGGACATCGCCTATTCGGAAGGCCCGAGCTCGGTGAAGCGGCACAACCGCAACCGCGTCGTGGAGATCGGCTCCGACCTGAAGCCGGACGTGGCGCTCGACACGGCCACCGCCCGCTTCAAGGAGATCGCCAACAGCATCGACATGCCGCCGACCGTGCAGTTCGCCGAGAGCGGCGACGCGAAGATCCAAGCCGAGATGCAGCAGTCCTTCGGCAATGCCATGCTGCTCGGCCTGCTTCTGGTGCTGATGGTGCTGATCCTGCTCTTCAAGGACGTGATCCAGCCCTTCACCATCCTGCTCTCGCTGCCGCTCGCCATCGGCGGCGTGGCCGCCGGGCTCATCCTCACGCAGAACGCGCTCTCCATGCCCGTCCTCATCGGCATCCTCATGCTGATGGGCATCGTGACGAAGAACGCGATCCTGCTGGTCGACTTCGCCATCGAGATGCGCCGCCACGGCATGGAGCGGGTCGAGGCGATGATCGAGGCCGGCCGCAAGCGCGCCCGCCCCATCGTCATGACCTCCATCGCCATGTCGGCGGGCATGCTGCCCTCCGCGCTCGGCGTCGGCGAAGGCGGTGCCTTCCGCTCGCCGATGGCGATCGCGGTGATCGGCGGCATCATCGTCTCGACGGTGCTGTCGCTCGTCGTCGTGCCGTCCTTCTTCCTGATCATGGACGACCTGTCGCGCCTGCTCGGCTGGGTCTTCGGCCGCTTCGTCGGAAAGAAGGAGAAGGAGCCGGAGGCGATGGAGCCCGCCGACCTCACCCGCCTTGCCGGCGAGACCGCGCGCGACGTCAGCGATCTGGAAAAGCGCATCGAGACGCTGGAGAAGCGCACCGGCGAGCGCAAGCCCTTCAGCGTGGTGCACCATTCGACACTCGCCGCCGAGTAAAGGCACCGCCACGGAATAGCAGCGGCCGGCGCGGTCACCCCGCGCCGACCGCTTTCTTCATTGATCGAAATCAAATCACGCTTGCCCGACCTCGGCTATCGTTCTCCAATCGAAGAGCGAACGATGCCTGCGGGAGCATGGAGTGAGATCGATGAACAGGCTGATGAAACCCGGTGCCCGGGAGCGTGAAACCCTGCTGAACTCCGGCCTTCTTTCCGCGCTCGGCGTGGAAAGCGTCGCGGCGATGATGGAGATCGCGGTGATCGGCAACCTGCCCGCGCGCCAGATCCTCTTCCGCGAAGGCGAGCCGGCCGACATGCTGCATTGCGTTCTCTCCGGCTATGTCCGCCTCTACAAGCTCGATCCGGACGGCCGGGAGGCCGACGTGGAGCTCTACGGCCCCGGCGACCTGATCGGCGCGAGCGCGTTGCTCGACGGCAGCCGCTATGCCGTGACCGCCCAGGCGGCCGAGCCGTCGCTGATCGCCCGCTTCGACCTCAAGCGCGTGCGCGAGATCGCAAGCCGCCGCACGGATCTGTGCACGGCGCTCGCCAATGCCCTGTCGGCGCAGCTTTCCAGGGTCTTCGCAAGCCTTGCCGACGACCGCCTGCACACGGCGCCGCAACGCGTCGCGCGCTACCTCCTCAGCCATTGCGCGCCGGACGGCAGGGCCGTCTCCTTCCGCCTGCCCTACCAGAAGAGCCTGCTGGCCGGAAAGCTGGGGCTTGCGCCGGAAGCCTTGTCGCGCGCCTTCTCCCTCTTGCGGAACCACGGCGTCAACGTGCGCGGCCGCCTCGTCCAGATCACCGATCCCGAGGCGCTCCGCCGGGTCTGAGCCGGCCTTATCGCCGGCGGCCGCTCGCCGCCGCCCTGCGGCTCGGGGCCAGCAATTGCTCGCCCTCGTCCTCGTGGACAGTCCGGTCGCGGCCGAAGGACTTTGCCAGATAGAGCGCTCGGTCGGCTCCCTCATAGACGGATTCGAAGGAGCGGCCGGCCGGCCGGTTGGCGATCCCCGCCGAGAGCGTGACGGCAAGCGACGCCTCGCCGCTCGCGACACGCCGGTCGGCGACCGAGCGGCGCGCCTCCTCGACGAGGAGATAGCAATCGCTGCGGTCCGAACTCTTGATGAAGGCGGCGAATTCCTCGCCGCCGAACCGCCCGACGAGATGGCCCGGCACGAAGACCCGCCGCAGTTCCTCCGCGACCGCGACGATGGCCGCGTCGCCCACGGCATGGCCGTGCCGGTCGTTGACGGCCTTGAAGCGGTCGATGTCGAACAGCACGAAGAAGCCGGCTATGTCGGTTTCGGCCAGCGCCTCGATAAAGGCCCGGCGGTTGTAGAGGCCCGAAAGCGCATCCAGCCGGCTGCGCCGCTCGAATTCGGCGCGTGACAGGGAAAGCTCGTGCATCGCCGTGCCGATCAGCCAGGCAAGCAGCGTCGTGACGCTGGCGGCGATCACGATGGTCGTGGAACCGCCGAAGCCGATGGCCGCGCGCAGCGAATAGGGCAGAAGCCCGAAATGCGCGAGGATCGCCGCCCCCATCAGGTAGGAGGCGGTCGCAAGCGTGGTCGCGACGAGGACGGTATTGAGAACGAAGGTCGAGATATCCGACTTCGTTTCAAGAACGCCAAGCTCGATCTGCGCCCTCAGCCAGAGGGCCAGCCTGCCACGCATCAATCTCTCCACAGGGCAATTTCCGAAGAGGCGCGGGCGTGCCGCGCGGAAATTGCAATCATGCCGCACCATGAGCGCATCCCCGTTGCCGCCCGGCGGAATGCACCCGTATTCACGCAGACCTTACGGCATTTTCTTTCAGAGACGCCTAATTCAATAAGTAGAAATTTAACTGTCCCGTTTCGATGCGGGACTTCTTGGGGAGCATGTCCGCTTTTCACGCAGGCGGATGCAGCCGGTCGAGCCGGCCGGCGGCGATGCGTTCCTCCACCCAGCGCCGCTCGGCGGCGAACGGATGCCATTGCCAGCCCTCATGGCCGAAGCCGGCAAGCGACACGCGGTCGCCCGCCGCGGCGATATTCTCCAGCACATGGGCGATGACGATCAGCCCCGAGCTCGGAACCACGTAGGGCTCCGGCACGAAGGCGGCGAGCGAAAGGTCGAGGCGGCGGTGGACCTCCGCGGGAACGATGGCGAGCCGCCGGCCGGTGACGCTCGCGAAGGCCTGGAAGCCGGCCGTGTAGTCGTCGCAGAAATCGCCGAGGTCGGGATGGCTGACGGCGAGCGGCGCACGCATGGCGGCGAACATCTCGGCCGTGCGCACGCACCAGATCTCCCGCGCCTGCCGCACCGTCGCGCTCGCCTTCCAGCGCCCGCCGGCAAGCATCTCCAGCGCGGGCCGGCCCGTGTTGCAGACGGCGACGATATCCGTCTTCGTGCCGCCCGGGCCCGCCGAGCGGCAGCCGTTGAAACGGATCACGAGGTCGGCGGCATCGATGGTCCCGGCCAATCCCTCGGGGACGGCGCCATTGCCGACGATGACGATGCTGCGGGGCATGGCGTGCGTCCTCAGTCGCCCGGCTCGTAGAAGGCCTTCAGCTCGGCCGTGCGCTTGCGCGTCAGGTCCGCAAGGCAGCCGGAAACCAGCATGGGCTCCATGGAGCCGCCCCGCGCCTCGAAGCCGGCGAGGTCGCACTGGCCGTCGCGGTAGCCGATCCAGGCGCGCTGGCCGCGCTTCAGGGCATCGACGGCGCCGACGAGTTGCTCGTCCATGTCCTTCGATTCGCCGTCCATGGTCTCCGCCGCCGCAACGGCCTTCCTGTAGGCTGCGTTCAACTCGTCGTCGGCCTCCTGGTAATCGCGGCCGGCGCAGATGTTCATCTCCATCTGCGTGGTGGCGTTTTCGCAGTCGACCTCGGGCTCGTCGTTCTGGGCCATGGCAAGAGTGGGCAGGAACAGGAGAGCGGCACAGACGGCAGGAAGCAACGGGCGCAGGGTCATGTCACGCCGCCCGCGAGGGCTTGCAGCCTTCGACCTTCAGCACCCTCCTGGCCGATGCCGGATATTTCGCCAGCATGGCGGCGGGCCGTACCGGCCGTCGCACGAAGCCGCCGCCGCAATTGGGGCAGGTATGGGAGAGAACGTTCGCCACGCAATCGGCGCAGAAGGTGCATTCGAACGTGCAGATCATCGCCTCGGGGCTTTCGGGCGGAAGATCGCGGTCGCAGCATTCGCAGTTCGGCCTCAGTTCGAGCATCGTCCCACCTCCTCTGTTCGCTCCCGGATATCCGGACTTTCGGCATGCCCGCGCCGTTGCGCAAGCGGGAAATGGCGGACGACTTTCTTTTTCCGGCAACGGTTGCCTTCGCCCACGAAAAAGCCCGGCGCGAAGGCCGGGCCAAGGTGGATGGGCCGGGCGGCGTCGATGCGCCGCCCGCTCCGTCAACCGTGATTACTCGTTTTCGGAGTAGGTGTACTTGCCGTCTTCACCCTTCTTCCAGGTGTAGAGGACGTAGTCCGGACGGGTGATGTCGCCCTTCTCGTCGAAGGAGAGTTCGCCGATCGCCGTCTGGAACGGGCCCTTGGCCTTGAGCGCTTCTGCGACGGCCTGCGGGTCGTTGCCGCCGGCTGCCTTGGCAGCCTCGGCGATGACCTGGAGAGCGGCGTAGGAGTAGAGCGTGTAGGCTTCCGGTTCGAAGCCGGCAGCGCGGAACTTCTCGACGAGCTCCTTTGCGGCCGGGTTCTTGCGCGGATCCGGAGCGAAGGTCATCAGCGTGCCGTCGACGGCGTCGCCGGCGATGGAGGCCAGCTCGTTCGAGACGATGCCGTCACCCGAGATGAACTGTGCCTTCAGGCCCTGGTCGGCAGCCTGGCGCTCGATGAGGCCGAACTCGGTGTGCAGACCGCCCCAGTAGACGACGGAAACGCCGGCTTCCTTCATCTTGGCGATGAGGGCCGAGAAGTCCTTGTCGCCGATGTTCACGCCTTCGTAGACGGCTTCGGTGACGCCGGCTTCGTTCATGAACTTCTTGGTTTCGTCTGCAAGACCCTGGCCGTACGGCGTCTTGTCGTGCAGGACGGCAACCTTGGCGTCCTTGAAGTTGGCGGCGATGAAGGAGCCTGCTACGGCGCCCTGCTGGTCGTCACGGCCGCAGGTACGGAAGGTGTTCCACAGGCCCCGCTCCGTGTAGGTCGGGTTGGTGGACGCCGGCGAAACCTGCAGGATGCCGTTTTCGGCGTAGATTTCCGAAGCCGGGATGGAAACGCCCGAGTTGAAGTGGCCGACCACGAACTTGACGCCGTCAGCGACGAACTTGTTGGCGACGGAAACGCCCTGCTTCGGGTCGGAAACGTCGTCGCCGAGCACGACCTTGATCTGCTCGCCGTTGATGCCGCCGGCAGCGTTGATGTCCGCAGCAGCCTGCTCGACGCCCTTCTGGATCTGCGCGCCGAATGCGGCGTTCGGGCCGGTAATCGGGCCGCCGACGCCGATCAGGATGTCGGCCCAGGCGCTGCCGCTGAAGGCGACCACTGCAGCCAAAGCGACAGCCGACATGAGAGACTTCTTCATATTGTTACTCCCAAATTTTAGAGCGGGTTGGTTTCAACCGGCCGCAACACCCGCATTCATTGCGCCGATATCGTTATGCCGTGGCCGGAACCGGCCACGGGGTTCCCTCTGGTTATTTGGACTTCCAGGAAAAAGGCGAGGCCTTTTCATAGAGCCAGTAGTAGATGTTGGTCATCTGCCGCGTGCGGTAGTAGCGGAAGCCGAGCGTAGCAAACAACAAAAGCACGAGCGTGTCCACGGCATAGTATTGCACCGTCAGCATCGTGCCGGCGAAGAGCGCGTGGTGGATGAAGCGGATGGCGACGCCGAGCAGCAGCACGTAGACGACCAGCGTCCCGTAGTTCTGCCAGTTCTCCGCCACGCTCTTGCCCGTGCGCCAGGCGGTCCAGCCGCCCATGATGATGGTGATGAAGAGGAACTGCCAGATGGACGGTTCTTCGTAGAGAATTCCCTGCATGTCTTTTCTCCCCTAGACCCGCCTCAGTGCCTGCCGCCTTCGAGATAGGCCGCGCGCACTTCCGGATTGGCCAGAAGCTCCTTGCCCGAACCGCTCATCGTCACCTGCCCGTTGACCATCACATAGGCCCGGTGGGAGAGTTTCAGGGCGGCGAAGGCGTTCTGCTCGACGAGGAACACGGTCAGGCCCTGCTCCTCGTTCAGCACCTTGATCGCGTCGAAGATGCCCTTGACGATCAGCGGCGCGAGGCCGAGCGACGGCTCGTCGAGAAGCAGGAGCTTCGGGCGCGCCATCAGCGCGCGGCCGATGGAGAGCATCTGCTGCTCGCCACCCGACAGCGTGCCGCCGCGCTGGCTCTGGCGTTCTTTCAGGCGCGGGAAGAGCGTGAAGATCTTCTCCACGTCCTCGTCGAAATACTTCAGGTTGTCGAGGCTCGCCCCCATCTGGAGGTTCTCGTACACCGTCATGCGCGGGAAGATGCGGCGCCCTTCCGGCGACTGGGCGATGCGCCGGCGCGCGATCATGTGCGTCGGCAGGCGCGTGATGTCCTCGCCGTCGAAGGTGATCGTGCCGGAGCGGGCCTGCGGGCTGCCGCAGATGGTCATCATGAGGGTCGACTTGCCGGCGCCGTTCGCGCCGATCAGCGAGACGATCTCGCCCTTGTTGACCTCGACATTGACACCGGCGAGCGCGCGGATGTTGCCGTAGTAGGTTTCCACGGCACTGACGCTGAGAAGCGCATCACTCATCAGTGCGTCCCTCCCTGCGTCTCTTCGATCTCTTCGATTTCCTCGATCACCTCTTCGACCTCATCATCTTCGACACCGAGATAGGCCGCGATAACCTTCGGATCGTTCTTCACATGCTCCGGCGTGCCGTCGGAGATCTTCTGCCCGTATTCGAGCACGACGACGTGGTCGGAGATTTCCATGACGACCGACATGTCGTGCTCGATGAGCAGGATCGACGTGCCGCTGTCCTTGCGGATGGAGCGCAGGAGCTCGTTGAGCGCCAGCGACTCGCGCGGGTTGAGGCCGGCTGCCGGCTCGTCGAGGCACAGGAATTCCGGCCCCGTGCACATGGCGCGGGCGATTTCCAGGCGCCGCTGCGCGCCGTAGGGCAGGTCGCCCGCCGGGTCGTCGGCGCGCTCGATGAGGTTTGCCTTCTCCAGCCAGTACTTGGCGATCTCGATGGATTCGGCCGAGGCCTTCTTGTAGGCCGGAAAACCGAGCAGGCCGAGGAACGTGTAGCCGGAGGCCTTCATCAGCATGTTGTGCTGGGCGACGAGCAGGTTTTCCAGAACCGTCAGGCCCGAGAACAGGCGGATGTTCTGGAAGGTACGCGCCACCTTGGCATCGCGGGTGATCTCGAAGTCGGCCATGCGCTCCAGCAGGAACTCGCGGCCGCCCTTCTGGCGCATGATGATCATGCCCATGGTCGGCTTGTAGAAGCCGGTCACGCAGTTGAAGACCGTGGTCTTGCCGGCGCCGTTCGGGCCGATGAGCGCCGTGATCTCGCCGCGCTGGGCTTCGAAGGAGAAGTCGTTGATGGCCATCAGGCCGCCGAAGCGCATCGACAGATGCTCGACTTTGAGGATTGGATCGTTCGTCATCGTATTCGTCCCGGGCGCCATCAGCCGTGCCCTTCCGTGGTGAAGCTGCTGGAGACGGCCTTGCGTTCCTTGAGGAAGGCGGTCGGCTCGCGGCTTCCGACGAAGCCGCGCGGTTTCCAGACCATGACGACGACCATGGCGAGACCGAAGATCAGCATGCGGTAGAGTTCCGGGGTGAAGTCCGGCCCGAAGATGGCCTTCAGGAAGGTCATTTCGCGCAGCAGCTCCGTGCCGCCGACCATGACCACCGCGGCGATCGCGATGCCGACGAGCGAGCCCATGCCGCCGAGGACCACGATGGACAGGATGATCGCCGATTCCAGGAACACGAAGCTCTCCGGGGAGACGAAGCCCTGGCGCACGGCGAAGAAGGAGCCGGCGAAGCCGCCGAACATGGCGCCGGTGGCAAAGGCCGTCAGCTTGGTCGTCACCGTGTTGATGCCGAGCGAGCGGCAGGCGATCTCGTCTTCGCGCAGCGCTTCCCAGGCGCGGCCGATCGGCATGCGGCGCAGGCGGATCGTCACATAGGCGGTGAGCAGCGCCAGCGCCAGGATGAGATAGAAGAGGAAGATCTTGTAATAGGCCGAGGACATCGGCAGGCCGAAGGCCTTGGCGAAGTAGTTCGGCGCGCCGACGTCGAAGGACCAGATGCCGAAGACGGAGGCCTTCGGAATGCCCGAGACGCCGAAGGTGCCCCGCGTCACGTCCGTCCAGTTGATGAGGACGAGGCGGATGATCTCACCGAAGGCGAGCGTCACGATGGCGAGGTAGTCGCCCTTGAGGCGCAGCACCGGGAAGCCGAGGATGATGCCCCAGAAGGCGGCGAGGATGCCGGCGAGCGGCAGGAGCGCCCAGAAGGACAGGCCGAACTGCTGCGAGAGCAGCGCGTAGGAATAGGCGCCGACCGCGTAGAAGGCGACGTAGCCGAGGTCAAGCAGGCCGGCAAGGCCGACCACGATGTTGAGGCCCCAGGCGAGCATCACGTAGATGAGGATCTGGATGCCGAAGTTGTCGACCCATTTCAGCGAGCCCTGCACGCCGAAGATCGCGACGGCGATAAACGGGTAAACCAGCAGGAACGCGATGGCGATCTTGCTGAAGTTGCGCCTGAAGAAGCCTTCCTGCTCCTCCGTCACCGGCTTTGCCGAGGCGGAAGCCTTGCGGGCCTCGAGCCGGGGGCGGATATAGGCGACCATCAGGAAGCGGCCGACGGCGGCAACGGCGACGAAGATCGCAAGCAGGCCCCAGCGCTGGTTCAGCACCAGTTCGTTGCGGATGTTCTGCGTGGTCTCGAGGCCGACGAAAAGGACGAAGAGGCCGAGGGAGACGAGACCGGCGAACACGCCCTCGCGCAGAGCCCGCGCCGTCAGGTTCCCGCCGGCGCTCTCATGTGTATTCGAAATGTTGGACATGGATCAAACCTTCTCGACTTCCGGTCGTCCGAGAATACCGGACGGCTTGAAGATCAGGACGATGGCGAGGATGGAGAACGTCGCGACGTCCTTGTAGTCGATGGTGAAATAGGCGGACCACAGGCTCTCGATGAGGCCGATGAGCATGCCGCCGAGAACGGCGCCCGGAAGCGAGCCGATACCGCCCAGGACCGCGGCCGTGAAGGCCTTGACGCCCGGGATGAAGCCGTCGGTGAAGACGGTCACGCCGTAGTACATCAGGTACATGGTGCCGGCGACGGCAGCGAGCGAGGCGCCCATGATGAAGGTCACGGAGATCGTCCGGTCGACGTCGATGCCGAGCAGGGCGGCCATCTTGCGGTCCTGTTCGGTGGCGCGCTGGGCGCGGCCGAGCGCGGTCTTGTTGACCACGTACCAGAAGATGGCAAGCAGCACGACCGTCAGCACCATGATGATGATCTGCTTGAGCGAGATCGCGATGCCGAAGACGTTGTAGACCGAGGAGACCATCGGCGGGATCGGCTTGTTGCGCGGCCCCTGCGTCACCTGGATGAAGTTGGACAGCGTGATCGACATGCCGATGGCGGTGATCAGCGGCGCGAGGCGGAACGAGCCGCGCAGCGGCCGGTAGGCCATCTTCTCGATGGTCCAGTTCCACAGCGATGCCGTCAGCATGGCCGCGATGATCATGACCAGCAGCAGGAGGACGACCGGAAGGCCGACGAACACGCTGGTCAGGATCAGGAAGGTGATGAGAGCGGCGAATCCGCCGAGCATGAAAATATCGCCATGGGCGAAGTTGATCATGCCGATGATGCCGTAAACCATGGTGTAGCCGATGGCTATCAGACCATAAATCGAACCAAGCGTCAGCCCGTTGACGAGCTGCTGGACGAAATACTCCATATGTAATCCCCCGGATGCGGTTCCCTGAGGGCCGCATCTCTTGTTCTTGCCCGCTCATTTTTGAGCTTGTTAGACGATGCGGATTTCATACCGCTTTCGAGGCAAAAGGGAAGCCCAAAATGCCCGGATCGACAATTTCTTTGTCAGGAAAGGTTAAATGGCGCATTTAACGCCGCAGAAACCAAAAAATCGGCAGCAAAAACGCCCGTTTGCCCAAAAATACGCATGCCGGCGGGCAGACGCGATGTGCCGTTTTGGGACACCGTTTCCGCCCCGGATGGCGAGTCAGCCGCGCATCCTGACACCCGAAGGATCGAAGAGCGGTTCGGCCTGAAGGCGGGCCGGCAGCATCTTCCCGAGCAGCTCGATCGACCACCCGGCCTTAACGTCGGCGATCTCCTTCGGCACGTAGCCGATCGCCACGGAAACGCCCGCGGCATGGGCAAAGCCGCCCGACGTCACCCAGCCGCACACCGCGCCGTCGAGGTAGATCGGCTCGTCGCCGATGACGTCGGCATCCTCCGCGTCCACGATGAAGGTGAGCAGCCGCATCGCGCCGCCGCTTTCCCGCTCGGCCTTCGCCGCCGACTTGCCGATGAAATCGGCCGCCTTGCCCGTCGCCACGAAGCGGTCCAGCCCCGCCTCCAGCGGCCCGTAGAGCGGGCGGTATTCGCGCGCCCAGCTTCCGTAGGATTTTTCGAGGCGCAGGGCATTCAGCGCCCGGAGGCCGAAGAGGCGGATGCCGAAATCGGCGCCGGCTTCGAGGAGGCGGTCGTAGAGGTAGCGCTGGTATTCCGGCTTCATCCAGATCTCGTAACCGAGGTCGCCGGTATAGCTGACGCGCCCGACGATGGCGGGCGCCATGCCGAGGTCCATCTTCCCGACCGCCATGAAGGGAAAGGCGTCCGCCGAAAGGTCCCGGTGCGTCAGCTTTTGCAGCACCTCCCGCGCCCGCGGCCCGGCGACGGCGAGGCCGACGAGCGAGAGGCCGAGGGCTTCGAGCGACACCGAGCCGTCCGCCGGAAGGTGCCGTTCGAACCAGCGCATGTGGTAGTCCTCGGCAATGCCCGAGCCGACGAGGAGGAAATCCCCCTCCCCGAGCTTGGCGAGCGTGAAGTCGCCGATGAGCTTGCCGTCCTCCTTCAGCATCGGCGCCAGCGTCATGCGGCCGGTCGCCGGGATGCGGCAGGCGAGCAGCCGGTCGAGGAAGGCTTCCGCCCCGCTGCCCTTCACCGCATATTTGGCAAAGCCCGAGGTCTCCATCAGCCCGACGCCCGCGCGCACGGCCTTCGCCTCCGCGCCGACCGTCTCGAAATCCGTCGAGCGGCGCCAGGAGAAGCTATCCGCAACGCCCTCGGGCGCGAACCACAGCGCCTGTTCGAGGCCGTAGGAGGCACCGAACACGGCGCCCGCCGCCTTCAGCCGGTCGTAGATCGGCGTCGTCAGCAGCGGCCGGGCGGCCGGCAGCTCCTCGTTCGGATAGCGGATCGAGAAGCGGCGCGAATAGTTCTCGCGCACTTTCGCATTGGTATAGGCGAGCGTGGCGTAGTCGCCGTAGCGGCAGACGTCCATGGCGAAGACATCGAAGCCGGGATCGCCGTGGATCATCCAGTTGGCGAGCGCAAGGCCGACGCCGCCGCCCTGGCTGAAGCCCGCCATCACCGCGCAGGCCGACCAGAAGTTCGTCATGCCGCGCACCGGCCCGACGAGCGGGTTGCCGTCCGGCGAGAAGGTGAAGGGGCCGTTGATGACCTTTTTGATGCCGGCCCTGTTGAAGGCCGGGAAGTGGCGGAAGCCGACCTCCAGCTCGGGCGTGATGCGCTCGATGTCCTCTTCCAGCAGCTCGTGGCCGAAGCTCCACGGCGTCGTCAGCGGCGACCACGGGCGGCAGGCCTTCTCGTAGGTGCCCATCAGCATGCCGTTGCGCTCCTGCCGCAGATAGATCTCCCCGTCGAAGTCGACGCAGTGCATCAGCTCCTTGCCGCGCGTGCGGTTGAACTCGATCACCTCCGGCATGTCCTCGGTGATGAGGTACATGTGCTCCATGGCGAGCACCGGCAGCTCCAGCCCCACCATGCGGCCGATCTCGCGCGCCCAGAGCCCGCCGCAGTTGACGACGTGCTCGGCGACGATCTCGCCCTTGTCGGTGATGACGCGCCAGCTCCCGTCCGCGCGCTGCACAAGGTCTTCCACCCTGGTGTGCAGGTAGATCTCCGCGCCGTTCCTCTTCGCCGATTTCGCATAGGCATGCGTGGTGCCGTAGGGATCGAGATGGCCTTCGACCGGGTCGAACACCGCGCCGACGAACTGGTCGGGATCGAGCAGCGGCATCAGGTCGTGCGCTTCCTTCGGGCTGAGGAGATGGGCTTCAAGGCCCATGTAGCGCCCCTTGGCAAGGATCGACTTCATCCAGTCGAAGCGCTCCTTCGTCGCCGCCAGCATCATGCCGGCTGTCATGTGCAGGCCGATGTCCTGGCCGGAATAGTCCTGGATCTCCTTGTAGAGCTCGACCGTGTATTTCTGCAGCTTGGCGACGTTCGGGTCGCCGTTGATCGTGTGCATGCCGCCGGCCGCATGCCAGGTTGAACCGGAGGTGAGCTCCGAGCGCTCGACGAGCACCGCGTCGGTCCAGCCGAATTTCGTGAGATGGTAGAGGACGGAGCAGCCGACCACGCCGCCCCCGATGACGACGACCCTTGCATGGCTCTTCATGAAAAACTCCGGCGCTCGGCGGGTTGAGGAAAAGGGCTGCTGCAAACGGTTGCAGCCTATTTCGTCCTCCGGATACCCGGCAAGCCCGCCGTGCGAAGCGCCATGTCGCTCCGGCGATTTTGTCAGCGCGTGTCGAAGTCCACCGACAGCTCGTGGCTGCGCGCCATGACCTTGAGATCGTCCACCAGCGCGCCGGCAAAGCTGCGCGTGACGACGATGCCGAACCGATCCCCGCCGGTGCGGGCAAGGTTCACCGACAGGTGGTTGCAGAGCACGTTCGCGGCCCGGCCGACCGGGAAGGCATCGATATGCAGGTCGGCGCCGATACCGTTCGCAAGGATGCGGGCGGCATCCGGGCCGGCGAGCGTCAGCGCGACGCGGCCATGGCTCTGGTCGACCACGAAGGCGAAATCGCCGAGCCGGACGGAAAGCTCGGCGCCGAGCGTTTCCGGCGCATGCACGTCGGAAAGGACCAGCCATTCGCCGGGCGCGACGAAACGCGCCTCGAATTCGCCGCTCGCAACGAGGATCCCCGCCGCCTCGGCCGCGCGACCCGGCGCGGCGAGCACGGATGCGATCGCGCTCGCACGGTGGACGGAAAGGTGGTTCGCCCGCCGCTCGGAAACCGCCCCGATCGTGCCTTCCAGCGCATGGACCGTCTGGTAGTCGTAAGCCATCGCCCTCACCTCACGCCATCAGCTTGCGGTTTTCCGGATCGACGAAGACCGGATCGCAGACTTCCGCCGCCGTCTCGACGCCGCGCAACTTGTCCCAGACGACGATCTTCTCGCCGTAGCGCTCGCGCCCGGATTTCAGGAAGGCGAGCGCGATATGCCCGCCGAGCGTCGGGGAGAAGCAGGCGGAGCTCACCCAGCCCTGGTCGTTCAGCGTCGAGGGCTTCGCCCCGTCCTTCAGGAGGTGCGCGCCCGCACGCATGTCCTTGTCCGCCTCCACGGCTTTCAGGCCGACGAGCTGCGCCCGGTCGGCCGCCGTCAGGCCGAAGCGGGTGGAAAGCCGCTTGCCGATGAAATCCGGCTTGCCGGTCGCCATCATGCGGCCGAGGCCGGCGTCGTCCGGCGTCACGCGGCCGTCGAATTCGGCATGGGTCACATGGCCCTTCTCGATGCGCAGCACGTTCAGCGCCTCCAGGCCATAGGCGCAGATGCCGTGCGGCGCGCCCGCCCGCATGATCGCATCCGCCACCGCCTCGCCGAAGCCCGCCGGCACCGCAAGCTCGTAGGCAAGCTCGCCGGAGAAGGAGATGCGGAAGAGCCGGGCCTTGAGGTTGCCTTTCAGGCGCACCTCGCGGGCGGCAAGGAAGGGGAAGGCCGCGTCGGAAAGATCGTCCTCGACCAAGGCTTGCAGGATGGCGCGCGCCTTCGGCCCGGCAAGCGACATCTGCGCCCATTGGTCGGAGACGGAAAGGAAGCGCACGCCGAGCTCCGGCCAGAGCACCTGCGCGGCGAATTCCATGTGCGCGAGCGTGCCGGCCGCCATGCCCGTCGTCGTGGTGAGAAGGAAATGCTCTTCGCCGAGCCGGCTCACCGTGCCGTCGTCGTAGACCATGCCGTCCTCGCGCAGCATCAGGCCGTAGCGCGCCTTGCCGACGGGCAGCTTGAGAAGCGGATTGCAATAGAGCCGGTTGAGGAACTCGGCCGCATCCGGACCGAAGACCTCGATCTTGCCGAGGGTCGAGACGTCGCAGAGCCCGGCATGCTCGCGCACGGTGCGCACCTCGCGGTCGACGCTTTCGCGCCAGGTCTTCTCGCCCGCTTTCGGGAACCAGGCGGAGCGATACCAGAGCCCGGCATCGATGAAGGCCGCGCCGTTGCGGGCCGCCCAGCCGTGCAGCGGCGAGCGGCGCACCGGCATGGCATGCTCGCCGACGGAGGTGCCGGCAAGCGCACCGAAGGAGACGGGCGTATAGAACGGCCGGAAGGTCGTGGTGCCGACCTCGGCGGGGCTCACCCCGCGCATGGCGGCGAGAATGCCGACGGCGTTGATATTGCCGAGCTTGCCCTGGTCGGTCGCCATGCCGCTCGTCGTGTAGCGCTTGGCGTGCTCGACATGGCCGAAGCCCTCGCGCACGGCAAGGCCGAGATCCCGGGTATGCACGTCGTTCTGGAAATCGACGAAGGCCTTGGATTTCGCACCCGGCACATGCCAGAGCGCGGTGAAGGACGGATCGGTCTCCTCGCCAACGACGGGACGCTCGAACCCCGCTGCCGTCCGCCCCAGCGCCTCAACGACGGCGGCGGCCTTGCGCGCACCGTCCTCCAGGCATTCGGCGAGGCGGTAGAGCCCGGCCGCGGCGCCCGCCGTCACGAGGCCGGAAACATCCGGCGCGAGGAAGGCCTGCAAGGCCTCCGACCAGACCGGCCTGCCGCCGCGCTGGCAGGCAAGGTGGATGACCGGGCTCCAGCCGCCCGACATGGCGAGCGCGTCGCAGGCGATCAGCTCCTCGAAGCCGCCGCGATCGGCCACCAGCGCGCGGATGCGCTGCCGCCCCTTCGTGTCGACGACCGAGCCGCCGCGGATGAGCCGCACGCCCTCGGGCGCGGCATCCGCCGCTTCCCGGCGGCTGTCGATGAGCGCGGCGATGCCGACGCCCTGTGCGGCAAGGTCGCGCGCCGTGCGGTAGCCGGAAGAGCCGTTGGTGAAGATGGCGACCGATTTGCCGGCGGCGACGCCGTAGCGGTTGGCATAGGTCGCCACGGCATCCGCCGTCATCACGCCCGGCCGGTCGTTGCCGCCGAAGACCAGCGGCCGTTCCTCCGCGCCGGTGGCGAGGATCGCCCGCTTCGCCGCGATGCGCCAGACGCGCTCGACCGGGCGGGCGGGGTCCACCGCCGCGCTGTGCTTCTGCACGCGCTCGACCGCGCCGAAGATATTGTCGTCGTACCAGCCGAAGACGGTGGTGCGCGGCAGGAGCGTGACGTTCGGGTGGCCGTGCAATTCCTCGACCGCCCGGCGGGCGAAGACGACGGGCGCCTCGCCGTCGAGCCGCATCGTTTCCGAAAGCAGCGCGCCGCCAAGGAGGAAATCCTGCTCGGCGAGGATGACGCGCAGGCCCGAGCGCGCTGCGACCAGCGCCGCGGCAAGGCCCGTCGGCCCGGAGCCGACGACGAGGAGGTCGCAATGCGCCCAGCTCTTCTCGTACGCGTCCGGATCGGGCGAAAGCGCCGTGCGGCCAAGCCCGGCGGCGCGGCGGATCAGCGGCTCGTAGACCTTCTCCCAGAAGGCCGAGGGCCACATGAAGGTCTTGTAGTAGAAGCCCGCCGACAGGAAGCGTGCAAGCCTGTCGTTGACCGCGCCGAGATCGAAGGCGAGGCTCGGCCAGCGGTTCTGGCTCACGGCGGCGAGCCCGTCGTAAAGCTCGGCGACCGTCGCGCGGGTGTTCGGGTCGCGCCGCGCGCCGGTGCCGACGGTGACGAGCGCATTCGGCTCGGACGGGCCGGCCGTCACGATGCCGCGCGGGCGATGGTACTTGAAGGAGCGGCCGACGAGCAGCCGGTCGCTGGCAAGCAGCGCCGAGGCAAGCGTGTCGCCGGGATGGCCGGAAAGGCTCGCGCCGTCGAAGGAAAAGCCCAGCGTGTGGCTGCGGTCGATAAGGCCGCCGGAGGCAAGGCGATAGGCGGTCATCGCGCGCCTCCCCGGCTTTCAGTGGCATCGGTGACCGCGAAGACCTCATGGGTGAAGTTGTCGCGCTCCACGACGAGCCAGCGCCGGCAGCCGCTCACATGCTGCCAGTGCTCGCGGATGCGCCCGCGCGGATTGGCGCGCACATGCGCGTAGTCGTTCCACGCCTCGTCGGGCGCCATCGGCGCGGGGCGGACGGGCGTGGCGTCGCCGCGGATGGAGAATTCTTCCTTGGGACGCGTTCCGCAATGTGGACAGGTAATCAGGCTGGCCATGGCTGAGCTCAATGCAGGTTCGGCTGGGTGCCCGCACCCGCCTCGTCGATGGGAAAACCGCGCTCGAAGCGGTCGAGCCTCAGCGCGCGGGCCACATGATGACTCTCGCCCCGGGCGATGAGATGGGCAAAGCAGAAGCCGGAGGCGGGCGTCGCCTTGAAGCCGCCGTAGCACCAGCCGCAATTGAGGTAGAGGTTCTCGATGGACGTACGGTCGATGATGGGCGAACCGTCCATCGACATGTCCATGACGCCGCCCCAGCTTCGCAGCACGCGCACGCGCGAAAGGCCCGGGATCATCGTCACCCCCTCCTCCATGACATGCTCGGCGGTCGCAAGGTTGCCGCGCTGGGCATAGGAGGAATAGCCGTCGATCTCCGCGCCGAAGACGAGGCCGCCCTTGTCCGACTGGGAAATGTAGAAGTGCCCCGCGCCGTAGGTGATGACATGGTCGATGCAGGGTTTCAGCCCCTCGGTGACGAAGGCCTGCAGGACGTGGCTTTCCAGCGGCAGCTTCAGCCCGGCCATCGTGCCGACGCGCGAGGTGTTGCCGGCGGCGGCGAGCGCCAGCCTGTTGCAGCCGATGAAGCCCTTCGTCGTCTCGACGCCGGTCACGAGGCCGTTCTCCCGGCGGATGCCGGTGACCTCGCAGTTCTGGATGAGGTCGACGCCGAGCCGGTCCGCCCCGCGCGCAAAGCCCCAGGCAACCGCGTCGTGCCGCGCCGTGCCGGCCCGCCGCTGCAAAAGGCCGCCGACGATGGGAAAGCGCGCATGGTCGAAATTGAGGAAGGGCAGCATCCTCTTCAGCGTCTCGCGGTCGAGCTGCTCGGCCGCCACGCCCTCCATCATCATCGCGTTGCCGCGCCGCGTATAATGATCGCGCTGGCTGTCGTTGTGGTAGAGGCTGATGATGCCGCGCTGCGAGAGCATGACATTGTAGTTCAGTTCCCGCTCCAGCCCTTCCCAGAGCTTCAGCGAGAATTCGTAGAACGGCTCGTTGCCGGGCAGCATGTAGTTCGAGCGCACGATGGTCGTGTTGCGCCCGACATTGCCGGAGCCGAGATAGCCCTTCTCCACCACCGCCACGTTGCGGATGCCGAATTCGCGGGCGAGGTAATAGGCCGTGGCAAGCCCGTGCCCGCCACCGCCGACGATGATCACGTCGTAATGCGGCTTCGGCTCGGGTTCCCGCCAGACGGGTTTCCAGCCGAGGTTGCCGGCAAGGGCCTGCTTGAAGATGGAAAGGGCGGAGTAGCGCATGCGAAATCCCGGATCAGTCGGCCCACATTCGCATATGCAGCACAAACGGCAAGTCCGCGCAGCGCCGCAGGGGCGACTCTTTCCACATCGTCCTTGCGGAGCGACGTCATGGCATTTGCTTTCCCCCCGCGCCGCGTCTAAGCCATGCGATCATGCAGACGGACCTCACAGCGCTGAAAGACGTGATGGAGACGGCGGCGCTCGCCGCCGCCCGCGCCATCATGGCCGTGCACAGCACCGGGCCCGAGGTGCAGGTCAAGCCGGACAGTTCCCCGGTGACGGAGGCCGACGAGGAGGCCGAGCGGCTGATCCTCGCCGCGCTTGCGGCGCACTTCCCGGATATTCCCGTCGTCGCCGAAGAGGCGGTTGCCGCCGGGCATGTTCCCGATATCTCCGGCGGACTGTTCTTCCTCGTCGATCCGCTCGACGGGACGAAGGAATTCATCGCCGGCCGCGGCGAGTTCACCGTCAACATCGCGCTCATCCGCGACCGCGCGCCGGTCGCCGGCATCGTCCTTGCGCCTGCGCTCGGGAGCGGCTTCGTGGCGGTAGGGAAACGCGCCGAGCGTTTTTCGATGACGGAGGATTTCGCCATCGGCGAGCGCCGCGCAATCGGCTGTCGCGGCTGCGGCCCGGCGCCGACGGCCGTCGCCAGCCGCTCGCACGATACGCCCGAGACGGCGCGCTTCCTCGACGACAACGGCATCGGCGCCTGCACCGCCATCGGCTCGTCGCTGAAATTCTGCCTCGTCGCCGAAGGCCTCGCCGACGTCTACCCCCGCTTCAGCCGCACCATGGAGTGGGATACGGCCGCGGGTGACGCCGTGCTGCGCGCGGCCGGCGGGCGAACATCGACGCTCGACGGCGCACCCCTTGCCTACGGCAAGCGCAACCAGCCTCACGACGCCGACTTCGCCAATCCCAATTTCATCGCCGCAGGCGCAGGGTGGAATGCGCGGACGGGGAGGTGACACTTCCCCCTTCTCTTCCGCCGTTCCCCTCCCTCTTCCCGTCTCCCTCCTGCCTCTCCTCCCTCTTCCCCACTCTCCGACGTCATCCTCGGGCTTGACCCGAGGATCCATACCTCGTCCGCAGTGGGTGCCGCGTGGATGCTCGGGTCAAGCCCGAGCATGACGATGGAGAGGCGGGGCGTCAGGGAGCAGGCAGAGGGCGCGCTCTGTAAGGCTGCCCCTATGCTGCCGGCGTCGCCTCCACCGCCTCGGCCTCCGGCTCCCCGTCCTTGTCCTCCGGCTTGATGCGGAACCAGGCGACGTAGAGCGCGGGCAGGAAGAGCAGCGTCAGCACCGTGCCGACGATGATGCCGCCCATCATGGCGTAGGCCATGGGTCCCCAGAACACCTCGCGCGAGATGGGGATGAGCGCGAGGCTCGCGGCCGCCGCCGTCAGCATGATCGGGCGCATGCGGTGCTGCGTCGCCTCGTGCACGGCATCCCAGGCATGCATGCCCTCGCGCCTCAGGTCCTCGATCTGCACCACGAGGATGACGGAGTTGCGGATGAGGATGCCGATGAGCGCGAGCACCCCGAGGATCGCCACGAAGCCGAGCGGCGCCCCGCTGCCAAGAAGCGCGATCACCACGCCGATGAGGGCGAGCGGAGCCACGGCGAAGACGAGGAAGAGCCGCGAGAAGCTCTGGAGCTGCAGCATGAGGATGGTCGCCATGGCAAAGAGCATCAGCGGCACGACGGCGACGATGGGCGCCTGGCTGTTGGCGCTTTCCTCCACCGTGCCGCCGACCGTGACGTCGTAGCCGGCCGGCATCGCTTCACGGAAGGCGCTGACGTCGTTGTCCATCTGCGAAACGATCGTCGCCGGCTGCACGCCGCCGGCAATGCTCGCCTTGACGGTGATGGTGGGCTGGCGCGAACGGCGCCAGACGACCGGCTGCTCCATCTCGTAGCGGAAGTTGGCGACGGCGGCGAGCGGAACGGAGGTGCCGTTCGCCGTCGGGAGCTGGAGCTGGCGCAGCGTCTCGATGGACTGCCGCTCGCTCGCCCGTGCCCGGCCGATGACGTCGATCAGGTAGACGTCGTCGCGGATCTGGGTGACCGTCGTGCCGCCGACGACGCCGTTGAGCGCCGAGGAGATGTCCTGCGAGGTGACGCCGAGTTGGCGGGCCTTGTCCTGCAGGACGTCGACCTTCACCACCCGCGCCGGCTCGTTCCAGTCGTAGACGATGTCGCCGAGGCGGTCGTTCCTGCCGATGAGTTCGCCGAAGGCGAGCGCCTGCTGGCGCACTTCCTGGATATCCGGGCCGCTGACGCGGTACTGGATGGGCCGGCCGACGGGCGGGCCGATGTCGAGCAGCTTCACCAGCGCATCGGTGCCCGGGAAGGTTTGCCGCAGATAGGCCTGGAGGTCGGCGCGCAGCCGGTCGCGCGCCTCGAGGTCCTTGCTGACGATGACCGTCTGGCCGAAGGCCGGCGACGGCGGCTGCACGTCGAAGGACAGGAGGAAGCGCACCGCACCCTCCCCGACATAGGACGACCAGCGCTCGATATCCGGATTGCCCTTCAGCTTCTCCTCTTCCAGCCTGGCGATCTGCGCGTTGGTCTCGGCAATCGAGGCGTTCTGCGGCAGCGCCCAGTCGATGACGAGCTCCGGCCGGTCGGAGGACGGGAAGAACTGCTCCTGGACGAAGCGCATGCCGAAGACCGAGACGAAGAAGACGAGGACGGTGGCGGCGATGGTCGTCCACTTCCAGCGCATGCAGACGTCGAGAATGCGCTCGAAGAGGCGGGCGAAACGACCCTTCTCCTCATGATGCTTCTTCATCGACTTCGGCAGGATCGTCACGCCGAGCAGCGGCGTGAAGACGACCGCGACGACCCAGGAGACGACGAGCGAGATGGCGATGACGACGAAGAGGCTGAAGGTGAATTCGCCGGCCGCACTGTTGTTGAGGCCGATGGGGATGAAGCCCGCCACCGTCACCAGCGTGCCGGTGAGCATGGGGAAGGCGGTGGAGGTGTAGACATAGGTCGCAGCCTTGCGCAGCGTATCGCCCGCCTCCAGCCGCGCCACCATCATCTCCACGGCGATCATGGCGTCGTCGACGAGAAGGCCGAGCGCGATGATCAGCGCCCCGAGTGAGACGCGCTGCAACGAGATGTCGTCGTAATACATGAAGACGAAGGTGATGCCGAGCGTCAGCGGGATGGAGAGCGCGACGACGAGGCCGGCGCGAAGCCCGAGGCTGACGAAGGAGACGATGAGGACGATGGCGACCGCCTCGAACAGCGCGCGGGTGAAGCCGGACACAGCCTCCTCCACCACCTTCGGCTGGTCGGAGACGAGATGCACGTCGACGCCGACGGGCAGCTCGTTGGAAAGCTGCGCGATTTTCTTTTCCACCGCCGCGCCGAATTCGAGAAGATTCGAGCCCTGCTTCATGCCGATGGCAAGGCCGATGGCCGGCTCGCCGTTGAAGCGGAAGAGCGCGGACGGCGGGTCCTCGTAGCCGCGGGTGATGGTGGCGATGTCGGAGAGGCGGAAGAAGCGGTTGTTGACGCGCAGGTTCACCTCGCGAAGGTTCGCCTCGGAGGCGAACTGCCCGCCGACGCGCACGCTGACGCGCTCGCCGTCGCCCTGCACGACACCGGAGGGAGCAATCGCGTTCTGCGCCTGGAGCGTGGAGACCACCTGCTGGGTGGAAATGCCGAGCGCGGCGAGCTGGCGCGTGGAGAATTCGAGATAGATCACCTCGTCCTGCGCGCCGATGAGGTCCACCTTGCCGATGTTCGGCACGGTGAGGATGCGCGTGCGGGCGTCCTCGACATAGTCGCGGAGCTGGCGCGGCGTCAGCCCGTCGGCGGTGAAGGCGTAGATATTGCCGAAGACGTCGCCGAAGCGGTCGTTGAAGGCGGGGCCGACGACACCGGACGGGAACTCCCCGCGGATGTCGTTGATCATGTTGCGGACGGTCAGCCACGTGCCCGGCACGTCGCGCGCCCGGGTCGTCGGCTTCAGGTTCACGAAGACCAGCGTCTGGCCGGGCGTCGTCACGGAGCGGCTGAAATCGAGGGATTCCAGCTCCTCCAGCTTGCGCTCGATGCGCTCGGTCACCTGCCGCGTCGTCTCCTCCACGGAGGCGCCGGGCCAGGCGGCGCTGATCGTCATCGTCTTGATGACGAAGGACGGATCCTCCTCGCGGCCGAGATTCTGGTAGGTGAAGAAGCCGAGCAGCGCGAAGACGAGCATGAAGTACCAGACGAGCGAGGCATGCTCGAGCGCCCAGTCGGAAAGGTTGAACTTCTTCATAGGCCTGCCTCGTCCGTCATCTTCACTTTCTGGCCTTCCTCAAGGCTGTGCACGCCGGCGGTGACGACGCGGTCGCCCTCCTTGATGCCGCTCGCCACCATCACCAAGGAACCGCTTCTGGCCCCCGTCTCGACGGGCACGAGATGCACCTCGCCCTTCCCGGCATCGACGAGCCAGATATGCGGCTTGCCGTCCTTTTCCAGCACCGCCGTTTCCGGCACGAGAATGCCGGTATGGGCCGGCCCTTCCAGCTCGGCGGTGATCGTCGTGCCGAGCCGCACGGTATCCGGCGGGTCCTCCAGCGCGATCTTGACGCGCCGGGTGCGCGTCACCGCGTCGGCGGAAGGCGCGATCTCGCGCACCGTGCCCTTGACCGTGATGGCCGGGTTGATCTGCAGGGAGACCGTGAAGCGGCTGCCGAGCCCGATGGCCTCAGCCGTCTCGGGAATGTCGACCACCGCGTCCCGCTCGTCCGGCCGGGCGACGGTGACGATGGCGGCGCCGGGCGAAACGGTCTGCCCGACCTCGGCGCCCGTCGCCACGACCACGCCGTCGAATTCGGCGGTGATCTGCGTATAGGAAAGCTGCTCTTCCGCCTTGGTCAGGGCCGTGCGCGCCCGCGTCACGCCGGCATCGGCCGCCTCGCGCGACTGTTCGGCGCTCTCGACGGCGGCCTTGGCCGCGGCGTTCGACTGGAGCAGCGTCTTCTGCCGGTCCTCGGTGGCGACGGCGCTTGCAAGCGTCGCCTCGGCGCTGGAAAGCTCGGCCCGGGCGGAGCGCACGGCAAGCTCATAGGCGGTCGAATCGAGCACGGCGAGCACGTCGCCCTTCTTCACGAGGTCGCCGACATGGACGGTGCGCGAAACGAGCCGGCCGGAAACGCGCGAGCCGAGCGCGGCCTGCACCTTGGCCTGCACCGTGCCGGCAAAGCGGGTGCCGGCGAGCGCCGTCTGCGTGGCGACGGTGAAGAGGACGGGCCGCGGCGGGGCCGCCGCCTCTTCCTCCTTCTTGCAGCCGGCAAGCAGGCTTGCGGCAAGCGCGGCGCTCGCCAGGAGAACGGGAAGCTTCCTCATTGCACGTCTCCTCCGACAGGCGCGACCCTCTGGCCGGGGCGCAGCAGCTTCGTGCCGTCGGCAACGTAAATCTCACCCTCCTCGATGCCGCCGGAAATCAGCGCCGAGCCCGTCTCGTAGGAGAGGACGTCCACGGCGCGCAGGCTGACCGTCTCGCTCGCCTTGTCGACCACCCACAGCGCCGGCTTGCGACCGATGCCGGAAAGCGCCTGCCAGGGCACGACCGCGACGCGCCGCGGCGCGAGCGCGCCGACGCCAACCACGGAGGCGCCGAGCGTCATTTCCGGCGGCGTCCGGTCGAGGCCGATCTTCACCCGCACCGTGCCGGTCGCCGCATCGATGGTTGGCGAGACCTCGCGGACATTGCCCGTGGTACGGACCTTGTCGTCGCTGAGCAGCGTCACCACCACGCCGTCCTTGGAGGGATTGGCGAAGAACAGCGATTCGTAGACGTCGAAGACGGCATCGCGCGGGCCGTTGTCGGCAAGGGTGAACATGGTCTGCGCCGCCTGCGCCACCTGGCCGGCCTCGGCGAGGCGGGCGGTGACGATGCCGTCGGCCGGTGCGCGCAACTCCGTATAGGAAAGCACTTCCCGGGCCGTGTCGCGCTGGGCGACGGCCGCTTCGCGCGCGCTCTCGGCCGTGCGCAGCGCCGTCTCGGCATCGTCGAGGTCGCGCTGGGTGCTGATACCGTCGTTGAGAAGGGATTTCTGCCGGTCGTAATTGGTGCGGGCGAGCTTCAGTTGCGCCTCGGCCGCGCGAACGCCCGCCTCCGCCGCCTCGACATCGGCATGCTGTTCTTCCGGGTCCAGTTCGGCCAGGACCTGGCCTTCCTTCACCGTATCGCCGACATCGACGAACCAGGCGGTGATGCGTCCGCCGACGCGGAAGGAGAGATCCGTCTCCACGCGCGCCGCCACCTCGCCGGTGACGGTGACGGATTGTTCGCGCTCCTCGAAATGCGCCGGCGCGATCCGCACCGGCCGCGCCGCGCCGTCGGCGAAGGCCGGCATGGCGGCGGCCGAAAGCAGCAAGGCCGCAAGCATCACTCTGCCCGATCGGGTCATCGTCGTCTCCACTGTTGCAGAAACCCCATTTAATGTGGGTCCTCATTATATCGCGAAGAGCAGACTGGCAAGCCTTGGTGCCGACTTGCCGCATGGCGAGTGTGGCCAACTCTTGGCGAAAAGCCAATCGGCAAGGTAGTCGCGACGGCAAATTATGATTAAGTCCTGTTTTTCATCGCTTGTCTTATGACTTTCTGCGCCGGACGGGCGAATATGAACCGCTGCGAGAGGGTTGCCTCCCTCTCTCAGCGGCGAGGGTCGGATCGTTGAAT
>NZ_JACHIK010000006.1 GCF_014203155.1 Shinella fusca
GGGCTTGGTGTCCCAAAGGTGCTGCGGTCTCTCATCCGCCACCGCAATCGGCAATACAGCGCCAATCCCGGGCAAAGGGAAGTTACAAAGGTGGCCGGCAGGCCGGATGAGGGGCGTTCCGTCTTATTCGAACGGCGACTACCGCTTCAAAAACCGCCGCGCCGGGCCGCTTACCGAATTGCGCACGATGAGGTCCGGCGTCAGCAGGATCTCGTCGTCCGGCGGCTCGGCGCCGGAGAGGAGTTCCAGCAGCAGCGCCATGGCGGCCTTGCCGATGGCGGTGCGGGGCTGGCGGATCGTCGTCAGCGAGGGCGTCATGAAGGTCGCCTGCGGCACATCGTCGAAGCCGGTCACGGAAAAGTCGGCGGGGATGTCGTAGCCGCGCGCGCGAAGGCCGATCATCACGCCGATGGCCGTCTGGTCGTTGACGCACATGAAGGCGCTCGGCAGCGTGTCGCGCATGAAGAGCTGTTCCAGTGCCAGCCGCCCGCTCTCGATCGTCCCGTCGCCTTCGAGGATGATGCGCTCGTGCGCCGGCACGCCGGCCGCGTCCAGCCCCGCGTCATAGCCCTGACGGCGGCGGCTGTAGGCAAGGCGCGTGCGCGAATCGCCGATGAAGGCGATCTTGCGGTGGCCCTCGGCGACGAGAAGGTCGACGGCTTTCCTCGCCCCCTCTATGTCGTCGACGCCGACATAGGGAATGCCGCCGTTATAGACCGGCTCGAAGACGCCGACGCTCGGCGGCAGGCGCGCCGTCATCGACTGGTGGCCGAAGGGCAGGATGCCGGTGAAGAGGATGAGCCCCGCCGCCTGGTTGGAATTGAGGAACTTCAGGTATTCGAGCCCGCGCTGCGGGTCGTTCTGCGTATGGCCGATGAGGATGCCGTAGCCGTGCGAGCGTGCCTCGTTCTCCAGCCCCACGAGGATGTTGGAGAAGTTCGGGTCGCCGATATCGGGCGCGACGACGAGGATCATGTTCGACCGGCCGAGGCGGAGGCTCCGCGCCATCGCATTGGTCGTGTAGCCGGTGATGGCGATCGCCTGGTTGACCTTCAGCCGCGTCGAGTTGGCCACCTTCTCCGGCGTGTGGATCGCCCGCGAGACGGTCGCGATCGAGACCTGCGCGATGCGCGCAACATCCTCGATCGTGGCGGGGCTGGACGTCGACAAATGGGCTCTCACTCGGCGGTGGATTCCGGCAAGAAACGAAGCGGGCAGCCTCGCCAGTCGCGCGGAAGGAACGGATGTGCGGGGACACTACACAGACTGGCCCGCGGGTCAAACGGCGCTTGGTGAAAATTCCTGATATCCCATGATGTAAACCTTTACATGATCTGTGTAAAGGTTTACATCATCTCCAAGCGGTCGAGGAGCCGCAGGGAGGAAATCCATGAATCCGCAGGCTGCCGACGGGGCTCCCGTCGTTCTCGCCGCACGCCGCATCTCCAAGTCGTTCAGCGGCGTGCAGGTGCTGTTCAGCGTCAATTTCGAGCTGCGCGCCGGCGAAATCCATGCGCTCATGGGCGAGAACGGCGCCGGCAAGTCGACGCTGGTAAAGATCCTCTCCGGCTTCGAGCAGCCGACCTCCGGCGAGATCCTGCTCGACGGCCAGCCGGTGAAGCTGCCGCCGAACGGCCAGGCCGAGGCGCTCGGCATCGTCATCATCCACCAGGAATTCAACCTCGCCGAACACCTCACCGTGACCGAGAGCCTGTTCCTCGGCCGCGAGGTCACGCGCTACGGCGTGCTCGACCGCAAGTTCATGCGTGCCGAGACGCGCCGCGTGCTCGACCAGCTCGGCTCCCATGTCGACGAGATGGCGCAGATCAGCTCGCTCTCCATCGCCGACAAGCAGATGGTGGAGATCGCCAAGGCCATCAGCCGCGATGCGCGCATCATCTTCATGGACGAGCCCACCGCCGTCCTCTCCCGCGAGGAGACCAATTTCCTCTTCCGCCAGGTGCGCAAGCTCAGGGAGCAGGGAACGTCGTTCGTCTTCGTCTCGCACAAGCTGGACGAAGTGATGGAACTGACCGACCGCGTGACCGTGCTGCGCGACGGGCAATGGGTGAAGACCGCGCCGACGAGCATTCTCGACGGCGAGTCCATCGCCCAGCTCATGGTCGGCCGCGAGCTTTCCAGCCTCTATCCCGCCAAGCAGGAGCCGAGCGTCGACGAGGAGGTGGCGCTTTCGGTCGAGGGGCTTTCGACGAACTATGTCAAGGATGCGAGTTTCGAGGTGCGCAAGGGCGAGATCCTCGGCTTTTCCGGCCTCATCGGCTCGGGCCGCACGGAGCTGATGGAAGCGGTGGCAGGGCTGCGCCCGCGTCTTTCCGGCGAGGTTTGCGTGCGCGGCGAGAGCGTGCCCTCCGGCGACGTCCATGCCGCCAACCGCGTCGGCATCGCCTATATGACGAAGGACCGCAAGCACAAGGGCCTGCTGCTGAACTCGCGCATGACGGCCAACCTCACGCTGCAATCGCTGGATAAGCACGGGCAATACGGCTACCTCAGCCCGAAGAGCGAGGCGGGCGCGCTGGAGCGGGCGCGCCGGCGCTTCGACATCCGCGTGCGCGACGGGCGGGTCGTCGCCGGCCGCATGTCGGGCGGCAACCAGCAGAAGCTGCTGCTTGCCAAGGTCATGGAGACCGAGCCCGACGTCATCATCATCGACGAGCCGACGCGCGGCATCGACGTCGGCACCAAGCAGCAGATCTACCATTTCATCTCGGCGCTCGCCCGCGACGGCAAGTCGATCGTCGTCGTCTCCTCGGAGATGCCGGAGATCATCGGCCTGTGCACGCGCGTTGCCGTCATGCGGGAAGGGCGGATCGTCGGCATCCTTGAAGGCGAGGAAATCTCCGAGCAGGAGATCATGCGCTATTCGGCGGGCCTGAAGAAGAAGAGCGCGGCCTGAGCGGTTCGCCGGGCGCCACAACAACGAAATCATGTCGGGGACGAAGATGACGGAAGACGCAGTCGAAACGAAGCCGCGGGGCCGGAGCTGGCGGGACGTGGACCTGAGGGCCGTCGCGCCCTTCGCCGCGCTTGCGCTGCTGCTCATCGTCGGCGCGCTGGTGAACCCCAACTTCATCGGCCTCAACAACCTTGCGAACGTCGCGACGCGCAGCGCCTTCATCGCCATCATCGCGGTCGGCGCCACCTTCGTCATCTCGGCCGGCGACCTCGACCTGTCGGTCGGCTCCATGGTCGCCTTCGTCGCCTCGATCATGATCCTCTTCATGAATTCAGGCGTGATCGCCGATCCGGCGCTGATGCTGGCGGCGGCCGTCGTGCTGACGGTCGTCATCGGCGCGGCCTGCGGCCTTGCCAACGGCCTCATCACCACGGTCGGCAAGATCGAGCCCTTCATCGCCACGCTCGGCACGATGGGCATCTATCGCGGGCTGACCACCTGGCTCTCGCAGGGCGGCGCGATCACGCTGCGCGAGCCGGAATTGCAGGCGCTCTACCGCCCGGCCTATTTCGGCTACATCTTCGGCGTTCCGGTGCCGATCGTCGTCATCTTCGCCGTCACCGCCGTTGCCGCCTTCATCCTCTACCGCATGCGCTACGGCCGCCATGTCGTCGCCGTCGGCTCGAACAGCGACGTCGCGCGCTATTCCGGCATCCCGGTCAACCGCGTGCGCACCATTGCCTTCGTCATCCAGGGCCTGTGCGTGGCCATCGCCGTGCTGCTCTACGTGCCGCGCCTCGGCTCCACCTCCGCCACCACCGGCATCCTTTGGGAACTGCAGGCGATCACCGCGGTCGTCGTCGGCGGCACGGCGCTAAAGGGCGGGGCAGGACGCGTCTGGGGCACCATCTGCGGCGCCTTCATCCTGGAGCTGGTCGGCAACATCATGCTGCTCTCCAACTTCATCAGCGAATACCTGATCGGTGCCATCCAGGGCGCGATCATCATCATTGCGATGCTCGTCCAGCGCTCGCTGGTGCGCAAGTCGTAAAACCGGGTAACGGGTCGCCCGGCATTCGAACCGGACCTGATATTGGGAGGAAACTCATGCGCAAGAAACTACTGGGCCTGACGGTCGCGGCCATGGCGCTCGTCGCCGGCGCCGTCCATGCGGAAGACAAGAAGGTGACGATCGGCGTGTCGATCCCGGCCGCCGACCACGGCTGGACGGCCGGCGTCGTCTACCATGCCGAACGCGTCGCCAAGATCCTGATGGACAGCAATCCGGGCCTCAACGTCATCGTCAAGACCTCGCCCGATCCGGCGAGCCAGGCGAACGCCGTGCAGGACCTCGAGACGCAGGGCATCGACGCGCTCGTCATCCTGCCGACCGACCCGGATCCGCTCGTCAACGCCATCAAGGAAGTCAAGGACAAGGGCACGTTCGTCGCGCTCGTCGACCGTGCGCCGAGCACCAACGACAATTCGGTGCGTGACCTCTACGTCGCCGGCAACAACTTCGCCCTCGGCCAGACGGCCGGCGAATACATCAAGACCACGACGCCGGACGCCGAAGTCGTCGTCATCCGCGGCATGGCGATCCCGATCGACCAGCAGCGCCAGGACGGCTTCGACAAGGGCATCGAAGGCTCGAACGTCAAGATCCTCGACCGCCAGTACGGCAACTGGAACCGCGACGACGCCTTCAAGGTCATGCAGGACTACCTGACCAAGTACCAGAAGATCGACGTCGTATGGTGCCAGGACGACGACATGGCCGTCGGCGTCCTCCAGGCCATCGAGCAGGCCGGCCGCACGGACATCCAGTATGTCATTGCCGGCGCCGGCTCGAAGGACATGATCAAGAAGGTCATGGACGGCGACAAGATGATCCCGGTCGACGTGCTCTATCCGCCGGCAATGGTGGGCACCGCGCTCGAAATGACCGCCGCCAACTTCTACGGCCAGGTCCCGGTCCGCGGCGTCTACACCATCGACGCCACGCTGGTGACGAAGGACAACGCGAAGGACTTCTACTTCCCGGACTCCCCGTTCTGATCTGAAGACGAAGCGGGCCGCCCGGGACATGACGACCCGGGCGGCCTGCCGACAATGCCGACACACCGCCGGCAAGCCCGCTTCCCTCTCCTCCGTCATGGTCGGGCTCGACCCGACCTTCCATGCCGCGGGTGAGGCGGTGGATCCTCGGGTCAAGCCCGAGGATGACGAAAGAGAGGGAGTGGGTGCCAGCGAAAGGGCAGTACGCCCGCCGCTCCGCCGATGTGCCGACACCGAATTTCCACATTGCCCGACCGGCCAAAGGCCGGTAGCCTGCCACGCGCTGCGGTACGTACCGCAAGAACATCTCAGACCGGCCGCGCGGATGGCCGGGTCTCCATGGGAGGACGCCGAATATGAAGACGATCAAGGGCCCCGGCCTGTTTCTCGCCCAGTTCGCGGGCGACGCCGCCCCGTTCAATTCCTGGGACGCCATCACCAAATGGGCCGCCGATATCGGCTACAGGGGCGTGCAGGTCCCGACCTGGGACGCGCGCCTCATCGACCTGAAGAAGGCGGCCGAATCCAAGGCCTATTGCGAGGAGTTCGCCGGCAAGGCGCGCGAGAACGGCGTCGAGGTCACCGAGCTCTCCACTCATCTGCAGGGCCAGCTCGTCGCCGTGCATCCCGCCTATGACGAGGCCTTCGACGGTTTTGCGGCGCCAGAAGTGCGCGGCAACCCGAAGGCGCGGCAGGCCTGGGCCGTCGAGCAGGTGAAGCTCGCGCTCACCGCCTCGAAGAACCTCGGCCTTAATGCGATGGCGAGCTTTTCCGGCGCGCTCGCCTGGCCCTTCGTCTATCCCTGGCCGCAGCGCCCGGCCGGCCTCGTCGAGACGGCCTTCGACGAACTCGCGAAACGCTGGAAGCCGATCCTCGACCATGCCGAGGACTGCGGCGTCGACGTCTGCTACGAGATCCATCCGGGCGAGGACCTGCACGACGGCATCACCTACGAGATGTTCCTGGAGCGCACCGGCAACCATGCCCGCGCCTGCATGCTCTACGACCCCTCGCACTATGTGCTTCAATGCCTCGACTATCTCGACAATATCGACATCTACAAGGACCGCATCCGCATGTTCCATGTGAAGGATGCCGAGTTCAACCCGACGGGCCGGCAGGGCGTCTACGGCGGCTACCAGGGCTGGGTGAACCGCGCCGGCCGCTTCCGCTCGCTCGGCGACGGCCAGGTCGATTTCGGCGCCGTCTTCTCCAAGATGGCCGCCAACGACTTTGCCGGCTGGGCCGTGGTCGAGTGGGAATGCGCGCTCAAGCACCCCGAGGACGGCGCGCGCGAAGGGGCCGAATTCGTCAAGGCGCACATCATCCGCGTCACGGAAAAGGCCTTCGACGATTTTGCCGACGCGGGCACGGACGAGGCCGCGAACCGGCGCATGCTGGGGCTGTGAGAGGCTAGAGCGGGAATACCCCCCTCTGCCCTGCCGGGCATCTCCCCCACAAGGGGGGAGATTGGTTTGGAGCAAGGTGGTGCTGCGATTTGATCTCCCCCCTTGTGGGGGAGATGTCACGAAGTGACAGAGGGGGGTGAGCCTCCCGCACAACTTTCAGGAGGAACACAGATGGCAATCGAAGGAAGCGCAAGCGAGTCGCGCCAACCCCGCATCCGGCTCGGCATGGTCGGCGGCGGGTCGGGCGCCTTCATCGGCGCGGTGCACCGCATCGCCGCAAGGCTCGACGATCACTATGAGCTCGTCGCCGGCGCGCTCTCGTCCTCGCCGGAAAAGGCCGAGCAGTCGGCGCGCGAACTCGGGCTCGACCCCTCGCGCAGCTACGGCAGCTTCAAGGAGATGGCGATCCGCGAGGCGAAGCTGAAGAACGGCATCGAGGCCGTGGCGATCGTCACGCCGAACCACGTCCACTACGAGGCCGCCAGGGAATTTTTGAAGCGCGGCATCCACGTCATCTGCGACAAGCCGCTGACCTCGACGCTCGCCGACGCGCGCAAATTGAAGAAGCTCGCCGAGGAGAGCGACGCCCTCTTCGTCCTCACCCACAATTACACCGGCTATCCGATGGTCCGGCAGGCCCGCGAGATGGTCGCGAGTGGCGAGCTCGGCGCCATCCGCCTCGTGCAGATGGAATATCCGCAGGACTGGCTGACGGAGGATATCGAGAGCAGCGGCCAGAAGCAGGCCGCCTGGCGCACCGACCCCACGAAATCCGGCGCGGGCGGCTCGACGGGCGATATCGGCACCCATGCCTACAATCTCGGCTGCTTCGTCTCCGGCCTCGAGCTGGAGGAGCTTTCCGCCGATCTCGACAGCTTCGTGCCGGGCCGCCGGCTCGACGACAACGCCCATGTCATGATGCGCTTCCGTGAGAAGGACGGCGTGCGCGCCAAGGGCACGCTCTGGTGCAGCCAGGTCGCGCCCGGCCATGAGAACGGCCTCAAGGTCCGCGTTTACGGCACGAAGGGCGGCCTCGAATGGGTGCAGGCCGATCCGAACTATCTCTGGTACACGCCCTTCGGCGAGCCGAAGCGCCTCATCACGCGAAACGGCGCCGGCTCCGGCCCCGCCGCCGCCCGCGTCAGCCGCGTGCCGTCGGGCCATCCGGAAGGCTATCTCGAAGGCTTCGCCAACATCTATTCCGAAGCCGCCCGCGCCATCTACGCCAGGCGAAGCGGCACGGCGGTCGACCCTGCCGTCACCTATCCGACGGTGGACGACGGCCTCAAGGGCATGCTCTTCGTGGATGCCTGCGTGCAGTCCTCGAAGCGCAACGGGGCGTGGGTGAAGGTCTGAGGGCAGGCCGGTAAGGCGTGCCGTGAGATGTGGATCCTCGGGTCAAGCCCGAGGATGACGGCGGGGGAGGCGAGGGGCGCTCCATCCGGTGGATGCCGCGGCATGACGCACCGCCCCTCCTGCTTTCGTCATCCCGGATCACGTCCGGGCAACGGAGCGGAAACAATTGCGTCCTATTAACCGAGGCGGCACGCGCCACTGTCGCTTTTGCCGCTGCCCCTCTCTCTCTCTCTCTCTCTCTCTTCGTCATCCTCGGGCTTGACCCGAGGATCCACATCTCACGGCACGGCTCCGACGCTTCGGTGTGCGGGATGGATTTGGCATGCTTCACGATTGACTTTTTGCGAAATCGCTTTACTGCAACGTTGCAGGTGCCGCTCGCGCGGCGGAAAATTCCTCCCAGCATAGAGACGACCGATGATCGACCCCAAGACCCTTGCCGACCGCTTTCCCGGCGACTTCGTGTTCGGCGTGGCGACCGCCGCCTTCCAGATCGAGGGGGCTGCGAAGATGGACGGGCGCAAGCCGTCGATCTGGGATGCCTTTTCCAACATGCCGGGCCGGGTCTTCGGCCGGCAAAACGGCGATATCGCCTGCGATCATTACAACCGGCTGGAGGAGGATCTCGACCTCATCGCCTCGCTCGGCGTCGAAGCCTACCGCTTCTCCATCGCCTGGCCGCGCATCGTTCCGGAGGGCACGGGGCCGGTGAACGAGAAGGGGCTGGATTTCTACGACCGGCTCGTCGACGGCCTGAAGGCGCGCGGCATCAAGGCCTTCGCCACGCTCTACCATTGGGACCTGCCGCTGATGCTGGCGGGCGACGGCGGCTGGACGGCGCGCCAGACGGCCTATGCCTTCCAGCGCTATGCCCGCACGGTCATCGCCCGGCTCGGCGACCGGCTGGATGCGGTGGCGACCCTCAACGAGCCGTGGTGCTCCGTCTGGCTCAGCCATCTCTACGGCATCCACGCGCCGGGCGAGCGCAACATGGATGCCGCGCTCCATGCGCTCCACGTCACCAATCTCGCCCATGGCCTCGGCGTTGCGGCCATCCGCGCCGAGCGGCCGGAGCTTCCCGTCGGCCTCGTGCTGAACGCCCATTCGATCTATCCGGGCAGCGACAGTGCGGCCGACCGGGATGCCGCCGACCGCGCCTTCGATTTCCACAACGGCGTCTTCTTCGGCCCGGTCTTCAAGGGCGAATATCCGGAACGCTTCCTCGCCGCCCTCGGCGACCGTATGCCGGAAATCGAGCCCGGCGACATGGAGACGATTTCCCAGCCGCTCGACTGGTGGGGCCTCAACTACTATACGCCGATGCGCGTCGCGAACGATCCGGCCGAAGGGGCGGCGTTCCCGGCGACCGTTCCCGCCCCGCCCGTTGTAGATATCAAGACGGATATCGGCTGGGAAGTCTTCGCGCCGGCCCTCGGCGATCTCATCCGCAAGCTCAACGCGGATTACCGGCTGCCCGATTGCTACATCACGGAGAACGGCGCCTGCTACAATATGGGCGTGGAGAACGGCACGGTCGACGACCAGCCCCGCCTCGACTACATCGCCGAGCACCTTGCCGTCACCGCCGACCTCATCGCCGAGGGCTACCCGATGCGCGGCTACTTCGCCTGGAGCCTGATGGACAATTTCGAATGGGCGGAAGGCTACCGCATGCGCTTCGGCATCGTGCATGTGGACTACGACACGCAGGTGCGCACGGTGAAGAAGAGCGGGAAATGGTATGCGGCGCTCGCGGGGGAGTTTCCCAAGGGGAACCACCGGAAGCGGTGAGCGCTTGCCCCTCACCCTAACCCTCTCCCCGTAAACGGGGAGAGGGGACGTGCCCTGCAAACGGTTGTCGATCGAGGAAAACGGCGCGGCATATTCCCTTCGCCCCGCTTGCGGGGAGAAGGTGCCGGTAGGCGGATGAGGGGCTTTTCGCAGCTACTTCCCCAGATGCCGCTCGCCGCGCTTCCTCGCAAGGTCCATCTGCTTTTGCCGCTGGCGGAAGCGCAGGCGGTCTTCCTCGCTGCGGGTGGCGTGGCAGTGGGGGCAGGAGACGCCGGCTTCGAAGAGGGGGGAGGCGATCTCTTCGGCCGTCAGTGGATGGCGGCAGGCACGGCAGAGTTCGTGCTCGCCTTCGGCAAGGCCGTGGGTGACGGAGACGCGCTCGTCGAAGACGAAGCAGGCGCCCTCCCACAGGCTCTCTTCCGCCGGCACTTCCTCCAGATATTTCAGGATGCCGCCCTTGAGGTGGTAGACCTCCTCGAAGCCCTCTTCCTTCATGAAGGCGGTGGCCTTCTCGCAGCGGATGCCGCCGGTGCAGTACATGGCGATCTTCGGCTTGTTGTGCAGGCCCGCATTGTTCCGCACCCAGTCGGGAAACTCGCGGAAGGTCTTGGTGTTCGGGTCGACCGCGCCCTTGAACATGCCGATCGCCGTCTCGTAGTCGTTGCGCGTGTCGATGACGATGGTGTCGGGGTCGGAGATCAGCGCGTTCCAGTCCTGCGGCGCCACATAGGTGCCGACGGAGCGGTTGGGGTCGATGTCCTCGACGCCCATGGTGACGATCTCCTTCTTCAGCCGCACCTTCATGCGCAGGAAGGGCATTTCGGCGGCATGGCTCTCCTTGTGCTCCAGCGCGGAAAATTCCGGCTGGCGGCGCAGGAAGGAAAGTACGGCGCGAACGCCCTCCGGCGGGCCGGCGACGGTGCCGTTGATGCCCTCGTGGGCAAGCAGCAGCGTGCCGCGCACGTCGTTCTCCTCGCAGAGCGCCTGCAAGGGCGCGCGCAGCGCCGCGAAATGCGGAACCGGGACGAAATGATAGAGCGCGGCGACGAGGAAGCCGCCGTCCCCGGCATGCGAAAGGATCTCGTTTGTCATGGCCGTCCCATACAGCCTCGCCGCTTTTCAGGCAATGCGGCGCGGCGTAGCGCCTCAGGTGAGCTGGTGCAGGCTTTCGCCGGTGCTGGCGCCGAGCGCCATCGACTGGTTGGAGTAGCGGCTTTCGCCCGTCACCTCCCGGCCCACCCAGTTCGGCAGCGCCGGCTCGTCGTGGATGGAGGAAAGCTCCACCTCGGCGATCACCAGGCCCCGGTGCACGCCGCCATAGACGTCGACCTCCCAGACATGCCCCTCATAGGGCACCCGGTAGCGCACCTTCTCGATGACGTTGCCGATGGCGTGGCGCAGCATGTCTTCCGCCTCGTCGCGGTCGACGTCGAATTCGTATTCGTCGCGCACGAGCATGGTATGGCCGACCTTGAGGGTGAGGCGCGCGCGCCCGTCGCCGTAGAGGCGGACCCGGAGGGAACGGTCGTCCTGGGCGACGATGTAAGCCTGTCTTATGGCGATGCCTTCGTCTGCGAAGGTGCGCCAGCGCTGGCCCGACACCAGGAACTTCCGCTCGATCTCTTTCGCCATAGGCTCGCTTTCGCGGTTGGAGAGGGGCTTGGGCGGGGGAAGACTACACGATAAGTGTGTCATGACAAGGCCGCAAATCGTGCTTTAGGCTCGACAGGGCGCGGCGGACACGCTATGCCGGGCTCAATTCAATCGTTTTAAAAGGTGGTGCCATGCGCGAGAAAAACGCCAAGCTCCTTTCCGTCCTGAAGCTGCAGCCGGTGGTGCCGGTGCTGGTCATCGACGACGTCAAGACGGCCGTGCCGCTGGCGCGCGCGCTGGTGGCCGGCGGCCTCAAGGCCATCGAGATCACGCTGCGCACGACCGCGGCGCTGGAGGCGATCCGCGCCGTTGCCAACGAGGTCGAGGGCGCCGTCGCCGGTGCCGGCACGATCCTCAACGCCGCGCAGTTCGAGGCGGCCGTGGAGGCCGGTTCGCAGTTCATCGTCAGCCCCGGCACGACGCAGGAGCTGATCGATGCCGCCGCCGGTTCCGAAATCCCGCTCCTGCCGGGTGCGGCGACGGCCAGCGAGGTCATGGGCCTTCGCGAGGAAGGCTACGAGGTGCTGAAGTTCTTCCCGGCCGAGCAGGCCGGTGGTGCGGCCTATCTCAAGTCGCTCTCCTCGCCGCTTGCCGGCACGCTGTTTTGCCCGACGGGCGGCATCTCGCTCAAGAACGCCAACGACTACCTCTCGCTGCCCAACGTCGTGTGCGTCGGCGGCTCGTGGGTCGCGCCGAAGGAACTTGTTGCAAAGGGCGACTGGGCGGGCATCGAGAAGCTTGCCGCCGAGGCGGCCGCGCTCAAGGCCTGAGGCAGGTTCGAAGGATTTGCGGATGGGCGGCTTCCGGCCGCCCATTCGTGTTTGTAATTGGCGGCGCGCCTTCCTATCTTGCCTTGCAGTCGGCCCTTGCCGAGACGGGAGAAACGGAGACGCCCATGTTTGACGCCAAGACGTTGCTTGACCAGTTCCTCGGTTCGCAGGTGCCCGGCGCGGGCGGCACGGTGCGCGAGCGCGCCGGCCAGGTCACCCAGCTCGCCAAGGACAATCCGCTGGCCACCATCGCCATTGCCGGCGTGCTGCTCGGCACGGATGGCGGGCGCAAGGTCGCGGGCTCGGCGCTGAAGCTCGGCAGCCTCGCCGCCATCGCCGGCCTCGGCTACCAGGCCTACAAGAACTACCGCGCCGGCCAGAGCCCGGCCGCGACCGCTGACGCCGGCACGCCCGAGCTTCTGCCGCCGCCGGCCGATTCCGGCTTCCATCCCGAAGCCGTCAGCACGGATTTCGCCCTCATCCTCGTGCGCGCCATGATCGCCGCCTCGCGCGCCGACGGCCATATCGACGATGCCGAGCGCGCCCGCATCATGGACAAGCTGAAGGTCTCCGGCCTCGGCGCGGACGCCGCGCAGTTCCTCGAAAACGAGCTTGCCAACCCGGTCGACCTCGACGCCATCGTCGTCGCGGCGGCGACGGAAGAGCAGTGCGTCGAGCTCTATACCGCCTCGCGCCTTGCCATCGAGCCGGAGACGCGGGCCGAGCGCGGCTATCTCGACCTCCTTGCCGGCCGCCTCGGCCTTGCCGATGCGCTGGTCGACCATATCGAGGCGACGGTTTCGGCCGCCAAGGCCTGATCCCCGCTTTCCGCATTGCGCCGGCCGTCCGGCTGTTCTATCCCTTCGCCAGACCGAAGGAGGATTTTTCATGCGCGATCTCAAGGATTGGAAGGGCTGCCCGCCGCCGGCGCCCGTGACGCTCGAAGGGCGCACCGTGCGCCTCGAGCCCTATGATCGCGCGCGCCATCTCGAAGCCCTCTGGGAGGCCTTCGGCGGCATGGGGATCAATCCGCTGCTCCTCTATTTCACGCAGGCCGATTTCGCCGGCATCGAGGATTTCGACGCCTGGTCCGAAAAGGCCATCAAGGGCGGCTGGGTGCGCGAGGTCATTATCGACAAGGCGAGCGGCAAGCCGGTCGGCATGGCGCATTACATGCGCCCCGACCCGGCGAACGGCGTGGTCGAGATCGGCGGCGTCGCCCATGGCGCCGGCATGGCACGCTCGCCGATGTCCACCGAGGCGCACTATCTTCTCGCAAGGCACGCCTTCGAGGACCTCGGCTACCGCCGCTACGAGTGGAAGTGCCACAACGACAACGCGGCCAGCAAGCGCACCGCCGCCCGGCTCGGCTTTACCTTCGAGGGCGTCTTCCGCCAGCACATGCTGTCCAAGGGTGAGAACCGGGATACGGCATGGTTCTCCATCATCGACGGCGAATGGCCGGTGCTGGCGAAAGCTTTCGACGCCTGGCTGTCGCCGGAGAATTTCGGCGCGGACGGCCGGCAGAAGCGGAAGCTGGAAGATATCCGCGCCGATATCGCCAAGGCGGGCGTGGCGTGAGCGGGGCACCGGAGCGCAAGGCGCAGGCGCTGGCCGCGCTGCTCATCCTCTTCGGCACGGGGCTCGCGTTCTATTTCCTGCCGAAGATCATGATCGCGCTCGGCGCCGTCTCGCCCTGGCTGGCAGGCGCGTTCGGCGCGCTCCTCGTCGCCGGCTTCTTCCTCATCTTCTGGCTGCGGGCGCGCTACCAGCGGCGGCGCGGAAACTAGGCCTGTAGCGAAGCGCCGAGCAACAGCAGGCCCATCACCATGACCAGGAGCGCGCCGCCGATCTCGATGGCGGTGCCGATGCGCGCGCCAAGCGAGCCGTTGCCGGCAAAGCGCATGGCCGCGCCCTTGGCCGTGACGGCGAGGGTGGCGAGGATCGAGACGGTGATGGCCGTGCCGATCGACATGGCAAGGACGGCGATGACTCCGCCGAGATAGAGGCCGTTGAGCAGGGCGAAGCTGAGGACGATCAGTGCGCCCGAGCAGGGCCGAAGCCCCACGGCGATAATGGCCGACCATGCCTCGCGCAGCGCGAAGCGCTCGCCCTTCAGGAGCGACGGGTCCGGCGCATGGGCGTGGCCGCAGGTCGAGCAGACCTCTCCGGCATGATGATGATGATGGTGGTGATGCCCGTGGTCGTGCGTGCCGTGAACCTCGACCGCCTGCGCGCCGATTGCCGGGACGCGGCGGGCGGGCGCGAGCTTGCGCAAGAGCAGCCAGGCGCCGAAGAGGGCGATGAGGGCGTAGCTTCCCGTTTCGAGCGCCCGGGTGGCGTCGGTCATGGAGACGGTCGTGCCGCGCAGGAACAGATAGGCCGCGCCGACGAGGAGGATTGCGACGATGCCCTGCAGGATCGCCGAGAGGAAGGAGAGGAGGACGCCGCGCTTCAGCTCCACCTCGTTCGCCAGCATGTAGGACGAGATGACCGCCTTGCCGTGGCCGGGGCCGGCGGCATGGAAGATGCCGTAGGCGAAGGAAAGGCCGACGAGCGTTACGGCTGCCCACGGCGTTTCCCGCATCTCCTTCAATGCGCCCGTCATCAGCCGGTAGAAGCCCACCTGCTGCGTGTTGATCCAGGCGAAGAGGCCGCCGAAGACGCCCGTCGTGTTGAACCCCGGCTCGGCCGAGCCGATGCCGAGCGGAGATGCGGCGTGGGCGAGGGGAGCGAAGAGGGTGAGGGCGAAAAGGAGGAGGAGGGCGAGGTGGCGGGTGTGACTCACCCCCCTCTGCCCTGCCGGACATCTCCCCCTCAAGGGGGGAGATTGGATGGAGCGGCGTTTCGCCCATCGTTGACGTAGCAGTTTGAGCAAAGGGCATGCGTCTTGCCGATCTCCCCCCTTGAGGGGGAGATGCCCGGCAGGGCAGAGGGGGGTAGCGCTACGCCCGCCGCTCAGCATGTGACCTCCAGCCGGGTGGCGAAGAGTTTCGACATGTCGGTGCCGGTGGGGTCGTTGAAGAAGGCGTCGGTGAGGCTCGACTGGTTTTCCGAAAGCACCTCGTCGGGGTCCGGCCGCACGACGGCGCTCTTGCAGGCGGCGAACTTGTCGCCGACGGTCACGAGGTCGCCGTCCGAAGGGAAATCCATCGAGGCGTACATGGTGGGGTCGTAGACGCCGAAGGTGAGCTTGCCCTTGAGCGGCATGACCTCGTCCGGCTTGACGGCGAAGAACATCAGGAGCTGGCCGTCCTTGTAGTCGACGTTGATGACGTCGGGTTTCCTGACCTTCACCGTCCGGCCGTCCTCGGTGATGGTCGTGTAGTAGCTGAACTCCTCCAGCGAATCGAGGACGGTCTTGCCGACCTCGGCAAGCTCGTCCGGGTCGAGCTCGGCATTGCTGTTCTTGTCGAAATCCATGACGACGCTGGCCGAGAACATCTCGTCGAAGCGCCAGACGTTGCGCAGCTCTTCGATTGTCCCGTCCTCGCCCGCCACCACCTCCAGCCGCGCCTCGGCGAAGATGTGCGGATGGGCGAGCGCCGCGGCAGGCGCGGCAAGGGCCGCACCGGCGATGAGAAGGGGGAGGAATCGCATCGGGTCTCGGGCCTCTCGCGCATGCTTTGCGAAATGGAGAATCGTCCGGTTCATTGAAGCGGAAATGGGTCGGAATTGGGACCCCTAGGATTCGATGCCCGGATTGCGGCGGAACCAGCCGTGCAGGAAATCCACGAAGGTGCGCACCTTTGCCGGCAGGTAGCGGCGGTGCGGGTAGATCGCGTAGATGCCGCGGTCGGTCGGAAGATAGTCTTCGAGGACGGAGACGATGCGGCCCGATTCGAGGCAGGAGCGGGCGATGAAGGCCGGCACCTGCGCGACGCCGAGGCCGCTTGCCGCCGCGCGCACGGCGGCCGTCGGGCTGTTCACCTCGATATGGCCGCTTACCGGAACGGAAAAGCCCGCGCCCTTCTCATCGACGAAGCGCCAGTTGCTGTGCGACTTGCCGTTCGTGTCGATGATGCAGGGAAGGCGGGCAAGGTCGCCCGGATGCTCGATGGGACCGACCCGCTCCAGGAATTCCTCGCTGACGCAGATCTTCAGGTAGAAATCGCCGAGCTTGCGGGCGATGAGGGCCGAATCCTCCAACCGCGTGATGCGGATGGCGACGTCGAAGCCCTCTTCCACCAGGTCGACGAAGCGGTCGTCGGAGACGATCTCCAGCGAAAGCTCGGGATGCTCCCGGCCGAAATCGATCAGCGACTGGCCGATATCGGCATCGACGAAGGTGCGGGGCGCCGAAACCTTCAGCTTGCCGCGCAGGTCCGTGTTCTTCTCGCGCACCAGATCGGCGAGGTTGTCGATCTCCTTCAGGATGTCGGAGGCGGTGCGGTAATAGGTGTGGCCGGCCTCGGTCATCGAGAACTGGCGGGTGGTGCGGTTGAGCAGCAGCGTGCCGAGTTCGTCCTCCAGCTCGCGCACATATTTGGAAAGCAGCGCCTTGGAGCGGCCGGTCTTGCGCGAGGCGGCGGAAAAGCCCTCGGCATCGACCACGTCGATGAAGGCCCGGATCCGGGTCAATGTATCCATGTGTCCCCACTTGAATGGTGCGCCGGGTGTCTTGCGTTCCGGCCTGCGTCAGGCACGGCCCCGGTGCATAAGAAATGTGTCAAAAAACCAGTTTCGCGAATGTCGTGGCTCGGGGAATATTTTCAATAGGCAAGTTCAAAAAACCTCTTGATTACGACAGCGATTCTCCTTATCTCCGCGCTTGCCCAAAGTCGCACGTGCCTGTGGGTGTCCGCCGACCCTCGATTTGGTGAGGATCATCGGTAAGGTACCTGGACCTAACCGCTCCAGTCGCACTTCCGGCCAACCGGACATGCGAGGACATCTTGAAGCAACGACGGTGCGGGCCTTTCTGGTGTCTGCCGGCTTTCCATCAGCCGGGGTTACTGAAGAGGCACACCTTCATTGCCGGACGTGCGGTCGGGTTCTCCCACCAATCCATGGCAGACAAAGCGAATTGAAGCCTAGGCGGGCTTCGGTTCACCGTTCGCGCATATGCGCATGCTTGGTTCCGGGGTCTCCACCGGCTGGTTCCAACGCGTTGCCGCATCTGCCCTTTGTCCTCCGGGTTTTCCCGGAGAAAGCTGGATATGGGGAATACCGAGATGGCTTCTGCACGTATTATCGACTTCCTGAACACCCGACGTCCCGACGGTCCCTGCCTTGTGGTCGACCTCGATGTCGTGCGCGACAATTTCAAGGCCTTCCGCCACGCGCTGCCGGACAGCGCGATCTACTATGCCGTGAAGGCCAACCCGGCGCCGGAAATCCTGCGCCTTCTCGCCAGCATGGGCTCCAATTTCGATTGCGCGTCCGTCGCCGAGATCGAAATGGCGCTCGACGCCGGCGCGACCGCCTCGCGCATCTCCTTCGGCAACACGATCAAGAAGGAACGCGACGTCGCCAAGGCCCATGCGCTCGGCGTCTCGCTCTTTGCCGTCGACAGCCACGAGGAAGTCGAGAAGATCGCCCGGGCCGCCCCCGGCGCCCGCGTGTTCTGCCGCGTCCTGACGGACGGCGAGGGCGCCGAATGGCCGCTCTCGCGCAAGTTCGGCTGCGTGCCGCAGATGGCCGTCGACGTGCTCGTCTACGCCCACCAGCTCGGCCTTGCCTCCTACGGCGTCTCGTTCCATGTCGGCTCGCAGATGACGAAGCTCGACGCCTGGGATTCGGCGCTCGCCGATGCCAAGCGCGTCTTCGTGCAGCTTGCCAAGCAGGGCATCGAACTGAAGATGGTCAACATGGGCGGCGGCTTCCCGACGAAGTACCTGCGCGACGTGCCGTCGGCGGAAGCCTATGGCCAGGCGATCTTCGGCGCGCTGAAGAAGCACTTCGGCAACCAGATCCCGGAAACCATCATCGAGCCGGGCCGCGGCATGGTCGGCAATGCGGGCGTGATCAAGGCGGAAGTCGTCCTCGTCTCGAAGAAGTCGGACAACGACAACCACCGCTGGGTCTTCCTCGACATCGGCAAGTTCGGCGGCCTTGCCGAGACGATGGACGAGGCGATCCGCTACCCGATCCGCACGCAGCGCGACCGGGACGCGATGGAGCCCTGCGTGCTCGCCGGCCCGACCTGCGATTCGGCCGACGTGATGTACGAGAAGAACATGTACCCGCTGCCGGTCTCCCTGACGATCGGCGACGAGGTCCTGATCGAGGGCACCGGCGCCTATACGACGACCTATTCGGCCGTCGCCTTCAACGGCTTCGAGCCGCTGAAGGCCTACGTCATCTGACCACCCGGCGCTCCCGTCCCTGCGGGAGCGCCGGTCCTTCACAATCAGTCCCAGATACCGTTTGAATCGGTTTTGAGTGCGGGAGGCCCGGAGATGGCCGCTGTTCTTGATTCTGTCCGCGCGTTCTTCGCGCATGCCGCCTTCACCATCGACCGGGAGAACGCCGGCGACGTCGTCGCGCGCGAGCGTCTGCTCGACCGCGTGATGGGCGAGGCGCGCTTCCGCAAGTCCTCGGAAAAGCTGCGCCGCGGCCGCCTGCCGGCCGAAGGCCTTGCCCTCGTCGCGCGCGATGCGGACGGCCATGTCATCGGCACGGTGCGGCTGTGGAATGTCGAGGCGGGCGTCGACGCGGACGGCAATCCCGTTCCGGCGCTGCTGCTCGGGCCCCTCGCCGTCGATTGCGCGCACGAGGGCAAGGGCATCGGCGGGGCGCTGATGCGCGCGGCGATCACCGAGGCGCGGGGCCGCGGCCATGGCGCGGTGCTGCTCGTCGGCGATCCGGAATATTACGAGCGCTTCGGCTTTTTCGCCGGCAAGGCGCGGCATCTCGTCATGCCCGGCCCCTTCGAGCGCCGCCGCTTCCTGGCGCTGGAGCTGAAGGACGGCTGGCTCGACGGCGCGGCGGGCATTCTCGTGGCAAGCGGCACCCGGCTGGCGGGCGAGCAGCGCAGGGCGGCGTGACGGTTTGACTTGCCGGCGCGCTTGCGCTATCAGGCCGGCAGGGTGAGAGCCCCTGCCGTCCGCAAGCCTCCGGCTTTGGTGAAGTCTCTCTTCGATACGATCGGTCTTCCAGCATCCAGCATGCGAACCGGCGGCAATGCGGGCCCCCTCCGAAACGACGCATGCCCGACTGGAGAACCGCCATGCGTCCATCCTCGACGCCACTACCATCCCTCGACGCCCTGAAAGACCAGGCAAAGCGGCTGCGCGCGCGCTTTTCCGGCGAAGGACAGGGTATTTCCCATTCCCGTGCGCTGGAGCTCATCGCCGCGCAATACGGCTATCGCGACTGGAACACGCTGCACGCGGCTGTCGGCAACCGGCCGCCGTTCAATCCGTGGATGCTCGGCGCGCGCGTGCGCGGGCACTATCTCGGCCAGCCCTTCGATGCCGAGGTGCTCGGCGTGCAGGCGATGTCGAGCCAGCCCGGCCGCTACCGCATGACGCTGCATTTCGACACCCCGGTGAACGTGTCGACCTTCGACAGCTTCTCCGTCTTCCGCCAGCGCGTGAGCTGCACCGTGGACGAGACGGGGCGGACGGTGGAGAAGACCTCCAACGGCCGGCCGCATCTCGAGCTGGAGTGGTGAGCCTCAGAACGTGCCGGAAAGCCGGGCCGCAAGGCCGTCGACCGTGAAGTCGGCGGCCGGGTCGGTCTCGTGGCGCAGGAGGCGGCTATATTCCAGAGTCACAGCGGTGCTCTTGGCGAAGGTATAGGTGAAGGCCGCTTTCGCCGAGCGCGTGCGGGTGCGATAGTCGTAATAGAGCCAGTCGCTGCGGGCCTCCTCGTAGCCGAGGGCGAGCTTCAGCTTCTCCGTCAGCGCCGTTTCCAGCGAAAGGCCGATGGTGCGCACGTCCTCGCCGAGCGGGTCGTCGATATCGGCAAGCTGGATATCGCGCAGGAAGGTCGCCTTCAGCACGGTTTCCCGCGGGAGCCGGACGGCAAGTTCCGCCTTCAGGTAGGGGCGGGTGGGCTCGACGGATGTTCCGAGCGCGTCGCTTGCAACGCGCATGAGGCCGGCTTCCGCCATCAGCGTGACGGGACCGAAGGCGTGGCCGTAGGCGAGCGAGCCGCGCAGCGTCGTTGCCGGGAAGCGTTCGAAGACCTGCTGCTCGTTCGAGGGGATGTTATTGGTGCGGGCTTCCACCGTGGCGCCCAGTTCGCCGCCGAAGAGAGGCAGGATATGGCCGGCCGTGAGCGTGGCGAGGCGATAGCCCGCTTCGAGCTGCGTGCGGGGCAGGCCCGGAAGCGTGAATTCCGCAAGGCCCCGGTTGAGATTGGAGAGGGCGGCGGTGACGTGGCTCTTGCCGCCAGCGTGATCGACCGTCAGGTCGGCGCTTGCGGAAGCGACGACATCGGCCTTGCGGTAGCCGATCAGGAGGCCGGGCAGGGCAAGAAAGATGTCGCCGTCGCGCCGCTGCTCGATGCTGCCTTTCAGCGTGAGGCGGACGCCTTCGGCAAGCTCACGGGTGAAGCCGGTTTCGAGCCCGACCGTCCGCTCGTCGGCGAAACGGTAGCGGGCGAGGCGCCGCACGCTCGCTGTAAGCGCATAGGCGAATTGGCTGTCCTCAAGGTCGAAGCTGCCGCGCAGCGCGACCTTTCCCTCGCCGAAGGAGGCCGGCAGCGCTGTGGTATCCTTGAAAACGTTCGATGTCCGGCCGCCACCGAAGCTGTAGTTCACGGTTGAATCGGCCATTGCCGGGTTGCATTGGCCCCATGCCAGCGCCGCAAAAAGCAGGCCATGAAGAGAGCGCATCGGATTCTGCCCCTGTCCGGTTTCGAAACGGAATCCTAGGGTTGCATGGTTAAAAATTCGTCCATAGGTTGATTTTCAATCTAGATCGGAAATTTATAGTATTAAAAGTTGTATCCGGTAGGGAATCGTTAAACTTGTAACTGTTATGGTTAACTGTTTGCTATGACTGGGAAATCCGGTTGAGTAAAGCAGGTCTTATATTACCTTTGATTGCGTACCGATGAGGTGCACAACCAAAGGAGAGAGACCATGAACAAGACCCGCATCATCGCCCTCGCAACCGTCATCGCCTTTGCCGGCGCCAGCCAGGCGTCGGCCGGCGGCCTGCTCGGGATCGGCATCCTCGGCAACAAGACCCGCACGGGCAGCATCGTCGTCGCCCCGAGCGTCGGCCTCGGCGTCGGCAACATCCTCAGCGACAACAACGGCAACAAGGTGCTGAACGGCGTGCTCGCGAACAACCTCAACGGCACGCTGTCGGGCGTCCTCAACGGCTCGGTGCTGGGTATCCTCGGCGGTGCCGGCGGCAGCGATTGCGGCTGCAAGCATCGCCGTCACTGATCGCGCCTTCCCCGCCCCGCGCGGTCAGTGGCCCGGGAGAGCTTGGCTCTCCCGGGTTTTTCGCATGATGGAGGGATTATCCGGTGAGGTCGACCACGCCGCAATCGCCCGCCTCGCTGGCGAAGGCGAGGAGCTTGCCGTTGCGGCTCCAGGCCATGGAGGTGACGGCGCCCTTGCCGGGGCGGCGCAGCAGCACCTCGCGGCTGTCGGAGAAGCGCGCGGCAAGCACCATGCCGTCCGAATAGCCGATGGCGACGACGTCCTCGGCCGGATGGCAGGCGACGGCCGTCACCATGACGTCGGCGCGCGTGCCGAGTTCGAGCGGCGGCTTGCCCATCGGGCCGTCCTTGGCCGCGAAGGGCCAGACGATGGCGGCCGGCGCGCCGGAGGAGGCGAGCCACTTGCCCTTGGCCGACCAGGAGAGCGACTTCACCTTGGCCGGATAGCCGGTCATGCGCATGTGGCGCGTGTCGGCGCCGGGCTTGCTGTCGAGCTTCCAGCCGTGCAGGGCGTTCTCCTGCATGCTGGTGACGACGAAGCGGCCGTCCGGCGAGAAGGTGACGCCGGTATGGGCGCCCTTCCATTCGAGATCGACGGGCTGGCCGGCCATCGCCACCCAGTGCAGCGAGACGCCGTTGTAGCGTGCGACACCGATGCGAAGGCCCTTCGGCGCGAAGGCGATGCCCTCCACCGAGCGGCTTTCCGCAAACTCCCTGATCGTGCCGTCGGCAAGGCGCACGCGCGCCGTGCGGCCCTCGGCGAAGCCGACCGCGCCCTGCGGGCCGGCGGCGACGACGGAGATCCATTTGCGCGGCACCTCGGCAAGCAGCGTCGCGGTGCCGTCGGCGGCAATGCGCATCACCTTGCCGTCCTCGCCGCCGGTGATCAGCGTGTCGTTCGCCTCGTCGCGCACGCAGGCAAGCAGCCCGTCATGCGCCTCGGTGACCTTCTGGCCGTGATCGAGACGGTGGATGGCGCCGGAGGCGGTGGCGAAGAAGGGCACGTCGCCGAGGAAGGCGGCCGCGACGACGTGGCCGTCGAGATCGAGAGGGGCGACTGTCGGCATCAGGCTTCGTCTTTCATGCGCAGAGTGTCGTCCGGCTTCATGCCTTCTGTGCCTCGCAGGCCTTGAAGGTGCGTTCGATCTTCTCGCGGTCGAGGTCGCGGCCGATGAAGACGAGGCGGCTTTCGCGCTTCTCGCCGTCCTTCCAGGCGCGCTGGTGGTCGCCTTCGACGATCATGTGGACGCCCTGCACGACATAGCGCTCGTCGTCGCCGGCAAAGGCGATGATGCCCTTGAGGCGCAGGATGTTCGGGCCGTCCGTCTGGGTGATCTTCTGGATCCACGGGAAGAAGCGGTCGGGGTTCATCTCGCCGCCGCGCAGCGAGATCGACTGCACCGCCACGTCATGGATCGGCGAGGCGTCGTGGTGATGATGATCGTGGTCGTGGTGATGGTCGTGATCATGATCATGGTGGTGATGGTGGTCATGATCGTGATGATGATGGTCGTGGCCGCAATCGGGGCCGCAGACATGGTCCGGGTGGTCGTGATCGAGGAAATGCGGATCGTTTTCCAGTGCCCGCTCCAGGTTGAAGGCGCCCTGGTCGAGGACCTTGGTGAGGTCTATGTCCGAGCGGGTCGTGCGGTGGATGCGCGCGGAGGGGTTGATGGCCCGCACCGTCGCCTCGACCTTGGCCAGTTCCTCGGGGGTGACGAGGTCGGTCTTGTTGACGAGCACGACGTCGGCGAAGGCGATCTGGTCCTCGGCCTCGCGGCTGTCCTTCAGGCGCAGCGGCAGGTGCTTGGCATCGACCAGCGCGACGACGGCGTCGAGCTCGGTCTTCTGGCGCACGTCGTCGTCCATGAAGAAGGTCTGGGCGACCGGCACCGGATCGGCAAGGCCGGTGGTCTCCACGACGATGGCGTCGAAGCGGCCGGGGCGGCGCATCAGGCCCTCCACCACGCGGATGAGGTCGCCGCGCACGGTGCAGCAGATGCAGCCGTTGTTCATCTCGTAGATTTCCTCGTCCGACTCGACGATGAGGTCGTTGTCGATGCCGATCTCGCCGAACTCGTTGACGATGACGGCGTATTTCTTGCCGTGGTTGCCGGTGAGGATGCGGTTGAGCAGCGTCGTCTTGCCGGCGCCGAGATAGCCGGTGAGCACGGTGACGGGAATGGGCTTGGGAAGGGCTGTTTCGGTCATGGGAACCTCGAGCGGATAACAGGGACGGTAAAGGCGTCCGGTTGGCGACTGATATAGGAGATCGGACGGGCCAGCGCAAATGCCGTCAGCAAAGCGTTTCGACGTCGAAGGCCGCGACATCCTCGAGAAGGGCGACGAGGCCGCGGAGCGCATGGGCGATCAGTTGCTCGCCCTTTTCGGCCGTCGCCGCGCTCGCATCGCCCGCAACGCCCTTCGGGTTGAGGTCCGCCATCTTCCAGCCGAAGGCATGCGGGCCGTAGGCGCGCAGATAAGCGAAGCGCGCCGCGAACTCCGCCTGCCGCGAGCCGAAGCGCTCGGCCTTGTCCATCCGCACAAGATCGGGATGGAGGGCGAGCATCACCGAAGTCTCGATATCGCCGCCGTGGATGTCGATGGCCTTGTCTTCCGGCGCGATCCAGCCTTCGGGCTGGCCGAAGCGGGTCCAGGCGGTGGCGACGACGAGCATGTCCAGCCGCACCCGCGCCTCGGTGGCGAGGATGGTCATCAGCGGCGAATTGCCGCCATGGGCGTTGAGCAGCACGAGCTTGCGGATGCCGAAGCGGTGGAGGTCTTCGGCGATGGCAAGCCAGCGCTCGATCGCCTCCGCATAGCCGAGCGAGCGCGTGCCGGGCACATCGAGATGCTCCGGCGAATAGCCGACCGGCTCGGCCGGAAGAAAGGTGACGGGAAGGTGCGGCGGCAGCACGGCCATCAGCCGCTCGGCGATGCCGTTCGCGATCAGCGTGTCCGTCTCCAGCGGCAGGTGGGGGCCGTGGCCCTCATGAGCGCCGAGCGGCAGGACGGCGATCCAGTCGGCCCGTTCGGCCGTCGGCAGGGTGAGGTCGTTTTCGGTCCATCGCAGGTTGGGATGTGCCATGCTCTCTCCGATCCCGACTTGCCGCCCGCCTTGGTCCTCTGTCATACAGGGCCGGGCCCGTGATGCAAGGGCAGCGCGTTCTAGCGAGGCGATCGATGGGAAAGAAGCACAAGGACGGCAAGGACGGGAAGAAGGCCAAGAAGAAAAAGGCGCACGAGGCCGTCTCGGGCGCGGGCCTTGCCGCCGCCGTCGTCAACGCGGCGCGCTCCATGCGCACGGTGCTCTCGCGCAACCTCATCGCCACCGGTCTTTATGCCGGCCAGGACGGCGTCATCCTCACGCTTGCCGAGGAAGGCGGGATGACCGCAGGGGCGCTCGCCGCCCGCCTCGGCGTCAAGGCGCCGACCATGACGCGCACCATCGGTCGGCTGGAGGCGCAGGGCTTCGTCGAGCGCCGGCCGGACGAGACCGACGGCCGGCTGACGGTCGTCCACCTCACCGAGGCCGGGCGCGCCTCCATCGACCGCATCGCCGAAGCCGGACGCCTCAGCGAGCGGCAGGCCGCCGAAGGCCTCAGCGAGAAGGAGGTGCGCAACCTCCTCAAGCTGCTGCGCGCCATGGACGAGAACCTGCACGGCGCAACGCCCGAAACCGGTGAAAAGGCGGTTGCCGATGGAATTTAAACTGTTTAAATAAACGGTTTTAAAGGCTGCGCGTTCACCGGGAGGAATCGTGGCACAGAAGGTAAAGCTATCCACCATCGCGGAAACGCTCGGCGTTTCCACGGCGACGGTGTCGCTCGCGCTCAGGGACAGCCCGCTGGTGGCCGCCTTCACGCGCGAGCGGATCAAGGAACAGGCGCGCGCGCTCGGTTATATCTACAATCGCCGTGCCGCGAGCCTTCGCACGTCGCGCTCGGGCATCATCGGCGTCGTCGTGCACGACATCATGAACCCGTTCTACGCGGAAATCCTGAAAGCCATCGAAAGCGAGCTCGACCGCGACCGGCAGACTTTCATCCTTTCCAACCACTACGATTCGGTGGAGAAGCAGCGCAATTTCGTCGAGACGCTGCTGCAGCTCGGCGGCGACGGGGTGATCATGTCGCCGGCCATCGGCACGCCGCCGGAGGATATCCGCCTTGCCGAGGACAACGGCATGCCGGCGATCCTGATCGCCCGCTCCATCGACGGGCTCGACGTGCCGATCTTCCGCGGCGACGACAGCTACGGCATCTCGCTCGCCACTAACCACCTGATCGGCCTCGGCCACCGGACGATCGCCATGGTGGGCGGCACGGACCAGACCTCGACCGGCCGCGACCGCTACCAGGGCTATGTCAACGCGCTGCGCAAGGCCAATATCGAGGTCGATCCCGGCTTGCGCATCCCCGGGCCCCGCACCAAGCAGGGCGGCTTCGAGGCTGCGGTGCATTTCCTCTCGCTGCCGCAGAAGCCGACGGCCGCCGTCTGCTGGAACGACCTCGTCGCCATCGGCCTGATGAACGGCATCGCCCGCGCCGGGCTCGTGCCGGGCCGCGACGTCTCCGTCACCGGCTACGACGACCTGGAGGAGGCGGCGATCGCCACGCCCGCCCTTACCACCGTCTGGAACGGCCAGTCCGAGGTCGGCCGCAGCGCCGCAAGGGCATTGCTCGACAAGCTCTCGGGCAGCCACGAGCCGGACGGCATCCATCTCATCAAGCCGGAAATGCGCATCCGGCAATCCACCGGACCGCTGAAGCCGCATTCCGACGGCTGAGGCATTCAGGCAGGGAACGTTTCATCATGCCAGACAAGACCCGCATCCTCGTGCCCGGCGCGATCCGCGAACGGGTGCTCGAACGCTTGCGCGAGACCTTCGAGGTGGTGCGCATCGAGCGGCCGGATCCGGCGCTTCTCGCCCGCTCGGAAGCCGCCAGCATCGCCGGCGCCGCCGTCTCCGGTGCCTTCGGGGCGGCGCTGATCGAGCACCTGCCGGCGCTGGAGATCATCGCAAGCTTCGGGGTCGGCTATGACGGGGTGGACGTCGGCGCGGCCGCGGCGCGCGGCATTGCCGTCACCAACACGCCGGACGTGCTGAACGACGAGGTGGCCGACACGACCATCGGCCTTCTCCTCAACACGCTGCGGCTGCTGCCGCAGGCCGAGGCCTGGCTGCGGTCAGGGCGCTGGAAGCGCGACGGCGCCTTTCCGCTGACGCCGCTCACCCTGCGCGGCCGCAGCGTCGGCATCTACGGGCTCGGGCGCATCGGCCTTGCCATTGCCGAGCGTCTGAAGGGTTTCGGCGTCTCCATCGCCTACCACACCCGCCGTCCGCGCGCGGATGCGCCCTATGCCTATTATCCCTCCCTGGAGGCGCTCGCCGGGGCGGTCGATACGCTGATCGCCATCGTGCCGAAGACGGCGGAGACGCACAAGACGATCGACGCGGGCGTGCTCAAGGCGCTCGGGCCGGACGGCGTGTTGATCAATGTCGGTCGTGGCTGGACGGTGGACGAGGATGCACTGGTTTCGGCGCTCCGTGAGGGCGTGATCGCCGGGGCGGGGCTCGATGTGTTCTACGACGAGCCGAACGTCCCCGATGCGCTGCTCGACCTGCCGAACGTCTCCCTACTGCCGCATGTGGCTTCCGCCTCGGTCGCAACGCGCAACGCCATGGCCGACCTGGTGGCGGACAACCTTGTCGCCTGGTTCGGGCACGGCGCTGCGTTGACGCCGGTGCCGGAGACACCTTTTACGCGAAAAGCAGGGTAGGGGCTGGAAAGCCTTCGTTAACCATTCCGCAATCTTGCGGGCGCATCCTTCGCGCATCGAGCAGTGGATGAAGGAGCGCCCCATGAAGACCTTGACGATCGCCGTCCTTGCGGGCGCCGCGGCGCTGGGCGGCCTGGGATTTGCGAGCCTTCGCGGCGAGGGGATCGACCCCATGGTCTCCGGCTCCATTCCGGCGGCCGGCAGCGCCCACAGCTATACGATCTCCAACGTGGTGGCCAAGACGGCCTGCCTTGCCGAGCGCGGCAAGGCCATTTCCAGCCGCAGCGCGCTTTTCACCGCGGACAAGGATTGCGACAGCGTCTGGCCCGGCCTTTCGGCCGCCCGCACCTGGACGAACAATGGCGACGGCACGATCGTCGTCACGGATGCGCAGGGCGAGGCGATCCTTACCGTCGTCGACGGCGACGGGCTGGCCTATGAGGCGGTGGAGCCCGCCGATGCGATGGTGACGATGGTGGCCGCCGACTAGAATTCCTACTCGGCCGCCGTCCGGTGCAGGATGCCGGCTTTCGCGGCGGCATAGTCGCGCACGGCCTCGCCGAACGCGGCGAAGAGCCTGTTGGACGGCTGGTCGGAGCCGACCCAGTATTCCGGGTGCCACTGGACGCCGACGGCGAAGGCCTTCGCGCCGATGACGGAGACGGCCTCGATCGTGCCGTCGTCCGCGACCGCTTCCACGGCAAGGCGCGGCGCCATTTCGGAGATCGCCTGCCGGTGCAGCGAATTGACCTGCACCTCGCCTGCGCCGATCACGGCCGCAAGACAGCTTCCCTCCTTGACCGTGATCTTCTGGCGGATGCCGTAGGCGACGTCGAGCACGGGCGTGTCGGGCTTGCGGTGGTCCCATACGCCAGGCTGTTCCTGGATCTCGTTGGCGAGCGTGCCGCCGAGCGCGACGTTCAGCTCCTGGATGCCGCGGCAGATGGCGAGCAGCGGAATGCCGCGCTCGAGCGCGCGCTTGATGAGCGGCAGGCTGGTCGCATCGCGCGCCATGTCGTAGGGGCCTTCCGCGTCCGTCGCCTCCTTGCCGTAGAGCGAGGGGTGCACGTTGGTGCGCGAGCCGCTGACGAGGAGCCCGTCCACCCGGTCGAGGATGCCGTCGAAATCGTTGTCGGTTTCGAGCGCCGGAACGAGGAAGACGGTAACGTCCGCGCCCTTGACCGCGGCGCGCACGTACTGGTTGGGCGTGGCCTGCCAGACGTTGCCTTCGATCTCCCGGATATCGGCGGGAATGGCGACGACGGGTTTGGACATAATGGGCTCCGGGAAAGAAATACCAAACAAGGATTTGATATCAAATCCGGCGGCAGTCAATTCCCTCTTTCCGGCGAAATGACGACAGGATGCCGGATATGGCCAGATCTGGGGATGGGGAAGGACCGGAAGCATTAACCACGCGATTGCAAACACCGATTGCAGAGAAGGCTTCGCGCATTTGATGGAAAGCAAGACTATGACGCTTCGAAGACATAAAATTGCGTCCTTCTTCCATGTTAAGTTGAGTATAGTCAAAAATTATGCCATTCCTACAAGACCTGGTTGAATGTATCCCCTTTTAGTTGAACGCGCGTGCAATAATCCCCCGAATACCCCTTCTTATTGGGTAATCTCCCGAAATCATTCATTAAATTTTGGCCGGTAACCCTCACTCGCCATAGGAGTGCCGAGTCCATGAAGGATAAGGGTCAGAACACGCTGCCGGCCGATGTCTATTTGTCGTTCGTCAGCTCGCTGTACGGGAACCGCCAGACCCTTTTCGTCGGCATGATTTCGCATGTCGTGACGTTCTCGTTCGTCTTCGCCAAGACCGCCGATCCGTTCTTCCTCGCCTGGAGTGCGCTCATCGTCCTCATCTGGTCGCTGCGCGCCCAGGCCATGCGCCGCTTCGACCGCGCGGACAAGGCCGCGCTCGGCATGGCCGGCATCCGCTACTGGGAGAACTGGTACAATGTCGGGGCCGTCAGCACGACGCTGACGCTCGGCACGGCGTGCTGCTACAGCCTTATCGTCAGCCGCGACAGCTTCGCGGAGATCGCCTGCATCTCCGTGACGCTCGCCACCATGGTCTCCGTCGTCGGCCGCAACTACGGCTCGCCGCGTGCCGTCAACTACATGGTCTTCGCCGCCTGCTTTCCCATCGTGATCGGCTTCCTGGGCCTGCAGGATTTCTACCATGCGGTACTCGCCTCGCTGGTCCTGCCCTTCGCGATGACGACGCGCACCATGGCGAACGGCGTGCGGACCTTCCTCTACGAGAACGTGCTGGCCGCCCGGGAACTCGCGACCATCGCCGACCGCTTCGACACCGCGCTCAACAACATGCCGCACGGCCTTTTCATGCTGGATGCGGACCAGCGCATCCTCGTCGCCAACCGGCGGGCCTGCGAGCTCCTGCATCTCGGCAGCCAGGAGCGCCTGAAGGATTGCCACCTCGACGTCGTGCTGCGCTACGGCGTGCGCAACACCTTCTTCAACGCCGAGCAGAGCAAGGCGATCCTGCGCCAGCTCGGCGAGCTGCTGAGGGGCGAGCGCTCGCGCGCGCTCGTGCAGGTGACGGACGGCCTCTATCTCGAATTCACCGCCGCCCCGCGTGAAAACGGCGGCGCCGTCCTCATCTTCGAGGACGTGACGGCACGCGTCAGGGCGGAAAAGAAGATCCTGCACATGGTGCGCTACGACACCCTCACGGGCCTGCCGAACCGCACCTATTTCGCCGATCTCCTGCAGGAGGCGCTTGCCGAGCGCAGGAAGCCGGGCCTCGTGGGCTTCATGGTGGTCGACGTCGACGACTTCAAGCATGTCAACGACATGAAGGGGCATGTGACGGGCGACCGGCTGCTCTGCGCCATCGCCGAGCGCCTGCGGCGGCTCGCCGGCGACAAGGTCATCGTCGGGCGCCTGATGGGCGACGAGTTCATCCTGTTCTTCCCGAACGAGACGAACCGGCGCGATCTCGAGGCGCGGATGCGCCGCTTCCACGAGCAGTTGCGCGGCAGCTACGATTTCGACGGCGTGACGGTCATCGTTTCCTTCAGCGCCGGCTGCGTGACGGTGGCGAGCGATGCGTTCCGCCTGGAGGAGATGCAGATCCGCGCCGACCTCGCGCTGTTCGAGACCAAGTCGCGTGCCAAGGGCAGCGTCACCGTCTTCGAACAGGAGATGGACGCGCGCTACATGGACCGCCAGAAGCTGAAGGACGACCTGCGGCAGGCCATCGAGGATAATGCGCTGTCGGTCGCCTACCAGCCGATGTTCGTGCCGGACGGCTCGCGCATCGAGTGCTGCGAGGCCCTGTCGCGCTGGACGCATCCCGAGCGCGGGCCGGTGGCGCCGAACGTCTTCATCCAGATCGCCGAGGAGATGGGCATCGTCTCCGAGATCACGCGCTTCATGATCCTGCGGGCCTGCGCGGACTGCGCGACCTGGCCGGATCATATGGGGGTCTCCGTCAACCTTTCGGTGCAGGACCTGCGCGGCACCGGCATCGTCGCCCTCGTCTCCGAGGCGCTGGAGACGGCAGGGCTCGCGCCGCACCGGCTGCATCTGGAAGTCACCGAGAGCTGCCTGATGGAGGAGCCGGTGAAAGTGCAGGCGGTGCTCCAGGAACTGCGCGCACGCGGCATCACCATCGCCATCGACGATTTCGGCACGGGCTATTCCAGCCTCAGCTATCTCGACCAGCTTCCGCTCGACGTCATCAAGATCGACCGGTCCTTCGTGCGCAACATCGGCGAGGACGCGCGCCGCTTCAAGCTCCTGCGCGGCACGGTCAACCTGTCGCGGGAACTGGGGCTGCGGATCGTCATCGAGGGCGTGGAGACGCAGGAGCAGCTCGCGCTCATCAGGAAGTACCAGTGCGCCGATCTCGTGCAGGGCTATGTCTTCGCCGCGCCCATGTCTCCCGATGCGCTGCGTGACCGCTTTGAGAGCCTTGCCGCCCGCAAGGCCGGCGAAACCCGCCGCCGCGGCGCCCGCGTCGCCTGATTATCCCTTCCCCTGTTGAACGGCTGTATAAATCCATCTGATTTATCAGTTTCTTCAAAATTAGCGTTAACCATATATTAAGGTTAATGAATAGTATTTTACACAAATTGTCCTATATCGAAGAATATGAAGCCAGCGGCAGGATGCGGCCGGCTTTCAATCGGGGATGCGGGGCAATGGACAACGGGGAAATGGCGAACAATCGCTTTTCCGAGAAGCTTCTCGGACTGCTCGACAAGGTGGAATACCGGCGGGTGGAAACGAGCGAGGACATGGAAGACGTCGCGCGCGTGCGCTACAAGGCCTACAAGGCCGGCAGCGTCATGCATCTTGCGGAAGATTCGCACCTGCTCATCGACGAGGTCGATTTCGACAGCAACGCCTATGTCTTCGGCGTCTATCACGAGGAGCGGCTGATCTCGACCGTGCGCCTGCACCATGTGACGCCGGACCATCGCGTCACCTCCTCGGGCAAGGTCTTTCCGGACGAGATCACGGCGTTCCTCGATGCGGGCATGTCGCTGATCGATCCGGTCCGCCTTGCCGCCGATCCGGAAATCTGGAGCGAGATGCCGGCGATCCCGTATCTGACGCTGCGCCTTGCGACGATGGCGGCGGATTATTTCGATGCCGACCGCGTCCTCCAGATGGTCAAGCCGGCGCATGCGGCCTTCTACCGGCGCGTCTTCGACGGCGATTTCGTCGCCTCGCCGAAGAGCCGGCAGGGCAAGTTCATCATCGACCTGATGCTGATGGCGACGCGCTGCAAGGACGTGCGCTCCTCGCTCTATGCGCGCTTCCCCTTCTTCATGTCGGAGCCCTACGAGCGGCGCATGCTGTTCGCCCGCGGCGAGGAGATGCCTTTCAGCCCGCTCACCGTGCGCCCGAGCGCCCGGCGCGCCCATTCCGGCCATGGCCGGATCGCGCTTTCCGGCAGCGCCTACGCCGGATAGGGCTTGCGCCCAGATGTCGCATGCCGGGCCGGTTTTGCAGGAAACCGGCCCGTTCCGTTTCGGAAACGTTGCCGGGTCCGAACCTCGTCCCCTCCTGCCGTTGCGCTTTGCCTGTCCATTGTGTATGGCCTGAAAGACGCGCGCTTTCGCGCTTGAGGGAATCGCCGGACCGTTCCGGTTCCGGCCTATATCGGCGCTCATCGGGTGGAGTTTTCCGGCTGGCGGGTGCGGCTGCTTAGGAGAAGGTGACTATGGCTGAACATCACAACGGACCCGTCGAGCTGGGCGCGGCGATGGATTATCCCGAGCACGAGAAGACCTACGGCTTCTTCGTCAACGCCGCCAAGTTCGGCACGATGTTCTGCGTGACGCTGCTCATCGCCATGGCGGCCGGTTTCTTCACCAGCGCCGGCTTCTTCAGCGCCTTCGTGCTCTTCGTCATCCTCAACGTCGTCGGCTTCTTCGCCCTGCGTTGATCTGAAAAGCCGCATCCATGATGTGCCGCGGCGCCATCCGGCGCCGTGATCCAACACGGCCAGTCTCGGGGGGAGGACCACGGTTTGAGTCAGTGTGTTTTTGTCGCGCGGGAAAGCGATCCGGCTGAAGGCCGCGTCGCCGGTTCCGTCGAAACAGTCAAGAAAATGAAGGCCCTCGGGCTCGATGTTCTGGTCGAGGCCGGCGCGGGTCTTGCCTCGCGCATCCTCGATGCCGACTACGAGGCCGCCGGCGCCCGAATCGTCGGGCCGGAGGAGGCGAAAGCTGCCGACGTCGTGCTCAAGGTGCGCCGCCCGACGACGGCGGAGATTTCCACCTACAAGCCCGGCGCCATCGTCATCGCCACCATGGATCCCTACGGCAACGAGGCCGCCATCGCCGAGATGGCGAAGGCCGGGCTCACCGCCTTCGCCATGGAGCTGATGCCGCGCATCACGCGCGCCCAGTCGATGGACATCCTGTCCTCGCAGGCCAACCTTGCCGGCTACCAGGCCGTCATCGACGCGGCCTACGAGTTCGACCGCGCCATGCCGATGATGATGACCGCCGCCGGCACCGTGCCGGCCGCCAAGGTCTTCGTCATGGGGGCGGGCGTCGCGGGCCTTCAGGCCATCGCCACCGCGCGGCGCCTCGGCGCCGCCGTCTCGGCGACGGACGTGCGCCCCGCCGCCAAGGAGCAGGTCGCCTCGCTCGGCGCAAAATTCATCGCCGTCGAGGACGACGAGTTCAAGGCGGCCGAGACCGCCGGCGGCTATGCCAAGGAAATGTCCAAGGAATACCAGGCGAAACAGGCGGCGCTCGTCGCCGACCACATCGCCAAGCAGGACATCGTCATCACCACCGCGCTGATCCCCGGCCGCCCGGCCCCGCGCCTCGTGACGCGGCAGATGCTCTCCGCCATGAAGACCGGCTCCGTCGCCGTCGACCTCGCCGTCGAGCGCGGCGGCAATATCGAGGGCTCGGAGGCCGGAAAGGTCGTCGAGGTCGAGGGCGTCAAGGTCATCGGCTACCTCAACGTGCCGGGCCGCATCGCAGCCTCCGCCTCGGCGCTCTACGCCAAGAACCTCTTCACGTTCCTGGAGACCATGGTCGACAAGGAGACGAAGTCGGTCTCGGTCAATGCCGAGGACGAGCTGGTCAAGGCGACGATGCTGACCCATGGCGGGTCGGTCGTCCATCCGAACTTCGGCGGCGCCGCGGTTCATGAAGGGGAGGGCAAGTGATGGCGAACGAACTTCTGGACAAGGCGCTCACCGATCTCGACCGGGCCGTGGAGGCCGTCCGCGCCGCTTCCGAATATGTGCCGGATGCGGCGGGCGCCGTGGCGCACGGCGTTTCCGGCGGGGCGATCGATCCCTTCGTGTTCCGCCTGGCGATCTTCGTACTGTCGATCTTCGTCGGCTACTACGTCGTCTGGTCGGTGACGCCGGCATTGCACACGCCGCTGATGGCCGTCACCAACGCGATCTCGTCGGTCATCGTCGTCGGCGCGCTGCTTGCCGTCGGCATCTCGCTTTCGGGCGTTGCGACCGGCTTCGGCTTCGTCGCGCTGATCCTTGCCTCCGTCAACATCTTCGGCGGCTTCCTCGTCACCCAGCGCATGCTGGCGATGTACAAGAAAAAAGACAAGTGAGGCCGGCCCGATGAACGCAAACTTCGCAGCCTTCCTCTATCTCGTCTCCGGCGTGCTCTTCATCATGGCGCTGAGGGGCCTTTCGCACCCGACGACCAGCCGGCGCGGCAACACGCTCGGCATGGTCGGCATGGGCATCGCCATCGGCACGACCTTGCTGCTGGCGACGCCCTCCTTCGGCGGCCTCGTGCTCATCGTGCTCGGCCTTGCCATCGGCGGGGGCGCCGGCGCCTGGATCGCCCGCTCCATCCCGATGACCTCGATGCCGCAGCTCGTCGCCGGCTTCCACTCGCTCGTCGGCCTTGCCGCCGTGCTGGTGGCCGCGGCCGCGCTCTATTCGCCGGTCTCCTTCGGCATCGGCGCGGTCGGCGAGATCCACGGCCAGGCGCTCGTCGAGATGGCGCTCGGCGTCGCCATCGGCGCGATCACCTTCACCGGCTCGATCATCGCCTTCCTCAAGCTCGACGGGCGCATGTCCGGCAAGCCGATCCTGCTGCCGATGCGCCACGCCGTCAACGCGGCGCTGCTTGCCGCCGTGGTCGTCCTCATCGTCGTCCTTGCGGCAACCGAGAGCCACACGGCCTTCTGGCTGATCGTCGCGCTGGCGCTCGTCCTCGGCGTGCTGATCATCGTGCCGATCGGCGGGGCGGACATGCCCGTCGTCGTCTCCATGCTCAACTCCTATTCGGGTTGGGCGGCGGCCGGCATCGGCTTCACGCTTGGCAACCTTGCGCTCATCATCACCGGCGCGCTGGTCGGCTCCTCGGGCGCGATCCTCTCCTACATCATGTGCAAGGGCATGAACCGCTCGTTCGTCTCGGTCATCCTCGGCGGTTTCGGCGGCGAGACGGCGGCGGCAGCCGACGACGGCATCCAGCGCACGGTCAAGCAGGGTTCTGCCGACGACGCGGCCTTCCTCATGTCGAATGCCTCCAAGGTCATCATCGTGCCGGGCTACGGCATGGCGGTGGCGCAGGCCCAGCATGCGCTGCGCGAGCTTGCCGACAAGCTGAAGGAGCAGGGCGTCGAGGTGAAATACGCGATCCACCCCGTCGCCGGCCGCATGCCCGGCCACATGAACGTGCTGCTCGCTGAAGCCAACGTGCCCTATGACGAGGTCTTCGAGCTGGAAGATATCAACTCGGAATTCGCACAGGCCGACGTCGCCTATGTCATCGGCGCCAACGACGTGACGAACCCGGCCGCGCGCGACGACAAGTCCTCGCCGATCTACGGCATGCCGATCCTCGACGTCGACAAGGCCAAGACCTGCCTCTTCGTCAAGCGTTCGCTGGGCTCCGGCTATGCCGGCATCGACAACACGCTGTTCTACAAGGACGGCACGATGATGCTGCTCGGCGACGCCAAGAAGATGACGGAAGACATCGTCAAGGCGATGAACCACTGAGGTCCGGCGGCGGCCGCCGCCTTCCACGACGAAAAAGCCCGCGACCATGTCGCGGGCTTTTGCATTTGAGGCTTCGCAGCCGGTCAGGCGGGCTTTGCGGTGTCGGCGACGCCCTTGGTGCGGGCGAGGCCGTCCTTGGCGGGCTTGTAGTTCGGATCGAGCCGCAGGGCCTGCGAATAGGAGCGGGCGGCCTTGGCCATCTCGCCGCGGCGCTCGTAGATCAGCGCCTGGTTCGACCAGGATTCGGCCAGCTTGCCGTCGAGGTTGATGGCCGTGTTGAAATCCGAGAACGCGTTGTCGTCGTCGCCGAGCGCCGCATAGGAGATGCCGCGGCCGTTATAGGGCTCGGCCGAGTTCGGCGAGAGCGAGATGGCCTTCGAGAAGTCCTCGATCGCCTTGTCGTGCTGGCGGCGGGCCTGGTAGATCAGGCCGCGGTTGTGATAGGCGCGCGGATCGGTCGTATCGAGCTGGATGGCGCGGTTGAAGTCGCGGAAGGCGTCGTCGAGGCGGCCGGCCTGGCGATAGAGGTTGCCGCGGCCGATATAGGCGACGTCGTAGTTCGCGTTGAGCTGGAGCGCCGTGTTGTAGTCGGCGGCGGCCTGCGCCTGGTCGCCCATGCTGCGCTCGACGAGCGCGCGGTTGGCATAGGCCTGGTAGTAGCGCGGGTTCAGCTCGATGGCGCGGTTGAAGTCGTCGAGGGCGCGGCGATATTCGCCGGCGCGGCCATAGGCCGAGCCGCGCACGTTGTAGCCTTCCGGATCCTGCGGGTTGGCGGCGATGACGGCCGAGAGCGAGGCGATGTTCTCCTGCGAGCCCTGCACGCGCTCGACCTTCAGCACATCCGTCGAGGTGGTCGACTGGCAGCCGGCAAGCAGGAGGGCGAGGGACGTGGCGGCGACGGCGGCCATCAGGGGACGGCAGATGCGCATATTGGAGGAAGAAAGACGATCGGTCGGGAACCCGGTGGATGCAGTCATGTCCAAGTGCGAATCCTCAAAATGGGCTTCTGTCGCGCCTCATGCGGGCAGAAAGTGCTGCGGCCTTCAGGGCAATTCCGGAAATGGGCGCAGCCGCCGGCCTGGAATTGCACGGGATGCCTTTCACAAGGGTGAACGGGTCCCGGTCACATGAAAAAAGGCGGCGGCGAAATCTTCGCCCCCGCCCGGTCTTGCATTCGAAAACGTCGAAAAAACGACCGATCAACGGGCGCCAGGACGACCGCCGATGAGGCCTTCGCGCTGGGCGCGCTTGCGGGCCAGCTTGCGGACGCGACGGACGGCTTCGGCCTTTTCACGCGCACGCTTCTGCGACGGCTTTTCGTAATAGTCGCGCATCTTCATTTCACGGAAAATACCTTCGCGCTGCATCTTCTTCTTGAGAGCGCGGAGAGCCTGATCAACATTGTTGTCGCGGACAAGTACCTGCACGAGAATCCCGTTCCTTTAATTGTTGCCAGCCCGGCGATTCCTTAAGGTCGTCAGGCAAATAGGTGACGTTCGCGCAGCCCGGAAGGCTGACGATTGAGGCGTCGGATACCAGATGGACGCGCAGAAGTCCAGTCTCTTGCGGAAAGATGCTCGGGATATTTGCGGACAAGGCCGGGAAAACCGTCGTAAAACCATCGACGCGGCTCATGTCGCATGTGGTACAAGGGACGCCTGAATGCGTCGCAAAGAATACGGCGTCCGCCATCAGGATTTGCTTTCTATCGGGGCAGGAAACAGCCGGCGGGGCCGGCGAGATTTGAGGACTTGGGTAATGCGCAAATATTCGGTTTTCGCCGTCGCCCGCGAGGCGATGCGCGGCCACAAGGGTTGGGAGCCGCAATGGGCCTCGCCCGAACCGCGCAAGGAATACGACGTGATCATCGTCGGCGGCGGCGGACACGGCCTCGGCGCTGCCTATTACCTTGCCAAGGAGCACGGCATCACCAATGTCGCCGTGATCGAGAAGGGCTGGCTCGGCGGCGGCAATACCGGCCGCAACACGACCATCATCCGCTCGAACTATCTCTATGACGAGAGCATGGACATCTACGAGCACTCGCTGAAGCTCTGGGAGGGCCTCAGCCAGGACCTCAACTACAATGTCATGTACTCGCCGCGCGGCGTGATGATGCTGTCGCATAACGTCCACGACAAGCAGTCCTTCCAGCGCCATGTCCACGCCAATCGCCTGCACGGCATCGACAACGAATGGCTGACGCCGCAGCAGGCGAAGGACTATTGCCCGCCGCTCGACATCTCCGCGACCGCCCGCTACCCGATCAACGGCGCGGCCCTCCAGCGGCGCGGCGGCACGGCCCGCCACGACGCCGTCGCCTGGGGCTATGCCCGCGCCGCTTCCGATCGCGGCGTGCACATCATCCAGAACTGCGAGGTCAAGGGCATCCGCCGCGGGCCGGACGGCGCGGTGACGGGCGTGGAGACCTCGAAGGGCTTCATCGGCGCCAGGAAGATCGCCGTTTCGGCCTCCGGCCACAACTCGGTCATCATGGCGATGGCCGACGTCAAGCTGCCGCTGCACTCCGTGCCGCTGCAGGCGCTCGTCTCCGAGCCGATGAAGCCGATCTTCCCGTGCGTCGTCATGTCCAACTCGGTGCATGCCTATATCTCGCAGTCGGACAAGGGCGAGCTCGTCATCGGCGCGGGCACGGACCAGTACAATTCCTATTCGCAGACCGGCGGCCTCCAGATCATCACACATACGCTGGACGCGATCTGCGAGCTCTTCCCGATGTTCCGCCGCGTCAAGATGATGCGCCAGTGGGGCGGCATCACCGACAACACGCCGGACCGCTCGGCGATCCAGGGCGTGACGCCGGTTCAAAACCTCTTCGTCAATTGCGGCTGGGGCACCGGCGGCTTCAAGGCGACGCCGGGCTCGGCGCACCTCTTCGCCCACCTCATCGCGAAGGGCGAGCCGCACAAGCTGGCGTCCGGCCTGACGCTCGACCGCTTCCGCACCGGCCGCCTCATCGACGAGGCCGCGGCCGCGGCCGTGGCTCACTGATTTCATTTCACCCGCGCGTCCGGCGGCCGAAGGCCGGCCGGCGCGGGACAGGAGAAACCCGATGCTTCTCATCTACTGCCCCTACTGCGAGGAAGAGCGCTCCGAGCTCGAATTCCGCCACGGCGGCGATGCGCATATCGCCCGCCCGACCAACATCGCCGATATCAGCGACGCGGAATTCGAGGATTACTTCTTCCTGCGCGACAACCCGAAAGGGCTGATCTTCGAGCGCTGGCGCCATATCCATGGCTGCGGGCGCTTCTTCAACGCGGCGCGCGATACGGTGAGCGACAAGTTCTACATGAGCTACAAGGCAGGCGAGCCGAAGCCGTACATCCCCGGCGTTTCGCCCGCCAGCGAAAAGCCCCTGTCTGAAAATGTGGGCGAAACCTATGAAGCCACGGAAGGAACCGCGAAATGAGCGGCGCTAATCGCATTGCCGGTCAGGGCCGCCTGACGCCCGCCAGGACGGCGCGTTTCACCTTCGACGGAAAGACGTTCGATGCGCTCGAAGGCGATACCGTCGCCTCCGCGCTGCTTGCCAACGGCGTGCACCTCGTCGGCCGCTCGTTCAAGTACCACCGCCCGCGCGGCATCCTTTCGGCCGGGCCGGAAGAGCCGAACGCGCTCGTCGACGTCTCGCGGGACGCCGCCCGCCGCCAGCCGAACGTGCGCGCGCCGGTGCAGGAAGTCTTCGACGGCATGAAGGTGGAATCGCAGAACCGTTTCCCCTCGCTCGCCTTCGATATCGGCGGCATCAACAACCTGATGTCGCCGTTCTTCGCGGCCGGCTTCTACTACAAGACCTTCATGTGGCCGAAGGCGGCCTGGGAGAAGCTCTACGAGCCCTTCATCCGTAAGGCCGCCGGCCTCGGCGTCGCGCCGACGGAGGAGGACCCGGACCACTATGCCAGCCGCTATGCCTATTGCGACGTGCTTGTCGCCGGCGCCGGCGTCGCTGGCCTTTCGGCAGCCCTTGCCGCCGCCGAAGCGGGCGCCCGCGTGATCCTCGTCGACGAGCAGCCGGAAGTCGGCGGTGCGCTGCACTACGACCTGTCGGTGAAGATCGACGGCCAGAACGGCTACGACTGGGCGCAGGCGACGGCTGCCAAGCTCAAGGCGATGGAGAACGTCACCGTCCTCACCCGCACGACGGCCTTCGGCTACTACAACCACAACTTCGTCGGCCTCGTCGAGCGCGTCACGGATCATCTTGCGCGCCCCGACCGGAAGCTGCCGCGCGAGCGGCTGTGGCAGGTGCGTGCCAAGCGCGTCATCCTTGCCACCGGCTCCATCGAGCGGCACATGGTGTTCGCCAACAACGACCGGCCGGGCATCATGCTCGCCTCGGCGGCGCGCACATATCTCAACCATTTCGGCGTTGCCGTCGGCCGCAAGGTCGGCGTCTATACGGCGAACGATTCGGCCTATGAGGCCGCCTTCGACCTGAAGCGCGCTGGCGTCACCGTCGCCGCCATCGTCGACAACCGCGAAAAGCCCGGCGAGGGCGTGCTTGCCGAAGCCCGCAAGCTCGGCATCGAGGTGCTGGCAGGCCATTCGGTCGTCGACACCAAGGGCAAGCTCCGCGTCTCCTCCATGTCGGTCGCGCGCAACGGCGGCGGCTCGGCGCGCTCGATCCCGATCGATGCACTCCTGATGTCGGCCGGCTGGACGCCCTCCGTCCACCTCTTCTCGCAGTCGCGCGGCAAGGTCGCCTATGACGCGGCCACCGGCCGCTTCCTGCCGGGCACCTATGCGCAGGATTGCCTCTCGGTCGGCTCGTGCAACGGCACGGACGGCCTGCAGGCGACCATCGAGGAGGGGCTTGCCGCGGGCGAGCTGATGGCCCGCGCCACCGGCCACGAGGGCGGCGGCAAGGTCGAGCTTTCCGGCGAGAACGCCTTCGAATGGACCGGCGGGATGGCAGGCAGCGGCGAGGGCGCCGGGGTCGACACGACCGTCAAGGCCTTCGTCGACTTCCAGAACGACGTCTGCGCCAAGGATATCCGCCTTGCCGTGCGCGAGGGCATGCACTCGATCGAGCACATCAAGCGCTTCACCACCAACGGCATGGCGACGGACCAGGGCAAGCTCTCCAACATCCACGGCCTTGCCATCGCGTCCGAGGTGCTGAACCGCGAGATCCCGAAGATCGGCCTCACCACCTTCCGCGCGCCCTATACGCCCGTCACCTTCGGCGCGCTGATCAGCCATTCGCGCGGCGACCTGTTCGATCCGGCCCGCAAGACGCCGATGCATGCCTGGGAGGAGGCGCACGGCGCCGTCTTCGAGGATGTCGGCAACTGGAAGCGCGCCTGGTACTATCCGCGCTCGGGCGAGACCATGCACGACGCGGTCAACCGCGAGTGCCGCACGGTGCGCAGCGCCGCCGGGGTCTTCGACGCCTCGACGCTCGGCAAGATCGAGGTCGTCGGCCCGGATGCGGCCGAGTTCATGAACCTCATGTACACCAATGGCTGGGACACGCTGAAGCCCGGCCGCTGCCGCTACGGCATCATGCTGCGCGAGGACGGCTTCATCTATGACGACGGCGTCGTCGGCCGCCTTTCGGAGGACCGCTTCCACGTCACCACCACGACGGGCGGCGCGCCGCGCGTCATGCACCACATGGAAGACTATCTCCAGACGGAGTTCCCGCACCTCAAGGTCTGGCTGACGTCCACCACCGAACAGTGGGCGGTCATCGCCGTGCAGGGCCCGAAGGCGCGCGAGATCCTCGAGCCGCTCGTCGAGGGCATCGACATGTCGAACGAGGCCTTCCCGCACATGAGCGTGCGCGAGGGCAAGTTCTGCGGCGTGCCGACCCGGCTCTTCCGCATGTCCTTCACCGGGGAAGCCGGCTACGAAGTCAACGTGCCGGCCGACTACGGCGAGGCCGTCTGGGAAGCCATCTGGGCGCGTGCCGAACCGCTCGGCGCCTGCGCCTACGGCACGGAGACGATGCACGTTCTTCGCGCCGAGAAAGGCTACATCATCGTCGGCCAGGATACGGACGGCACGGTCACGCCCTATGACGCCAGCCTCGCCTGGGCCGTCTCGAAGAAGAAGACGGACTTCGTCGGCATCCGCGGCCTCAAGCGGCCGGACCTCGTCAAGGAGGGCCGCAAGCAGCTCGTCGGCCTCCTGACGAAGGACCCGAAGGTGGTGCTGGAGGAGGGCGCGCAGATCGTCGCTGATCCGAACGAGCCGAAGCCGATGACCATGCTCGGCCACGTCACCTCGTCCTACTGGTCGGAGAACTGCGGCCGGTCGATCGCCATGGCGCTCGTCGCCGGCGGCCAGGCCCGCATGGGCCAGACGCTCTACGTGCCGATGCCCGACCGCACCATCGCGGTCGAGGTCAGCGACATGGTCTTTGTCGACAAGGAAGGAGGACGCCTCAATGGCTGATCACGCTCTCCGCAAGGCGCCGCTGGCCGGCCGCCATGGCGGCTCCGCCGGCGCGCGCGTCACGCCCGCCGCCCCCGCAACCCGCCTCTCGCTGCGGGCCGGCGCCGATGCGCTCGGTGCCCTGTCGGCCGCCTTCGGCCTGACGCTGCCGACGCGGCCGAAGACCTCGGCTTCGGCGGGCGGCCGCCACGCGCTCTGGCTCGGCCCGGACGAATGGCTGCTGATCGACGAGAACGAGGCGGACCTGATGGCGCTTGCCGCGGGCGCGGGCGTCCTGCATTCGGCCGTGGACGTCTCCCACCGCAACACGGCGATCCTCGTTTCCGGCCCGCATGCGGCCGGGGCCATCGCCAGCGGCTGCCCGCTCGATCTCGGCAACGCGATCTTCCCGGTAGGGGCCGCGGCGCGCACGGTGCTCGGCAAGATCGAGGTGGTGGCGTTCCGCCCCGGCGAAGAGGACTACCGCGTCGAGTGCTGGCGTTCGTTCTCCCCCTACGCCTTCGGCCTTCTGTCGGAAGGCGCGGAAGACGCGGGGCTCTGATATTCCGGCGTTTGGGTGGGGGCATGCCCCTAACCCTAACCCTCTCCCCGCAAGCGGGGAGAGGGGACTTGCCCCGCGAACCGGCATTGTTTGAGGAATACGGTGCAGCATATCCCTTCGCCCCGCTTGCGGGGAGAAGGTGGCGGCAGCCGGATGAGGGGCGCTTTTATACGTCCTCCGGCCGGTCCTTCGGGTCGAACTGCACGATGGTGATCCATTCGGCCGTCAGCGCCGGCTTGCGCTCGTCCTCGATCTCGACCGAGACGTTGTAGCGGATCGTTACCATGCCGGCGCCGCGGAAGCGGGCCTCGTCGAGGGAGAAGCGGCCGCGAACGCGTGCGCCGCTCTTCACCGGCGTGATGAAGCGGACCTTCTCGAAACCGTAGTTAATGCCCATCGTCTGCTCTATGATGCGCGGCACGCAGTCGAAGTTCATCGCCGAAAGCAGCGAGAGCGTCAGGAAGCCGTGGGCGATGGTGCCGCCGAAGGGCGTTTCCGCCGCCGCGCGCACCGGATCGGTATGGATGAACTGGTGGTCTTCCGTCGCACCGGCGAAGCGGTCGATCATCGTCTGGTCCACGGTGAACCAGCGCGACACGCCGAGTTCCGTCCCCACGAGCGCTGCAACATCTTTCAAATGGATACTGGCTGGCATCTGGCTTTCCACTGGTCGATCTGCGTCCCTTCTAGAGGGACGTTCCATCGGGGCAACGAATTTCAGTATCTTTCGACAAAAATTTCCACCGCCCTTGCGGAAAGAAGGCCCGTTTCGGGAAGGCTTGCGGAGAGCAGGCTCACCCAGTCCCGGCCCTTCGAGGGAGGCAGCGTGAAGGGCTGTCCGGCATGGGTGCGGTTGACGGCGATGGCGAGATGCACGCTGCGCTTCTGCTCGGTGTCCATCGTTTCGAGGAGCAGGAGGAGGGTGCCGGCAAGCGGCGCCTCCCAGTCCGCGACGCTCATCGGCGTGCCGGCAGGCGTCAGCCATTCGATATCGCCCGCGCCGGTGAAGAACGCCGTCTTACCGAGCGCCGGGAAGCGCCGGCGGATCGCCGAGAGCATGGCGGCATGCTCGACGAGGCCGTCGTCCAGCCGGTCCCAGTGCATCCAGGTGATGGCGTTGTCCTGGCAATAGGCGTTGTTGTTGCCGCCCTGGCTGCGCCCGCCCTCGTCGCCCGCCGTCAGCATGATCGTGCCGTGCGAGAGGAAAAGGGTCGACAGCAGGGCCTTCACATCCGCCCGGCGGGCGGAAAGCACGGCGCCGTCCGTCGTTGCGCCCTCCGCACCGTTGTTCCAGGAATGGTTCTCGTTGTGGCCGTCGCGGTTGTCCTCGCCGTTCGCCTCGTTGTGCTTTGCCGTGTGCGAGATGAGGTCCATCAGCGTGAAGCCGTCATGGGCGGCGAGGAAATTGACGGTGCGCGTCTCCTCGTGGCCGTGGCGGGAGAAGATGTCGGAGGAGCCGGCGAAGGCGGTGGCGAAGGCGCCGAGCATGTGGCTGTCACCGCGCCAGAACATACGCATGTCGTCGCGGTAGTGGTCGTTCCATTCGAGGAAGGGGGCCGGGAAATTGCCGAGCTGGTAGCCGCCCGGGCCGATGTCCCAGGGCTCGGCGATGAGGATGCGGTCCTTCAAGAGCGGATCGGCGCAGATCTCGGTCAGGAGCGCCGCGCGGGCGGAAAAGCCGTCCGCCCCGCGGCCGAGAATGGTGGCAAGGTCGAAACGGAAGCCGTCGACGCCGGCATGGCGCACGAAATGGCGGAGGCTGTCGAGCACGAGCTGGCGGACCACCGGGTTCTCGCCGGCGATCGTGTTGCCGCAGCCCGTGTCGTTGATCAGCTCGCCGGGGCGGTCCGGCACATGGCGGTAATAGGTCAGGTTGTCGAGGCCGCGCATGGAGAGCGTCGCGCCGTGCCGGTCGCTCTCGCCGGAATGGTTGAAGACGAGGTCGAGGATCACGCCGATGCCTTCGGCCCGGAGCGCGGCGACCGTATCGGCGAGTTCCTTCATGCCGCCGGGCGCAAGGCGCGGGTCGAGCGCCATCAGGGCGATGGGGTTGTAGCCCCAGCTGTTGGAAAGGCCGAGCGGCGGCAGGTGGCGCTCGTCGATCCAGGCGGTGACCGGCATCAGCTCGACGGCATCGACGCCGAGGCGTTTCAGATGCGCGAGGACGGCAGGGTGGGCGAGCGCGCCGATGGTGCCGCGCATCGCCTCGGGCACCTGCGGGTGCAGCATGGTGAAGGACCGCACGGCGATCTCGTAGACGAAGCCGCCGGGGCGGAAGAGCGGCGCATGGAGCGCCACCGGCCGGTCGCGGGTGACGACGGCCTTCGGCACGATGTCCGCCGTCTCCGCGCCGAAGACCGTCAGCCGCCCGTCATGAACGAAGGGGCGGTCGAGCTCCTTGGCATAGGGATCGACGAGGAGCTTCGCCGGGTCGAACCAGAGGCCATGGTCCGGCGAATGGATGCCGTCGGCGCGAAAGCCGTAGCGCGTGCCCTCCGCCGCGCCTTCCACGAAGACGCGGTGGAAGCCGGTCTCGTCGCGGCCCATGGCGAGGCGGGCGAGTTCCTTGTCGCCGTCGTTGTCGAACAGGCAGAGCGCGACGCTCGCCGCATCGCGCGAATAGACCGCGAATTCCACCCCGTCCCCGGAGAGCGTGGCGCCCGGCGCGAAGGAAGGGGCGGTGAGGATCATGGTCAGGTGATCACGCTGGGTTCGTTGCGGCCGGTGCGGGACTTGATGCCGGCGATCTCGTCGGCGACCGCGATGAGGTCGGCGAGAGCCTCCTGGGTGTCGATGTCGTGGCGGGCGGCATCCGGCTCGAAGCGCTCGATATAGACGCGCAGCGTGGCGCCGGACGTGCCGGTGCCGGAAAGACGGAAGACGACGCGCGAGCCGCCTTCGAAGAGGATGCGGATGCCCTGGTTCCTGCTGACGGACTGGTCGACCGGGTCATGATAGGCGAAGTCGTCCGCGGTCTCGACCTTGAGGGCGCCGAACGACTTGCCGGGAAGGACGGCGAGCTGGTTGCGCAGGTTGTCGATCAGGCCGTTCGCGGCATTGCTGTCGACCTCCTCGTAGTCGTGGCGGGAATAGTAGTTGCGCCCGTAGGTCGCCCAGTGCTTGCGGACGATGTCGATGACGCTTTCCCTGCGCACGGCGAGGATATTGAGCCAGAGGAGCACCGCCCAGAGCCCGTCCTTCTCGCGCACATGGTTGGAGCCGGTGCCGGCGCTCTCCTCGCCGCAGATCGTGGCAAGGCCGGCGTCGAGCAGGTTGCCGAAGAACTTCCAGCCGGTCGGCGTCTCGTAGATGCCGATGCCGAGCTTTTCCGCCACCCTGTCGGCCGCGCCGGAGGTCGGCATGGAGCGGGCGATGCCGGCAAGGCCCCTGGCGTAGCCGGGGGCGAGATGCGCGTTGGCGGCGAGCATGGCGAGGCTGTCGGAGGGGGTGACGAAGATGCCCCGGCCGATGATGAGGTTGCGGTCGCCGTCGCCATCCGAGGCGGCGCCGAAATCCGGGGCGTCGTCGGCCATCATCGTCTCGTAGAGGGCGCGGGCGTGGACGAGGTTCGGGTCCGGATGGTGGCCGCCGAAATCGGGCAGCGGCACGAAATTCAGCACCGAGCCCTTGGCCGCGCCGAGGCGGTTTTCGAGAATCTCCTTGGCATAGGGGCCGGTGACGGCGCTCATGGCGTCGAAGACGATGCGGAAGCCGCCGGCAAGCAGCGCGCGGATCGCCTTGAAGTCGAAGAGGCTTTCCATCAGCTCGGCGTAGTCGGCGACCGGGTCGATGACCGTCACCGTCATGCCCTCGATCTCGTGGGTGCCTTCGAGGTCGAGGTTGACGTCCGGCACGTCGGCGATCCTGTAGCTGTCGATCGCCTTGGTGCGGGCGAAGATGGCGTCGGTGATCTTTTCCGGCGCCGGGCCGCCGTTGCCGATATTGTACTTGATGCCGAAGTCCTCGGTCGGGCCGCCCGGATTGTGGCTGGCCGAGAGCACGATGCCGCCGAAGGCCTTGTTCTTGCGGATGACGTTGGAGGCGGCGGGGGTGGACAGGATGCCGCCGCGGCCGACCAGCACGCGGCCGAAGCCGTTGGCGGCGGCCATCTTGATGGCGAGCTGGATGACCTCGCGGTTGTAGAAGCGGCCGTCGCCGCCGATCACCAGCGTCTGCCCCGCGAAACCTTCGAGCGAATCGAAGATCGACTGGATGAAGTTCTCCGCATAGTTCTTCTGCTGGAAGACGGGGACCTTCTTGCGCAGGCCCGAGGTGCCGGGCTTCTGGTCGGTATAGGGCGTGGTCGATACGGTCTTTATGGTCATCGGCTCATACTCGCGAAAGAAGGCTGGAATAAAGGTCGGCATAGCGCACGGCGCTGTTTTCCCAGGAGACATCGGACTTCATGCCCTGGTTCTGGATGCGGGCCCAGACTTTCGGCTCGCGCCAGGCCTTGAAGACGCGGCGCAGCGCCTGGCGCAGGCCCTCGGCATTGATCGGCGTGAACTGGAAGCCCGTGGCGACGCGGGCGGAAAGGGCGGCCTCGTTGGCGTCGATGACAGTGTCGGCCAGCCCGCCGGTGCGCGCGACGACGGGAATGCAGCCGTAGCGCAGGCCATAGAGCTGGGTGAGGCCGCAGGGTTCGAAGCGCGAGGGGATGAGGATCGCGTCGGCGCCGGCCTGCATGAGGTGCGACAGCGGCTCGTTGTAGCCGATGACGATGCCGATGCGCCCGCGGTGGCGCGAGGCGGCGGCGAGCAGCGCGCCTTCCAGTCCCTGGTCGCCCGAGCCGAGCACGGCGAGCTTGCCGCCCTGGCTGACGATCCAGTCGGCGGCCTCGGCGATGAGGTCGATGCCCTTCTGCCAGGTGAGGCGGCTGATGATGCAGAAGATCGGCCCGTCGTCCTGTTCGAGGCTGAACCGCTCGGCGAGCGCCCGCCGGTTGGCCGCCCGCTGCTTCAGCGAGCCGGCGGCATAGGTGCGGGCGACATGCGGGTCGGTCTCCGGGTTCCACACATCGGTGTCGATGCCGTTGACGATGCCGACGAGGTCGCTCGCGCGGGCATTGATCAGGCCTTCGAGGCCCATGCCGTATTCCGGCGTCATGATCTCGTGGGCGTAGGTGGGGCTGACGGTGGTGATCGACCAGGCGGTGCGAAGGCCGCCCTTGAGGAAGCCGACATCGCCGTAATATTCGAGCCCGTCGACCGTGAAGGCCTCAGGCGGCAGGCCGAGCTCGGGGAAGATGTCCGCGCCGAACTGGCCCTGGAAGGCGAGGTTGTGCACCGTCACGACGGTCGGAATGTGCTGGAGGCCGGTATAGCGCATGTAGACGGCGGTCATCGCCGCCTGCCAGTCGTGGGCGTGCACGACATGGGGCTGCCAGCCGGGCAGGAGGCCGCGGGCGATCTCGGCGCCCGCGAAGGAAAGGGCGGCGAAGCGCTGCCAGTTGTCGACGAAGTCCTTGCCGGTGGCATCCGTATAGGGCCCGCCCGGGCGGTCGAAGAAATCGGGCGCGTCGAGGACGAGGATGTCGAGGCCCTCGTGCCGGGCCGCGAGGATGCGGGCCGGCACGCCGAGGAGGTTGTCGAAGGTGGCGACCGCCTCGACCTTGTCCAGCCGCTGCATGACCGCGGGATAGCCGGGCATGAGGGTGCGCATGTGCACCCCATGCCCGGCAAGCGCGATCGGCAATGCGCCGGCGACGTCGGCGAGGCCTCCCGTCTTGATGAGCGGGAATACTTCGGATGCCACCGAAAGGATGTTCATTTCCGGGCTATAGCTCCAGCTTGTCGATCATGGTCTGGGTGATGAGGCAGATGCCGTTCTCCGAGCGGCGGAAGCGCCGGGCGTCGAGTTCCGGGTCCTCGCCGACGATGAGGCCTTCCGGGATGACGACGCGGCTGTCGATGACGACGTTCCTGAGCTGCGCGTGGCGGCCGATCATCACGTTGGGAAGCACCACCGCCCCTTCGAGGCGCGAGTAGGAATTGGCGCGCACCCCGGTGAAGAGAAGGCTGCGGTGCAGCGTCGAGCCGGAGATGATGCAATCGCCCGAGACCAGCGAGGAGATCGCCGAGCCGCGGCGGTTCTCGTCGTCGTGCACGAACTTCGCCGGCGGCGTGATCTCCGCATAGGTCCAGATCGGCCAGGAGCTGTCGTAGATGTCGAGTTCCGGCGTGATGTCGGTGAGGTCGATATTGGCCTGCCAGTAGGCGTCGATGGTGCCGACGTCGCGCCAGTAGGCCTCGCGCTCGAAATCCGAGCGCACGCAGGAGGCGGTGAAGCGGTGGGCGACGGCTTTGCCGTGCTCGACGATATAGGGGATGATGTCCTTGCCGAAGTCGCGGCTGGAGGTCGGGTCGGCCGCGTCGCGCCGCAGGAGGTCCATCAGGAACTTCGTGTGGAAGACGTAGATGCCCATGGAGGCGAGCGCCATGTCGGGATTGCCGGGAATGCCCGGCGGATCGGCCGGCTTTTCCACGAAGGCGATGATCTCGTCCTTCTCGTCGACATGCATGACGCCGAAGCCGGTCGCTTCCATGCGCGGCACTTCCAGGCAGCCGATGGTGACCTGCGCGCCGGAATCGACGTGCTGCTGGAGCATCAGCTCGTAGTCCATCTTGTAGATATGGTCGCCGGCGAGGATCACCATGTACTCGACGCCGTAGTCCTCGATGATGTCGATGTTCTGGTAGACGGCGTCGGCGGTGCCTTCGTACCATTGCGTCTCAGAGACGCGCTGGCTGGCCGGCAGGATGTCGAAGCTCTCGTTTCGTTCCGGGCGGAAGAAGTTCCAGCCGCGCTGCATGTGGCGGATCAGCGAATGGGCCTTGTACTGGGTCGCCACCCCGATGCGGCGGATACCGGAATTCAGCGCATTGGAAAGCGCGAAATCGATGATGCGGGCCTTGCCGCCGAAATGGACGGCGGGCTTTGCACGCCGGTCGGTCAGTTCCTTCAGGCGGCTGCCGCGCCCGCCCGCCAGCACATAGGCCATCGCATCACGGGCGAGGGGTTGAATGCGCTTTTGCTCCATGGTGTCTCCTCCCGACGAGAGCAGGTCCGGCAAATGTTTCTGTCCGGAGCTGCGTCAAATTCCCTCTTGTTCAAGCGTCCAGCTCGAGCATCAGCGTCGCCAGCGGCGGCAGCGTGATCGTGGCCGCTATCCTTCCTGTTGCCTGTCTTCTCGCCTCGACGGCGCCGCCGTTCCCCTTGCCGCTGCCGCCGTAGATCTCGGCGTCCGTGTTGAGGATTTCCCGCCACCGGCCCTCCGCCGGCAGCGGCACGGCGTAGTTCTCGCGGTAGACGGGGGTGAAATTGGTGACGACGGCGATGGGCTTTTCGCCCGGCGCCTTGCGCAGCCAGGCGAAGACCGAGTTGTCGCGGTCGTCGGCGATCAGCCATTCGAAGCCGTCGCCCTCGCAGTCGCGGGCGTGCAGCGCTGCCTTGCGGCGATAGGTGCCGTTGAGGTCGCGCACGAGGCGGCGCATGCCCTCGTGCAGCGGGTATTCGAGGAGATTCCAGTCGAGCGAGCGCGCTTCGCTCCATTCCTGCCACTGGGCGAATTCCTGGCCCATGAAGAGGAGCTTCTTGCCGGGATAACCCCACATGAAGCCGTAATAGGCGCGGAGGTTGGCGAATTTCTGCCAGTCGTCGCCGGTCATCTTGGCGATCAGCGAGCCCTTGCCGTGCACCACCTCGTCATGGGAGAGCGGCAGCACGAAGTTCTCCGTGAAGGCATAGAGCAGGCCGAAGGTCATGTCGTTGTGGTGGAACTTGCGGTGCACCGGCTCGCGCGAGAGATATTGCAGCGTGTCGTGCATGAAGCCCATGTTCCACTTGAAGCCGAAGCCGAGGCCGCCGTCATGGACGGGCGCGGACACCTTCGGCCAGGAGGTGGATTCCTCGGCGATCGTCAGGATGCCGGGATGGCCGGCATAGACGTGGGCGTTCATGGACTGGAGGAAGCGGACGGCCTCCAGGTTCTCGTTGCCGCCGTACTCGTTCGGCACCCATTCGCCGTGCTTTCGCGAATAGTCGAGGTAGAGCATGGAGGCGACCGCATCGACGCGCAGGCCGTCGAGATGGAACTTCTCGGCCCAGTAGAGCGCGTTGTTGATGAGGTAGGAGAGCACCTCGGCGCGGCCGAAATTGTAGATCGCCGTGTTCCAGTCGGGGTGGAAGCCCTGCCGCGGGTCGGCGTGCTCGTAGAGCGCGGTGCCGTCGAAGTGGCCGAGGCCATGGGCATCCGTCGGGAAATGCGCCGGCACCCAGTCGAGGATGACGCCGATGCCGACCTTGTGGCAGCCGTTGACGAAGCGGGCGAAGCCTTCCGGCTCGCCGAAGCGGGCCGTGGGCGAATAGAGGCCCGTCGTCTGGTAGCCCCAAGACGGGTCGAAGGGATATTCGGAGATCGGCAGGAACTCGATATGGGTGAAGCCCATGTCGACACAGTAGGGGATCAGCCGGTCGGCAAGCTCGTCCCAGGTGAGGAAGCTGCCGTCGTCGTGCCGCTGCCAGGAGCCGGCATGGACCTCATAGATCGAGATCGGCTGGCGGCGCGCGTCGGCGGCGGCCCAGTGCGCAAGATGCGCCTCGTCCTCCCAGACCTGCTCGATCGGGCCGGTCGTCATGGAGGCGTTGGCAGGGCGCAGTTCCGAGCGGCGGGCGAAGGGGTCCGCCTTCAGCGGCAGCACCTCGCCCTGCGCGCCGACGATCTCGAACTTGTAGGCATGGCCCTCGGCGATGCCGGGCAGGAAGATTTCCCAGATGCCGGTATCCCGGCGAAGGCGCATCGGATTGCGCCGCCCGTCCCATTCGTTGAAATTGCCGACGACGGAGACGCGCCGGGCGTTCGGCGCCCAGACGGCGAAATGGAAGCCGTCGACGCCTTCGAGCGTCATCGGATGGGCGCCCATCTTGTCGAAGAGGCGAAGGTGCGAGCCCTCGCGGATATAGTAGTCGTCCATCGGGCCGAGGACCGGGCCGAAGCTGTAGGGGTCGGTCACCACCCATTCGCCGCCCTCGTTGCGGGCGCGGTAGCGGACCGGCTGGAGCTTGCGCAGGGAAACCTCGCCGGCGAAGATGCCCGCCGGATGGACCTGCGTCAGCGTGCCGATCTGCCGGCCGGAAAGCGTTTCGGCGGTTACCTCCACGGCGCCGGGCAGGAAGCAGCGGGTGACGTACCTGTCGCCCTCGGCATGGGGGCCGAGGACGGCGAAGGGGTCCCAGTGCCGTCCTTCCAGGATTGCGTCGATGTCCGTCTTCGCCAGAAGCTCTGACGGTGTTTCCGTCGTGCCTTTTTTCGGCGGTGCGGTCATCAGGCTCCCCAGATTTCCTTGGCGTATTGGCGAATTGTACGGTCTGAGGAGAACCATCCCATGCGGGCTGTGTTCCGTATCGTCTTGGAATACCAGGTGGGCTTGTCGCTCCACAGGGCATCCACCTCGCGCTGGGCCTTGGAATAGGCGTCGAAATCGGCCGCCACCATGAACCAGTCGTGATTGTAGATACCGTCGACGAGACCCGTGAAGCGGCCGCGGTCGTCCGGCGAGAAGACGCCGGAGGAAATGGCCGCGAGCGCCTGCGACAATTCCCTCGACTGCTCGATGATGGCGCGGGGATTGTGGCCCTCGGCGCGCACCTTCGCCACTTCCTCGGCGGTCATGCCGAAGATGACGATGTTTTCCGCGCCGACATGGTCGCGCATCTCGACATTGGCGCCGTCGAGCGTGCCGATGGTCAGCGCGCCGTTGAGCGCGAACTTCATGTTGCCGGTGCCGGAGGCTTCCATGCCGGCTGTCGAAATCTGCTCGGAAAGGTCGGCGGCGGGAACCATGATCTCGGCGAGCGAGACGTTGTAGTTCGGCACGAAGACGACCTTGAGGAGGCCGCGCACGGCTGGGTCGTTGTTGATCACCTTGGCTACGTCGTTGGCGAGCTTGATGATCAGCTTGGCGTTGTGGTAGCTCGGCGCCGCCTTGCCCGCGAAGAGCTTTACGCGCGGCACCCAGTCGAGTTCGGGATGCGAGCGGATCTGGTCGTAGAGCGCCACGGCCTCGATGATGTTGAGGAGCTGGCGCTTGTATTCGTGGATGCGCTTGATCTGGATGTCGAACATGGCGGCCGGATCGATGCGCACGCCCATGCGGCTGCCGACGAGATTGGCGAGGCGGTTCTTGTTCTCCCGCTTGATCTGCGCGAACTTCTCCTGGAAATCCTTGTCGTCGGCGAAGGGATCGAGCGCCTTCAGCGCCTCGGCATCGTCCATGAAGCCGTCGCCGATCGATTCGCGGATCAGGTTGAAGAGGCCGGGATTGCACTGCATCAGCCAGCGGCGCGGCGTGATGCCGTTCGTCTTGTTGTTGATGCGGTCGGGATAGAGCTTGTGCAGGTCCGCGAAGACCGTTTCCTTCATCAGGTCCGTGTGCAGCGCCGACACGCCGTTGATCGAATGGGAGCCGACGAAGGCGAGGTTGCCCATGCGCACGCGGCGCTCGCCCGATTCCTCGATCAGCGAGATGTTGCGGATGCGCTGGTCCTCGAAGCCCTTGTCCTTGCGGGCCTCGACGAGGATCTTGGCATTGATCGCATAGACGATCTGCATGTGGCGCGGCAGCAGGCGCTCGAAGAGCGGCACCGGCCAGCTTTCCAGCGCTTCCGGCAGGAGCGTGTGGTTGGTGTAGGCGAAGGTGCGGCGCGACAGGTCCCAGGCGATATCGAAATCGAGGCCGTGCACGTCGGTGAGGAGACGCACGAGCTCGGCGACGGAGACGGCGGGGTGCGTGTCGTTGAGCTGGATGGCGACGGCATCCGGCAGCGAGCTGAAATCGGGATATTGCTGGAGGTGGCGGCGCAGGATGTCCTGCAGCGAGGCCGAACAGAAGAAGAATTCCTGCCGCAGGCGCAATTCCTGCCCGGCGGGCGTGGCGTCGGCCGGATAGAGCACGCGCGTCAGGCTCTCCGCCTTGTTGCTCTCGCGCAGCGCCCCGATATGGTCGCCGGCGTTGAAGGCGTCGAGCAGGATCGGGTCGATGGGGTTCGCCGCCCACAGGCGCAGCGTGTTGACGCGCTTTGCCCGCCAGCCGACGGCCGGCGTGTCGTAGGCCGTGGCGATGACCCGCTCGGCCGGCTTCCAGACGAAGCGCTGCTTGTCCTCGCCGATGTTGATGGTCTCGACCGCGCCGCCGAAGCCGATCTCGTAGGAGCTTTCGCGGCGCTCGAATTCCCACGGATTGCCGTGGGCGAGCCAGGTTTCCGGCAGTTCCACCTGCCAGCCGTCCGCCATCTGCTGGCGGAAGAGGCCGTGCACGTAGCGGATGCCGTAGCCGTAGGCCGGCACGTCGACCGTCGCCATGCTCTCCATGAAGCAGGCGGCGAGGCGGCCGAGGCCGCCGTTGCCGAGCGCGGCGTCCGGCTCGATCTCCGCGATGACGTCGAGGTCGACGCCGAGCGAGGCGAGCGCGTGGCGCATTTCGTCCATGATGCCGATATTCGTCATGGCGTCGCGCATCAGGCGGCCGATGAGGAATTCGAGCGAGAGGTAATAGACGCGCTTGGCACCGGTCGAATAGGTGCGGCGGGTCGAATCCATCCACTTGTCGGTGATGCGGTCGCGCGCGACGAGGATGGCGGCGGTCAGCCAGTCATGCGGCTTGGCGACCTTCGGGTCCTTGCCGATACGGTATTTCAGACGTTCCAGAAGCTCTGTCGCGAGCTGTTCACGGTCAGATGAGCGGGGGGCGGGGGCTAGATCGTTGTTGGTAACCCGGTTCATCATCGGCGAACATTACCCCTTCGCATTTCGGGCCTCCGCCGACGCGGAAGCGGCGTTTAAATCAATTTATGCATCTATCCGAAGCGCTTGCAATATGCCTTCTCAAGAAAGGCCGCAGGTATTTCCGATATGCCTGAAACACGCAAAAGCCCGCCGCGCGGAGCGCAGCGGGCCGGTATGGAGAAGCGTTTCCGGCCTATTGGGTCAGGCGGGACATGGCGGAGGCTGCACTTTTGCCGATTTCCTCAAAAGCGGCGATGAGGCCGGCCATGTTCTTCGCCTCATAATAGTCCTCGGTGGTCGTCGCGCAGCTCTTCAGAAGCGTCTGGCCGCGCTTTGGGGCCATGAATGCGACCGTATAGACCCTGACGCCGGCCTTGCGGGCCGCGGTGCAGGACGCGAGCGTGTCGGTATCGGACTTGTTCGCCATGGCGTCGTTCGTCCACTGGTCGTAGCTCGTGTTCTCGCCGTCCGTCATGAAGAGGATGTACTTGACCGGCGTAAGGCCGCTCTTTTTCGCGTGAGCCGGGATTTCCGTTTCCTTGGACGTATCCGTCGGAGCGAGCTTTTCGAGCGCCTGCGCGAAGGCGGTGTGCGAATCCGTGCCGCCGCTGGTGGGATTGGGCAGCGCGTTGACGTAGTTGAGGATGCCCTTCGTTCCCCAGGCGAGCTTCGTTTCGGCCTGCGTCTGGTCGTTGTATGAAATGGCGCCGGTGCGCACATACTGTTTGGTCGGGTCGACCGTATCGAGCACCTTCACGAAGCCGGCCACTGCGGTCTTGAGGGCCTGTATCTTGCGGATGTAGCAAGGGCTCGACCACTTGGGATTCTTACCCCAGTTGTCTTCCGTGAAATTCTGGCAGGACGAGTTTACCGTGTCGATCTCGTCCGTCACGAAGGACATCGATCCGGACCGGTCCAGCACGAGGAACATGGACAGCGCATTCTTCGATCCCGTCGCGCTTTCGGACGTGCTGCTGGCCGCAACGACCGAGGACGTCTGGCCAAGCAGTCGGGTGAGCGGGTTGAACTGGACCGTATAGGAGGTGGCCACATTGACCTTGAACGCCTTGCCGCCACCGGCGATCGGCGTTTCCTCGATGTCGATCGCGGCGGTGGCTGCGGAGCCGTCGCTGTCGATCTGGCTGGTGGCCATCTGCGTCTTGAAGAAGTTCTCGGCGATTTCCTTCGCCTGGGCGACGGTCTTCTTGTCGTTGGAGAGGGCGGACGAAGCCGCGAGCGCCGCGGAGTCGGCGGCGTCCTGCAGTTCGGCGCGGGTCAGCACCATGTTGGTGAGGTCCATGGCGACGCCCCCTGCGGCGAGGATGACCGGCAGGGCAAAGGCCGTCATCAGGCCGAAATTGCCTCCGCGATCCCCCATGATCCGTGAGATCAGGCTTCGTTTTCCGGTCTTCTTCGTCATGAGAATCCACCCGCCATCGTCATAATGTGGGTGAAAGCTAGCAGCGAAGTGTTATTTAACGGTTCGGCGGCGTGGTATAGTTTTCGTAAAATTGCCGCGATCCCGAAATTCCGGTCTTTGCCGTTGTTTCCAAACGGGATTTCAGGCGGGCTGGCGCAGCGGCACGACGTCGACCGCCTGGCTGGTGCGGTGCTGGCCGTAGCCCTTGAGAACGCCGATGACGGGCGCGACGTCGGCATAGTCGCGGCCGTAGGCGACGACGATGTGGTCGGTGCCGGCGGGAATGTCGTTGGTGGGGTCGAGCTCCACCCAGCCGTTCATGCGCCCGCACCAGCAGCGCACCCAGGCATGCATGGCGTCCGCGCCTTCCAGCCGCTCCTGTCCCGGCGGGGGAATGGTGCGCAGGAAGCCGCTGACATAGCCGGCGGGGATGCCGAGGCTCCTCAGCGCCACGATCATCACATGGGAAAAGTCCTGGCAGACGCCGCGCTTCAGCTTGAAGGCCTCGCGCGGGGTCGTGTCGACGCCCGTCGCCTTGGGGTCGTAGGTGAAGTCCTTGTGGATGCGTGCCGAGAGCGCCGCCGCGATGGCGCGCACCGTCATGTCCGGCCGGGCGACGGTGCGGGCGTAGTTGGCGATCTCCGGGCAATCCTTCAGCCGCGGGCTCGGGCCGGTGTAATGGTGGGGCGAGGCGGGATCGAGCGACCAGCAGCCGGCGATCTCCGCGGCAAGATCGGCGACGCGCGGCGAGAAATCGGCCGCCGGCTCCGGTGCATCGACCTGCACGCGCGCCTGCATGCGGATGTCGAGTTCCTCATGCGCGCTGCGGAAGAGGATGGCGCTCATCGGGTTGCCGAAGAAATCGCGGTGGTCGACGCGCTCGCCGGGCTCCGGCGTGACGCCGACCGTGCCGGCGACGAGGCGCTGGCGGCCGGGGATGGACAGCGGCAGCACGCGCAGGATGTGCCGTCCGCCGGAGACGGGCGTGTCGTACCGGTAGCCTATATGGAGGTTGACGTCGTAGAGCATGGGTCCCGCCGTCCTCCGGTCAGCTCAGATAGGTCTGGGCGAGGATGTCGGAGAGGTGCTCCAGGTCCGCCTCGAGGCGCTGGTAGACCGTATCCGTCATCGCTTCCGGCGTCAGCACGGCAAGCCCCGCGTGAAGCCGCATGGCCTCGCGGTAGAAGGGTGACATCTGGCCGTTGTCGTAGGCGTGCGGAAGCTGCTCGACCTCGTCCTTGATCTCGTCGAGCTGGTAGAGGATCGAGCGCGGGTTGAGCGGGTCGAGCGCCAGGAGGTCGGTGACGGTGAGGCGCGCGGTCGCCACGTTGTAGCGGCGGCGGTGGGTCATCACGTTGTCGCCGATCTCCAGCAGCATGTCGAGCGCGCCGTCCGGCGCGTCCTCGCCGGACATGTGGCCGAGCAGGCGCGTCATGTGCAGGCCCCGCTCCAGATAGCGGCCGATGGTGAGGAAGCGCCAGCCGGTGAAGCGGTACATGTTCTCGTGCACGAGGCCGGCGAAGCCCGCGAGCTTGCGCAGCAGAACGGTCATGGCGCGGGCCGCGTCGTCGCCGGGCTGGATGCTGACATGGAAGCGGCGGGCGGTCTTGGAAAGGTCGGTGAGCGCCAGCCAGCCGTCCGGCGAAAAGCGGTCGCGGATGGCACTCGCGGAGAAGACGGCGCTGTCGATGTTGCGGATGAGGCTCGTCGGCACGGCCTCGGCCGTGTCGATGTCGAGGGCGGCGAGATAGGCGCTGACGTCCTTGAGGAGCGGTTGGTCCGGGTCGGCATATTCGGCGTAGCGGGCGTGCCAGGCGCGCAGGATGCGCAGCGCCCCTTCCGCCCGCTCGATATAGCGGCCGAGCCAGAAGAGGTTGTCGGCAGCCCGGCTCGGCAGGCTGGTCGGCAGGTTGCGGGTGAAGGCCTCCTCGCCCGGCAGCAGCGAGGTCTTCTCGACCGGCTTGCCGCTGACGATCCACACGTCCGCCGCCGAGCCACCCGCCTGCATGGCGATGGCCGCGACGTTGTCGCCGGCGCCGATGCGGGCAAAGCCGCCGGGCATGATCTGCCAGCCGTCCCGCGTGCGGGCGGCGAAGACGCGCAGCGACATCGGCCGCGGGGTCAGCCGGCCGTCGACGAAGGCCGGCGTGGTGGAGAGCGTCACGGCTTCCTGCCCGACGAGCTTGGCGCCGTCGCTCGCCAGCCATTCGGCGATGGACTGCCGCGCCGTCTCGCGGAGCGTCGAGCCGAGCACGGACCGGGCGTTGTCGTCGAAGAAGGGACGCGTCGAATAGGCCGGGCCGATGACCATGCGCTCGATATTGGCCGCGACATGGGCGCGCTCGCCCTCCTGGCCGCACCACCAGGTGGCGATGGAGGGAAGGCGCTGCTCCTCGCCGAAGAGATGGCGACAGATGTTCGGCAGGAAGGCGAGGAAGGCGCGCGTCTCGACGATGCCGGCGCCGAGCGCGTTGACGAAGGTGACGGAGCCGGCGCGCAGCGCCTCCACCATGCCGGGCGTGCCGATATGGGAATTCTGGTTGAGCTCCAGCGGGTCGGCGAAGGCGGCATCCAGCCGGCGCCAGAGCACGCCGATGGGTTTCAGGCCGGCGACGGTGCGCACCATGACCTTGCCGTCCACCACCGTCAGGTCCTCGCCCTCCAGCAGCATGAAGCCGAGATAGCGGGCGATATAGGCGTGCTCGAAATAGGTCTCGTTGGCAAGGCCGGGGGTCAGGACCGCGATGCGGTCCTCGGCGGATTTGCCGGCCTGCAGCGCGTTGCGGAAGGCACCGAAGAAGCCGGCAAGGCGGTGGGCGTGGGTTTCCGCATAGACGTCGGAGAAGGCGCGCGTCGTCGCCACGCGGTTCTCCAGCGCGAAGCCCGCGCCGGACGGGGCCTGCGTGCGGTCGGAGAGCACCCACCAGTTGCCGTCCGGCCCACGGCCGATCTCGAAGGAGACGAAGTGCAGGAAATGCCCGCCCGCCGGCTGCACGCCGACGAGGGGGCGTAGGAATTCGTCGTTGGAGGCGACGAGGGCCGGGGGAAGGAGGCCGTTCGCCACCAGCTCGTTCCGGCCGTAGATGTCGGCGACCACCGCCTCGAGCAGCTCGGCGCGCTGGACGAGGCCGCGCGACAGATGCTCCCATTCGGCGCCGTCGATCAGCACCGGGATATGGGAGAGCGGCCAGGCGCGCTCGGCGCCGGCCTCCGTGCCGTAGTCGCGGTAGAAGACGCCGGCATCGCGCAGATATCGGTCGGCGCGGGCGAAGCGGGCGGCAAGGTCCGGCCCGTCCATGCGGGAAAGGGCCTTCAGGAACGGCCGCCAGACGGGGCGGACCGCGCCGTGGGTGTCGACCATTTCATCGGCGACCCCCGGGAGGGGCGCATAGGCGCGCGCGGGCGCTTGCCCCGCATCGGCCTGCCTGCGTTCCGCTTCCGCACCCGTGGTCTTCAATCAATCTCTCCAGAGGGGCTAGAGGCCGGGCGGCCGGCGCAGGTCCAGCGTCAGCGGGAAATCCGCCGACGGCGTTTCCGCCTGCAATCCGTAGCTGCCCGCCGTATGCCCCCACGGCTCGAACCGCGCCAGCCGGCGCGCCTCGGCCTCGTTGCCGTTTACCGGGAAGGTGTCATAGTTGCGTCCGCCCGGATGAGCAACGTGGTAAATGCAGCCCCCGATCGCCCGCCGCGACCATGTATCATAAATGTCGAAGGTAAGCGGTGTGTTGACGGGCAGCACAGGATGAAGGCCTGAGGCGGGCTGCCAGGCCTTGTAGCGCACGCCGGCGACCGAGACGCCCTTGATGCCCGTCGCCTTCAGCGGCACGGGCCGGCCGTTGCAGGCGACGGTGTAGCGCTCCGGGTTCGCCGTCTCCAGTTTCACCTGAAGGCGCTCGACGGAGCTGTCGACATAGCGCACCGTGCCGCCGATCGCGCCTTCCTCGCCCATGACGTGCCAGGGCTCCAGCGCCTGCCGGACCTCCAGGTTGGCGCCCTCGTATTCCACTTCGCCGCAGAAGGGGAAGCGGAATTCGAGCTGGGCGGCAAACCATTCCGGGCGAAGATCGAAGCCGTTGGCGCGCAGATCGGCAAGGACGTCGAGGAAATCCTGCCAGACGTAATGCGGCAGCATGAAACGGTCGTGCAGCGTCGTGCCCCAGCGCGTAAAGCCGCCGTCCGCCGGGTTCTGCCAGAAGCGGGCGATGAGCGCGCGGATGAGGAGCTGCTGGGCAAGGCTCATGCGGGCGTTCGGCGGCATCTCGAAGCCGCGGAATTCCACGAGCCCGAGCCGCCCGGTCGGCCCGTCCGGCGAGAAGAGCTTGTCGATGCAGATTTCCGAGCGGTGCGTGTTGCCGGTGACGTCGGTGAGGAGGTTGCGGAACAGCCGGTCGACGAGCCAGGGCAGCGGCGGCACGCCATCCGCTGGCGCGGGCACCTGCGAAAGCGCGATCTCCAGCTCGTAGAGCGTATCGTGCCGCGCTTCGTCGATGCGCGGGGCCTGGCTCGTCGGGCCCATGAAGAGGCCGGAGAAGAGGTAGGAGAGCGAAGGGTGCCGCTGCCAGTGGAGGACGAGGCTCTTCAAAAGGTCCGGGCGGCGCAGGAAGGGGCTGTCGCCCGGATTGCGGCCGCCGACGACCACATGGTTGCCGCCGCCGGTGCCGGTGTGGCGGCCGTCGATCATGAACTTGTCGGCGCCGAGGCGCGACTGGCGCGCCTCCTCGTAGACCGCCGTGGTGATGTCGACGCATTCCTGCCAGCTTGCGGCCGGGTGGATGTTGACCTCGATGACGCCGGGATCGGGCGCGACGCGGATGACGTTGATGCGCTCGTCCTGCGGCGGGGCATAGCCCTCGATATGGACGGGTAGGCCGAGGCTTGCCGCGGCGCGCTCGGCCGAGGCGACGAGGTTGAGATAGTCCTCGATGTCGACCGTTGGCGGCATGAAGACGCAGAGCCTGCCGTCGCGCGGCTCGACGGAGATGGCGGTGCGCACATGGCCGCTTATGTCGGTGGATTGTTCGGTCTGCTGCTGCCGGCCGCCGGCAGCGGGCTGGAAATGCGCGGCCTGCTGCGGCCGGCCGGTCTCGGCGGCAAAGTCCGGCAGGTCGGCGCGCGCGATGCTCGGGTCCATCGGGTTGATGTAGGGATAGGCGGCGGGCGAAAGCCAGGGCAGCGAATTCAGCGGCAGGCGGTAGCCGACCGGGCTGTCGCCGGGCACGAGGAACAGGCGGCCGCGGCGCGTGTGCCACTTCTCGCTCGTCCAGCGCCGGCCGCCGGCCTGCGCATTCCATGCCTGCACCGGCAGGACATAGCCGGTCGGCCGCGTCAGGCCGCGGTCGAAGACGCGGGCGATGCGGCTGCGCTCCTCCGGGTCCTCCAGCTTCGAATTGGCCGGATCGACATTGTCGGGGAGCTTCGCCTCCTTCACCAGCCATTCGGCCGGGTCCTCGAAGGCGGGAACCACCATTTCCGGGGAAATATCGAGTTCGCCGGCGATGGCGGTGAGGAGCCGGGCGGCGTCCTCCTCGGTGACGGGGCGGTCGGCGCCTTCCTCGGCGATGAGGGCCGGATCCTGCCAGATCGGCTTGCCGTCGCGCCGCCAGTAGAGCGAGAAGGTCCAGCGCGGCAGGCTCTCGCCGGGATACCACTTGCCCTGCCCGTAATGCAGGAAGCCGCCGGGCGCGAATCTTTCGCGCAGGCGCCGGATGAGGATGTCGGCCTTCTCGCGCTTGGTGGGGCCGACGGCGGCGGTGTTCCATTCGGCGGATTCGAAATCGTCGATGGAAACGAAAGTCGGCTCGCCGCCCATGGTGAGGCGCACGTCCTGCGTAGCGAGCACGTCATCGACTTTTCGGCCGAGCGCGTTCAGCGCCTGCCAGCTCTCCTCGGAAAAAGGTTTCGTGATGCGCGGATGCTCGGCGACGCGCGTGACGGTCATCGCGAAATCGAATTCCGTGTTGGCGCTGCCGAAATAGCCGCCGGAGATGGGGGCGGCGTTGCGATAGTGCGGCGTGGCGGCGAGCGGGATGTGGCTCTCGCCCGTCAGGAGGCCCGAGGTCGGGTCGAGGCCGATCCAGCCGGCGCCGGGAATATAGACCTCGCACCAGGCATGGAGGTCCGTGAAGTCGACCTCGGTGCCGGAGGGGCCGTCGAGCGCCTTCAGGTCGGGCGTGAGCTGGATGAGGTAGCCGGAGACGAAGCGGGCGGCGAGCCCGAGATTGCGCAGGATCTGCACGAGCAGCCAGCTCGAATCGCGGCAGGAGCCCCGCGCGGCGGTCAGCGTCTCCTCCGGCGCCTGCACGCCGGGCTCCATGCGGATGACGTAGCCGATCTCCCGCTGCAGGCGCGCGTTGAGGCCGACGACCATGTCGACCGTGCGCTGGCGGGAGCGGTCGACCGTCTGCATGAACGCGGCAAGGGCCGGCGTCAGCGGCTCGGGCGTGCGATAGATCGCAAGGTCCTCGACGAGATCGGCCGGATAGTCGAAGGGCCAGTGCTCGGCCTCTTCCTCCACGAAGAAGTCGAAGGGGTTGTAGACCGTCATGTCGGCGACGAGGTCGACCTCGATCTTCAGTTCCGTGACCGGATCGGGAAAGACGTAGCGGGCGAGGTAGTTGCCGTAGGGGTCCTGCTGGAGGTTCACGAAATGGTTTTCGGGTGAGACCTTCAGCGAGTGGCTGATGACCCTGGTCCTCGAATGGGCCGCCGGCTTCAGCCGGATGATCTGGGGTCCAAGGCGGACCGGGTTGTCGTATTTGTAGTGGGTAAGGTGATGGATGCCGGCTTTGATCGACATGCGTGCTGTGTCCCCCGGTGACGGTCTGGCGCCGTCATCGGGAGAGTTTGTGCAATGCAAAGAAAGATTGCAAGCGGCAATGGCCCGCCGTTAGCGGGTCATCGAGACGAGGGAGAAATGCGCGCCCTGCGGATCGAGGCAATTGACGATCCAGGCGCCGCCGGGCACCTCCATCGGCCCCATCAGGACCCTCCCGCCGCCGTCCGTGACGCGCGCCGTCGCCGCATCGAGGCCGTTCACGACGAAGTAGTAACCCCAGAAGGGCGGGGCGGGGATGCTGGCCGGCTTCGTCATCATGCCGCCGAAGGCAAGCCCGCCGCTTGCGCCGAAGGTCTGGTAGATGCCCATGCCGCCTTCCGACATGTCGACGGCCTTGTCCTTCGTCCAGCCGAAGGTCTTCTCGTAGAAGGCCCAGTCGGTGTCGAGGTCGCCGGCCATCAGTTCGTTCCAGCCGACATGGCCGGGCGTCATCATCTCCGGCAAGGGGGCGCCTTCGCTGTCGGTGGTAAAGAGCGAGAAGACCGCCCCGTGCGGATCGGCGACGACGGCGAAGCGGCCGATGCCGGGAATGTCCTGCGGCGGGCGATGCACCTTTCCGCCATTGGCGGCGATCTCCTTCGCCGTCTTCTCGATATCGTCGGTGAAGACATAGCCGAACCACATCGGCGGCATGCCCTCGGCTTCCTCCGGCATGCCCATCATGCCGGCGACCTGCATGTCTGCGGCATAGGCGAGGGTGTAGTTCATGCCCTCCATGCCGGAATCGCGCGTCGTCCAGCCGATGACGGAGGCGTAGAAGCGTTCGGCGGCCGGCACGTCCGTCGTCATCAGCTCGTACCAGCAGAATTTTCCGTAGTCCTTGTGCATGCGGTCGTTCCTTCTTCCGGGAGAGTGGGTCAGTCGCAGCAGGAATGCGTCTTCGGTGCGTCCTCGTATTCGTCCTTGCGCTTGACGAAGCTGAGCGTGCCGGTCTCGTTGCGGCCCTTCGGCGCGCGGTCGAGGACCATCAGGGTTCCGAGAAGCTCCTCGCCGCCGCGGGCATAGTCGGAATAGGTATGGTAGACGGTGCCGTCCTCGTCCTTGAAGAAGGCGCTGAGGCCCGGCAGCTCGTCATGCGCTTCGGCCGAGGGCGTCTCGCGGTAATTATACAGGACCTTGCCGCTCGCCAGCTCCTCCTTCGTGAAGGAGACATGGTAGTCGAAATTGAAATCGCTGCCGTGGGAGGAGACCCAGGGGAATTTCCAGCCCATGCGCCTGCGATAGGCCATGAGCTTTTCCAGCGGTGCGCGGGAAACGGCGATCATCGTCACGTCGTGATGGTTGAGATGCGGCAGCATGCCGTCGATATGGTCGGCCAGGAACGAGCAGCCCGGGCAGCCGGCCTCCCAGTCGGGGCCGTACATGAAGTGATAGACGACAAGCTGGCTGCGGCCGTCGAAAAGGTCCGCAAGGCTCTTTTGCCCCTCGGGCGTGTTGAAGGTGTAGGCCTTGTCGACCTTGACCCAGGGCAGGGCGAGGCGTTCGGCGCGCACCTTGTCGCGCAGCTTCGTCTCCTCCTTCTCCAGCGTCAGCAGCGCCTTGCGCGCCGCCAGCCATTCCTTGCGGGATACGATCTCGTGGTCCGGTCTCATGCTCGGAACTCCTCTTTCGCGGGCTTTCGACGTATGGGTTGATATCAACATTTATGATTGATGTCAAAGCGGGTTGGGGAAGGGTTTCTCGTGAAGACCCCTCTCCAACCCCTCCCCACAAGGGGGAGGGACTTAACCCGCGGCACACTCGGCGTTCAAAAATCGAGGGAAAAGGGTGCTGCCAGCCTTTCTCCGCCCTTGTGGGGGAGATGCCGGCAGGCAGAGAGGGTCTTCATAGCAATACCCTGCACTTGGAGGGATTGGTGCACCGTGCCGGTCGCTGCCCTTATTCCGGCAGGATGCGCACGGCGCCCTTGTCGGCGCTGGCGGCGAAGGCGGCGTAGGCCTTCAGCGCCGTCGTGACGTTGCGCTTGCGCGGGGCGGCCGGCTTCCAGCCGAGCTTGTCCTGCTCGGCGCGGCGGGCGGCGAGCTCGGCGTCGGAGACCGCAAGGTTGATCGTGCGGTTCGGGATGTCGATCTCGATGATGTCGCCCTGGCGCACGAGGCCGATGGCGCCGCCCTGCGCGGCTTCCGGCGAGGCGTGGCCGATGGAAAGGCCGGACGTGCCGCCGGAGAAGCGGCCGTCGGTGATGAGCGCGCAGGCCTTGCCGAGGCCCTTCGACTTCAGGTAGCTCGTCGGATAGAGCATTTCCTGCATGCCGGGGCCGCCCTTCGGGCCTTCGTAGCGGATGACGACGACGTCGCCGGCCTTCACCTCGCCGCCGAGGATACCCTTGACGGCTGCGTCCTGGCTTTCGAAGACGACGGCGGGGCCGGAGAACTTCAGGATCGATTCATCGACGCCGGCCGTCTTCACGATGCAGCCGTCGAGGGCGACGTTGCCGGAGAGGACCGCAAGGCCGCCGTCCTTGGAGAAGGGATGCTCGACGGAGCGGATGACGCCGTTCTCGCCGTCGATGTCGAGGTCGTCCCAGCGCGCTTCCTGGCTGAAGGCGACCTGGGTGGGGATGCCGCCCGGCGCGGCGCGGAAGAAGGTGCGCACCGTTTCCGAATTCGTGCGGGAGATGTCCCAGCGGTCGATGGCATCGCCCAGTGTCTCGGCATGCACGGTCGGCGTGTCACGGTGGAGAAGGCCGCCGCGGTCGAGCTCGCCGAGGATGCGCATGATGCCGCCGGCGCGGTGGACGTCCTCCATGTGAACGTCCGCCTTGGCGGGGGCCACCTTGGACAGGCACGGCACCTTGCGCGACAGGCGGTCGATGTCCTCCAGGGTGAAGTCGACGCCGCCTTCATAGGCGGCGGCCAGGATGTGCAGCACCGTGTTGGTCGAGCCGCCCATGGCGATGTCGAGCGACATGGCGTTTTCGAAGGCGCGCTTGTTGGCGATGGTGCGCGGCAGCACGCTGTCGTCGTTCTGCTCGTAGTAGCGGCGGGCGAGGTCGACGATGAGGTGGCCGGCCTCGACGAAGAGGCGCTTGCGGTCGGCGTGGGTGGCAAGCGTCGAGCCGTTGCCGGGCAGCGACAGGCCGAGGGCCTCGGTCAGACAGTTCATCGAATTGGCGGTGAACATGCCCGAGCACGAGCCGCAGGTCGGGCAGGCGGAGCGCTCGATGGCCTTGACGTCGTCGTCGGACATCTTGTCGTCGGCGGCGGCGACCATGGCGTCGACGAGGTCGAGCGCATGGGTCTTGCCGTGGAGGACGACCTTGCCGGCTTCCATCGGGCCGCCGGAGACGAAGACGGCGGGGATGTTGAGGCGCATGGCGGCGTTCAGCATGCCGGGCGTGATCTTGTCGCAGTTGGAGATGCAGACCATGGCGTCGGCGCAGTGCGCGTTGACCATGTACTCGACCGAATCGGCGATGATCTCGCGGCTCGGCAGCGAATAGAGCATGCCGTCATGGCCCATGGCGATGCCGTCGTCGACGGCGATCGTGTTGAATTCCTTGGCGACGCCGCCGGCAGCCTCGATCTCGCGCGCGACGAGCTGGCCGAGGTCCTTGAGGTGGACGTGGCCGGGCACGAACTGGGTGAAGGAGTTCACCACGGCGATGATCGGCTTTCCGAAGTCCGTGTCCTTCATGCCGGTCGCGCGCCACAGGCCGCGGGCACCGGCCATGTTGCGGCCGTGGGTGGTGGTTCGGGAGCGATATGCGGGCATGGTCAATTCCTCGAGTGGACGCGGCTGCATATGGGCGCTTCGTGGCCGTCTTGCGAGCCTCAGCAGAGGTTCCCTAACGCAAAACGCCCCGCGCGTCACGAAAGGAATGGAGATTTTTTGCCGCCGCGGCGCAATTTCCTTGCCGGCGCGGCCCGCGGACATGACCGTTGTCGGCAGGGTGCATTCGTGCCATGGTCCGCGCCATGATGGATATGGAGCCGGTTCAGGAAGAGGTGGGCGCGGGGCCGGACAAGAGCCCGCTCTACCTGCGCATCCGCGACGTGCTGGCCGAGTCGATCTCGGCCGGGCGCCTGCCGCGGGGCGCCCTGCTGCTCGAAGGGCCGGTCGCGGCCCTTTTCGCCTCCACGCGCACCCCCGTGCGGCAGGCCTTCGCGCTCCTGGAGGCGGCCGGGGCGATCCGGCGGTTCGACGGGCGCGGCTTCCTGGTGGGGCAGGGGCGGAGCGGGCCGAAGCGCGTGATGCTGACTTCGGAGATGCTCGGCCTCGACGACGAGGCGCCGGCCTTGCGCAAGGCGCCCGCCTGGGAGGGGATCTACGAGAGCCTGGAACGGGAGATGGTGCATCTTTCCGCCTTCGGCCGTCACCGCATCAACGAGGTGGAGCTGGCGCGCGCCCGCGGCGTCGGCCGACAGGTCGCGCGCGACGCGCTGACGCGGCTCGAAGCCCTCGGCGTCGTCGAGAAGGACGAGCGGATGCGCTGGATGCTCGTTCCGCTCGACGAGGCCCGCATGCGGCACCTCCACGATATCCGCGTGGCGCTGGAGCCGGTCGCGCTGGTGCAGGCCGCACCCTTCATCCCGCCCGCCGCGCGCCGGGCGATGACGGAGCGGCTGGAGGAGGCGCTTGCCCTCTATCCCGACCTCTCGGTCGCGGCGATGGACGTGCTGGAGACGGACCTGCACGTCACTTGTCTCGGCTATTGCCCGAACCGGGAGCTGCTGATCGCGCTGAGGCGCGCCCGCTTCATGCTGAACGTCAGCAAGCATGTCATCGGCGTCTCGCATCGCCTGCCGTCCGACGAGCCCTTCATCGCCGAGCATCTGGCGGTCTTCCGGGCGCTGGACGTGGACGACAGCGGGCGGGCGGCCGAGACGCTGCGCCACCATATCCTTGTATCCCTGCCCAAGATCATCGGGCGTGTCGGCGAAATCAGGCAGGCGCACCGGCCGGAGACGCCGGCCTATGCGGTGCCGGTCGCTCATTGAGGAGATTAGCATGAAGGTCAGACGCATCGTCGCGAATATCGAAACGGCCGATCCGGCCGCCGTCGCCCGGTTCTATGAGGAGGTGCTGGGGCTGACCTCGCTGATGGATCACGGCTGGATCGCCACCTATGGCAGCGAAGGCACCATGCCGCTCCAGGTGAGCTTCGCCTCCGAGGGCGGTTCCGGCACGCCGGTGCCGGGGCTCTCCATCGAGGTGGACGACGTGGAGGCGGTCCATGCGGCGGCCGTCAAGGGCGGCTATCCGGTCGAATACGGGCCGGCGGACGAGCCCTGGGGCGTGCGGCGCTTTTTCGTGCGCGACCCGGCGGGCACGCTCGTCAACATCCTCATGCACACACGCTGACCGCCTCGGTCCGGCCGCGCTTTCCGGCAAGGATTTATGTGCATCCGCAGAGGGCAGGGCATAGCCTTCGCCATCAATTTGTCATATAATTCGATATCTTTTGTATGATGAATTGAGCGGCGGAGGCGACATGGCGGAAAAGGCGAAGAGGCAGGCGCAACGGCCGTCGTCGCGCCGTCCGCGCGTGCGCCACAACGTGACGGCCGCCATCGGTGCGGATATCTGCGGCGGGCGCTTTCCGCCGGGCGCCGTGCTGCCGCGCGAAAGCGATCTCTGCGCGACCTACAGTGTCAGCCGCACCGTCATCCGCGAATCGCTGAAGGTGCTGGAGACCAAGGGCCTCGTGCGCGGCCGGCCGCGGGTCGGCACGCTCGTCTGCGACCGTTCGGAATGGAACGTGCTCGACGCGCAGATCCTCGAATGGATGGGACCGGACGTGCTCTCGGCCGAACTGCTCGGCTCGATCCTCGAGGCGCGCCGCACGGTGGAGCCGGCCGCGGCCTTCCTTGCCGCCTCCCGCGCGAGCGCGCAGGAGATCGCCGACCTCGAGCGGGCCTGCGACGAGATGGGCGCGGCGGGAGGCGATCTCGAAGCCTTCACCATCGCCGATACGCGCTTCCACGAGACTTTGCTGAAGGCGAGCCACAACAAGGTCTTCCACCAGCTCTCCTCGATCATCCACGCCGCCCTTTCCCATGCGCTGCACGCCTCCAACCGCGCGTCGGAAAAGCGCGAGGAGGCGCTGGGCGTGCACCGGGACCTGGTCGATGCGCTGCGCCTGCGCGATGCCGCGCGGGCCGAGGCCTGCTCACGCCGCATCCTCGACCTTGCCGCGCGCGACCTCTCCGGCCTGATGGGCAGGGCCGACTGACCGATTCCGCGGGGCGCAAGGCCCGCGAGCCAAGACAAACCGAGGGATGAAATTCCATGAAGATCACGAAGCTGACGACCTATATCGTGCCGCCGCGGTGGCTGTTCCTGAAGATCGAGACGGACGAGGGTATCGTCGGCTGGGGCGAGCCGGTGGTGGAAGGCCGCGCGCTGACGGTGGAAGCGGCGGTGCAGGAACTCGCCGACTATCTCGTCGGCAAGGACCCGCTGCTGATCGAGGACCATTGGCAGGTCATGTACCGCGCCGGCTTCTATCGCGGCGGGGCGATCCACATGTCGGCGCTCGCCGGCATCGACCAGGCGCTCTGGGACATCAAGGGCAAGGCCTACGGCCAGCCAATTCATGCGCTGCTCGGCGGCCAGGTGCGCGACCGGATCAAGGTCTATTCCTGGATTGGCGGCGACCGGCCCTCGGACGTCGCCAGCAATGCCCGCGAGGTCGTCGCCCGCGGCTTCAAGGCGATCAAGCTCAACGGCTGCGAGGAAATGCAGATCGTCGATAGCTGGGAGAAAGTGGACAAGGCGGTCGCGACCATCGCGACGATCCGCGAGGCCGTCGGCCCCCATATCGGCATCGGCGTCGATTTCCACGGCCGCGTGCACCGGCCGATGGCGAAGGTGCTGGCCAAGGAACTCGAACAGTTCAAGCTGATGTTCATCGAGGAGCCGGTGCTTTCGGAGAACCGCGAGGCGCTGAAGGAGATCGCCAACCATTGCTCGACGCCGATCGCCCTCGGCGAGCGGCTCTATTCGCGCTGGGACTTCAAGTCCGTGCTGGCGGACGGCTATGTCGATATCCTCCAGCCCGACCTTTCCCATGCCGGCGGCATCACGGAATGCCGCAAGATCGCGGCGATGGCCGAGGCCTACGATGTGGCGCTGGCGCCCCATTGCCCGCTCGGCCCCATCGCGCTTGCCGCCTGCCTGCAGGTCGATGCCGTCTCCTACAATGCCTTCATCCAGGAGCAGAGCCTCGGCATCCACTACAACACGGGCAACGACATCCTCGACTACATCTCCAACAAGGAAGTGTTCCACTATGCGGACGGCTTCGTGTCGATCCCGCAGGGGCCTGGCCTCGGCGTGGAGGTGGACGAGGCCTATGTCGTCGAGCGGGCGAAGGAAGGCCATCGCTGGCGCAATCCCGTCTGGCGCCATGAGGACGGCAGCGTCGCCGAGTGGTGATCCTCTCCGTCCCTGAAAGGCGGCGGGCTTTTTCATGCCCGCTGCCAGTGGACGCGGATGGCGGCGTTTCCTATGTGTTACGAGCACACCACAAGGAGAGGACCATGCGCCCCATTTCCGGTTTCATCGTCGCTGCGCTCACGCTTCTGGCGCTCGCCGGTTGCAGTACCACGGCTGCCGACAACACGACCTATGCCCGCCCGCCGGTTTCCGACGGCGGCATGCGGGTTCCGCTGAACTAACGGGTTTATTCCCCGCAAACAGAAAGCCGGCCCGCGGTGAACGGGCCGGCTTTTGTCTTTCTGGCGTCAGGCCGTTAGTGGCTGTCGGCCATGCGGGCCGCTTCGATGGCGGACGTCTGTTCGAACTTCGCGCCGTTGAAGAAGGCATTGAGGACGATCGCGGCGATCGAGGTGAGCACGATGCCCGATTCGATGACCGGGTGGATGGCGTGGGGCATCCACATCAGGTAGTTCGGCGCCAGCAGCGGGATGAGGCCGAAGCCGACGGAGACGGCGACCACGAACAGGTTGTTGCGCGAGGTCTTGAAATCCACCGTGGTGAGGATGCGCACGCCCGTCGCGGCGACCATGCCGAACATGACGAGGCCCGCGCCGCCGAGCACGAAGGTCGGCACGGCTTCCACCAGGGCGCCCATCTTGGGGATGAGGCCGAGGACGATCATGATGACGCCGGCGGCGACGCACACGTAACGGCTCTTCACCCCCGTGACGCCGACGAGGCCGACGTTCTGCGAGAAGCTCGTATAGGGGAAGGTGTTGAAGAGGCCGCCGATCATCGTGCCGATGCCGTCGACGCGCAGTCCCGCCGTCAGGTGCTGCTGCTCGATCTTCTTGCCGGTGATCTCGCCCAGCGCCAGGAACATGCCGGTCGATTCGATCATGACGACGATCATCACCAGCGTCATCGTGGCGATGAGGACCGGGTTGAAGATCGGCATGCCGAAGCGCAGCGGCGTGACGACGGCGAACCAGCCGGCATCGCCCACGCGGTCGAAATGCATCATGCCGAGGGCGGCCGCGACGATGCAGCCGATGATGACCCCGCTGAGCACGGCGATGTTGGCGATGAGGCCGCGGCCGAAGCGGGCGATCAGCAGGATCGAGATCAGGACGAGGGCCGAGAGCGCGATGTGGCTCGGTTCGGCGTAGATCGGGTTGGAGAGCGTCGGGGCGATGGCGAAGCCGTCAGGAACGGCCGGGCCGCCGGTTTCGGCGAGCTTCTTGATCTGGTTCAGCCATTCGATGTGGCTGGGGTCGATCAGCTTGGGTGCCGTCGGGCCGAAGGGGTTGCCGAAGGTCCAGTTGATGCCCACGCGCATCAGCGACACGCCGATGATGAGGATGATCGTGCCTGTCACGACCGGCGGGAAGAACCGCAGGAGCCGCCCCATGACGGGGGCGAGCAGCAGCGAGACGAAGCCCGCGCCTATGATGGCGCCGAAGATCATGCGGGCGCCCTCCGGTCCCGGCGAAAGCGTCGCCATGGAAACCATCGGGCCGACCGAGGCGAAGGTCACGCCCATCATGACGGGCATGCGGATGCCGATATGGCGGGTGATGCCGAGCGACTGGATGATGGTCACGAGGCCGCAGACGAAAAGGTCGGCGGAGATCAGGAAGGCCACGTCCTGGGGGCTGAGCTGCAGCGCCCGGCCGACGATCAGCGGCACGGCGACCGCGCCGCCATACATGACGAGTACGTGTTGTATCCCGAGCGTCGCGAGCCTGCCGACAGGCAGTTTCTCGTCCACCGGGCTTATAAGGGATGCGTCGCTCATGGATACTCCTCCTATCGCACGACTGCTTCAACCCGTCCTCCAACGGGGTGCGCCATCTTTTGTAGAGGGGTGTGTGGCCGCAAGTATAGCCTGAAGATAAACACTTTACGGTTTAGCGGGGTAATCGGGCGCCGGGTTTGCGGCCTGCCGGGCGCTTTCCGCCCGATTTACACGGAATTTCATCCGCTTGACGCCGGTTTCCGGCGTGAGGCCCGCTTCGGAGCCATGCGCATCAGACAGCAAAACACACCCCGCCGTCAACTATTTCCTTGGCGGCATATGTGTATTTCCCGGCACCGGCCCGGGGGAGCCTTTTCCGCGGGGGAAAGCCCCAAAAACAAAAGGCCTTCCGGTTTCCCGAAAGGCCTTTGGAATTCGAATGGTGGGCGTGACAGGGATTGAACCTGTGACCCCTACGATGTCAACGTAGTGCTCTCCCGCTGAGCTACACGCCCATCCGATGCGGCGCATAGACCACAAAACCGGAGGCGGCGTCAATAGGGTTTTCGAACCTTTTTTCGCGCGCCGATTTTGCGGTCTTTTCCATGCCTTAGGCGGCCAGCATCTTGTTGACCTCTTCCACCAGGTCGCGCAGGTGGAAGGGCTTGGAAAGCACCTTGGCATCCTTCGGAGCCTTGGAGTCCGGGTTGAGCGCGACGGCCGCAAAACCCGTGATGAACATGACCTTGAGGTCGGGGTCGAGCTCGGTGGCGCGGCGCGCCAGTTCGATGCCGTCCATCTCCGGCATGACGATATCGGTGAGGAGGAGGGAGAAGGGTTCTTCGCGAAGACGGTCGTATGCGCTGGCGCCGTTGTCGTAGGAGAGCACCTGGTAGCCCGCCTTTTCGAGCGCCTTCACCAGAAAGCGGCGCATGTCGTTGTCGTCTTCTGCGAGGAGAATCTTGGGAGTCATGGAATTGGCAAACCGTTCTGGAAGTTGTCTGCCCGCGGACGGGCGGTTGTGGTATGAAGAGCCTAAGCCGGTAAATATCCGGTGAATGGGGCAGGGCGAAGCCTCATCCCCTCTTTCTCAGTATGGACATGCCGGAAGGGCGCTGGCAACATGGCGGCGCAAGGAAATTCAGGCATGGTAAAGGACGGCGATGGCGGAGGCTTTCAGCGAAAACAGCCACTTCGAAGTGCTGGAGCCGGTTTCGCAGAGCGTGCCCCTCGTCTTCAATTCGCCCCATAGCGGGCGGCTTTATCCACAGGGCTTCCTCGAGCGGTCGCGCCTCGACGCGCTCGGCATCCGCCGCTCGGAAGATCACTATGTCGACGAGCTCTTCTCGGTCGCCCCGGCGCTCGGCGCGCCGATGCTGATCGCGCATTTCCCGCGCGCCTGGCTCGACGTCAACCGCGAGCCCTACGAGCTCGATCCGCGCATGTTCGACGGCGCCCTGCCGTCCTATGCCAACATCAACTCCATTCGCGTCGCCGGCGGGCTCGGCACGGTGCCGCGCGTCGTTGCCGAGAACATGGAGATCTACCGCCACCGGCTTCCGGTGGAGGAGGCGCTGGAGCGGGTGGAGACGGTCTACAAGCCCTATCACGCGTGCCTACGCCGGCTGATCGTGCGCACCCACGTCGCCTTCGGCTTCGCCGTGCTCATCGACTGCCACTCCATGCCGGGCAATATCCGCGTATCGGGAACGGCGATGCGGCCCGACTTCATCATCGGCGACCGCTACGGGACGAGCGCATCCGGCGAGCTTTCGCGCCTTGCCATGCGGCTTCTGGAGGACATGGGCTTTTCCGTCGTGCGCAACAAGCCCTACGCGGGCGGCTTCATCACCGAGCATTACGGCCGGCCGGCCAAGGGGCTGCACGCCCTGCAGATCGAGGTGAACCGCGGCCTCTATGTCGACGAGGCGACGCTGGTCAAGAAACCGGACTTCGCGGTGCTGCAGACGGCGATCTCCGCCTTCCTCGAGAACTTCTCCGACCATGTCGAGGAATATGCCGCCGATCGGGCGCTCGCCGCCGAATAAGCCCTTTCTCCCTGTCAAAAAAAACCGCGCACGGGGCGCGGTCAAGTCTAGGGAGGAAACACCCAATGAGGGCATTACAGTCACCAAGGACTGCGATAAAGACGGTAATGTTGCGGCGCACAAATGTCAAGTGCAGGTGCGAAGAGGGCGGGTGCCCCACGCGATGGCCATGGCGTCAATCCGGTTCCGTTTTCCCCGGCGATGCAGTAAGGAGAATGGTCGCAATTCCCTCCGGGAGATTCCATGCAGCCTGATCGCGCCTTTTTCGACCTCCTTGCCGATGCGGCGAGGAAGGAAACCCTGCCGCGCTTTCGCGTCGGCGCCGACGTCGTCAACAAGGAGGCGGGCGGCTTCGATCCGGTGACGGAGGGGGACCGCGCGGCGGAGATCGCCATCCGCGCGGTGATCGAGCAGCATTTCCCCGATCACGGCATCCTCGGCGAGGAGCACGGCTCGGTCGGCCTCGACCGCGAATATGTCTGGGTCATCGACCCGATCGACGGCACGCGCGCCTTCATTTCCGGCGTCCCGGTCTGGGGTACGCTGATCGGGCTCTACCGCAACGGCGAGGCCGTCATGGGCCTGATCGACCAGCCCTTCACGGGCGAGCGCTATTTCGCCGACGGCACGGTCTCCCGCTATTCGGGCCCGGACGGCAGCAAGGTCCTTTCGGCGCGCCCCTGCGAAAGCCTTTCGGACGCGATCCTCTTCACCACCTCGCCGCATCTCTTCGTCGACGGCCGCAAGGCGCGCTTCGAGGCGGTGCAGGAGAAGGTGCGGCTCTTCCGCTACGGCTGCGACTGCTACGCCTATGCGCTGCTCGCCGCCGGCCATATCGACCTCGTCGTCGAATGCGGCCTGAAACCCTATGACGTGGGCGGGCTTATCCCGGTCATCGAGCAGGCGGGCGGCATCATCACCACCTGGGACGGCGGCCCGGCGGAAAACGGCGGCGAGATCATCGCCGCCGGCAGCCGCAAGGTCTACGATGCGGCGATGGCGATCCTCAACGCGTAAGGCAATCCTTACCTTCAGGCGCCGAGGCTGGTGTCGTCGGCGTCGCTGCCCGGAATGAAGGCGTCGATGGCCGCGAGCGCCTGCGCGCGGAAGCGGTCGGCCTCCTGGAACAGCTCGTGGCGCGCGCCGTCGATCTCGATGAGGCGGGCGGCGCGGAAGATGCGCGCGAGGTCGCCCACCGCCTTGCGCGGCACGAGGGGATCGGCCGTCGGGCAGAGCAGCAGCGTGGGGATGCGGATGCGCGTCAGGTGATCCTGGTGCGTGACGCGCGCCATGGCCCGCAGCGTCTCGTTCAGCCAGCGGGCCGTGGGCCAGCCGATAGAAAGCTCGGGGTGCTCGGCATAGATGGCGGCGTTGCGGGCAAAGCGCCGCGCATCCGAGGTCACGACATTGTCCGCAAAGCCGAGCGGCGGATCGCCCTTGCGGAAGGTCCGCTTGCCGAAGCCCGTCAGCGAGGCGAGGTGGGCGATGATGCCGATCTGGCGCTGGCTCATCGATTGGCCGCCGAGCGCGACGAAGGGCGAGGCGAGCACCATGCGCTCGATGCGGTTTTCGAGCTGAGGCGCCTGCGAGAGGGCGACGAGCGCCCCGGTCGAATGGGCGACGATGAAGAAGGGCAGGCGGGCATCCGGCAGCACGATCTGCTCGAGGAACAGCGAAAGATCCGCCTCGTAGTCGGCGAAGCGGTCGACATGGCCGGCGCGGCTGCCGGAAACGAACCGGCCGGAGCCGGCCTGGCCGCGCCAGTCGAAGGTGGCGACCCAGAGGCCCCGGGCCGTCAGGTCCCCGATCGTCTCGTAATATTTCTCGATGCACTCGCTGCGGCCCTGCAGCAGCACGACCGTGCCCTTGGCCTCGCGCGCCTTCGAGCGGAAGACGGCATAGCGGATCTTCACGCCGCCGCGGCCCTCGAAGAAGCCGGCAAGATGATTCTCTGGAACGGGATTGTCGGCGGTGGCGTAGAGGATGGGGTCCATCGACGGGTCTCGAACGGGCGACATGCCTTCGATGGATAGGCGACCGCCCGCGGGGCGTCAAAGAAAAAAGCCGGATGCATGTGGCACGGGGGTGGCGGCACATGCATTCCGGCGTAATTTGACCGGAGCGGAAGGGACGTTGCACCCCGGTCGTCGAAAGTTTTCGCTTCCGATGCTGCCGTTCTAGCAGGGCCAAGCTGAACGCTATCCGAAGCGCATGTTCATCCGCCGTTCATGTCGGAAAATCGCGGGCCGGAGCCTCTTGAATCGCCGCAAAACCGTTCCCATCTCATCGTCACGGGCGCCGAAAGGGTCCGTCGGCTGCCGTCGCCATATGGGGCGGAGGCCGGATGAACCGGGCCGCACCTTCGGAAATCGGGGCGGCCTTATGAAAGATCGCAACCGTTGCTCTGAAGGAGGACACCATGCGTCACGTCGATTTCTCCCCCCTCTACCGTTCCACCGTCGGTTTCGACCGTCTCTTCACCATGCTCGATAGCCTCGGCCAGCCTGACCAGGCCCAGACCTATCCGCCCTACAACATCGAGCGCACCGGCGAAAACACCTACCGCATCACCATGGCGGTGGCCGGCTTCGACGAAAGCGAACTGTCGATCGAGGCGCGCGAACACGCGCTGACGGTCAAGGGCGAGAAGAAGGACGAAACGGCCGAGGACGGCCAGTATCTCTATCGCGGCATTGCCAAGCGCGCCTTCGAGCGCCGCTTCCAGCTCGCCGATCATGTGGAAGTGCGCGCCGCTTCGCTGAAGAACGGCCTTCTCCACATCGATCTCCTGCGCGAGATCCCGGAAGCCATGAAGCCGCGCCGCATCGAGATCGCCGCCATCGGCTCCGAGCCGAAGCAGATCGAAGCCCAGAGCGAATAAGCCCGGCTTCGACCGGAATGAAGAGGGCGGTGCCGCAGGGCACCGCCTTTTTTATTGTGAGCCTTACCCGCCCGCTGCGGGGGAGAGGACGTTCTTTCTCAAAGCCCCGTGAGGAAAGCGTCCACGTCCGCTTCAGACGTCGCGAAGCTGGTGACGAGACGAACGAGCGTTTCGTTCTCGGCCATGCGCGCCTTCACCTGCGGGCCGGCGGGCCAGGGGTAGAAGACGGCGCCCTTTTCCTTCAGGGCCTTCATCGCGTCGTTGTCGATGATGGCGAAGAGCTCGTTCGAGCCGGTCGGCCAGGCAAGGCGCGCCTTGCCGGATGCGGCAAAGCCGGCCGCAAGCCGCGCGGCCATGGCGTTGGAGTGGCGGGCGAGGTCGAGCCAGAGGCCATCCCGGAAATAGGCGTCGAACTGGGCGGAGATGAAGCGTGACTTGGAGAAGAGCTGCGCCGAGCGCTTGCGCAGGAAGCGCATCTGGTCGGCCTTGCCGGGATCGAAGAGCACCAGCGCCTCGGCACACCAGCAGCCGTTCTTCGTGCCGCCGAAGGAGAGGAGGTCGACGCCGCTCTTCCACGTCATTTCCGCGGGCGTCGCGCCGAGATGGACGAGCGCGTTGGCAAAGCGGGCGCCGTCCATGTGCAGGGGCAGGCTCGCCTCCTTCGCGACGGCGGAAAGGGCGGCGATCTCCTCGACCGTATAGCTGGTGCCGGCTTCCGTCGCCTGGGTGATGGAGACGGCCATCGGCTGGCCGCCATGCACGAAATCCGGCGGGAAGCGGCCGATGGCGGCGGCAAGGGCATCGGGCTGCAGCTTGCCGGCGGGCCCGTCGATCGGCACGAGCTTTGCGCCGGCCGCGAAGAATTCCGGCGCATTGCACTCGTCGACGTTCACATGCGCCTCGCGGTGGCAGAAGACCTGCCCGCCCGGACGGTTGACGCTGGCAAGCGCCAGCGAATTGGCCGCCGTGCCGGTGCCGACGAAGAAGACGGCGACGTCGCGCTCGAAGATCTCGCAGAAGGTGTTTTCCACACGCTTGTCGAGGTCGCTCGTGCCGTAGGCCGAGGCGAAGCCGCCGGCGGCCTCGACGAGGCTTCTTGCGATGTCGGGATGGGCGCCTGCCCAGTTGTCGGAAGCGAAAAACATGGGATTTCCAATGCGAATGAGGGCTCCGGCAGGACCATAATGAAGAAACGGGAACGATCAATTGCCGGATTTGGCCTGCCGGCCGTTTTACGTCGGAATGAAAGGAACGGAAACAAAGTGCCGGAAGCTCGTAATTTAATTTCAAGCCATTCGTGGCGCGGGCAATTTTTCTTCATGAGGTGGTGATTATTTGGCATGATGGCCTTGCAGGGTGGGGGGCTTTCTGGCATAGAGCCCATGAAATAGGACAGGTTTGCTGTCCTATTTCGGTCAAGAGACCGAAAAGGCGCCGTCCACGGTGCCTGAAACGGCGAAGGGCGGAAGGCCCGACGCCCCTGACGGTCCGATGATCACATCCTGGTCGGCCGTCGTTTCGCGGCCGGAAAGGTTCACGAAGCAGATGCTTGCGGTCAGGCCCGAGCCGGTTGGCGGGGACGATCGCGGGCGAAGACGGCGCCCGCCGGACCGGGCCCACAGGAGGGAAGCATGATGGAGAAGACTCAAGCACATGATTTGCGGCAGACCCGGGCGCAGGCGACTGCGACGGGCGCCAAGACGCGCGCTTCCAATCCGGGCCTGCCGAAAAAACAGGGTCTCTACGATCCGCGCAACGAACACGACGCTTGCGGCGTCGGCTTCGTGGCGCATCTGAAGGGCCAGAAGTCGCACCAGATCGTCAAGGACGGTCTGTTCATGCTGGAAAACCTGACGCACCGCGGTGCTGTCGGTGCCGACCCGCTGATGGGCGACGGCGCGGGCATCCTCGTGCAGATCCCCGACCGCTTCTTCCGCGAGGAGATGGCAAAGCAGGGCGTCACCCTGCCCAAGGCAGGCGAATACGCCGTCGGCCATATCTTCATGCCCCGCGACGAAACGCTGGTCGAGCATTTCAAGAAGGTCATCGCCGATGTCGTTGCCGAGGAAGGGCAGGTCCTTCTCGGTTTCCGCGACGTGCCGGTCGACAATTCCTCCCTTTCCAAGGCGCCGGAAATCGCCGCCACCGAGCCGCGCCATGTGCAGGTGTTCATCGGCGCGGGCCGGGACGCGGCCACCAACGCCGAGTTCGAACGCCGCCTCTTCACCCTGCGCAAGGTGATCTCCAACCGCATCTACGACGAGTACGAAGGCGAGGAGAGCGATTTCTATCCCGCTTCCCTGTCCTCGCAGACCATCGTCTACAAGGGCATGTTCCTCGCCTATCAGGTTGGCGCCTACTTCAAGGACCTTGCCGATCCGCGCTTCGAATCGGCCGTCGCCCTCGTGCACCAGCGCTTCTCCACCAACACCTTCCCGTCGTGGAAGCTGGCGCATCCCTATCGCATGGTCGCCCATAACGGCGAGATCAACACGCTGCGCGGCAACGTCAACTGGATGGCGGCCCGTCAGGCCTCCGTCTCCTCACCGCTCTTCGGCGACGACATCACCAAGCTCTGGCCGATCTCCTACGAGGGCCAGTCGGACACGGCCTGTTTCGACAACGCGCTCGAATTCCTGGTGCGCGGCGGTTACTCCATGGCGCATGCCGTCATGATGCTGATCCCCGAGGCCTGGGCCGGCAACCAGCTCATGAGCCCCGAGCGCAAGGCCTTCTACGAGTACCACGCCGCCCTCATGGAGCCGTGGGACGGCCCGGCCGCCGTCGCCTTCACCGACGGTCGTCAGATCGGCGCGACGCTCGACCGCAACGGCCTGCGCCCCGCCCGCTACCTCGTCACCGACGACGACCGCGTCATCCTCGCCTCCGAAGCCGGCACGCTGCCGGTGAAGGAAGAGAGCATCGTCAAGAAGTGGCGCCTCCAGCCGGGCAAGATGCTGCTTATCGACATGGAAGAGGGCCGCATCATCTCCGACGACGAGGTGAAGTCGACGCTCGCCGCCAAGCATCCCTACCGCGACTGGCTCGACAACACGCAGATCATCCTGGAAGACCTCGGCCCGGTCGAGCCGCGGGCGCTGCGCCGCGATGTGTCGCTGCGCGACCGCCAGCAGGCCTTCGGCTATACGCAGGAGGACACCAAGCTCCTGATGTCGCCGATGGCGACGACGGGGCAGGAAGCCATCGGCTCCATGGGCACGGACACGCCGATCTCGGCCATGTCCGACAAGACCAAGCTGCTCTACACCTATTTCAAGCAGAACTTCGCGCAGGTGACGAACCCGCCCATCGACCCGATCCGCGAGGAACTGGTCATGAGCCTCGTCTCCTTCATCGGCCCGCGGCCGAACATCCTCGACCATGGCGGCGCGGCCAAGGCCAAGCGCATGGAAGTGCGCCAGCCGATCCTCACCAACGGCGACCTCGAGAAGATCCGTTCCATCGGTCATGTCGAGGATCGCTTCGACACCAAGACGCTGGACTTCACCTATGACGTCTCGCGCGGCGCCGAGAGCATGCTGGAAATGCTCGACCGCCTGTGCGAGCGCGCCGAGCAGGCCGTCACCAGCGGCTACAACATCATCGTGCTCTCCGACCGGCAGATCGGCCCGGACCGCGTGGCGATCCCGGCGCTGCTTGCGACCGCCGCCGTGCACCATCACCTGATCCGCAAGGGGCTTCGCACCTCGGTCGGCCTCGTCGTGGAAACCGGCGAGCCGCGCGAAGTGCACCACTTCTGCCTTCTGGCCGGCTACGGCGCGGAAGCGATCAACCCCTATCTCGCCTTCGACACGCTCACCGACATGCACAAGCGCGGCGAGTTCCCGAAGGAGGTGGATGCGGAAGAGGTCGTCTACCGCTACATCAAGGCCATCGGCAAGGGCATCCTCAAGGTCATGTCCAAGATGGGCATCTCGACCTACCAGTCTTATTGCGGCGCGCAGATCTTCGACGCCATCGGCCTGTCGTCGGCCTTCGTCGACAAGTATTTCTTCGGCACGGCGACGACCATCGAGGGCATCGGCCTCGACCAGATCGCCAAGGAGACCTTCGCCCGCCACAAGGCCGCCTTCGGCCGTGACCCGCTGCTCGCCAACACGCTCGATATCGGCGGTGAATATGCCTACCGCATGCGCGGCGAGGAGCATTCCTGGACGCCGGACGTCGTCGCCTCGCTCCAGCATGCGGTGCGCGGCAATGCGGAGGACCGCTACAAGGAATTCGCCGAACTGGTGAACGCCTCGTCGCTGCGCATGAACACGATCCGCGGCCTCTTCTCGATCAAGCGGGCGGAAGCTGCCGGCCGCAAGCCGATCTCCATCGACGAGGTCGAGCCGGCGGCGGACATCGTCAAGCGCTTCTCGACGGGCGCCATGTCCTTCGGCTCGATCTCCCGCGAGGCGCACACGACGCTCGCCGTCGCCATGAACCGGATCGGCGGCAAGTCGAACACCGGCGAGGGCGGCGAGGAAGCCGACCGCTACATGCCGCTGCCGGACGGCTCGACGAACCCCGAGCGCTCGGCGATCAAGCAGATCGCCTCCGGCCGCTTCGGCGTGACGACCGAATACCTCGTCAACGCGGACGTGCTGCAGATCAAGGTCGCGCAGGGTGCCAAGCCCGGCGAGGGCGGCCAGCTTCCCGGCCACAAGGTGGATGCGACGGTCGCCAAGACCCGTCACTCGACCCCGGGCGTCGGCCTCATCTCGCCGCCGCCGCACCACGACATCTACTCCATCGAGGACCTGGCGCAGCTCATCTACGACCTGAAGAACGTCAACCCCGAGGCCGACATCTCCGTCAAGCTCGTCTCGGAAGTCGGCGTCGGCACGGTCGCGGCCGGTGTCGCCAAGGCGCGTGCGGACCACATCACCATCGCCGGCTTCGACGGCGGCACGGGCGCCTCGCCGCTCACCTCGCTGAAGCATGCCGGCTCCCCGTGGGAGATCGGCCTTGCCGAGACGCACCAGACGCTCGTGCTCAACAAGCTGCGCTCGCGCATCGCGCTCCAGGTCGACGGGGGCCTCAAGACCGGCCGCGACGTCGTCATCGGCGCGCTGCTCGGTGCCGACGAGTTCGGCTTTGCCACCGCGCCGCTGATTGCGGCCGGCTGCATCATGATGCGCAAGTGCCACCTCAACACCTGTCCGGTGGGGGTCGCCACGCAGGACCCGGTCCTGCGCAAGCGCTTCAAGGGCGCGCCCGAGCATGTCATCAACTACTTCTTCTTCGTCGCCGAGGAGGTGCGCGAGATCCTGGCCTCGCTTGGCGTTCGCTCGCTGAACGAGATCATCGGCGCCTCGGAGCTTTTGGAGAAGGAGCGGATGATCTCGCACTGGAAGGCCAACGGCCTCGACTTCTCCCGCATCTTCCACAAGGTCGATGCGCCGAAGGAGGCGACCTACTGGACCGAGCGGCAGAACCACCCGATCCACGACATCCTCGACCGCAAGCTGATCGAGCAGGCCAAGCCCGCGCTTGAAACGAAGACGCCCGTCTCCTTCGCCGTCGACATCAAGAACGTCGACCGTTCGGCCGGCGCGATGCTCTCGGGGGAAGTGGCCAAGCGCTACGGCTTCAAGGGCCTCAAGGACGACACGATCTCCGTGACGCTCAATGGCACGGCCGGCCAGTCCTTCGGCGCGTTCCTCGCCCGCGGCGTCACCTTCGACCTCGTGGGCGCCGGCAACGACTATGTCGGCAAGGGCCTTTCGGGCGGCCGCATCATCGTGCGCCCGCCGGAGGGCAACCGGGCGGTGCCGCATGAATCGATCATCGTCGGCAACACGGTTCTCTATGGCGCGATTGCCGGCGAGTGCTACTTCAACGGCGTTGCCGGCGAGCGTTTCGCCGTGCGCAACTCCGGCGCCATCGCCGTGGTCGAGGGCGTGGGCGACCATGGCTGCGAATACATGACGGGCGGCGTCGTCGTCGTCATCGGCCAGACGGGCCGCAATTTCGCGGCCGGCATGTCCGGGGGCGTCGCCTATGTGCTGGACGAGGTGGGCGATTTCGCCCGCCGCTGCAACATGGCGATGGTCGAGCTCCAGCCGGTTCCGGAAGAGGACGACATGCTGGAGAAGCTGCACCATCACGGCGGCGACATCATGCACAAGGGCATGGTGGACGTTTCCGGCGACATGACGCGCCACGACGAGGAGCGGCTCTATCAGCTCATCTCCAACCACCTGCACTATACGGCTTCGCCGCGGGCCAAGGAGATCCTCGACCATTGGGCCGATTATCGCCCGAAGTTCCGCAAGGTCATGCCGGTCGAGTATCGCCGTGCGCTGGAAGACATGGAACGCATGAAAATGGCGGAAGCGGCTGAGTAACAGGCTGCAACGGCCCCTCATCCGCCTGCCGGCACCTTCTCCCCGTAAACGGGGAGAAGGGACAAGAGGCAAGGCGGTGCGGCATCTTCCTTCTCCCCGCTTGCGGGGAGAAGGTCGCGGCAGCGGGATGAGGGGCTATCCTTTGCGTCCGAAAGGCGCTCGTTGAAAACACTTAAGGTTTCAGGACAATACGATGGGCAAGGTTACAGGTTTTCTGGAGATCGACCGGCAGGTCATGAAGTATCAGCCGGCATCCGACCGCATCCGCCATTTCCGTGAATTCACCATCCCGATGTCGGACCAGGAGGTCCAGAAGCAGGCGGCGCGCTGCATGGATTGCGGCGTTCCCTACTGCCACGGGCCGACCGGGTGTCCGGTCCACAACCAGATCCCCGACTGGAACGACCTCGTCTACAGCGGCAACTGGGAAGAGGCGATCCGCAACCTGCATTCGACCAACAACTTCCCGGAATTCACCGGCCGCATCTGCCCCGCGCCCTGCGAGGAGGCCTGCACGCTGAACCTCGAGGACATGCCGGTCGCCATCAAGACCGTCGAGCAGGCGCTTGCCGACAAGGCCTACGAGATGGGCTATATCGTCCCGCAGCCGGCGACGGTGAAGACGTGCAAGAAGGTCGCGGTCATCGGTTCCGGCCCCGCCGGCATGGCCGCCGCCCAGCAGCTCGCCCGCGCCGGCCATGAAGTGCATGTCTACGAGCGCGAATCCAAGGCCGGCGGCCTGCTGCGCTACGGCATCCCGGACTTCAAGCTGGAGAAGAACTTCATCGACCGCCGCGTCGACCAGATGCGCGGCGAGGGCGTGACGTTCCACTACGGCGTCAATGTCGGTGTCGACAAGACGATGGACGAGATGCTCGCCGAGCATGACGCCGTGCTCTACTGCGGCGGCTCGGAAACCCCGCGCGATGCCGGCATCCCCGGCGGCGATTTCATCGGCGTGCACGATGCCATGCCCTATCTCGTGCAGCAGAACCGCCGCGTCGGGCGCGAGAACATCGACAGCGTCGGCTGGCCGTCCGAGCCGATCCTTGCCGGCGGCAAGCACATCGTCGTCGTCGGCGGCGGCGATACGGCGTCGGACTGCGTCGGCACCGCCTTCCGCCAGGGCGCGGTGAAGGTCACCCAGCTCGACATCCGCCCGCAGCCGCCCGAAAAGGAAGACAAGCTCGCCGTCTGGCCCTTCTGGGCGACGAAGATGCGCACCTCCTCCTCGCAGGCCGAAGGCGCCGTGCGCGAGTTCCAGGTCGGCACGCTCGAATTCGTCGGCGACGAGGACGGCGTCCTGACGGGCGTGAAGTGCTGCCAGGTGGACGACCGCCGCAAGCCGATCCCCGGCACGGAGTTCATCATCAAGGCGGATCTCGCCTTCATCGCCATCGGCTTCCGCGGTCCCTTCACCGACGGCGTCCTGAAGGACCTCGGCGAGCGCCTGACGATCAACACCGACAAGCGCGGCTCCTCCAACGTCGTCGCCAACGAACGCGACTACAAGACCTCGGTGGACAAGCTCTGGACGGCCGGGGACGTGCGCCGCGGCCAGTCGCTCGTCGTCTGGGCGATCCGCGAAGGCCGTCAGGCCGCCCGCGCGATCGACGAGGCGCTGATGGGCTCGACCACGCTGCCGCGATAAAATGGAATAGCGCGCCGGTTGCGGCGCGCTTTGTTCACCAAAGCCTCTATCGTCATGGTCGGGCTTGACCCGACCATCCATGCCGCGCTTGCGGAGATGGCGGTGGATCCTCGGGTCAGGCCCGAGGATGACGGCGGAGAGGTGAGAGGGCGGGGAGCGAAGCCTATCGGGTGCTCCCGCTTACGGCGTTGCCGTCTTCTCCAGCCGGAAATCGTCCACCCGCCCCAGCGGGGCGTTGGCGGTCTCGCCTTTTTCCACCAGCTTGTCGCGCAGGCTCTTGCCGTTGCCCTTGAGGGCCGAGCCGCCGAGGAGGGCGGTGCCGCCGTCGAGCGCGGGGTCGGCGAGGCTGATGGGCTGCGTCTTGGTGATCTCGGCGTCTTCCGCCGGGGGCGCCGTGACGACGAGGTCCTTGAGGTCGCTCTGCAGGCCCGGGCCGGCGGCGGCGTCGCCGAGCAGGCGGCGGATTTCTTTTTCCACGTAGAAGGCGAGCTTGCGCTTGCCGGCCTTGGTGAAGTTGATGCCATCCGAGCCGCGCAAGCGCACCTGCTGGCCGTTGATATCCGAGCCGGAGATCACGAACTTGCCGTCCTCGTCGACGAACCCGTCCCAGATGTCGACGAATTCGCCGCCCGCCTTCTCGACGCCGGCGCGGTAGAGCGTGTTGAGCGTCGTCATGTCCGCCGTCAGCGCGGAGGACTGAAAGGGCGGCATGCCCATCCACAAGAGCGGCCGGCCGCCTTCGCGGGCGAGCGCGGCGATGCGGGCGACGCGCGCCTCGTATTCCTTCGTCCAGGCCTCGGAGCGGAATTTCTCGCTGTTGCCCGCAACGGTCATCTGCTGGCGGTCGTTGGCGCCCATGCTGACGACGACGAGGGTGGGCCTGGTCTCGGCGATCAGGCCGGGCAGGGCGGCGGGCCAGTCGTAGTAGTCGTCGCGCACGATGCCGGAGGAGCCGTTGGTGCGGCGCTCGACGCGAATGCCGGGCGTCGCCTCGAAGGCGGTGATGAGGCCGTCGCCGAGGCTGCCGCCGATGAAGTCGCCGACGACGAGCACCACCTTCGCATCGGGCAATTTCTCGACGGCGGCAGGCTCCGGCGCGGCCACGACCGTCCTTGCCGGCTTCTTCTTGCGCACGGTCGCGCTCGGCTTGCGGATCGTCGGCTGGGGCTCCTCGACCTTGCGCTTGGGAGAGCCGAAGAGGAGTTCGAGGATCGACTTGCGCTGGACGCGCTCCTGCGCGCCGGCCGGCGCGGCGGCAAGGCTTGCCGCGACGGCAAGGGCAAGCCCCAGGCAGAAGGTCCGGATACTCATGCTCATGCGATGGCTCCCCGCCTTTCCCGTCATCCTGCAGGCGTTCGGTGGCGGCATGATGGCAAATGCGGGCGGCAAGCGAAAGCGCCGGCCGGCAAAAAGGGGCGCCGGAGCGCCCCTGTCATGCGCGCCCGGCCGCGGTCAGCGGCGCAGCGCCTTGAGGAGCGTCTGGCTCGGCTCGCCGTCGGCCGAAAGGCCCATGCGGCTCTGGAAGGCCTGGATGGCGGCCTTGGAGCCGGAGCCGAAATTGCCGTCGACCTCGCCGTCGTAGTAGCCGAGCTCCTTGAGGCGCGTCTGCAGCTCGAACTTCTCCGTGATGTCGAGCGCGCCGTCGGGCCGCGGCCAGCGCTGCTTGACGCCGCCGTAGCCGGCGATCTGGTCCGCCAGCATGCCGACGCCCATCGCATAGGAATCGGAGGCGTTGTAGCGCTTGATGACGAAGAAGTTCTTCGTCATCAGGAAGCCGGGGCCGCCGTTGGCCGGCAGCTTCAGTTCGGCGCGGTCGGAGCCGTTCTTGAAGCCGTTGCCGCTCGGACGCGTGAAGCCGAGCTTGGCCCATTGGGCAAGCGTCTTCGTCTGGCCGGAATATTTCTCGCCACCGCGGGGCACGACGATCTCGTAACCCCAGGTCTTGCCCGCCTGCCAGCCGTTCTTGGCGAGCAGGTTGGCGGCCGTCGCCAGCGCGTCCGGCACGGAGTTCCAGATGTCGCGGTGGCCGTTGCCGTCCGCATCGACCGCATAGAGGAGGTAGCTGGAGGGAATGAACTGGGTATGGCCCATCGCGCCCGCCCAGGAGCCCGTCATGTCGCCGGCGTCGATATCGCCGCGCTGGATGATCTTGAGGGCGGCGATGAGCTGCGTGCGGGCATATTTCGCACGCTTCTTGTCGGCATAGGCGAGCGTCGCGAGCGCGCGCGGCACGTAATGCAGCCGCTCGTCCTTCTTCAGGACGGCGCCGTAGTTGGATTCCATCGACCAGATGGCGAGAAGCACGTTGCGGTCGACGCCGAAATGGCGCTCCAGCGCGGTAAGCGTGCGGGCATGCTTGGCGGCCATCTCGCGGCCGATGCGCACCGTGTAGGGGTTCACGCGCGAATCGAGGTAGTCCCAGATCTTGTGGGTGAATTCCGGCTGGTAGGCGGCCTTGTCCAGGACCTCCGGATCGGGTGTCTTGACGCCGGAAAACGCCGCTCGATAGGTCGCCTTGCTGATGCCGGCCTCGGCCGCCGTCTGGTAGAAATCGGCGATCCATTTCTGGAAGCGCGTATCCGCACGGGCGGCGGAGGCCTGCGCGAGAAGGCCTGCCGACAGGAAGAGGGTGAGCGCAGATCGGCGCAGAACGGTTTTCAGATTCTGTGTCATCGGCTGTCGTGTCCGTTTCCAAAATTTCGGTACGATGGCGCCAAACCACCGGCTGAACGCAAAACTTATAAAAACGAAGTCAACAAATTCTTTACCATCAAACTTTTGCCCCGTCTTCCTTTGCAAAAAGATAGGAATTGGAATCTATTCGAGCAGTCCTATGTCCGCCATGAGGCGCGGGCGCAACGAGGTGAATAATGTCGCAGACACGCAAGGTTCGCAAAGCAGTTTTCCCGGTGGCCGGTCTCGGCACCCGCTTCCTTCCGGCCACGAAGGCCGTTCCGAAGGAAATGCTGACCGTCGTGGACAAGCCGGTCATCCAGTATGTGGTGGATGAAGCGCTGGATGCCGGCATCGAGCACCTGATCTTCGTCACCGGTCGCTCCAAGGCGGTCATCGAGGACTATTTCGACATCCAGGTCGAGCTGGAGCAGACGCTGCGCCAGCGCAACAAGACGGCGGAACTCACGCTGCTCGACAGCATCCTGCCGGTCGCCGGCTCGACGAGCTTCACCCGCCAGCAGGAGCCGCTCGGCCTCGGCCATGCCGTCTGGTGCGCCCGTGAGCTGGTCGGCCCCGAGCCCTTCGCGCTGCTCCTGCCCGACATGATCATGAAGGCCGAGAAGGGCTGCATGAAGGGCATGGTGGAGCTCTTCGAGCAGAGCGGCGCCAATGTCGTCGCCGTCGAGGAATGCGCGCCCGACCAGGCGCACAAATACGGCATCGTCGGCGTCGGCGAGGCGATCGGCGAGGGCTTCGCCATCACCAAGATGGTCGAGAAGCCGGCGCCGGGCACCGCGCCCTCCAACTTCTTCATCAACGGCCGCTACATCCTCCAGCCGGAAATCTTCCCGATCCTCTCCACGCAGGAGCGCGGCGCCGGCAACGAGATCCAGTTGACGGACGCCATGGTGAAGCTCGCCGACAGCCAGAAATTCGCCGCCTACCACTTCAAGGGCGAGACCTACGACTGCGGCGCGAAAGACGGCTTCATCCTCGCCAACATCGCCTTCGCCCTTGCCCGCGGCGATATCCGCCCCTCGGTCGAGGGGCCGCTCAGGGCGCTGGTCGCCGGCCTGAAATAAGGCTCATCGGCGCAGGACAAGGCCGATGCCGGCGCGCGTGACGCCGGTATCGGACGCGCCCGACTGGCGCGTCAGCTCGTAGGAAACGTCGCCGGTCATCGCCAGCCAGCGGGTGATGTTCCACGTCAGCCCGGCCCCGGCGAGATAGACGTCCTGGTCGGGCAGGCCGGCGGAGGCGGAGAAGTCACGCCAGGTATAGGCGCCGCTCAGCCGGGCGACGAGATTGTCGCGCAGCTCGTGCGTGAGGTCCGCCGTCGCGATATATTCGAGATAGCCGCTCTGGCCGGCCGCGGTGGAGGGCTGGAGGTTCGTGACGAGGCCGAGCCGGAGGTCGGTGCCGCGCTGCGGCGACCAGAAGACCGCGCCGTCGACGGTGATGCCCTCCAGCGCGGCAAGGCGGCTGTCGTCGAAGGTCGCCCGCTTGTAGCCGAGGCCGAGGTCGCCGCGCAGCTTCTCGCCGAGGTCGACTTCCACGCCCGCCCGTCCGCCGAGCGTCGAGGCGGAGCGCTCGTAGCCGAGCGAATCCTGCTTGTTGTCGTAGTAGGAGCGCCCGACGGAGGCTTCGAGATAGGGGATGAGGGCCGGCGAAAGCTCGAAGCCGACGCGGCCCGTCAGGGTGCCTTCCGTGTTGTTGCGGTCCGAAAGGTCGAGCTCGGCGCCGTTGCCGAGTTCCGCCGAGCCGTAGACCTCGCGCTCCAGCGCGGCGCCGAGGGTGCCGCGGATCAGGCCGAAGTCGCGCTTGACCTTCGCGCCCGCGCTGAAGGTGTGCACGCCCGACTGCACCGACGCGCCGTTGACGGCATTGGGATCGCTGGAGCTCTCGCGCTCGAAATTGTAGCCGCCGGTGATGTCGGCGATCGTGTCGTCGCTGAGGTCGAGCCTGAGGTCGGCGTTGATGTCGACCTTGGGTTCCGTCTCGCCGGTGCCGCTGATGTTGCGCTGGTAGATGCCCTCGCCTTCGACGGTAAGCTGATGGCGCGACCAGTCGGAGGTGAGCGTGCCCTTCAGCCCCGTCTGGGAAAAGGTGCGGCTGGAGGAGGTATCCCCCGACTTCGTCTTCTCGTAGCCGATGCCCTGCGAGATCGAGGGCTTGAGCACGAAGGTGCCGAGGCGGATGCCGGTCGGCTCGTAGGGATCGCCGAACTTGCTGCTCACATGGTCGAGGTTGGTTTCGCGCGGGTTCAGCCGTTCGGTGCGCCGGCTGGTGCTCAGATACGCGCCGTCCTCGCCGATCTCGGCGGGCACCGTCTCGTCTTCCGCCGCGATGGCGAGGTCGCCCGGCGTCGAGGCCGTCGTCGTCGGGTCCGGCAGGGCTTTCGTGCCGCTCGCCGCCGTATCCGTGGCACCGTCCGCCGCCGCCGTGCCGGTGACGGCCAGCGGATTCTGGAAGGTGGGAGTGACGGAGGCTTTCTCCTGGGCCATGGCGGCCGGGGCGGCAAGGACCGTGCCGGCGAGCAGAAGCCCGGCCAGACGCCGTGTGAGGCAAGGCGAAAGCGCCCTACGGTCCGTTTCCTTTGCCTTGCCCATGCTTCCGGCCTGCGATTCGCGAATTTCCTAAGCGAACGTAAACCGCCATGGTTAACGCTTGGTTGCAGAGGGGCGGGTGCGGTTCCCCGTGGACAGGTTCCGGCAAAAGCGGTAACGAGGCGCATGATCACACGACAGGCCAAAGTCGACGGCGCCGACGCCGTTGCGTCTGCAATCCGCACCGTCGAGACGGAAAAGGCCGGGCTTCTTGCGCTCTCGGCGGCGCTTGCCGGCGACCTCAACGATGCCTTCTGCCAGGCCGTGCAGCTCATGGGGGGCAGCGCCGGCCGCGTCATCGTGACGGGCATCGGCAAGTCGGGCCATATCGGCGTGAAGATCGCCGCGACGCTCGCTTCGACCGGCACGCCCTCCTTCTTCGTCCATCCGGTGGAGGCGACCCACGGCGACCTCGGCATGATCGGCCGCGACGACGTCATCCTCGCGCTTTCCTGGAGCGGGGAGACGGCCGAACTGCAGGGGATCGTCTCCTATTCCCGCCGCTTTTCCATTCCGCTCATCGCCATGACCTCGGGCGAGCGCTCGGCTCTGGCGCGTGCGGCCGATGCCGTGCTGCTGCTGCCGAAGGCTCAGGAAGCCTGCCCGCATGGGCTCGCCCCCACCACCTCGACGCTGATGCAGCTTGCGCTCGGCGATGCGATCGCCGTTGCGCTGCTGGAAGCGCGCGGCTTCACGGCGACGGATTTCAAGACCTTCCATCCGGGCGGCAAGCTCGGCGCGAGCCTTTCCCATATCGGCGACATCATGCACAGCGGCGAGAACATGCCGCTCGTCGGGCTCGGCACGTCGATGCCGGAGGCCGTGCACATGCTGGCGCAGAAGCGCTACGGCTGCGTGGGCGTCGTCAACGGCGAGGGCATTCTGGTCGGCATCGTCACGGACGGCGACATCGCGCGCAACCTTTCGCGCAATCTTGCCGAACTGACGGTCGACGACGTGATGACGCGCACGCCCAAGACGGTGCGGCCGACGACGCTGGCAACCGCCGCGCTCGGCCTCCTCAACCAGCACAACATCACCGCGCTCATCGTCACCGACGAGACCTTCCGGCCCGTCGGCATCGTGCATTTCCACGATCTCCTGCGGATCGGCGTCGCCTGAGGGTTTACGCCTCCTCGACCGTGAGGTCCCGGCCGTTGCTGGAGGTCACGCGCACGCGCGCGCCGACCGGAAGGTCCGGCCCCTGTACGCTCCACATCGTATCGTCGAGGCGGATGCGCCCGCGCCCTTCGGCGATCGGCTGCTCCAGCACGGCGGTGCGGCCGATGAGGCTCTGGCCGCGCTGGTTGAGATGCGGCTGGTCGCTGCCGCGGCCGTGGCTGTAGACAAGGCGCCGGCCGATGAGGGCGGAGGCGAGCGACAGCACGGCGAAGACCACCCATTGCGCCTGCCAGACCCAGTAGGCCTCCTGCCACAGGAGAAGGGACAGCACGCCCGTGACGATGGCGGCGATGCCGATCCAGACGAGGAAGACGCCGGGCAGCAGCACTTCGAGGATCAGGAGCACGATGCCGAGGACCCACCAGGCCCAGGGGCCGAGCTCGGTGACGATGCGCTGGATCATGCGCCCGTTCCCTGCGGCGGCGTGTCGAAGGGGTTGCGCGAGGCGGTCGACGGCGTCGACTGGCGCGTGCGCTGCGGGGCGCCGGCGGGCGTCGAGCCGTCGCCGAAGACCTCCCTTGCGATGGCGCCGATGCCGCCGAGCGAGCCGATGAGCGAGGAGGCTTCCATCGGCATCAGCACGACCTTGGCGTTCGGCGCCTTGCCGATCGCGGCCATGGCCTCCGTATATCTCTGCGCGACGAAGTAGTTGATCGCCTGCACATTGCCGGCGGCGATGGCCTCGGAGACCATCTTCGTCGCCTTGGCCTCGGCCTCGGCAAGGCGTTCGCGGGCCTCGGCGTCACGGAAGGCGGCTTCCCGCTGGCCCTCGGCCTCCAGGATGGCGGATTGCTTGGCGCCCTCGGCGCGCAGGATCTGCGCATTGCGCGAGCCCTCGGCCTCCAGCACCTGCGCGCGCTTCTCGCGCTCGGCCTTCATCTGTCGCGCCATGGCGTCGACGAGGTCCTTCGGCGGCGCGATGTCCTTGATCTCGATGCGGGTGATCTTCAGGCCCCAGGGATTGGCCGCCTCGTCGACGACGCGCAGGAGCTGGTCGTTGATCTTGTCGCGGTTGGAGAGCAGTTCGTCGAGGTCCATCGAGCCCATGACCGAGCGGATATTGGTCATGGTGAGGTTGATGATGGCGTGTTCGAGATGGGCGACCTGGTAGGCGGCCTGCGCGGTGTTCAGCACCTGGTAGAAGGCGACGGCGTCGGCCGACACGCTGGCATTGTCGCGGGTGATGACCTCCTGCGTCGGGATGTCCAGCACCTGCTCCATCACGTTCATCTTCGAGCCGATGCGGTCGATGAAGGGGATGATGAGGTTGAGGCCGGGCTCCAGCGTGCGCGTGTAGCGGCCGAAGCGCTCCACCGTGTACTGGTAGCCCTGCGGAATGGTCTTGATCCCGGCGAAGAGGATCAGGATGACGAGGACCACGAGGGCGATGACGACGATATCCAGTCCGGCCAAATCCATGATGCTTCTCTCCGTCAGACGTTGCGGCGCGGCGCCACTGTAAGCAATACGGGCCGCAAGGCCAGTCTATTTGGCCGGCGCGTGATTTATCGTGGGGCTCAGACCCAGCCGGAAAGCTCGCGGCGCACGACCTTTTCGAGGACCGCCATGCCCTCGGGCGTGTCGTTGAGACAGGGAATGTGCGCGAACTTCTCGCCGCCATTGTGCACGAAGCTCTCTGCCGCCTGTTCGGCGATCTCCTCCAGCGTCTCAAGGCAGTCGGAGACGAAGCCGGGATTGAGGACGGCGATGCGCTTCACGCCCTCCTGCGCCAGCTTCTCCACGGTCTTGTCCGTATAGGGCTGCAGCCATTCCTCCGGCCCGAAGCGGGACTGGAAGGTGACCATCAGCTTGCCGTCCGCCCAGCCGAGCCGGTCGCGCAGAAGGCGTGCCGTCTTCTGGCACTGGCAATAATAGGGGTCGCCCTTCTCGAAATAGCTCTTCGGAATGCCGTGGAAGGAGGCGAGCACCCGTTCCGGCTCCCAGTCGAGCGTGGCGAGGTGCTTTTCGATGGAGACGGCGAGCGCGTCGATATAGGCCGGGTCGTCGTGATAGGGCGGCACGGTGCGCAGCGCCGGCTGCCAGCGCATCTTCAACAGCGTCTCGAAGGCCTTGTCGTTGACCGTCGCGGTCGTCGCCGCCGCATATTGCGGATAGAGCGGGAAGACGAGGATGCGTTCGCAGCCCTCTTTCTGGAGGTATTCCATGCGCGAGGCGATGGAGGGCTGGCCGTAGCGCATGGCCCAGTCGACGACGACATGCGGATGGTCGGTGAGAGCCTTGCCCATCAGCTCGGCCTGGCTGCGCGTATAGGTGCGCAGGAAGCTCTCGTTGCGCTCCTTGTTCCAGATCGTCTCGTAGGCCTTGCCGACCTTGCCGGGGCGCGTGTTGAGCACGATGCCGAAGAGGATCGGATACCAGGCGATCTTCGGCCACTCGATGACGCGCTTGTCGGTGAGGAATTCCTTGAGGTAGCGGCGCATGGAGGCATAGTCCGTGCCGTCCGGCGTGCCGAGATTGACGAGCAGGACGCCGACCTTGCCGTGCTTGGCGGGGGGATGGGCGGCGGGTTTTTCGGCGATGTCCTGCATGGTGCGGTCCTCAACGGGCGGGCTGTCGTGCCCTGGTTCTTCTTGTTGCGCGGCGGAGGCCGGCCGTCAGAATCGTTCTAAAAAGAAATGCCGGCCCGGAAAAGCCCGGACCGGCGGAAATAGCGGAGACAAATTGTCTTATTTCGCGGGGATCGAGAGCTCCGTGCCGATATGCAGCGCGCGCGGGCGCGGATTGCCGTTGGCTTCGGCGATCCTGTGCCACAGCGTGCCGTCGCCATAGGCGGCCTTGGCGATGTCCCAGAGCGTGTCGCCGCGGGCGATCACATGCTTGCCGCCGGCGGACGCGGCGGATCCGGATGCGGCGGTCGCCGTTTCCGAACCGGCTGCCGGGGTGGTTTCCGCCGTGCCGGACGCGGTTTCGCCCGTCGTTGCGGCGCCCTCGGTCGATTTCGCGGCCGTTTCATTCGTATCGGTCGCGGTTTCGGCCGTTGCCGGGGCGGCGGCCTTAACTTCGGTGATGCGGCCGTCCGTCGCCGGCTTGTAGGGCCGGTGGGCGGCGAGGTAGTCGGCGACAACCAGTTCGAGGTTCGGGCCGAAGTCGTAGGGGTTCACGGCGGATTTCGCGAAGACGGCATAGCCGTCGCCGCCCGCGCGCATGTAGTTGTTGGAGACGATGCCGTAGGTCTTCTCCGGATCGAGCGGCACGAAGGCGTCGCCCTCCTTCACCTCGACCGAGACGATGCGGCTGCCGGCCGGCTTCGAGCGGTCGAAGGAATATTTCATGCCGGAGACCTGCGGGAAGCGGCCGGCGCCTTCCTCGATCTGGCTGAGGCCGTTTTCCAGCGCGGCGAGAAGGTCGGAGCCCTTGAGCTGGAAGGTGGCGACCGTGTTCTGGAAGGGCAGGACCGACAGCACCTCGCCCATGGAGACCGGGCCGGCGTCGATGGAGGAGCGCAGCCCCCCGCCATTGGTGATGGCGATGGTCATGCCCTGGCTCTTCGTGCGGTCGAGCAGCGCGTCGGCGACGAGGTCGCCCATCTCGCATTCGGCCGAGCGGCAGGTCTCGCGCGAGCCGTCGATGGGCCCGGCGCTTTCGGCGACGATCTTGCTCTTCAGCTCCTCGATGGGGGCGGCGAGTTCCTTGATGCGGGCAAGCACCGCCTCGTCCGGCTTGATCGTTGAATCGATGGCGATGGGCGCGCCGGAGGCTTCCTTGACGATACCCGCGTCGTCGAAGACGACCTTCAGGTCGCCGAGATATTTCGAATAGGAGCCGGCCTGCACGACGGGCACCTTGTAGCCGCCGGGATTGTCCACCATCGTCGGATAGGGGCCTTCCGCCTTGGGGTCCGTGCTGGAGAGGAAGGAGTGACTGTGGCCGCCGACCACGACGTCGACGTCGGGGATCTTGGCGATGGCCGCAAGGTCGCGCGGATAGCCGACATGGGTGAGGGCGATGATCTTGTCGACGCCCTGTTTCTTCAATTCGGCGACGGCGGCGGTGATGTCGGCGACGTCGTTGCCGATCAGCACGTTCGGGCCGGGCGAGGAAAGCTCCGGCGTGTCGTTGGCGACGGCCCCGACGATGCCGATCTTCTGGCCGCCCTTGTCGAGGACGATATAGGACTTGATGCGGTCGCCGATCTTCGAGCTTGCGCTGGCGGCGACATTCGCGGTGACGACCGGGAACTGGACCTTGTCGAGGAAGGTGGCGAGCCCGTCCTCGCTGTCGTCGAATTCATGGTTGCCGACGGTCATGGCGTCGAACTTCATGAGGTTGAGGAACTCGGCCTCCGCCGCGCCCTTGTAGGTCGTGTAGAAGAGCGAGCCCTGGAAATTGTCGCCCGCATTGAGCAGCAGCACGTTCTTGCCGGCAAGCTTCTGGCGCTCGGCGTCGATGGCGGTCTTCAGCCGCGCGACGCCGCCGAAGCACTCGTTCTTGCTCTCCTCCTCGGCCGAGCAGGTCGAATCGAACTTGTTGATCGATTCGATGCGCGAATGCAGGTCGTTGATGTGCAGGATGTTCAGTTCGTAATCCGCGAAGGCCGAACCGCTGGAGAGCACGATGATGGAAGCGGCCAAGAGGCCGGATCGGAAAAACGTCATGGTTCTCGTCTCCTCGTTTGCCCGCGGCGATGCGCGGGAGGGGCTGCGCGATGTTTTCACCGCTTCAGGGCAACTTCAAGCGAAAAGACGGCGGCCTCCCGAAACGAAAAAAGGGCCTTGCGGCCCTCCGTTCCGGTATCGGCGGCGCTTACAGGCGCCGGGTGAGCGAGAACTGTGCACCCTCTGCGGTGGTGCAGTTGAGCTGGCTCTGGCTGACCAGCGCGCAATTGACCTTGGACTGGGTGTTGCGCACCAGCGAGGTCATGTTGATCTCCACCAGCGTCGGCGAGGTGTTGATGTAGGTGCCCGATGCCAGGAGCTGGTTCGTGTCGGTCGTGCGCGTCGTGAACGTGCCGGCGGTGAAGCTGGAGACGATGCCGTTCGGATCGACCCACGAGCCTTCCACGCCCTGCGGCACGGGGGCCTGGGCCACCGGCAGGCCGCGCGGCGAACGGTCCGACATGCAGGCGGAGAGCGCTACGGCGGCGGTGAGCAGGCTCACGATTGCAATCGGCTTCATCTCAAGTCTCCCAGGGTCATGGCGGCGCGAACCGCCCGGCAGGTCCGGCGAACATGCCGTGAAGAATCGTCGAAAGCAAGACGCGGCGGGCATTATCCCATTGAAAGCGAAGACGCCCGCGGCTTTCGCGCGGGCGTTCCGGTTTTGCGTCTGCGCCGTCCGCTCAGCGGACGAGGACGTTCCTGAACTGCCACGGGTCCTTCGTGTCGAGGTCTTCCGGGAAGAGGCCCGGGCGGCCTTCGAGCGGGGTCCAGTCGGTATAGTGGCCTTCGACCGGGCCGAGATAGGGCGTCTGCACTTCGAGGCAGCGCTTGTAGTCGACCTCGTCGGCCTCCACGATGCCGGCTTTCGGGTTCTCCAGCGCCCAGACCATGCCGGCGAGAACGGCCGAGGTCACCTGCAGGCCGGTCGCGTTCTGGTAGGGAGCGATGCGGCGGGTTTCCTCCAGCGACAGGCGCGAGCCGTACCAGTAGGCGTTCTTGTCGTGGCCGTAGAGCAGCACGCCCAGTTCGTCGACGCCGTCCACCAGTTCGTTCTCGTCGAGGACATGCAGCACCGGCTGCTGATTGCCGCCGTTGCCGAACATCTCGTGCAGCGACAGCACGGCGTCGTTGCAGGGGTGGTAGGCATAGTGGCAGGTCGGGCGGTAGTCGACGTCGCCGTGCTTGTCGCGCACCGTGAAATAGTCGGCGATCGAGATGGACTCGTTGTGGGTGACGAGGAAGCCGTATTGCGGGCCGGGCGTCGGGCACCAGGAGCGGACGCGCGTGTTGGCGCCGGGCTGCTCCAGGTAGATGGCGGCCTTGCAACCCTTCTTCTGCTTCCTGGCGTTCTTCGGCATCCACTTCTCATGGGTGCCCCAGCCGAGCTCGGCCGGCTGCAGGCCTTCCGAGATGAAGCCCTCGACGGACCAGGTGTTCCAGAAGGTGTTGAAGGGCTTGGGGTTCTTGGTGCGCTGGGTGTCGCGCTCGGCGATGTGCACGCCCTTGACGCCGACCTTCTTCATCAGCTTCGCCCAGCCTTCGCGGTCGTGCTGATCGGGTTCCTCGAACTTGATCTCGAGGTCCTTCGCAAGGTTGACCAGCGCCTGCTTGACGAACCAGGAGACCATGCCGGGGTTTGCGCCGCAGGTGGAAACGGCCGTCGTGCCGCCCGGATTCTTCTCCTTCTCGCGGCGCACGGTCTCGCGCAGCGCATAGTTCGTGCGGTCGGCGTTCTTCATGTTCTTGTCGAAATAGAAGCCGAGCCAGGGCTCGACGACCGTATCGATATAGAGCACGTCCAGCTTGCGGCAGAACTTGATGAGGTCGAGCGAGCCGGTGTCGACGGAAAGGTTGACGCAGAAGGCCTGACCTTCGCCTTCCTTGAGAAGGGGCTTCAGGAGGTCCTTGTAGTTGTCCTTGGTGACATGGGCCTTGACGTGGCGCACGCCGTGGCGGGCGTAGATCTCCGCGTCGGCGGCATCCTCGCGCGGCTCGATGACGATCAGCCGGTTCCGGTCGTACTTGAAATGACGCTCGATCAGCGGCAGCGTGCCGCGCCCGATGGAGCCGAAGCCGATCATCACGATCGGGCCGGTGATTTCGCCATATACCGGATAGGTGCTGTCTGCCATTTGGTTCTCCTGCGGACGGCCGCTTTGCGCTGAAAATCAGGGCCTTCCGAGCCCCTTAGCATAGTATGGCAGCGCTAGAGCACAGATTTCTGTCACAATAAAGAGCGGCCGGGGATTATGTTTAATCCGGCCTCGATGCCTTACGTGAGAACGCAGCGGATCAGTCCGCGCAGCGAATTGCCGGCAAAGATCGTGCCGCTCTTAAGGTCTTCCGGCAGCAGCCTCGCTTCGACGGCCCGGCCGGTTTCCAGCAGCTCTTCCCGCAGCACGCCGGCCAGAAGGCCCGAAGCGAGCGGTGGCGTCTTGAGGATGCCGGAACCGTCGTCGAGGAAGAGCGAGGTGATGGTGCCTTCGCAGACCTCGCCGCGCTCGTTGAGAAGCAGCACCTCGTCGGCCTCCGTTGCGGGAAACTCGGCGCGCGCGGCGGCGTAGAGGGTGCGGCGGGAGGTCTTGTGGCGCAGCAGCGGATCGGTGGAGGAGAGGCGGGTAGTCGCGATCCGGAGGCGCCAGACCGTGTTTTCGGCAAGGGGCGCGAAGGGTGCCGTCTGCACCTCGATGCGGCCGTCGGGGAAGAGTTCGAGACGGATGCGGAGAGGTGTCGGTTGTGGCACACCCCCCTCTGCCCTGCCGGGCATCTCCCCCACAGGGGGGGAGATTGGGTGGGGGGACGCCTTGCCCATTTCAGTGGCCGCGGTTGAGAGATGACCTTGCCTCTTGCCAATCTCCCCCCCTGTGGGGGAGATGCCCGGCAGGGCAGAGGGGGGTAGAGCCTCATATAATGCGCTTTCCGCTTTCTCCGCCCCCGCCAACCCCAGCGCTGCGGCCGAGCGCGCCAGCCGCGCCAGATGCCGCTCCAGCCGCACGAAGCCGCCGCCCCGCTCCCACCGCAATGTCTCGATCAGCGAGAAATCCATTGGTCCCCCACGGCGAAGCGCGCCTTCAGCAGGCATTCCTCGTATTCGGCCTCGGCGGTGGAATCGAAGACGATGCCGCCGCCGACGTTGAAGACGGCGTTGCCGCCCTCGAAGAGCGAGATGGTGCGGATGGCGACGTTGAAGCGCATGGTGCCGTCCGGGGCGATGACGCCGATGGCGCCGCAATAGGCGTCGCGCGGGCCGTCCTCCAGGTCGTGCAGGATCTCCATGGCGCGCATCTTCGGCGCGCCGGTGATCGAGCCGCAGGGGAAGAGGGCGGCGAAGATGTCGCGGATCGCGAGGCCGGGCAGGAGTTTCGCCCGCACATGGCTCACCATCTGGTGCACGGTCGGGTAGGTCTCGACGGCGAAGAGCTTCGGCACGTCGAGCGTGCCGACCTCGGTGATGCGCGAGATGTCGTTGCGCAGGAGGTCGACGATCATGCGGTTCTCCGCCTGCGTCTTCACGTCCGCCTGCATCGCGGCGACGATTTCCGCGTCCTCCGCCGCATTTTTTCCCCGTGCCGCGGTGCCCTTCATCGGATGCGTCTCGATCCAGCCGTCCTTGTCGACGTCGAAGAAGAGCTCCGGCGAGCGGGAGAGGAGAAGCGGCCCGTCGAGCGAGACGAAGGCGCCGTAGCGAACCGGCTGGCGCTCGATCAGCGACCAGAAGGCGGCGAGCGGATCGCCGGTCCAGCGGGCGCGGATCGGCATGGTGAGGTTCGCCTGGTAGCAGTCGCCCTGCCGCAGATGCCGGTGCAGGCGCTCGAAGCGGCTGCGGTAGGTGTCGAAATCCCAGTGCGCCTTGGGCTCGCTGAGGAAGGGTTCGTTCTCGACGCGGTGACGCGGCCTTGCGAGCGGATGATTTTCCGCCGGCTTCTCGAAGATGCCGAAGCTCATCAGCGGGGTCGGGCGGTTTTCCTCCGCGAGCGGCGCCAGCTTCCTTTCGAAGAGATGGCCGGCCTCGTAGCTCATGAAGCCGGCGATCCAGTGGCCCTTTTCATGCGCCGCCTGCAGGGCCGCGAAGGCCGGCTCGAAGCCGGCGCGCTCGCGCACGGTGACGACCGCGACCGGATCGGCGAAAACCACCGTCCGGTCCTCGCGGTCGTCCCTGAGGAGCACAAAGCGTTCGCGGTCGGTCATGCTTGTGTCCGGCGTTCGAGGTCAGGCCTTATCAAGCGCTTCCAGTTCGTCGATCAGCCCCTCGATCATCGACAGTCCCTTGCTCCAGAACGACGGATCGCTGGCGTCGAGGCCGAAGGGCTTCAGCAGCTCGGTGTGATGCTTGGTGCCGCCGGCCTTGAGGAGGTCGAAATACTTCTCCTGGAAGCCGGTCTCGGCCTGTTGGTAGACGGCATAGAGCGAGTTCACCAGGCAATCGCCGAAGGCATAGGCATAGACGTAGAAGGGCGAATGGATGAAGTGGGGGATATAGGCCCAGTAGGTTTCGTAGCCCTCGGAAATGCGGATTGCCGGCCCGAGGCTTTCCTCCTGCACGGAGAGCCAGAGCTCGCCGATCTGGTCGGAGGTGAGCTCGCCTTCCTTGCGCGCGGTGTGGACCTTGCGCTCGAATTCGTAGAAGGCGATCTGGCGCACGACCGTGTTGATCATGTCCTCGACCTTCTGGGCGAGCATGGCTTTGCGCTCGCGCTTGTCCTTCGTCTTGTCGAGAAGGCTGCGGAAGGTCAGCATCTCGCCGAAGACGGAGGCGGTCTCGGCGAGCGTCAGCGGCGTCGAAGCCATCAGCGCGCCCTGGCCGCCGGCCAGCACCTGATGCACACCATGGCCGAGCTCATGGGCGAGCGTCATCACGTCGCGCGGCTTGCCCATGTAGTTGACGAGCACGTAGGGATGCGCCGAGGGCACCGTCGGATGGGCGAAGGCACCCGGCGCCTTGCCGGGGCGCACCGGCGCGTCGATCCAGCCCTTGTCGAAGAAGTCCTTCGCGATGGCGGCCATTTCGGGGGCGAAGGCGCCGTAGGCGGCAAGCACGGTGTCGCGCGCCTCGCTCCACGGGATCGTCGCATCGGGTGTCTCGGGAAGGGGCGCATTGCGGTCCCAATAGTCCATCTGCTCCATTCCGAGCCACTTCGCCTTCATCGCATAGTAGCGGTGGGAAAGGCGCGGATAGGCTTCGCGCACGGCTTCCGCCAGCGCGGCGACCACTTCCGGCTCGACGCGGTTGGCAAGGTGGCGGCTGTCGGCGATGTCGGCAAAGCCCCGCCAGCGGTCGGAGATCTCCTTGTCCTTGGCGAGCGTGTTGGTGATCAGCGTGAAGGTGCGGATGTTCTCCCGGAAGGTCGCGGCCAGCGCCTCGGCGGCCTTGCGGCGGGCCTCGCCGTCCGGCGACTGGAGCTGGTTGAGGGCGATCTCCAGCGGCACCTCCTCGCCGTCGATCGTGTAGCGGAGCGAGGCCATGGTCTCGTCGAAGAGGCGGTTCCAGGCGGCCGCGCCGGTCATCGATTTTTCAAGGAAGAGCTGCTCGGTCCTGTCGTCGAGCTGGTAGGGCTTGTCCTTGCGCAGGTCCTCGATCCAGGGGGCGTAGTGCGCTGCAAGCGCGTCGCTCTTCAAGGCGGCCGCGATGCGCTCGTCCGCTATCCTGTTGAGTTCAAGGGAGAAAAACAGGAGATGCGCGCCGAGGTCGGTGAGGCTGGCCTGCACGTCGCCGTAGAACTTGCCGTTCGCCGGATCGGTCGTGTTGGTGAAATAGGTGAGGCCGGCATAGGAGACGATGCGGCCCATCACGTCCTCCAGCGCCTCGAATTCCTTCACGGCTGCGCCGATGCCCTCGTCGCCCGTCTTTTCGGTCGCCGCGTCCAGCTTGCCCTTCCACTTCGCCTCGAAGGTGAGCGTGTCGGCCTCGGCCTTCTTCATGTCCGCCTTGAATTCGGCAGAATCGGGCGCGGGGTAGAGATCGGCGAGGTTCCAGCCGGGAAGGTCGCCGAGCGCGGCGCTGGCTGCGGCCTCTGCCGGCGCGAGGGCGATCGAGGGGGCGGGGAAAATGCGGTTCATCGTCATCTCTCTTTCAGGCGGGCGGAACGGCCCCTTGCTTGCGTCGGCAATGGTTAAAATGCAAGCCTTTCTCAAAACGGCATGTTCAACCCTTTCTGCCATGGTCCGCCAGTGTCCAGTTCCCTTGGGCGTGCATGACGCGCGCCTTCAGGCAAGGAGGTTCCAGTGACGGCCCATATTCTTGTCATCGACGACGATCCTGTCCAGCGCAGGCTTCTCAAGAACATGATCGAGCGCTCCGGCCATGTCGCCCACATGGCGGAAAACGGCCGTGCGGGCCTCGACCTGCTCGATCGCAAGGGAGGCCTCATCAACGTGATCCTGCTGGACCTGATGATGCCGGAGATGAACGGCTCGGCCTTCCTGGAAGCGCTCGCCGAGCGCGAGAACACCATTCCCGTCATCGTGCAGACGGGGCAGGGCGGCATCGAGACGGTGGTCTCGGCCATGCGCGCCGGCGCCTTCGATTTCGTGGTCAAGCCCGTCTCGCCCGAGCGGCTCAACGTCGCGGTCGGCAACGCCCTGAAGATGGACCAGCGGGAGGGCCGCAGCCGCACCGGCCGCCGCAACAGGTCCGAGACCGTGCATTTCGACGACATCGTTTCGGCGAGCCCGGAAATGCTGCGCGTCATCGAGCTCGGCCGGCGTGCCGCCCAGTCGAACATCCCCGTCGTGCTGGAGGGCGAATCCGGCGTCGGCAAGGAAATGGTCGCCCGCGCCATCCAGGCGGGAAGCGAGCGGGCCGGCAAGCCTTTCGTGACCGTCAATTGCGGGGCGATCCCGCACAATCTCGTGGAAAGCATCCTCTTCGGCCACGAGAAGGGCGCCTTCACCGGGGCGAGCGAGCGCCATACCGGCAAGTTCATGGAGGCCGACGGCGGCACGCTGTTCCTCGACGAGATCGGCGACCTGCCGCTCGAGGTGCAGGTGAAGCTCCTGCGCGCCGTGCAGCAGGGCGAGATCGAGACGATCGGCGCGCGTTTTCCCCAGAAGGTCAATGTCCGCCTCATCTCGGCGACCAACCGCGACCTCATCAACGAGGTGCGCGAGGGCCGTTTCCGCGAGGACCTCTACTACCGCCTCAACGTCTTCCCGATCACCATCCCGGCGCTGCGCAAGCGCAAGGAGGACATCCCCGTCCTCGTGCGCGCCTTCGTGCAGCGCTTTGCCGGCGAGCAGAAGCTTGCCCGCCCGCTCGCCGTCTCGGCCGGCGCCATGGCGCTGCTGACGGCCTATGACTGGCCGGGCAACATCCGCCAGCTCGAGAACGCCATCTTCCGCGCCGTGGTGCTGGCGGAAGGCGACGAGCTGCGCGCGGCCGATTTCCCGCAGATCGCCGCGCAGGTGCCGGGCTACGGCCTTGCCGAGGACGGCGCGGTCACCTGGGAGGCGGCCAGCCTGCACACCCCGGAGCCCGCCTCCGAGACGCGCCTGCCGAGCGTCTATCCCGATTTCAAGCCGAGCGAATCGGCCGACGCAGCGCACGGGCCGGAGAACGCCATTTCCAGCGTCGACAAGGGCGGCCATGTGCGCAAGCTCGCCGATGTCGAGGAGGAGCTGATCCGCTTCGCGCTGAAATTCTACCACGGCCAGATGAGCCAGGTGGCCCGCAAGCTGGGCATCGGCCGCTCGACGCTCTACCGCAAACTGAAGGATTACGGCATCGATCCGGACGATCCGTTGAAGGAAGCTGCGTAAAACCCCCGTAAATCCCGGTCTTCCGGGATTTCTCGATTGCCGTTTATTCCCTGTTAGTGGATTGTTCACTATAAGGGGCTCGCGGCGGGAAGTGTGGCGGATTTGCCATGCTCTCACCGCAATTGGCAGTCATCTGGGACAGCGGACGTTCGTTGTCCTCCGGACGGGGAAAGAGTTGGCAAATTTGTTCGCATCGATGAAGCGCCCGGGAGCCTCCCTGGGCAGCCTCTGCAAGACAGTGTTGCACAAGCTGCCCAAGGTTCTTACCACGGCTGTGCTCTCTGCTGCCCTCATCCTGCCGGCAACCATTCCCGCGACCGTCCAGGCCGAGAGCGGCAACCGCACGCTCAAGCTCTATTTCCTCCATACGCGCGAAAAGGCCGAGATCACCTTCAAGCGCAACGGGCGCTATGATCCGCGCGGCCTCAAGCAGCTCAACCAGTTCCTGCGCGACTGGCGCCGCAACGAGCCGACGAAGATGGACCCGCGCCTCTTCGACCTCGTCTGGGAAGTCTACCAGAAGGTCGGCGCTACGGGTTACATCAACGTCGTTTCCGCCTATCGCTCGCCGGCCACGAACTCCATGCTGCGCTCGCGCACAAAGGGTGTCGCCAAGAAGAGCCAGCACATGCTCGGCAAGGCGATGGACTTCTTCATTCCCGGCGTGAAGCTGGCGACGCTGCGCGCCACCGCCATGAAATTCCAGGTGGGCGGCGTCGGTTTCTACCCGACCTCCGGCTCGCCCTTCGTGCATCTCGACGTCGGCAGCGTGCGCGCCTGGCCGCGCATGAGCCGGCAGGAGCTCGTCAGCCTCTTCCCGGACGGCAAGACCATGCATGTCCCGACCGACGGCAAGCCGCTGCCGGGCTACCAGCAGGCCGTCGCCGACTACAAGCGCCGCGTCGGTGCGGATGCCATCCAGGTTGCCGGCGGCGGATCGAACCCGTCCGCATCCAAGCGCAGCAAGGGCTTCCTTGCCAGTCTCTTCGGCGGAGGCGGCGACGAGGATGAAGAGCCCGAAATGATCGCCAGCAACGTCGCCATCGCCGACGATTTCGACGCGGGCGGCGGCAAGGCGAAGGCGGCGCAGGACACCACGCCCGTCGCGGCCGCCGAAACCGAGACGGAGCTTGCCTTCACCGCCCCCGTGCCCGGCAGCCGTCCGGCCTTCAAGGCGGCCGAGGAAACGACCGAGCTTGCGCTTGTCGCCCCGGCGACGAGCGGCGCGGCCGCGGCACTGGAAGCGGCGACGACGGGCGAGGACAAGCCTGAATTCGCGGACCTTTCCGCCTACAAGATCCCGCTGCCGGTCATGCTCGGCGCGCGCACCGAGGCGGGCGATGCCCAGCCGACAGTGATGGCCGCTGCCGCCGTCGAGGAAGACGGCGAGGTGCTGGGCGTCGTTCCGGTTCCGGGCCTGCGTCCGCAGGTCGAGCTTGGCGGTTCGAGCACGGCGCTGATGGCCGCGGCGGAGGCCGACGTGGCCCTGCCGGCGTCAGCCGACCGTTCCGGCCTTGCCGCGCTCGCCGATCCGGCAAGGGACCTCGACGAAGGCGTGCCGGTCGAGATGGCCGCGCTCGAGCCGGAGGGCGGCGCCACCCGCTCGCTCGGCGGTACGGACGCCTTCTCGGCGAAGACGGCGGAAGAGGTGCCGGCCAAGGGCAGCCGCCCGAAGAAGAAGGACGCCGACGCCGCAAGCCGCGGCGCGATCCGCACCGAGCCGAAGCTGACGCAGAAGATCCTCTCGCAATGGGCGCTCGACCAGGGCCGCATGGCGACGCTCTCCAAGCCGGTCAAGGCGCCGCGCTTCGTCAGCCGCACGCTGCGCGCTGCGCCCACCACGGTCTACATGGCCGGCTTCCAGCCCGAGACGAAATCGATCGACGCAGGCCGCTTCAGCGGCACCGCCGTGAACTTCATGGAAGTGCGCAAGTTCGAGCGCGCCGAGAACTGAGCCGCACCGTTTTCTCCAGACAAAAAACCCGCCGGAGCGATCCGGCGGGTTTTCGTTTATCGGTATTGTTGCCTCTCTCTCCATCCTCTCCGTCGTCATGCTCGGGCTTGACCCGAGCATCCATGCTTCGGGGCGCCGGTGGATCCTCGGCTCAAGGCCGAGGATGACGGTGGAGAGGAGGGGAGGCGCGCAGGCGCCTTGTATGGAAAGTCCCTTATTCGGCGTCCGGCGGCAGCTCGATCATGCCGAGGGCCTGGAGGTAGGTGTCGAGGATGGCTTCCTGTTCCATGCGCTCGTCCTTGTCCTGCTTGCGGATCTGGATGACCTTGCGCAGGATCTTGGTGTCGAAGCCGGTTCCCTTGGCTTCGCCGTAGACGTCCTTGATGTCATCGGCGATGGTTTTCTTTTCTTCCTCGAGACGCTCGATCCGCTCGATGAACGCGCGAAGCTGGTCGCGTGCGACGCCGTGGGCATCCGACATGGTCTTCTCCTTGGATGGGCTAGAAATTCGAAAGGTGCCGTGACTTGCCGCGAACTTCCGGCAAGATCAAGGCCTATCATGCGTAGCTTCGGGATTTTCCCGTGGGAGCGGGGCTCATTCCTTCGGGCGGTTGACCTCGAAGGCGGCCTTCTGCACGTCGCTCGCCTCGCGCTGGTGCAGCGCGCGCCACTCCTCGTAGGGCATGCCGTAGATGATGTCGCGCGAGGCTTCCTTGTCGAGCAGCACGCCCGCCTCGTTCGCAGCCTCGCGATACCAGTTGGACAGGCAATTGCGGCAGAAGCCGGCAAGGTTCATCAGGTCGATGTTCTGCACGTCCGTGCGCTCGCGCAGGTGCCGCACGAGGCGGCGGAAGGCGGCGGCCTCGAATTCGGTCTGCTGTTCCTTGGTAAGCTCGGTCATCGCGTCTGTCTCAATAGGGTCCGGTGCGGGAGGGGAATATCTCGTATGTGTGCAGGGCCGGGTCCGCATTCAACCGCGCGAAGACCGGCGCGAGGCGATCGACCCAGCGAGCGATGCCGGCTTCGTCGCCGATCTCGTCCTGGCGGATCTCGATGAGCGCGTGGGCAATGCCGGGCTTCATGCAGTGGCGGAACATGGTGTCGCCGCGCAGCGCCCCGTCATAGGGCTCGTTGTCGCCGACCACGACGTCGCCGGGCGCTTCCAGTTCGGCGAGCAGCGGGCGGACGGCGCGGGGATCGCTGTCCCACAGCACCGTCACATGCCAGGGGCGCGGCACGCCCTTCCAGGCCGGCGTGAAGGAATGCATGGAGAGGACGAGCGGCGCCTTGCCGGTCTTCGCGGCGACCGCGCTTATCGTTGCGGACACAGCATCGTGATAGGGGCGGTGGAAGGTATCGAGCCGGTATTGCCATTCTTCGGGCGTGATCGGATGATTGCCTGGAACGATCGCGCCGTCGGAAATGCGCATGACGAGCGTCGGGTCGTCCTCGCCGCGGTTGGGGTCGATCAGGAGGCGGGAAAAGCGGCTCATGACCACCGGCGCGTTCAGCCGGGCATTGAGGCCGCGCACCACGCCCTCGACGCCGATATCGTAGGCGATGTGGCGCCCGAAGGCGCTTTCCGGCAGGCCGAGGCGGCCGTAGCGTTCGGGGAGGAGATTGGTGGCATGGTCCGCCAGGATGACGAGCCCGAGGGTGAGGTCGCCGTCGATGATCTCGAAGGGGGAATGGTCCTGCATGCTTTCGCCGATTGTGCGCCCGTGTCCTTTCCGTGATCGCACGGGGCGAGCTTGCCTGCAAGGCGCAAGGCCTGCGGTTGCAGGATTGATTCCCCTCGTTGTCGTGAAAATGTAATCGATTAGTGTTGCGTTGACATTCATGCCCCGCCGTCGCAAGAAAGCGCATATTCAAATCAACGGAGTTCCATCGGAAGCCGTGAGAACCAAGAGCACCAGCCCGTTCTTCCCGAAAGCCGGCAGCCTTTTCCAGGCCGGCCTCTTCCTCCTTGCGGGTTTCTTCGCCCTTTCCGTGCCCGGTGAGGCCAGGGCCGAATTCCGCGTCTGCAACGGCACGCAGAACCTCGTCGGCGTCGCCATCGGCTACCGCGCCAAGGAAGGCTGGATCACCGAAGGCTGGTGGCAGGTGCCCGCCACGACCTGCGCCACCCTGATCGAGGGCGAGCTGCAGTCGCGCTACTACTATCTCTATGCCGAGGACGCCGCCCGCGGCGGCCGCTGGACCGGTGACGTCAACATGTGCGTCGCCGAGAACGAGTTCAAGATCACCGGCGTGAAGGACTGCTTCGCGCGCGGTTTCCAGCGCATGGGCTTCAAGGAATATGACACGGGGCGGCAGGGAAGCTGGATGGTACAGCTTTCAGACACGCCAGGGACGCAGGAAAGCCAGAACTGATGAGACGGAACAGAAAAGTCAAAATCCTCGCCACGCTCGGACCGGCATCGTCTGACGAGCAGATGATCCAGAAGCTGCATGAGGCGGGAGCAGACCTGTTCCGCATCAACATGAGCCATGCCAGCCACGACGTGATGCGCACGCTGATCAGCCGCATCCGCGCCGTCGAGGCCCGCTGCGGCCGGCCGATCGGCATCCTCGCCGACCTCCAGGGCCCGAAGCTGCGCGTCGGCAAGTTCGCCAACGGCTCGGAAGAGCTGAAGCCCGGCCAGACCTTCACGCTCGACAACAAGGACGTGCCCGGCGACAACACCCGCGTCTTCCTGCCCCATCCGGAAATCCTCGAAGCGGTCAAGCCCGGCCATCGCCTCCTGATCGACGACGGCAAGCTGCACCTTCGCGCCGAGAGCGCCGACGGCAAGTCCATCGTCTGCACCGTCATTTCCGGCACGAAGATCTCCGACCGCAAGGGCGTGAGCCTGCCCGACACGCTGCTCGGCGTCGGCGTGCTGACCGAGAAGGACCGTGTCGACCTCGATGCGGTGCTCGCGACCGGCAGCGTCGACTGGGTGGCCCTTTCCTTCGTCCAGCGGCCCGAAGACCTGGCCGAAGTGCGCAAGATCGCGCGCGGCCGCGTCGGCCTGATGTCGAAGATCGAAAAGCCCCAGGCCGTCGAGCGCATCGAGGAGATCATCGAGCTTTCCGACGCTCTCATGGTGGCGCGTGGCGACCTTGGCGTGGAAATGCCGCTGGAAGCCGTTCCGGGCATCCAGAAGCAGCTCATCCGCGCCTGCCGCCGCCAAGGCAAGCCGGTCGTCGTCGCAACCCAGATGCTGGAATCGATGATCTCCGCGCCGGTGCCGACCCGCGCCGAGGTCTCCGACGTCGCGACCGCTGTCTTCGAAGGCGCGGACGCCGTCATGCTGTCGGCCGAGTCGGCCTCCGGCGACTATCCGGTCGAAGCCGTCTCCACCATGGCCTCCATCGCCAGCAAGGTCGAGCGCGACCCGCATTATCCGGGTATCATCTATGCCCAGCGCTCGACGCCCGAAGCGACCGGCGCCGACGCCATCTCGCTCGCTGCCCGGCAGATCGCCGAGACGCTGAAGCTGTCGGCCATCGTCTGTTACACCTCCTCGGGCACGACGGGCCTGCGCGCGGCGCGCGAGCGGCCGGAAGTGCCGGTGCTGGCGCTTTCGCCGGTCATCGAGACGGCGCGGCGCCTGTCGGTTGTCTGGGGCCTGCACTGCGTCGTCACGGGCGATGCGACGGATCTCGACGACATGGTCAACCGCGCCTGCCGCATCGTCGTCAGCGAGGAGTTCGGCAAGCCCGGCGACCGCATCATCATCTCGGCCGGCGTTCCGCTCGGCACGCCCGGCGCGACGAACATGCTGCGCATCGCCTACATCGCCGCCGACGGCGTCAGCGGCGTCTGAGCGGGCGATTTCCGGCAATCTATCGAAGGCGGGCTCCGGCCCGCCTTTTTGATTCCAGCGCATCGGGAATGCCCCTCATCCGCCTGCCGGCACCTTCTCCCCGCAAGCGGGGCGAAGGGGTAGGGCGCACCGTTTTCCTCAAGCAATGCCCGTTCATGGGGCACGTCCCCTCTCCCCGCTTGCGGGGAGAGGGTTAGGGTGAGGGGCAAGACTGCATATGCCGCCCTTGCGGGAGAGACTCTACGTCCGCTGGCCGGTCAGCTTCTCGGCGAGATCGCCGTATTCCTTCTGCGCCTGCCGCTCGGTGGGGTAGACGTCGAGGAAGCGTTCCCAGGCTTTCAGGGCCATCTCGTCGCGGCCGGTCTGGGTCATGATGGCGGCGACGCCCGCGAGCGCGCCGAAGTGGCGGGGCTCGATCCGCAGCACCTGGTTGATGTCCGACATGGACTTGCGGTAGTTGCCCATCTTGAAATGCAGCGTGGCGCGCTGGTTCCAGCCCTCGACATAGTCGGGCTTCAGGCGAATCGCCTCGTCGAGGAAATCGAGCGCGGCGGCATTGTTGTCCTCGCTCATCGCCTTGTCGGCCCACTGGATGAGGAGGTTGACGGTGGCGCTGCCGGAATCCTGCCATTCCCGGCGGATCCGGTCCGCGATGCCCTTGGCGGCGTCCGTGTCGCGTTCGTGCTTCAATTCGGTGAAGAGCGAGTCGAGACGCTGGGCCTGCGTGGGGAAGGCCCCGGCCTCGGCGGAAGCGGTCTGCGCCGATTGCGCGAGGACAGGGGCCGGCAGGGCGCCGGCAAGGCAAAGGCAGAGCGTGAGAAACACGAAAAAACGCATGGCGCTCATGGTAGAGCGCCTGCGCCGAACGTCAAACTGGTATTTTCGATCATCACTTCCCGCCCATGCGGAAAGGCGACCCCTACGCCCAATCAGCCCTGACGAGCCTTGAAGCGCGGGTTCTGCTTGTTGATGATGTAGACACGGCCCTTGCGGCGAACAAGGCGGTTCTCGCGGTGGCGGGCCTTGAGCGACTTGAGCGAATTCTTGATCTTCATTTTTCTGATCCGCGTATTGCAGGGCGACTCGAGTTCGCCGGATTTCCTCAATCAAAAACGCGCCGTTTCGGGCGCGCTTTCAGGTTGGCAGGCATGTACCGCGTGATATCCGGGCTGTCAACCGTGGGCGGCAGGTTTTCCAGCCTTCCACGGCCTGTTTCAGCCGGTGAGCCGCGTGACGTGGCCCATCTTGCGGCCGGGGCGGGCCTCGGTCTTGCCGTAGAGATGGACGAGCACGTCCGGCGTTTCGAGCCAGGCGGGAACGTCGTCGATGTCGTCGCCGATGAGGTTCTGCATCACGCAGTCCGAATGGCGGCGCGGGTCGCCGAGCGGGTGGCCGGAAACCGCGCGGATATGCTGCTCGAACTGCGAGACGATGCAGGCCGCCTCCGTCCAGTGGCCGGAATTGTGCACGCGCGGGGCGATCTCGTTGGCGACGAGCCCGCCGTCCGGCAGCACGAAGAACTCGACGCCGATGACGCCGACATAGGAAAGGCTGTCGAGGATCGCGCGCGCCGCCCTGCGGGCCTGGTCCGCCGTCGCCTCGCCGATGCGGGCGGGGAGCGTCGAGGTGTGCAGGATGCCGTTGCGGTGGACGTTCTCGGCGGGATCGTAGCAGGCGATGGTGCCGTTCGCGTCACGCGCGGCGATGATGGAGATTTCCCGCTCGAAGGGCACGAGGCTTTCCAGGATGAGCGGCACGCCGCCGAGTGCCTCGAAGGCGCCCTCGCGGCTTTCGGCCGGCGAGCGGAACAGGCGCTGGCCCTTGCCGTCATAGCCGAGCCGGCGGGTCTTCAGGACGCCGACGCCGCCGAAGCGGTCGAGTGCGGCCTCGAGGTCGGCCTGGCTGTCCACGGCGGCGAAATCGGCGGTCGGGATGGCGCAGTCGCGGATGAAGCTCTTTTCGACGAGGCGGTCCTGCGAGACTTCCAGCGCGCGCGGCGGCGGATAGACCGGAACGGACTGCGCCAGCATCGCGGCGGCGGAAACGGGCACGTTCTCGAATTCGTAGGTCACGACGTCCGAAAGGCGGGCAAGCTCGGCAAGCGCCTCGGCGTCGTCATAGGCCGCGACGATCTGGGCGTTGGCGACCTGCGCGGCCGGGCAGTCGGCCTGCGGTTCCAGGACGACGGTGCGGAAATTCAGCCGGGCGGCCGCCATGGCCAGCATGCGGCCGAGCTGGCCGCCGCCGATGATGCCGATCGTCTTCGCGCTCATAGGGGGCCGTCCACGGGGTATTCGGCGACGGCATTCGACTGCTGCTCGCGCCATTCGTCGAGGCGGTGGGCAAGCTCGGGATCGCCGAGGGCAAGGACGGCGGCGGCAAGCAGCGCGGCGTTGACCGCGCCCGCCCGGCCGATGGCGAGCGTGCCGACGGGAATGCCGGCCGGCATCTGCACGATGGAAAGCAGGCTGTCCTGCCCGGACAGCGCCTTGGACTGGACGGGAACGCCGAAGACCGGCAGCGGCGTCATGGCCGCGGCCATGCCGGGAAGGTGCGCCGCCCCGCCCGCGCCGGCGACGATCACCTTGAAGCCCTCCGCCTTGGCGCCGCGCGCGAAGCTGTAGAGCCGGTCCGGCGTGCGGTGGGCCGAGATGATGCGCGCCTCGTAGTCGACGCCGAGCGCATCGAGCGTATCGGCAGCGTTCTTCATCGTCTCCCAGTCGGACTGGCTTCCCATGATGATGGCGACGGGGGGCGTTTCTGTCGTGTCCAAGGCGTCTCGTCCGTTTCAGGCGATGATGTCGGGAATGATCTGGTCTTCCAGCTTGGAGATCTTGTCCTTCAAGATCAGCTTCTTCTTCTTCATGCGCTGGATTCTGAGGGCTTCGCAGCCGGTCTGGATCATGGCGTTGATCGCGGTGTCGTAGTCTTCGTGCTCCTGGCGCAGCCGTGCAACGGCAAGCCGCAATTCAGCCTGATCCTGGTCTGCCATGCTATTCGTTCCCCGTCTTCCCGGTTGCGGGCCGGTTCGCCGCCCCGCAGCCTCCATGAAGGCTGCTCCTACCACGAAAGCCCCGGTAACGGGAAGTTATCCCTCGCCACGTTTTCGCCTTCGACAAATGAAAAATGACATGGCACACTCGTACTGTTGCAACCTGGACCACCCGGCACGCAAGTGACCGGGTGCAAGCAAAAGGAAGGAACTGTCACATGTCGATTGAGGCCCATCTGGCAACGCTCGAAAAGAAGCATTTCGCTCTGGAAGAAGAGCTGCATGCCGCAATGAACCGCCCCTCCGCGGAGGACCAGTCGATTGCGGATCTCAAGCGTCGCAAGCTGCGCATCAAGGATGAGATCGAGCGCCTTCGCTCGACGGCTCACTGAAAAGACAGGGATTTTTCCAAGGATTTTCGAAAGGGAAGACGGTCGCAGGAATGGCAGCTCCGTATGGGAGCGCAGGGTTAGGAGCCCGTCTGGCGAAACCGCCCCTTGATACGAAATCATAATTTCCGTCCGCCCCGGCCTGCTCGATCAGCATGCCGGGGCGCTGTGTTTCAGGATGGGACAGGCGGGGCCTACGACCAGAACTGGTCGAGCCAGAGATTGAGCCGGTCGAAGCCGCGCGCGTTGATCGCGTAGACGCGCTTCGTGCCTTCCGCCTTCACGCTCACGAGATTGGAATCGAGCAGCGCCTTCAGGTGCTGCGAGACGGCCGGGCGGCTGATCGGCAGGCCCTGCGAAAGCTCGTTCACGGTGCGCGGGGCGCGGCGCAGCTCCTCCAGCAGGAACCTGCGGTTGGGATCGGCAATCGCAGCGAAGGGGTCCGGGTGCGCCATGGCCGGACGCTAGGACAAACCCGCGGTTGCGGCAAGCCTTTTGTGCGGGTGCGAAGAGGCCGTCAGAAGAAGGCGAGCGCGCCGTCCCAGGCGAGCTTGAGGCCGGCGATGAAGGCCATGGCATACATGAAGGGATAGAAGACATCCGGCTTCATGCGCTTGACGGCGAAGCCGCCGAAGGCCGTGGCGGCAATGGCGAGCGGCATGAGCGTGGCGGAGATCGCGAGGTTTTCCGTATCGAGCTGGCCGAGGGCGAAATAGGGGCCGAGCTTGATGAAATTGAGGATCGCGAAGAAGCGCACGGCCGCGCCGGTATACTCGCGCGGCGGCAGCGCCAGCGGCAGGGCGTAGACCTGGAAGGGCGCGCCCCCGGCATGGGCGACGAAGCTGCCGTAGCCCGAAAGCGTGCCGAAGAGGGCGGCCGGCAGCAGCCGGTGGGTCTTGGCCTGCAGCACATGGCCGTGGCGCGCCCGCCAGCCGATGTAGAAATAGCGCAATGCGAACAGCACGGTGATGACGCCGATGATGAGCCGCAGCGCATCGCGCGGCACGGAGGCCGAGGTCGCCCAGCCGATGGCGATGCCGGCGAGGGCGCCGGGCAGCAGCATCTTCAGGAGCGTGCGGTCGTTGTGGTGGCGCCAGGTCCAGAGCGCGACGCCGTCCATCACGACGAGGATCGGCAGCAGGATGGCGGCCGCCTGCACGGGCGGCACGGCCATGGCCAGCAGCGGCACGCCCATGAGGGCGAGGGCTTCCCCCATGCCGCCCTTCGTCAGCCCGACGAGGAGGACGGCGGGGATGGCGGCATAGTAGACGGAGGGGTCGATGGACATGGAAGGCGGTTGATCCTGTTCGTCCTTCCGTCTATCCGCTTTGATCTGTTATGACGAGCCCTGAACATTTGCAATCCGAGGGAAGTACCCATCCATGTCCGATGCCGAGAAACGCTGCCGCCTGGTGCTGATCCTTCCCGAGGGCGAGGACCTTGCCGCGCGCGCGGCGATGCTGGAAGGAGCGCTCAGGGGCGGGGACGTCGCCTCGGTGATCCTGCCGCAATACGGGCTCGACGACGGCCAGTTCCAGAAACATGCCGAGGCGCTAGTGGCGATCGTGCAGCAGGCGGGCGCGGCGGCGCTCGTTGCCGGCGACACGCGCGTTGCCGGCCGCGCCAAGGCCGACGGCATCCATGTGACGGGCGGGCTGGAAGAGCTTGCCGAGGCGGTGGAGAAGTTCACGCCCAAGCTCATCGTCGGCGGCGGCAACGCGACCGACCGCCACAAGGCGCTGGAGGTCGGCGAGGTGCAGCCCGATTACGTCTTCTTCGGCAAGATCGGCGGCGACATCAAGCCGGAGGCGCATCCCAAGAACCTTGCGCTCGCCGAATGGTGGGCCTCGATGATCGAGATCCCGTGCATCGTGCTCGGCGGCACGGATCCGCAGTCCGCGCTTGCCGTTGCCGAGAGCGGCGCGGAGTTCGTGGCGCTCGACAAGGCGGTCTTCGCCGATCCCGCGCAGGCGCCCCATGTGGTCGCCGCCGTCAATGCGCTGCTTGACGAAAAAGCGCCACGGTTTGGGCAATAGTAGGCAGCCATGAAGAGGGCAGTCCTTTCGCATGCTTGCCGTATCGCGCTGTTGGCGGGTCTCGCCGCGGCTGCGCCCGCCCTTGCCCAGACGGTGAAGAAGGGGCCGGCCGTCACCGCGGACACGGCCGCGACCGCCGAGGATACGGCAAAGGACGCGCAGCCCGCCGCGACCGAGGCGACGGCCGGGGAGGCCGGCAAGGACACGCCGGCCGTGGAACCTTCCGGCGGCCTCACGGTGCTGGAGCGCATGGGCGCCGACCTGCCGGACCTTCCCAAGGAAAAGCCGTTCACCGGCAAGATCGACGAGGCTTACGGCGCCTTCCAGCGCGGCCGTTATCTCACGGCGATGGACCTTGCCCTGCCGCGTGCCCAACTCGGCGATCCGGCGGCCCAGACGCTCGTCGCGGAAATCCTCGACCGCGGCCTCGGCGTCAAGCGCGACCGCGACCAGGCGATGTTCTGGTACGAGCAGGCGGCCAACGGGGGCGACCCCACCGGCATGTTCAAGTATGCCGTTCTCCTCATGGAGCATTCGCGCTCCAAGGAGGACCGCAAGAAGGCCGACGAACTGATGAAGAAGTCGGCCGACCTCGGCAATGCCTCGGCGCAGTTCAACTATGCGCAGGTGCTGGTGGCCGACAATCCGGGCGACAAGGGCCTGCGCGCGGCGCTGCCCTACTACGAGAAATCCGCCGAGCAGGGCATCGCGGATGCGCAATACGCGCTCTCGCAGATCTACCTCAACCTGAAGGACCTGCCGGAGGAGAAGACGAAGCGGGCGCGCGAATGGCTGCTGCGCGCCGCAAGGGCCGGCTACGACACCGCCCAGCTCGACCTCGGCATGTGGCTGGTGAACGGCACGGCTGGCGAGCGCGACTACGAGGCCGGCTTCAACTGGATGAAGCGCGCGGCCGAGGGCGGCAACGCCGTCGCCCAGAGCAAGCTCGCCCAGCTCTACATCCACGCCATCGGCACCAAGTCCGATCCGATCCAGGCGGCGAAATGGTTCGTTCTCGCCCGCCGCGCGGGCCTCAACGACCCCTCGCTGGAGGATTTCTACCTCGGCCTTACCGAAGCCCAGCAGAAGGCGGCGATCGACGCGGCGAACAAGTACCGCTCGGGGTCGTGACACTTCCCCGCCGTCATCCTCGGGCTTGACCCGAGGATCCACCCTGCAAGCGCGGACGTGCCGTGAGGATGGATGGTCGGGTCAAGCCCGACCATGACGAAGGAGAGGGGGGGGGGAAGGCACGCCGGCTTCGGCAGTCGCCCGCAATTGGGCAGGGACTGTACCGGAAAATCGCCCGAGGCCGGGCTCTCACGCCAGATCTGAAGAAGTACGATCCGCGACGACCGATGGAGATTTACGATCCTGGGTGCCTACAAACGTAGGTGGGCACCGTGTGACCAAGCCCACGGGCCGGGTCAGGGACAGCTCCCTTTGGATCGAGTATGGCCCCAGGGATTGTGGTTCCTGTCGGGAAGCGCAGACCGCATCCGACATATAGGATGAAAGCGGCGCTTTCGCCAGTGGCGAAATGCGCAGAAGCAAAGCCCCGGGTCAGTTGACGGGCGGCTTGCCGTTGAGCTTGGCCGCCATGCCCTGGATCTGGCCGGTGAGCTCGGTCAGCGCAAGCGCGATCGCCTCCTCGTTGCGCGAGACCTCGCTCATCACGCCCTCGCGGCCCTTGCGCAGTTCCTCGGTTTCCTTTTCCAGCCTGGCAAGGCGTCGGGTGACCTCGTTCAGCTCGTCCATCACCATGATGCCGGCCATGACGGTGATGCGCAGGTCCCCGATCTCGCCGAACTGGCTTTTCAGGTGCCCGACATAGCGGTCGAAGCCGGCGGCCAGCTCCTCCAGATGGCCCTCCTGGCCCTCTTCGCATGCCATGCGATAGGCCTTGCCATCGATCTGTACGGTCACCTGTGCCATGCGGGAATGTCCTGATTGCGGAGAATGCGGCGGTTAACGGTCGAGCACGGCCCGGATCGTCTCCATGGCGGTGACGAGCCGCCGGGAGACCTCGCGGTTGACCTCCTCCAGGCGGTTGGCGCGGAATTCGGACTGGTCGAGTTCCTGAGCGAGCCGCGAACGGTCGGCATTGACGCGCCGCACCTCGCCTTCCACCTCGCCGTGCTCGCGTTCCCGGTCGAAGCGCATGTCGAGCGCGTTGTCGAGGCTCGCTATCGCCCTGCGAAGCTCCTCGATCGCCGCCCTGACTGTTTCCCCGTTCGTCATAAAGCCTTCACCGGCATACTCAAATACGCGAATCGCCGCCGCCAGCGCCGGTTCCTTTCGATTGACAGTATTCAACTGCTGCCCCGAGCGTCAACAGCGCGGCGAGGCGGGCCTGAAAAGCCGCTGTGGATCAGCCGTGCGCAAGGCGGAAAAGGGCTTCGCGCGCACCCCTGCCGGACGGCCCGGAAAAGTCGCCGCCAGCGGCGCTCAAGTGCCGCAGGAACGGCCGAATTCGTTGACTTAGACGGGTGACCTGCTATGTGTCAGCCGCTTCCAACCGATACCCGAGCGGCGTCGGCCCTGACACCCCGAAGAATACGGAACAGTCATGATCTCTCGCGAAAAACACGACCGGATGGCGAATGCAATTCGCTTCCTTTCCATGGATGCCGTGGAGAAGGCGAACTCCGGCCATCCCGGCCTGCCCATGGGCGCAGCAGACATCGCAACGGTTCTCTTCACCCGCTTCCTCTCCTTCGATCCGAAGAACCCCTCCTGGCCGAACCGCGACCGCTTCGTGCTGTCGGCCGGCCACGGTTCGATGCTGCTCTATTCGCTCCTCTACCTCACGGGCTACGAGGACATCACGATCGACGAGATCAAGAATTTTCGCCAGCTCGGCTCGCGCACGGCCGGCCATCCCGAATACGGCCACGCCGCCGGCATCGAGACGACGACCGGCCCGCTCGGCCAGGGCATCGCCAATTCCGTCGGCATGGCGATTGCCGAGCGCAAGCTGCGCGAGGAATTCGGCTCCGACCTCATCGAGCACTATACCTATGCGCTCGTCGGCGACGGCTGCCTCATGGAAGGCATCAGCCAGGAAGCCATCTCGCTCGCCGGCCACCTGAAGCTCAACAAGCTGATCGTGTTCTGGGACGACAACAACATCTCCATCGACGGCCCGATCTCGATTGCCGACTCGACCGACCAGCACGCCCGCTTCCGCGCCAGCCAGTGGCACACGATCGCCGTCGACGGCCATGATCCGGACGCCATCGCCGCCGCCATCGAGGAAGCGCAGAAGTCCGACAAGCCGACCATGATCGCCTGCAAGACGACCATCGGCTTCGGCGCGCCGAACAAGGCCGGCACGCACAAGGTCCACGGCTCGCCGCTCGGTGCGGAAGAAATCGCCGCCACACGCAAGGCGCTGAACTGGGAAGCGGAACCCTTCGTCGTTCCCTCCGACGTGCTCGACGCCTGGCGTCTCGCCGGCCTTCGCGCCACCAAGGCCGAGAAGGAATGGGGCGCGCGCCTCGAAAAGACGGAAGCCGGCAAGAAGGCCGAGTTCATCCGCCGCTTTGCCGGCGAGCTGGAAGGCAGCCTCGAGCCGGCAATCGCCGCCTACAAGCAGAAGCTCGCCGAGACGAAGCCGAACCCGGCCACCCGCAAGGCCTCGGAAGACGCGCTGGAAGTCATCAACGGCGTTCTTTCCGAAACCATCGGCGGCTCGGCCGACCTCACCGGCTCCAACAACACCAAGACCAGCCAGACGAAGTCGATCACCCCGAACGATTTCTCCGGCCGCTACCTCCACTACGGCGTGCGCGAGCACGGCATGGCGGCGGCGATGAACGGGATCGCGCTGCATGGCGGCCTCATCCCCTATTCCGGCGGCTTCCTGATCTTCTCGGACTACTGCCGTCCGTCGATCCGCCTCGCGGCCCTGATGGGCATCCGCGTCATCCATGTGCTGACGCACGATTCCATCGGCCTTGGCGAAGACGGCCCGACCCACCAGCCGGTCGAGCAGCTTGCGGCGCTGCGCGCCATCCCGAACCTCCTCGTCTTCCGCCCGGCCGACGCCACGGAGACGGTGGAGTGCTGGCAGCTCGCGCTCGAAAGCCATAACCGCCCGTCGGCCCTGGCGCTCACCCGCCAGAACCTGATGCCGGTTCGCCTGGAATACGAGGAAGAGAACCTGTGCGCCCGCGGCGCCTACGATCTCGTCTCGGCCAGCGACGCGCAGGTGACGATCTTCGCCTCCGGCTCGGAAGTCGAGATCGCCGTCAAGGCGCAGCAGACGCTGTCGGCCAAGGGCATTTCCACCCGCGTCGTCTCCGTGCCCTGCGTCGAGCTCTTCGCCGAGCAGCCGGAAGCCTACCAGCAGGCGGTCATCGGCAATTCGCCGGTCAAGATCGCCGTCGAGGCCGCCATCCGCCAGGGCTGGGACCACCTCATCGGCTCGGACGGCATCTTCATCGGCATGTCCTCCTTCGGCGCGTCCGGCCCCTACAAGGAGCTGTACAAGCACTTCGGCATCACGCCGGAGGCCGTCGTCGCCGCGGCGGAAGCCAAGCTTTCCTGATTGCCGCGGGCGCGGTTTCCCGCCGCGCCTGCCCGCCACCCTTTTACTGACAGGGAGAAACCCGAAATGACTGTTAAAGTTGCCATCAACGGCTTCGGCCGCATCGGCCGCAACGTGCTGCGCGCCATCATCGAATCCGGCCGCACCGACATCGAAGTCGTCGCCATCAACGACCTCGGCCCGGTCGAGACGAACGCGCACCTGCTGCGCTACGATTCCGTTCACGGCAAGTTCCCCGGCACCGTCACCGTTTCCGGCGACACGATCGACGCCGGCCGCGGCCCGATGCGCGTCACCGCGATCCGCGACCCGAAGGAACTGCCCTGGGGCGACGTCGACATCGCGCTGGAATGCACCGGCCTCTTCACCACGAAGGAAAAGGCTTCCGCCCACCTTGCCAACGGCTCCAAGCGCGTCATCGTCTCGGCCCCGTGCGACGGCGCCGACAAGACCATCGTCTTCGGCGTCAACCACAACACGCTGACCAAGGACGACCTCGTCATCTCGAACGCGTCCTGCACGACGAACTGCCTTGCGCCGGTCGCCTATGTCCTCGACAAGGCCTTCGGCATCGAGAAGGGCTACATGACGACGGTTCACTCCTACACGGGTGACCAGCCGACGCTCGACACCATGCACAAGGACCTCTACCGCGCCCGCGCGGCCGCCCTTTCCATGATCCCGACCTCGACGGGCGCCGCCAAGGCCGTCGGCCTCGTGCTGCCGCAGCTCAAGGGCAAGCTCGACGGCTCGGCCATCCGCGTGCCGACCCCGAACGTCTCGGTCGTCGACCTGAAGTTCGTGCCGAAGCGCAACGTCACGGCCGAGGAAGTCAACGCCGCCGTCAAGGCCGCCGCCGAAGGCGAGCTGAAGGGCATCCTCGACTACGTCACGGGCCCGCTCGTCTCTGTCGACTTCAACCACGACAGCAACTCCTCGAACTTCGCCGCCGACCAGACCAAGGTCCTCGACGGCAACCTCGTGCGTATCCTCTCCTGGTACGACAACGAATGGGGCTTCTCGAACCGTATGTCCGACACGGCCGTCGCGCTCGGCAAGCTGATCTGATGAAATTGGTATGGCGCCCTTTCCGGGTGCCGTACCCCCCTCTGCCCTGCCGGGCATCTCCCCCACAAGGGGGGAGATCGGCAGGCGGTAGACACCCTGTTCCGACAGCATCGTCGAATAGGAGCAAGGAGGGTGCCCCATCCGATCTCCCCCCTTGTGGGGGAGATGCCCGGCAGGGCAGAGGGGGGTAGCTCCGGCTCCGTTCTCTCATTTTTCGCCCTTACCGGAGCCGCGCCATGACCTTCAAGACCCTCGACAACCTCACCGACATCGCCGGCAAGCGCGTGCTCGTCCGCGTCGATCTCAACGTGCCGGTGAAAGACGGCAAGGTCACCGATGCGACCCGTATCGAGCGCGTCGCGCCCACCATCGCGGAACTGTCGAAGAAGGGCGCCAAGGTCGTCCTGCTCGCCCATTTCGGCCGCCCGAAGGGTGAGGTCGTCGCCGACATGTCGCTGAAGCAGATACTTCCCGCCGTGAATGCCGTGCTCGGCACGAGCGTCCACTTCGCCTCCGACTGCATCGGCGAGGCGGCCGCTGCCGCCATCGCGTCCATGCAGAGCGGCGATATCCTGCTCCTCGAAAACACCCGCTTCCACAAGGGCGAGGAGAAGAACAACCCGGACTTCACCGCCGCGCTTGCCGCCAACGGCGACATCTACGTCAACGACGCCTTCTCGGCCGCCCACCGCGCGCATTCCTCGACGGAAGGCCTTGCCCACCTGCTTCCGGCCTATGCCGGCCGCACCATGCAGGCCGAGCTCGAGGCGCTGGAAAAGGGCCTCGGCAATCCGGCCCGGCCGGTCGTCGCCATCGTCGGCGGCGCGAAGGTCTCCACCAAGATCGACCTTCTCATGAACCTCGTGAAGAAGGTCGACGCGCTGGTCATCGGCGGCGGCATGGCGAACACGTTCCTCGCCGCCCGCGGCACCAATGTCGGCAAGTCGCTCTGCGAGCACGACCTTGCCGATACTGCCAAGCAGATCATGATCGAGGCTGCGACGGCGACCTGCGCCATCGTGCTGCCGGAAGACGGCGTCGTCGCCCGCGAGTTCAAGGCGAATGCCGAGAACGAGGTGGTCGACGTCGACGCCATTCCGGCCGATGCCATGATGCTCGACGTCGGCCCGAAGACGGTGGAAGCCGTCAAGGACTGGATCTCGCGCGCGGCGACGCTCGTGTGGAACGGCCCGCTCGGCGCCTTCGAGATCGCGCCCTTCGACGCCGCCACGGTGGCCGCCGCAAAGCATGCCGCCGCGCGCACGAAGGAAGGCAAGCTCGTCTCCGTCGCCGGCGGCGGCGATACGGTCGCCGCCCTCAACCATGCCGGGGTCGCGGACGATTTCACCTATGTCTCGACCGCGGGCGGCGCCTTCCTCGAATGGATGGAAGGCAAGCCCCTGCCGGGCGTCGACGTCCTCAAGCAGCAGAAATGACGCCGGCCCCTTGCGCTTCGGCGTGGATCGCCTACATTCCTGTTTAACGTCAACGAACAGAAAGGAAGGTGATCCAATGTCTAATGAGATTTCGGTCTTGGCTTCGGGCATGGGAATTGTGGTGAACGAAACGAGGCAGCCCTCGTTCTGATCCCCGCCTTCCTTCGGGCCGCAAGGCCCGGGTCCGCACCGGACCAAACCTCATGGGGGCCACCTTCGGGTGGCCCTTTTGCGTTTGTGGAAACAAGCCCTCCTTCTTCTCCGTCATGTTCGGGCTTGACCCGAGCATCCATCCTCCGTCGTGCCGTGGCGGTGGATCCTCGGGTCAAGCCCGAGGATGACGATGGGTGGGGGAGTGGCACACCGCTGCCAGTGTGCGCTGGAGGCCGCCCTAAGGCCGGATCAGCACCGTCAGCATCATCAGCACGATGGCAAGGACGGCGATCTTCCAGAAATCGGCACGGCGGCGCAGGCCCGGCAGGCCGATAGGCCGGATGACGTGCAGCAGCATGGCGGCGAGCAGGAGGGCGGGAAGGATTTTCGACATGACGGCCCTTCCTGTCACACCGCGGACAATTTTCCAAGCGATCAGCGCCGGATCTGAAAATCGTGCCTTCGACACCTTTCCATCTGGCAATCGTCAACAGGTGCGCTATTCCTTTGCCATTGGCGAAACTGCGGAAAACCCATGCGAAAAAACCTCATATCCGTCTTCGCGCTTCTGACGGGCACGCTGTTCCTGTTCCTCGGCAACGGCCTGCACGGCCTTCTCCTGCCGATGCGCGGCGCCTTCGAGGGATATGCGACGACGATGCTCGGCCTGCTCGGCACGTCCTGGGCGACGGGCTTCGTGCTCGGCTGCCTCATGGCGCCCACCATCGTCAAGCGCATCGGCCATGTCCGCGCCTTTTCCGGTTTCGCCGCGCTGATCGCCATCATCGCCCTTCTGACGGGCATGCTGGTCGATCCCTTCTGGTGGATCGCGCTGCGCGCCGTCACCGGCTTTTCCATCGCCGGCACGTCGATGATCATCGAAAGCTGGCTCAACGAGCGGGCGACCAACGAGAGCCGCGGCCTCATCTTCTCGCTCTACATCGCCATCACGCTGATCGGCACGGTCGGCGGCCAGATGACGGTGGCGCTCGGCGACGTGACGACGCCGCTGCTCTTCATGCTGGCCGGCATCCTCTATTGCCTCGCCATGCTGCCGACGACGCTCTCCACCGCGGCTTCGCCGCAGCCGCTCAAGCAGGTGAAGCTCGATATCCCGGCGCTTTACCGCACCTCGCCCATCGCCTGCGTCGGCATCATGCTGATCGGCATCGCCAACGGCGCCTTCGGCACGCTCGGCGCGGTGTTCGGCGCCAATGCCGGCCTTTCCTCCGGCACCATCGCCGTGATGATGAGCTCGGCGATCTTCGCCGGCGCCGTCATGCAGCTCCCGGCCGGCCGCGTCTCGGACCGGGTGGACCGCCGCCTCGTGCTGGCGGTGTTGGCGGCCGTCGCCGCGGCGGCGGGTCTTTCGCTCTTCGTCTTCCAGCCGGCCTCGGTGGCGGTGCTCCTGACGCTTACCGCGGTCTACGGCGCGACGGCCAACGCGCTCTATCCGATCGCCGTCTCGCATGCCAACGACTTCGCCAGCCCCGAGGACTTCGTGAAGGTCTCCGGCGGCCTCCTGCTGCTTTACGGCATCGGCACGATCATCGGCCCGACGCTCGGCGGCCCGATCATGTCGGCGGTCGGCCCCTATGCGCTCTTCATGGTGACCTGCTGGGCGCATATCCTCATCACCGCCTATGCCATCATCCGCAGCCGCCGGCGCGCCGCGAAGCCCGCGGACATGCGCGATGCCTACACCACCATCAACCCCGGCACGCTCACCACGCCGGAAAGCCTTCAGCTTTCGCCGCGCGCCCAGCCGCAGGCCGCCGACGAGCAACAGGAGGAACGGACGGAATGAGCCTCTTCGACGACGACCGCCCCGCAAAAAAGACCGCGCACGAGATCGGCAGCGACCTGTCGCTGCTTTCGGTGGACGAGCTTTCCGCGCGAATAGCCCTCCTCAAGGAAGAGATCGCCCGGCTGGAGGCGGAAAAGGTCAAGAAGGGCGCGAGCCGTTCGGCGGCCGAAAGCCTGTTTCGCTGATCGGGACTGGCCGAAAAGGCACAGGCGCGGGCAAAAAGGCAATAAAGTTAACCGGCCATTAAGCCTTATACCTTATTACTTGCCTATCCGGTCCTTCCGGATTCAGACATTTTCGCCGCTTGGGGAATCGGTCTGATTTTCTCCCTGTTTTACCTTGAGAGCCGCTTTCCGCGGCTCTTTTTTTGTTTGCCGGCGGCGCGCGGAAAGGGTGTCCCGAAAGAATTGTGGAGATTAACCCTTTCTTAAGAATGCCCTTGCGCGAATTAGGTTATGGGATCATCCTCAAGACATAGATCGGTCACCTGGAACACCTCGGGCCGTGTATCCGTTACCTGCAAGTCATGCGTTCAACAGGGATGAAACCATGTCCGAAAGAGGATTGAATACCGTCAGCTTCGCTGGCCACGTTGCGTCGTCGGCGCAGTTCAAGTCCCTGTACGCAGAGGGCATGGGTCTGGTCGAGGAAACGGCGAGCTATCTCGACGGTGTCGGCCGGCAGGCCTCCAAGGTTCTTCCGCGCATGGCTTCGGTGCTCTATGCGGCCGAATCGATGCGGCTGACCACCCGCCTGATGCAGATGGCCTCCTGGCTGCTGCTCCAGCGCGCCGTCAACAACGGCGAGATGAGCCGCGACCAGGTGCTTTCGGAAAAGAGCAAGGTGCGCCTCGACAGCTTCAACGTCGACAAGACCGCGCCCGGCTGGAACGACCTGCCGGAAGCCTTCCGCGACCTCATCGAGCGCTCGCTACGCCTGCAGAACCGCATCGCGCTCCTCGACCGCGAGATCTACCGTCCGCAGGACGTCCAGACCTTCCAGCCGGACAACGAGAACAGCGTCAAGGCCCAGCTCAACCTGTTGCAGACGGCGTTCGGGAACAACTGAGCGGCACGCATAGGTATGAGTTGATGACGACCCGGCTTCGGCCGGGTTTTTTGTTGGGTGCGGGGTGCCCTTGAAACGAAGACCCTCTCTGCCTGCCGGCATCTCCCCCACAAGGGGGGGGGGGAAGGCTGGCAGCACGCTTTTCCCTCGATTTTTGAACGCCGAGCGTGCCGCGCGTTAAGTCCCTCCCCCTTGTGGGGAGGGGTTGGGGAGGGGACTTGATCAAGCGCGATTGCGTTCGCCGTGGGATATAGGCAACAAAAAACCCGGCCGAAGCCGGGTTTCTGAAATTCGTCCGAAGCGGGCGGCTTAGAGGCCGAGGCCTTCGAAGCGCTTCTTGAACTTGGAGACGCGGCCGCCGCGGTCCATGAGCTGCTGGTTGCCGCCCGTCCAGGCCGGATGGGACTTCGGGTCGATTTCCAGGTTCATCGTCGCGCCTTCCGAACCCCAGGTAGAGCGGGTTTCGTACTCGGTGCCGTCGGTCATGACGACCTTGATCGTGTGGTATGCGGGATGAATATCAGCCTTCATGACAACTTTCCTGCCTGTTCCGGGGGCCATTTGTCGCAACCGATTGCGACAGGGCGGCCAAAGACGTAAATGAAGCCGCGGCCGGTCGGACCTGCGGCTTCCCAATTCGATGGCGAGCCTATACATGAAGGCCGTCTGGATAACAAGAGCCGAAAGACAATTCGTGCCGCAAGGCGCTGGAAACGGGGGTATGGTGTCCACAGACAGACAGACAGTCGCGGCGGAGAAAACAGCGCGCCGCAGCATTCGCCCCCTCGGCCGGCTCGGCCCCTATCTCCGACGGTATCGCGGCCTCGTCGTCGGCGCCCTCGTCGCCCTCGTGCTCGCCGCTGTCACGACGCTCGTGCTGCCGGTCGCCGTGCGGCGGATGATCGACCACGGCTTCTCCAGCGCGGATGCCGGCTTCATCAACACGTATTTCACGATGCTCTTCGTGCTGGCGGGCCTGCTCGCGCTGGCGAGCGCCATGCGCTACTATTTCGTCATCACGCTCGGCGAGCGCATCGTGGCGGACCTGCGCCGCGAGGTCTTCGCCCATGTGACGAAGCTCTCGCCCGCCTTCTTCGACGTCAACCAGTCCGGCGAGATCGTCTCGCGGCTGACGGCCGACACGACGCAGATCAAGTCCGCCGTCGGCGCCACCGCCTCGGTCGCCCTGCGCAACCTCATCCTGTGTCTCGGGGCCATCGCCATGATGGTCTATACGAGCCCCAAGCTCTCCAGCCTCGTCATCGGCGCCATTCCGATCATCGTCTTCCCGCTCGTCGCCTTCGGCCGCTCCGTGCGCCGCCGCTCGCGCGAGGCGCAGGATACGCTGGCCGCCGCCTCGGCCTATGCGGGCGAGGCGATCGGCGCCACCCGCACGCTCCAGGCCTTCAACGCGGAAGACGCCGCGCGCGCGCGCTTCTTCGGCTCCGTCGAGAGCGCCTACGAGGCGGCCCGCTCGGCGATCCGCGCCCGTTCGCTTCTGACGGGCTTCGCCATCGCCATGATCTTCGGCTCGGTCGTCGCCGTGCTGTGGTTCGGCGCGCGGGACGTGCTTTCCGGCAACCTTTCGGCCGGCACGCTCGGCCAGTTCCTGCTCTATGCCGTCTTTGCCGCCGGCAGCCTCGGCGCGCTCTCGGAAGTTTGGGGCGAGCTGTCGCAGGCCGCGGGCGCCGCCGAGCGCCTGACCGAGCTCCTTGCCGAGCCGCCGGCCATCACCGCGCCGGCAAACCCGGTCGCGCTGCCGGTGCCCGCGCGCGGGGAGCTCGCCTTCCGCGACGTGCATTTCTCCTATCCGGCCCGGCCCGGCTATCGCAGCATCAACGGCCTCAGCTTCACGGTGAAGCCGGGCGAGACGGTCGCCGTCGTCGGCCCGTCGGGCGCCGGCAAGAGCACGATCCTGTCGCTCGTCCTGCGCTTCTACGATCCCGATTCGGGCGCCGTGCTGCTCGACGGCGTCGATCTTCGCGCCGCCGATCCGGAAGAGCTGCGCCGCCGCATCGCGCTGGTGCCGCAGGATGTCACCATCTTCGCCGCGACGATCCGCGACAACATCGCCTTCGGCATGACGGGCGTCAGCGACGAGGCCGTGCACGCGGCGGCACGGGCGGCGCAGGCGGAAGAGTTCATCGCCCGGCTCGACAAGGGCTACGACACGATGGTCGGCGAGCGCGGCGTCACGCTTTCCGGCGGCCAGCGCCAGCGCATCGCCATTGCCCGCGCGATCCTCAAGGATGCGCCGCTGCTCCTCCTCGACGAAGCGACCTCCGCGCTCGACGCGGAAAGCGAGACGCTGGTGCAGACGGCGCTCGACGGGCAGATGGGCAAGCGCACGACGATCGTCATCGCCCACCGGCTCGCGACGGTCCTGAAGGCCGACCGCATCCTCGTCATGGAGGCGGGCCGCGTGGTGGAGGAGGGCACGCACCAGTCGCTCATCCAGCAGGGCGGCCTTTATGCCCGTCTCGCGCGGTTGCAGTTCGACCATGGCGGCCAGGCCTTCCTCGGCGAGGAGCGCGCCGCCGGCTGAGGGCGCCTCTTGCCGCGGCGTGCGGGCGCCCTATCCTGAGGTGGCAGACTTCATGTCACCCGGGAGGAAACAACGTGGCATTTTCGACGATCACCCGCCGCAGCCTGATCGCCCTCGGCACGAGCGTGCTCGCGTCCCTGGCACTGGGCACGCCTGCCCGTGCCCAGCAATTCCCCGAACGGCCGATCACCCTCGTCGTGCCGTTCGCGGCCGGCGGATCGACCGACGTGGTCGCCCGCATCGTCGCGCAGAAGATGTCGGAGGGCCTTGGCCAGCAGATCATCGTGGAGAACGTCGGCGGCGCCGGCGGCAGCCTCGGCGCGAGCCGCGTGGCCCGCGCGGAGCCGGACGGCTACACGATCCTGATGGCGACCGTCGCAACCCATGCGCTGAACCCGCTCATCCTCAAGACCAAGCCCTATGACGCGGAGAAGGATTTCGCACCCATCTCGCTGCTGGTCATCGTGCCGAACGTGCTGGTGGTCAATCCCGAGCTGCCAGCGAAGAATGTCGAGGAACTGCTTGCCCTGCTGAAGGCCGATCCGGAGGGCTACAGCTATGCATCCTCCGGCAACGGTACGCCGCTGCATCTTTCCGGCGAGCTCTTCAAGGCGATGGCCGGCGTCGACATGCAGCATGTGCCCTACAAGGGCTCCGGCCCGGCGCTGAACGACGTGATCGGCAACCAGATCCCCATCATGTTCGATAACCTGCCGTCCTCGTCCGGCCATATCAAGGCCGGCACGCTGCGCGCGCTCGCCGTGACCACCAAGGAGCGCGCCGCCTCCTTCCCGGATGTGCCGACGGTCGCCGAATCGGGCATTCCCGGCTACGAGACCTATACGTGGAACGCGCTCTTCGCCCCGGCCGGCACGCCGCCGGAGGTGGTCGCGACGCTCAACGCGGCGGCCAACAATGCGTTGAAGAATCCGGCCGTCGCCGAGCGGATGAAGGAATTCAGCGCCACCATCGTCGGCTCGACGCCGGAGGAGCTCGGCAAGCATGTCATGGCCGAGCTTGCCAAGTGGAAGCCGGTGGTCGAGGGCGCGCATATCCAGATGGATTGAGCCCCGTTCCCGCAGCCGGCGCTGCCTACTTCTCCGTGAGCTTCAATTCGATGCGGCGGTTGGTGGCGCGGGCCGCGTCGTCGTCGCCTTCGGCGATCGGCTGGAATTCGCCGAAGCCGGCGGCGACGAGCCGGTTGGCGGGCACGCCGTTGGCGATGAGGTATTTCACGACGGAGGTCGCGCGGGCGGAGGAAAGCTCCCAGTTGTCGCGGTAGCGCCCGGTGCCGGAGAGCGGCACGTTGTCCGTATGGCCATCGACCCGCAGCACCCAGTTGATCTCGGCGGGGATTTCCTTGGCAAGGTCGATGAGCGCGGCGGCGAGCTTGCGCATCTCCTCCTGGCCGGCCGGGTTGAGATCGCTGCTGCCGGAGGGGAACAGCACTTCCGACTGGAAGACGAAGCGGTCGCCGACAATGCGGATGTTCTCGCGGTCGGAGAGGATTTCGCGCAGGCGCCCGAAGAAGTCGGAGCGGTAGCGGTTGAGCTCCTGCACGCGCTGGGCAAGCGCCACGTTGAGGCGGCGGCCGAGATCGGCGATCTTGGCCTGCGAGTTCTTGTCCTTGGCCTCTGAGGCCTGCAGGGCCTCTTCCACCGCGGCGATCTGGCTGCGCAGCGCGGCGATCTGCTGGTTCAGCAGCTCGATCTGGCTCATCGCGCGGGCGCTCACCTGCTTTTCGGTGTCGAGCTCGCCTTCAAGCGTGGCGACGCGGGCATTGGCCGCGCCCGCGGCGCCGGCGCCGCTGTCGAGAAGCTGCTGGAGGCGCGTGCGGTCGCTCTCCGACTGGGCGAGCGAGGCCTGCAGGTTGGCGAGCGCATCTTCCAGATCCTGCTTGCCGCTCTTTTCGAGGGCCAGAAGCTGCGTCAGCTCGTTGATCTGGCTCGTCAGGCGGTTCAGCACGTCGTCCTTGCCGGAAATCTCGCGGCTAAGGAAGAACTGCGCCAGCACGAAGACGGTGAGTAGGAACATGATGGCGAGCAGCAGCGTCGACAGTGCGTCGACGAAGCCGGGCCAGTAATCGATGGTGCGGTGGCTCCGCCTGTTGCGCGCAAGCGCCATCGTCATTCGCCCCCGGATGTGTGGGCTTTTTCAGCGGCGGCGCGCTCGGCCTTTTCGCCGCTGCGCGCGGCAAGGCGGTCGAGCGTGCGGCGAAGGGCCTTCGCCTCCTCCTGCTGCGCCTCGATCCAGTCGCGCAGCATCTGCTGCTCGCTGCGCATGTTCTTGACGAGGCCCTGGATGCCTTCGGCAAGGCTGGCCATGGCGGCGGTCGAGCGGCTGCTGCCGCCCTCCTGCGCGAGCTTCAGGATCTGCTCGGCGAGCGCCTGCACGTCCGTCCCGGCGCCCTCGACGGCCGGCTGTAATTCCGAGCCGACATCGGTGACGGAGGAGAGCCAGTTTTCCAGTTCCGTATAGAAGCGGTTCTGCGCGCGGCCGGCCTGCAGGTCGAGGAAGCCGAGGATGAGCGAGGAGGAGAGGCCGAAGAGCGACGTGGAGAAGGCGGTGCCCATGCCGGTGAGCGGCGCGGAGAGGCCCTGCTTCAAGGCGGTCAGGATATCGTTCGCCGTGCCGTTGCCGGCGTCGAGCGACTGGATGACCGCGCTGATCGAGCCGATGGTGCCGAGCAGGCCCCAGAAGGTGCCGAGCAGGCCGAGGAAGACGAGAAGGCCGATGAGGTAGCGGGACGTATCGCGCGATTCGTCGAGGCGCGTGGCGATGGAATCGAGGATCGAGCGCAGCGTCGCCGTCGACAGCGCCACCGAATGGTGCCGGCCGATCAGCGCGCGCATCGGGGCGAGGAGCACCGGGTCGCGCCCGACCTTCTCGGCGCTTCCGGCCGCGCGGAAGGAGTTGAACCAGCGCACCTCGGGCCGCAGCGCCAGCACATGGTTGAAGACCAGCAGGATGCCGATCAGCAGCACGCCGAGGATGAGGCCGTTGAGGCCGGGATTGCTGAGAAAGGCGGCCTGCGCCTGGCGGAAGAGGATCGCGGCGACGAAGCCGACGATGATCAGGAAGATCACCATCGTCCAGAAGAACGCCATGGGGCTCGAGAGCTTGTGGGGGTAATCGTCCGAGGTCTCGGCCGATCCTCCCCAGCCCGACAGCGCCAGCTTAGCCATGTAGTCGCATCTCCGCTTACCCGATGGGGGCGGAGACTAGAGGAAGATTGCGCCGAATTGAAGGGCCAGCGGGCAACAGCGGCGCGGGAAAACGCCGTCCGTGCCGCGCCTTAGCGCGCGGGCACCGGGCGGTGCAGCACTTCGCGCAGCGCCTTGTGGATATATTCGTTGCCGGCGACGATGGTGCCGGTGTCGAACATGGCGTTGCCGCCCTCGAGGTCGCTGGCATAGCCGCCGGCTTCGCGAATCAGCAGCACGCCGGCCGCCATGTCCCAGGGCATCAGGTCGCGTTCCCAGAAGCCGTCGAAACGGCCGGCGGCGACATAGGCGAGATCGAGCGCGACCGCGCCCATGCGGCGCACGCCGGCGACTTCGCCCATCGTGTGGCGCAGCTCGATGAGGAACTTGCCGTGGTTGCCGCGGCCGAGATGCGGAACGCCGCAGCCGACGACGGCGTCGGAAAGGTTCTTGCGGGCGGCGACGCGCAGGCGGCGGTCGTTGAGGAAGGCCCCGCCGCCGCGCTCGGCGGTGAAGAGCTCGTCGGTCGCCGGGTTGAGGACGACGGCGGCGACGATCTCGCCGTTGCGCTCCAGCGCGATGGAGACCGCGAAGAACGGAATGCCGTGCAGGAAATTGGTGGTGCCGTCGAGCGGATCGACGATCCAGCGGTGCGCGCCGTCCGTGCCGACGATCTCCTCGCTCTCCTCGCCGAGGAAGCCGTAGGTCGGGCGGGCCTTCATCAGCTCGTCGCGGATGATCTTCTCGGCCTTGCGGTCGGCCTGGGAAACGTAGTCGCCCGGCCCCTTGAGCGAGACCTGGAGGTTCTGCACTTCGCCGAAATCGCGCCCGAGCGACTTGCCGGCCTTGAACGCGGCCTGAACCATGACGTTGAGAAGAGCTGAACGGGCCATGCTGCTAGAGTTCCTTCGGGAATGTCCGGTGTTTTATCCGGTGGCCGGGAGACGGCGAAAGCCGCGGCGCGCATGCACCGGGACCGGGATGCGCCTCAAGACCACAAATCCCCCGAAGTTTCAAGCCTTGAGCGTTGAGAAGGGTGCAAGGCACGCGCGCCGCCGCTGCATAGGGGGGCCTGAACGGGGCAAAAGCAAAGGCCCGCCGGGAGGACCGGGCGGGCCTTCAAGAAGGGAAGGGGCCTTACTTTCAGGCGGCGGCCTTCAGTTCCTTGTCGATCATGGCGCGCAGGCTGCCGAGGTCCTTGGCGAAGGCGCGGATGCCCTCGGAGAGCTTGTCGCTCGCCATGGCGTCCTCGTTCAGCATCCAGCGGAAGGTCTTCTCGTCGATCTTGACCGGCGAAACCTTGGCGGCCTTTTCCGGCGAGAGCTTGCGTTCCAGCTTGCCGTCGGCGGCGTCGAGCTCTTCCAGCAGCGCGGGGCTGATCGTCAGGCGGTCGCAGCCGGCCAAAGCCTCGATCTCGCCGGTGTTGCGGAAGGAGGCGCCCATGACGATCGTGTTGATGCCGTTGGACTTGTAGTAGTCGTAGATCGAGCGGACCGAGAGTACGCCCGGATCGTCTTCCGCCGTGAAGGTCTTGCCGGTCGCCTTGACGTGCCAGTCGAGGATGCGGCCGACGAAGGGCGAGATGAGGAACACGCCGGCATCGGCGCAGGCGATGGCCTGGGCCTTGTTGAAGAGCAGCGTCAGGTTGCAGTCGATGCCTTCCTTCTGGAGGACTTCGGCCGCGCGGATGCCTTCCCAGGTGGAGGCGAGCTTGATGAGGATGCGGTCGCGCGAAATGCCGCGCGCGTCATAGGCCTTGATGATCTGGCGGGCTTTGGCGATGGAGCCGTCGAAATCGAAGGAGAGGTCGGCGTCCACTTCGGTGGAGACGCGGCCGGGCACGAGTTCGGCGAGCGCCGCACCGACGGAGATGGCGAGGCGGTCGGCAACGGCGGCGACGACGCCCTCGCGGCTGCCGCCCTGCGACTGGCCCCAGCGGAGAGCTTCGGCGACCGTGTCGGCAAAGGCCGGCGTGCCGAGCGCCTTCAGGACGATGGTGGGGTTGGTGGTGCAGTCGACCGGCTTCAGGCGGCGCACGGCTTCGATATCGCCGGTGTCTGCCACGACGGTCGTCATCGCGCGGAGTTGTTCAAGTTTGGATGCCATGTCCGAAATCCCGAATGGTTGTTGCTGGGCCGCTTTCTCAGGGAAACGCAGGGCCCTCCTCCATGTTCCTGTGGAAGCGCGGCCGGCGAGCGTGCTTCCGTTTCACTCGCCGTCCGCGCTGGCACACCTTGCCTGCCGACGGAAAGCCGCCAGCCGACACGGGTGGACTATCGACGTTCCGCCGGGGAAAAGTCAAGCACTTTTGCTCATTCTTCTGAACATATGTCGCATTTGCCGCACGATGTGCTAAGCTGTGCGCAAAGATGCAGCAAAGGGAGGCGACGTGGCACGGCTTCGGCGCGATACGCACACGGCCTATTCGGAATCGGCGGCGCTCCGGCTCCGGGCGGCCTGGCTCTATTACAATCAGGGCCTCACCCAGAAGGATGTGGCGGAGAGGATCGGCGTCAGCCGCACCACCGTCATCCGCATGCTCGACGAGGCGCTGAAACGCTCCGAGGTGCAGATCTGGATCAACGAGGGCATCGGCGATTGCGTCGAGCTCGCCGGCCGGCTGGAAAAGGCCTACGGTCTCGACGAGGCCGTGGTGGTGCCGGCGGGCGACACTGCGGAGGCGACGGCAAAGAGCGTCGGCCTGGCGCTCGGCCAGTTCCTCACCGAGGCGATCCCGGACGATTGCACGGTGGGGGTGGGCTGGGGCCGCACGCTCACGGCCTCGCTCGCCAGTTTTCGTCCCGCGCGGCGCGAGCGCGTGAAGGTCGTCTCGCTGCTCGGCGGCGTCGTGGAGGCGCACAACATCAACCCCATCGAATATACTTGGCGGCTGGCGAGCCAGCTCGGCGCGGAATGCTACCTGTTCCTCGCCCCGCTGCTGGTCGATTCGAAGGAGACCAAGCGCAGCCTCATCGAGAAATGCGGGCTGAAGACCCTGTTCGAGATCGCGGAGAGCATGGATATCGCGGTCGTCAGCTGCGGCGATATCGGGCCTGACGCCAGCTCCCTGTCGCGCGATTTCATCGCCCGGCACGAGCTGGAGGAGCTGATCGCGGCGGGCTGCGTGTGCGATACGATGTGCAATTTCCTCGATGCCGAGGGCCACACCATCGACCACCCGATCCGCCACCGCGTCATGTCCATCGATCTCGATACGGTGAAGAAGGCGCGCCATATCGTGCTCGTCTCGGGCGGGGCGCACCGTGCCCCGGCGATCCGCGCCACGATCCGCCGCGTCGGCTGCAACACGCTGATCACCGACGAGGGCGCGGCGCAGGCGATGCTGCGGCTTGCGGAGATTTCTTCGGCTGCATGAAGCCTAAAGAAGATCGAGGCGTACGGCGCGGGAGATCGCGCCCGTCATATTGCGCGCGCCGAGCTTGTCGATGGCGCTGCGCAGCGCCTCGGCGACCCGGGGCATCGCGATATCCGTCTCCAGCACGATATCGGCCGGCGTCCGGCCGTTGGCGGCGAGTGCTAGGCACCGCCGTTCGATTTCGCTGAGTTCCGGCACCGGGGAAAGATCATCTTTCGAGGACATGCGCCCGACTTAAAGGCTGAGCCGGACAGCGCAAGGACAAGCGCCCCCGATGCTTAACGGCGGGCCTCGGCTTTTCTTCCTCATGTCCCGTTTCGAAACAGGCCGATGCGCGTCGCAGGGAAACGGGGATTTGCCTTCCGCCGCTGCTAGCTGGTAAGCGGAGCGCAACAGGGCGGGAGAGATCCGTGACGAAGAGGGAAGAGAAGGCGGCGATCCGCAACGAGCGGCTGGCGCTGCGCGATGCGATGACGGCGGAAGCGCGCATCGAGGGCAGCCTTGCCATGGTCGATCACGCCGGCGACCGGCTCGATTTTACGCCCGGCACGGTGATTTCCGGTTTCTGGCCGATCCGCTCGGAGGCGGACATCCGCCCGCTGATGGCGCATCTGCGCACGCGCGGGGCGCGGCTCTGCCTTCCCGTCGTGCTCGACCGCGAGACCATCGTCTTCCGTGAGCTCGTTCCCGGCGCGCCGGTGATCAAGACCGGCTTCGGCACGACCGGGCCGGGGCCGGAGGCCGCCGTGCTCGACCCGGAAATCCTGCTCGTGCCGCTTTCGGCCTTCGACCGGGCGGGCCACCGCATCGGCTACGGCGCCGGCCACTACGACCGCGCCATCGACCGCCTCAAGGCGAAAGGCGGTGCGCCGAAACTCATCGGCATTGCGTTCGACTGCCAGGAAGTGGCATCAGTACCGGCGGAACCGCACGACGTCGCGCTGGACGCGATCCTCACCGAGAGCGGCTTCCGCATGTTCCAACAGGTTTCGTAAGGCGGGCAGATGCGTTTTCTCTTTCTGGGCGACATGGTGGGCAAGACCGGGCGGACGGCCGTCTGGGAGCGCCTGCCGGGGCTGATCGGCGACTTCAAGCTGGATTTCGTCGTCGTCAACGGGGAGAACGCGGCCGGCGGCTTCGGCATCACGGAAGACATCTTCCTGGAGACGATCAATGCCGGCGCCGACGTGGTGACGACCGGCAACCACGTCTGGGACCAGAAGGAGGCGGTAACCTTCGCAAGCCGTCACGACCAGTTCCTGCGCCCCGCCAACTATCCCGCCGGAACGCCCGGCCGCGGCGCCAATCTCTTCGTCGCCCGCAACGGCGCGCGCGTCCTCGTCTCCAACATCATGGGCCGGGTGTTCATGCATCCCGAGCTCGACGACCCCTTCACGGCGGGCGAGGCGATCCTCGCCTCCTGCCCGCTCGGCGAGCAGGCCGATGCCGTGATCTTCGACTTCCACGCCGAGGCGACGAGCGAGAAGCAGTGCTTCGGCCATTTCGTCGACGGGCGCGCCAGCGTCGTCGTCGGCACGCACACCCATGTGCCGACCGCCGACTGCCAGATATTGAACGGCGGCACGGCCTACATGTCGGATGCCGGCATGTGCGGCGACTACGATTCCTCCCTCGGCATGGAGAAGGAGGAGCCGCTCAACCGCTTCATCTCGAAGATGCCGAAGGGCCGTTTCGAGGCGGCCTCGGGGCCGGCGACGATCTGCGGCATGGCGGTCGAGATTTCCGACCGTACGGGCCTTGCGGAGAAGGTCGCGCCGCTCCGCCTCGGCCCGCGCCTTGCCGAGACGGTGCCGGATTTCTGGCGCTGAGCCAGGCCGTCAGACCATGTGGCGCAGCCGGTCTGCGGGGCCGCCGGTGAAGTCGACATGCGTCTTCACGCCGACATCCGGCTCCTCGTCCGGGTTGAGGTTGGCCTTGGCGATCTCCCAGCCGAATTTCAGCGTGCTGCCGGTGGAGGCCCAGATCTCCGCGTCCTCCATCTCGAGCGCCAGCAGGGTGAGCTTCGGGTCGTCCTTGCCGTCGAACCAGGCCTCGATCACCGAGTTCCAGTATTCGTCGATCTTGACGGGGTCGCGGCGCAGGAGGATGCGGCCGGAAATGCAGGCGTGATAGTCGTGGTCCTTGCCGACCACGCAGAAATGAGCGCGCGCGCCGGGAGCGATCGCCTCGGCGATCTCCGTGTCGGTCTTGGTGAAGAACCAGATCGTGCCCGTCTGGCGGTCGAGCTGCGGAGCCATCGGCTGCATGTGCATAGAACTGCCTTCGAGGCCGAGCATGCCGGCATGGATGCGGTCGATCTCGTCGAAAAGCTGCTCTTTGGGGTTTTCACGGGCCTTGGTAAGGTCGGACATGGCTGTTCCTTTCGAGCGTTGCGGTCGATGAAAGGGAACGGAGGGCGAGTGGCAAGGTTCCACCTTCGGGCGTGGCGCTTGCCGGAGCGGCCGGCCCTGCCTATTCTTCGCCCTTTCAAGCCGGAGCCCGCGATGCGTTTCCTGTCCGCCGTCCCCCTGCTGCTTTTTGCGACCGCCGCCCTTGCGGCCGGGGCGCCGACGCCCGGCGGGCCCGGCGCCGAATCGGGCAAGCCGCGCGGAACGGAAATGCAGCCGGTGGAAAAGGCGCCGGTTCGCGTGCTCGGCGTTGCCGAAGAATTCGTCATGCCCTCCGGCAATATCGGCTGCATCTACATTCCCGAGGGCGGCACGGCGACCTACCGGCCGGCCGACGGCGGGCCGGAGCTTTCCTGCGACCGTGTCGAGCCGAAATACCTGCGCGCGACGCTCGGGCGCGCCGGCAAGGCGGTGGTGCGCACCAATGTCGGCGACCGGGGCTGCTGCGGCGGCGACAAGGTCATCCCCTACGGCGACGTGTGGTCGGCCGGTCCCTTCACCTGTTATTCGGAGCGTACGGGGCTCACCTGCAAGCGCGACGACGGCCATTCCTTCCTGCTCAGCCGCGCCCGCGTGACGGCGAACTGAGCTTTCGCCGCTTTGTTTGCCGGACTGCTGGACGCGCGGCGGCAATGAAATTATAAGGCGGCATTTCGAAAATCGGGGCATGAGACCGGCGCGCCGGCGCGGCGGGTGCCCTGCCACAGTGACCGGCGACCGAAGGATAAGGGCGCCAAACGAGACAGGGGTGCCATGGCTGGCCATTCACAGTTCAAGAATATCATGCACCGCAAGGGTCGGCAGGATGCCGTGCGGTCGAAAATGTTCTCCAAGCTCGCCCGTGAAATCACGGTCGCGGCCAAGACGGGCCTGCCCGACCCGTCGATGAACGCCCGCCTGCGCCTGGCGATCCAGAACGCCAAGGCGCAGTCGATGCCGAAGGACAATATCGAGCGCGCCATCAAGAAGGCCTCCGGCGCCGACAGCGAGAACTACGAGGAAGTCCGCTACGAGGGCTACGGCCCGGGCGGCGTCGCCGTCATCGTCGAGGCGCTGACCGACAACCGCAACCGCACCGCCTCCTCCGTCCGCTCGACCTTCTCCAAGGCCGGCGGCGCGCTCGGCGAAACGGGCTCGGTCTCCTTCTCTTTCGACCGCGTCGGCGAGATCACCTACAAGCTCTCCGTCGGCAGCGCCGACGACGTCATGGAAGCCGCCATCGAGGCCGGCGCCGAGGACGTGACGAGCGACGAGGACGGCCACACCATCATCTGCGGCTTCGAGGATATCGGCGACGTCTCCAAGGCGCTGGAAGACAAGCTGGGCGAAGCCGAGACCGTCAAGGCGATCTGGCGGGCGCAGAACACGGTGCCGGTCGACGAGGAAAAGGCCCAGTCGCTGATGAAGCTCATCGACACGCTGGAAGACGACGACGACGTGCAGAACGTCTACTCGAACTTCGAAGTGTCGGACGAGGTGATGGCGAAGCTGTCGGCCTGATCGAGCCACCAGTCTCTCCTTCCGTCATCCTCGGGCCAAGCCCGACCATGACGAAAAGGGCGACGCTGAAATAGCAAAAGGCCGATGCTACCAAGGCGCCGGCCTTCTTCTTTATGCCGCCTCAGCCAGCTCCCGCTGCGCCCCGGCAAACAGCCGCACCGATTTCAGCCGCGCCTCCATGTCGTAGACCGGCATCGACACGATCAGCTCGTCCGCCTTCGTCAGCGCCAGGAAATCGGCGATGCGGCGCCTGATCGTCTGCGGCCCGCCCACCACGGCATATTGCAGCGTGTGCTCGACCATGATGCGCTCCTGCTCGTTCCAGAAGGCATCCATATCGTCGACCGGCGGCGGGAAGGCGCCCGGCGTGCCGCGGCGCAGGCGCACGAAGGATTGCTGCATGGAGGTGAAGAGATGGTTCGCCTCGCCGTCCGTATCGGCCGCCGCACCCATCACGCCGACCATGACATGGGGCCTGTCGAGATATTGCGAGGGCTCGAAGCGCTCGCGGTAGATCTCCAGCGCGCTCAGCAGCATGTCCGGCGCGAAATGCGAGGCGAAGGCGAAGGGCAGGCCCAGCATGCCGGCCAGATGCGCCGAATAGTGGCTGGAGCCGAGCAGCCAGACCGGCACGTTGCTGCCTGCGCCCGGAATGGCGATGACCTTCTGGTCGGGGCCCGCCGGCCCGAGGAGCTGCATCAGTTCCACCACGTCCTGCGGGAAGGCGTTCGCCGCGCTGTCGAGGTTGCGGCGCAGCGCCTGCGCCGTGCGCATGTCCGTGCCCGGCGCGCGGCCGAGGCCGAGGTCGATGCGGTCCGGAAAGAGCGCGGCGAGCGTGCCGAACTGCTCGGCGATGACGAGCGGCGAATGGTTCGGCAGCATGATGCCGCCGGAGCCGACGCGGATCGTCTTCGTGCCCGCGGCGACATGCTGGATGACGAGGGAGGTGGCGGCGCTGGCGATGCCGCGCATGCCGTGATGCTCGGCGAGCCAGAAGCGTTTGTAGCCCTCTGCCTCCGCCTCCTGCGCGAGGCGGCGGGAATTTTCGAGCGACTGGGCGACGGTGCCGCCTTCGGTGACCGGGGACAGGTCGAGGATCGAGAAGGGCACCATGGCGCGGCCTCTTTGCTAAGGAAATTTGATTGCCCTCCCATGTAGGTTCAGTTTCTTGAAATCCAAGCGAAGATGGTCCGCTTTCCGCAAACCGCTCCTTTGTTTTTGTTTTGTTCACATTTGACTGGCAGGGTCCGGCCAACGGGACTAGGGTTTTTGCATGCAGGAAACGATTCGCATCATCGGCATCGATCCGGGGCTTCGCCGCACCGGCTGGGGCATCATCGAGACGCTCGGCAATTCGCTGCGCTTCGTCGCCTCCGGCACGGTGACCTCCGACGGCGAGATGGATCTTGCCTCGCGCCTCTGCCAGCTCCACGACGGCCTTGCCGAGGTGGTGCACGGCTACAAGCCGGACGAGGCGGCGGTGGAGCAGACCTTCGTCAACAAGGACGCGACGGCGACGCTGAAGCTCGGCCAGGCGCGCGGCATCGCCATGCTGGTGCCGGCCCGCGCGGGCCTGCGCGTCGCCGAATATGCGCCAAACGCCGTCAAGAAGGCCGTCATCGGCGTTGGCCACGGCGAGAAGCAGCAGATCCACATGATGCTGAAGGTGCTGATGCCCAAGGCGACCTTCGTCGGCAACGACGCCGCCGACGCGCTCGCCATCGCCATCTGCCACGCCCACAACCGCCAGGGCCTTTCCGGCCGCCTCGCCAAGCTCGCCGGCTGATTTGTTCTTGACTTGTTCCTGTTGTGCCGGTAAGTAATACTGTAGAGGTATTACCATGCGCGTGACGGAAAAAGGCCAGGTGACGATCCCGAAGGATATCCGCGAGCGGCTTGCCATCAAGCCGGGCTCGGAGGTCGACTTCGTCGTGTCGGAGGACGGCGTGATGCTGGTCAAGGCCGGTGACGGTAAGTCCGACTTCAAGGATTTCGAGGATTGGGCGGCGAGCGTCCAGGGGACTTGGGACCTCGATGGCATGACGCCCGACGAATATTTCGAATGGCTGCGGGGGCCGCGTGATGACCTCGACCCTCGTTGACACGAATGTCCTGATCGACATTCTCGGTCCGGACCGGCCCCAGCGCGTCTGGTCGCTTGCCGCACTGAAGCGCTGTGCGGAAGAAGGCGAACTCGTTCTTCATTCCGTCGTCTGGTCGGAGCTGGCGACCTCGCCGCTCAGCGAGCTGGAGCTGAACCTTGCCTTCGGCTGGCTGCGCATGCGGCGCGAACCGATGTCCTACGAGGCGGCATTTTCGGCAGGCAAGGCGCATTATGCCTATCGCCGGGCGGGCGGGCTTCGCGAGCGCACGCTTCCCGATTTCCTTGTCGGTGCCCATGCGGCCGCCCGGTCCCATCGCCTGCTCACCCGCGATGCCGCCCGCTACCGCACCTATTTCCCCGCGCTCGACATCATCTCTCCCGAAACCCATCCCTGACGGATCCTCCCATGATCGGCAAACTCAAAGGCGTAATCGACGAGATCGGCGAGGATCATGTGGTCCTCGACGTGCACGGGGTCGGCTATGTCGCCCATTGCTCGGCGCGCACGCTCGGCAGGCTCGGCTCGGCCGGCGAGGCGGCGGTGCTGTTCATCGAGACCTATGTGCGGGAGGATCAGTTCCGCCTGTTCGGCTTCCTGACGGCGCTGGAGCGCGAATGGTTCCGCCTTTTGCAGAGCGTGCAGGGCGTCGGCTCCAAGGTGGCGCTCGCCGTCCTTTCCACGCTGACGCCGGGGGAGCTTGCCAACGCCATCGCGCTTCAGGACAAGACGGCCGTGTCGCGCGCGCCGGGCGTCGGGCCGAAGGTGGCGGTGCGCATCATCACGGAGCTGCGCAACAAGGCGCCGGCCTTCGCGGGCGAGGCGGGGGCGTCCATCGGGCTCAAGCAGGAGATCGGCGAAGGGGTCGCTTCCGCCCCGGTTACCGACGCCGTCTCGGCGCTCACCAATCTCGGCTATTCGCGCGACCAGGCGGCCAACGCCGTCGCGGCGGCGCTCAAGAACGGCGGGGAGGGGGCCGACAGCGCCAAGCTCATCCGTCTCGGCCTCAAGGAATTGTCGCGGTGATGCGGTTGCCTTCCTCCGTCGACAATGGGATTAGGGCTCAATGAGCGACGAGACCAGACTGCTTTCGCCCGACAAGCGCGGCGAGGACATCGATACGGCCCTCAGGCCCCAGACGCTGGACGATTTCACCGGCCAGGCGGAGGCGCGGGCGAACCTGAAGATATTCATCGAGGCGGCGAAGAACCGCGGCGAGGCGCTCGACCATGTCCTCTTCGTCGGCCCGCCCGGCCTCGGCAAGACGACGCTGGCGCAGATCATGGCCAAGGAGCTCGGCGTCAACTTCCGCTCGACCTCCGGCCCGGTCATCGCCAAGGCCGGCGACCTTGCGGCGCTGCTCACCAATCTGGAAGAGCGCGACGTGCTCTTCATCGACGAGATCCACCGCCTCAACCCGGCCGTCGAGGAAATCCTCTATCCGGCCATGGAGGATTTCCAGCTCGACCTCATCATCGGCGAAGGCCCGGCCGCGCGCTCGGTGAAGATCGACCTGTCGAAATTCACGCTCGTTGCCGCCACCACGCGCCTCGGCCTATTGACGACGCCGCTGCGCGACCGCTTCGGCATTCCGGTGCGGCTTAATTTCTACACCGTCGAGGAACTGGAATCGATCGTGCGCCGCGGTGCGCGGCTGATGGGCCTCGGCATGACGGACGAGGGCGCGCGCGAGATCGCGCGGCGGGCGCGCGGCACGCCGCGCATCGCCGGCCGCCTGCTGCGCCGTGTGCGCGATTTCGCGGAAGTGGCGAGGGCCGAGGCCGTGACGCAAAAGATCGCCGACGAGGCGCTGACGCGGCTCCTCGTCGACAATATGGGCCTCGACCAGCTCGACCGGCGCTACCTTTCGATGATCGCGCACAATTTCGGCGGCGGGCCGGTCGGCATCGAGACCATCGCGGCCGGTCTTTCCGAGCCGCGAGACGCCATCGAGGACATCATCGAGCCCTACATGATCCAGCAGGGCTTCATCCAGCGAACGCCGCGCGGGCGCGTGCTGACGGCCAATGCCTGGAAGCATCTCGGCCTCACGCCGCCGAAGGATATCGAGGCGACGCAGTTCCGGCTGGGGCTGGAGGACGAGTGAGGGCATGTCCGTGACCGAAACGAACCACCATCTTTCCGGTGAGCTGACGGAAGCGGGCCACCGGCTCGTGCAGCGCGTCTATTATGAGGACACGGATTTCTCCGGCGTCGTCTACCATGCCCGCTACCTGCATTTCCTGGAGCGCGGCCGCACGGACTACCTGCGGCTCCTCGGCGTGGAGCAGGGCAGCCTCATTCTTGAGGAGGACCGCGAGGGCCTCGTCTTCGTCGTTCACCGCATGGAGATCGACTTCAAGGCGCCCGCGCGCATGGACGATATCCTGACGATCCTGACGTCCACGGAAAAGGCGGGCGGGGCGAAGATGATCCTCGACCAGGAGATCCGCCGGGGCGAGCAGGTGCTGATCGCCGCGCGGGTCATCATCGCCGTCATCAATGCGGCCGGCCGGCCGCGCCGGCTGCCCGAGGCGCTGGCGGCGCGCTTCCTCGCCAAGGTGGCGGCCGTTTCCGGCGGGGCCGGACAGTAACACTCCCTTAACCATAATGATGTCTTACTCGGCTGGTGAGGATTTTGTGCACTGCACGTCATCCTTTAACCAAAATTGCCGTGAAGAAGGCAGGTTGTAAGCGTTTGACCGGCATGGCGGCCGGCGGCATCAACCGGACATTCTTGACGGGTTGCGAAGCGGGTGCGGACGAAAATCCTTCCGGGCGACGCACGTTTTTGAATGCCGAAGCGGGTTTTTCCTCCCAGGGATCCGTGACGGCGGAATGTTACCCGGTTCGGGCCGCAAGCGCCTGTGCCGGGTGTTTGGATTCGGGGACATAGGTCTATGGAACAAGTGGGTTTGGAAGCGGCAGGCAGCGTGACCCTTTGGGGTCTCTTCATCCAGGCCGGATTCATCGTGAAGCTGGTCATGCTCGGCCTTATCGCCGCGTCCGTGTGGACCTGGGCCATCGTGGTGGACAAATCGGTGAGCTACGGCAAGGCCCGCCGCCAGCTCGACAGCTTCGAGCAGGTGTTCTGGTCCGGCCAGTCGCTGGAAGAGCTCTACCGCACGCTTGCCGACCGCCAGACGAGCGGCATGAGCGCCATGTTCGTGGCGGCCATGCGCGAATGGAAGAAGAGCTTCGAGCGCGGGGCGCGCTCACCCATAGGGCTGCAGATGCGCATCGACCGGGCGATGGACGTCACGCTCGCCCGCGAATCCGAGGCGCTGGAAGCCCGGCTCGGCTCGCTCGCCACCATCGGCTCGGCGGCGCCCTTCGTCGGCCTCTTCGGCACGGTCGTCGGTATCATGACCTCGTTCCAGGCGATCGCCGGCTCCAAGCAGACGAGCCTTGCGGTGGTGGCGCCCGGTATCGCCGAAGCGCTGCTCGCCACGGCCATCGGCCTCGTCGCGGCCATTCCCGCCGTCATCGCCTACAACAAGTTCTCCGCCGATGCCGGCAAGCTGACGGCGCGCATGGAAGGCTTCGCGGACGAGTTCTCCGCCATCCTCTCGCGCCAGATCGACGAGAAGCTGCAGCCGCGCGCGGCAGCGCAGTAACCGGCCACCAGGGTATTTCGCAGTTCCGACGCAAATCCATCGCAGGCTTGCCGGAACTGCCACAGACGGAGACGACGCCATGGGCATGTCAGTCGGAGCGAAGAATGGCGGAGGCGGGCGGCGGCGCCGCGGAGGCGGCAGGCGCGCGCCGATGAGCGAGATCAACGTGACGCCGATGGTCGACGTCATGCTCGTGCTGCTCATCATCTTCATGGTCGCAGCGCCGCTGATGACCGTCGGCGTGCCGCTCGACCTGCCGAAGACGCAGGCGAAAGCCCTCAACGCCGATACCCAGCCGATCACCGTCTCCGTCAAGGCCGACGGCCAGGTCTTCCTGCAGGAAACCGCAATCCCCGTCGAGGAGATCGCCGCCAAGCTCCAGGCCGTCGCGACGACCGGCTATACCGAGCGCATCTTCGTGCGCGGGGACGGCAATGCGCCCTACGGCGTGATCGCCGACGTCATGTCGCGCATCCAGGCCGGCGGCTTCACCAATATCGGCCTCGTCACCGAGCAGAAACCGGACAGGTAACCGCACGCCATGAAGGGCAGCCTTGCCACATCCGCCGTGCTTCACGCCCTGGTCATCACCTGGGCGCTGGTCTCGCTCGGCCGTCCCGAGAGCTTCGACGTCGCCGATGTCGAGGCGCTGCCGGTCGACATCGTGTCGATCGAGGAGCTGACGCAAATCCAGCAGGGCGACAAGAAGGCCGAGATGAAGGAAAAGGCCGCGCCCATTCCGACCAAGAAGGAAACGCCGGTCGAGAATGCGCAGAATGCCGGCGACAACGAGGTCGACCTGAAGAACCTGCCGACGCCGGAGGAAAAGCCGCGCGACATCGAGACCGCCGCCTCGCCCGAAAAGGCGGAAAAGGTCGTCCAGACGCCGGACACCAAGCCGGTGGAGGAGGTTAAGCCCGAAAAGTCGGCAAGCGAGCCCTCCACGGAGGTCGCAGCGCTCCCCGAGGCCAAGCAGGAGGTCAAGCCGGACCCGAAGCCCGAGGCGACGCCGAGCGAAGACAAGCCCGCCGAGGACCCGGAAGCCGAGGCGCTGCCGGACAAGGTGCCGCTTCCCGAAATGAAGCCGAAGGTCGAGCAGAAGAAGGCCGAGCCCGTAGAGAAGCCGGAAGAGAAGAAGACGGAAACGGCCAAGGCCCAGACCGCCAAGACGCCCGACCGCAAGAAGGACGAGAAGAAGAAGCAGGAGAAGGCGAGCTCGCTGAACGACAGCGACTTCAACGCCGACGAGATCGCCGCGCTTCTCAACAAGGAAAAGGCGGCCGGCGGCGGCGCCAAGCGCTCGCAGGAGCAGGCGGCCCTCGGCGGCAAGAAGACGACGACCGGCTCCAAGCTCTCGATGAGCGAGATGGACGCGCTGCGCGGCCAGATCCAGAACAACTGGTCGATCATCCCCGGCCTTTCGGATGCGGCTGACGTGCGCATCCAGGTCAAGATGCAGCTCGACCAGAACGGCGACATCATCGGCGAGCCGGAAGTGACTGCCACGGGCGGCTCGGAATCCGCGCGCCGGGCGCTTGCCGGCGGCGCGCGCCGCGCCATCATGAAATCGCGGCCCTTCAAGGGCCTGCCGCCGGAAAAATATGACGCCTGGAGCGAAGTCGTCGTGAACTTCGATCCGAGTCAAATGATGTAGAACTAGGGAAGGCCTAGACATATGTTCAGACGCAATCTCCTCCGCTTGCTGGTCGTGCTGACCGGCCTTGCAGCCTCGCTGCCGCAGGCCTGGGCGCTTGTCGAAATCAACATCAACAAGGGCAATGTCGAGCCGTTGCCGATCGCCGTCACGGACTTCGTCGCCAGCGGAGACCTCGGCCAGCGCATCACCGATGTGATCGCGGCGGACCTCAAGCGCTCCGGCCTCTTCGCGCCGGTCGCCAAGCAGGCCTTCATCGAGAAGATCTCCAACCCCGACCAGGCGCCGCGCTTCGAGGACTGGAAGGTCATCAACGCGCAGGCCCTCGTCACGGGCCGCGTGACGCAGGAAGGCGACGGGCGCCTTCGCGCCGAGTTCCGCCTGTGGGATACCTTCGCCGGCCAGCAGCTCACCGGTCAGCAGTTCTTCACCCAGCCGGAGAACTGGCGCCGCGTGGCGCACATAATCGCCGACGCGATCTATGAGCGCCTGACGGGCGAGAAGGGCTACTTCGACACGCGCATCGTCTATGTCGCCGAAAGCGGCCCGAAGACGGCCCGCAAGCGCCAGCTCGCCATCATGGACCAGGACGGCTTCAACGCCCGCGCGCTGACGAACGGCAACGATATCGTGCTGACGCCGCGCTTCTCGCCGAACCGGCAGGAAATCACCTACATGTCCTTCGAGGGCAACCAGCCGCGCGTCTACCTGCTCCAGCTGGAGACCGGGCAGCGCGAGGTCGTCGGCAATTTCCCGGGCATGACCTTCTCGCCGCGCTTCTCGCCGGATGGCCAGAAGGTCATCATGAGCCTCCAGCAGGAAGGCAACTCCAACATCTACACGATGGACCTGCGCTCGCGCACCACGACGCGCCTGACCTCCACGGCCGCCATCGACACCTCGCCCTCCTACGCGCCGGACGGCACGCAGATCGTCTTCGAAAGCGACCGGGGCGGCAAGCCGCAGCTCTACGTGATGGGCGCCGACGGTTCCAACCAGCGCCGCATCTCCTTCGGCGACGGCTCCTATTCGACGCCGGTCTGGTCGCCGCGCGGCGATCTCATCGCCTTCACCAAGCAGTCGGGCGGCAAGTTCTCCATCGGCGTGATGAAGCCGGACGGCTCGGGCGAGCGCATCCTGACGACGGGCTTCCACAACGAGGGCCCGACCTGGGCGCCGAACGGCCGCGTGCTGATGTTCTTCCGCCAGGCGGCGGGCGCGGGCGGGCCGCAGATCTATTCGATCGACCTCACCGGCTATAACGAGCAGGTCGTGCCGACGAAGGGCTTTGCCTCGGACCCGGCCTGGTCGCCGCTTCTGGAATAGCGCCAGTGCGGGCGCGTGCCTGCCGCGATCTTGCCGCAAAGTCCTGCAAACAGGCGAAAGGCAGGGCGCGGCGGATGCGCGCCCACCGGGAATGCGAGGGGCCGGGGACGGTCTTTAAAGCAATCGTTAACCATAGTCGTTGAACGCCGATTAACCGCTTCGGGTTACAGTCCGGCAACCCTGATTGAAACCCGTGCTTCAACGCACTTGACGCAAGAACTGATGCAAGGAGACCGGCTCATGAGCCGCATTCATACCCCGGCCGCTGGCCGCATGCAGACCATCGCCCGCAACCCGGTGATGATCGCGCTCGTCATGACGCTTGCCCTCGCCGGCTGCGCCTCCAAGAAGAACCTGCCGAACAGCGCCGGCGACCTCGGCCTCAACGGCGGCGCGGGCGCCGCGACGCCCGGCTCGCAGCAGGACTTCACCGTGAATGTCGGCGACCGCATCTTCTTCGACACCGACTCCTCGTCGGTCCGCGCAGACGCCGCCGCGACGCTCGACCGCCAGGCCCAGTGGCTGCAGCGCTACCCGAACTACGCGATCACGGTCGAAGGCCATGCCGACGAGCGCGGCACGCGTGAATACAACCTGGCGCTCGGCGCACGCCGTGCGGCCGCGACCCGCCAGTATCTCGCTTCGCGCGGCATCCCGGCAAACCGCATCAAGACGATCTCCTACGGCAAGGAAAAGCCGGTCGCCGTCTGCGACGACATTTCCTGCTGGTCGCAGAACCGCCGCGCGGTCACCGTTCTCGGCGGCGCCGGCATGTAATTCCTTGCCCGCAGGCAAGTGTGAAAGGCGGCCGCAGGGCCGCCTTTCTTTTTTCAACACACTTTGGCCGAACTCCGTTGCTTTTTGAGTGTATTTGGAAAACTCTTGCGCCCCGCGCTTCGGCGCACAACAGGACCAACAGGACGAAGATAGATGAAGAAACTTGTCGCGGCAGGCGTTCTCAGTCTCGCAGCGGTGGTGGGCACGGTCGGGCCGCTCAACGCGTCGCCGCTTTCGACGCTGATGAACGACCTTTTCCCGGCCAAGGGCGGGCACGCCCAAAACGGCGGCGTCGTTCTCGCCCAGGCGATGGACCCGCGGGTCGGCCAGCTCGAAGAGCAGATCCGCACCCTCAACGGGCGCATCGAGGAGATGAGCTACCAGCTCCTGCAGATGCAGGAACAGCTCCGCAAGACGCAGGAAGACAACGAATACCGCTTCCAGGACCTTGAAAGCGGCAAGGGCAAGGCGAGCGGCAAGAGCGGCGCGCTCGACAAGCCGGTGGACGGCGGCACCGCCGACCGGCAGACGGCATCGAACGCGGTTCCGGCGGATCAGACCGCCGGGGCCGACGCCGCCACCGGCGGCGAGGGGCTCGGCGCGCAGCCGCAGGAGCTCGGCAGCATCCAGTTCGACGAGAACGGCAACCCCATCGGCGCGGAGGCCAACCCGAACCTCGACAACCAGAGCGCCTCCACCGGCGGCGATGCGCTGCCCGGCGTCGACGACAACCTGCCGCAGGCCTCGCAATCCTCGACCGCCTCGCTCGACAAGCCGGAAGACCTCTACCAGTCCGCCTACGGCCATGTGCTTGCCGGCGACTATCAGGTCGCCGAGCGCGAATTCCGCGACTACCTCGATATCTTCCCGAACAGCGAGAAGGCGGCGGACGCCAATTTCTGGCTCGGCGAGGCACAGTATTCGCAGGGCAACTACAACGACGCGGCCAAGACCTTCCTCAACGCGCACCAGACCTACGGCAAGTCGAAGAAGGCGCCGGAAATGCTGCTGAAGCTCGGCATGTCGCTCGCCGCCCTCGACAACCGCGAAACCGCCTGCGCGACGCTGCGCGAAGTCACCAAGCGCTACCCGAACGCCTCCAAGGCCGTGAAGAGCAAGGTTTCTTCCGAACAGAGCCGCCTGTCCTGCTGATCGCGGGCGGACGATGACCGTGGCCTTCGACGATCCCGTCCTTGCGGCCGCCGACCGTTTCCTCAAGACCTTCCAGCGCCCCGCACGCCTTCTTGCCGCCGTTTCCGGCGGAAGCGATTCGACCGGGCTCTTCATCGCCTTCGCCACCCTCCTGAGCGCGGGCCGCCACCCCCACATCACGTTCTGCGCCGCTACGGTCGACCATGACCTGCGCGCCGGTTCGGCTGAAGAAGCCGCCGCGGTCGCCGTGCTTTGCGCGCGCCACGGAATCGCGCATGCCACCCGCCGCTGGAAAGGGCCGAAACCGGCCTCCGGCCTTCAGGCCGCCGCCCGGGCGGAGCGCTACCGCCTGCTTGTCGATGCTGCCCGCGAGATGGGCGCGGACGCTATCCTCGCCGCCCATACGCGGGACGACCAGTCCGAGACCGTCGCCATGCGTGCGGCGCGCGCGCCGGAAGGGATCGGCCTTTCCGGCATGGCGGAGGGCGTCCTTCTCGACGGCGCCGTCTGGCTGCTGCGGCCGTTCCTCGCCGTCGGGCGGCAGGATATCCGCGCCTTCCTCGCCGCGCGGGGAGAGGGCTGGATCGAGGATCCGAGCAATCTCAACCCGCGCTTCGAGCGGGTGCGGGTCCGCGAGGCGGGCGAGGGACCGGAAGCGGCCGCCGGCCGCTTGTGGTTGTCGCAGCATGCCGCCGCGTTCCTGGCTGCGAACGTTGCCGCTGAAGGCCCACTCTTCACGCTTCCGGTGCCGGCCATCGGGGCTGCGCTCGCCGACCCCGCGGCCTGGCGCGGCCTTCTCGTGCTTGCTGCGGCAGCGGGCGGGCGGGCCCATGGGCTCGAAGCCCGCTCGGCCGCGCGTTTGCGCACCTTCCTTGCCAGCGGCACACTGTCGCGGCTGACGGCGGGGCGCGTCGTCTTCGACCGCCGCCGCGACGGCCTTTACCTCTACCGCGAATGCCGCGGCATTGCCCCGCTTGCGGTTCCGTCGGGCGCAATCGCCGTCTGGGACGGCCGTTGCCGTGTGGCGAACCGGACGGAGCGGACGTTCGTGGTTTCCGCCGCCGGCGATGCGCTGGGGGAAGGGCTGCGCGGCCCCGCCCAGCGGGCGGCGCGCGCCGCACCGCGCCTGAATTTCGAGGATGGCGGGCTCGTACAGGAGGGAGCGGATGCCGCGCTGGTGATCGCGCCCTATGCGCATTTCCTGCCGCGCTTCGACCTGCCGCTGGCACAGGCGCTCGCGACGCTTTTCGGCTGCGCGCCCTTCCCGTCTCCGCCGAACGAATGAGGGCGCGGGCGGGCGCGGTGTGCTAGACTATGCCCACGGCGCGGCGCCGGGCGGCCTTTCGGCACTCCGGCCGTTGACGATAGTTTGACAAAAGCCCGTGGGAGCGCGCGCTTTGCCTTGGCAAGGCCGCATGGCGACCCTATGTTAGGCGACAAGAAACGGCCGGGAAAGCCCGGCCGGGAAAGTGCCCGGAAAGTTCGATGAATCCTAATTTCCGCAACTTCGCCCTGTGGGCGATCATCGCCCTGTTGCTGATCGCGGTGTTCAGCATGTTCCAGACGAGCCCGGCCCAGACCGGCTCGCGGGAAATCCCCTATTCGCAGTTCCTCAAAGAGGTGGACTCGAGCCGGGTGAAGGAAGTCGTCATCACCGGCGAGAAGATCGTCGGCAGCTATGCCGAGACCGGCGCGACCTTCCAGACCTATGCGCCGAACGGCGACAATTCGCTCGTCCAGCGCCTCGAGGCCAAGAACGTCGTCGTCAGCGCGCGGCCGGAGACGGACGGCTCGTCCGGCTTCCTCAGCTATATCGGCACGCTGCTGCCCATGCTGCTGATCCTCGGCGTCTGGCTGTTCTTCATGCGCCAGATGCAGGGTGGCTCGCGCGGGGCGATGGGCTTCGGCAAGTCCAAGGCCAAGCTCCTCACCGAGGCGCATGGCCGCGTGACCTTCGCGGATGTCGCGGGCGTCGACGAGGCCAAGCAGGACCTGGAAGAGATCGTCGAGTTCCTGCGCGACCCGCAGAAGTTCCAGCGACTCGGCGGGCGCATCCCGCGCGGCGTGCTGCTCGTCGGCCCGCCCGGCACGGGTAAGACGCTGCTCGCGCGCTCCGTCGCGGGCGAGGCGAACGTGCCCTTCTTCACCATTTCGGGCTCCGACTTCGTGGAAATGTTCGTCGGCGTCGGCGCGTCCCGCGTGCGCGACATGTTCGAGCAGGCCAAGAAGAACGCGCCCTGCATCATCTTCATCGACGAAATCGACGCCGTCGGCCGCCATCGCGGCGCCGGCCTCGGCGGCGGCAACGACGAGCGCGAGCAGACGCTGAACCAGCTCCTCGTCGAGATGGACGGCTTCGAGGCGAACGAGGGCATCATCCTCATCGCCGCCACCAACCGTCCCGACGTGCTCGACCCGGCGCTCCTGCGTCCCGGCCGCTTCGACCGCCAGGTCGTCGTGCCGAACCCGGACATCGTCGGGCGCGAGCGCATCCTGAAAGTGCATGTGCGCAACGTGCCGCTTGCACCGAACGTCGACCTCAAGGTGCTGGCCCGCGGCACGCCCGGTTTCTCCGGCGCCGACCTCATGAACCTCGTCAACGAGGCGGCCCTGATGGCGGCACGCCGCAACAAGCGCCTCGTCACCATGGCCGAATTCGAGGACGCCAAGGACAAGATCATGATGGGCGCCGAGCGCCGTTCCTCGGCCATGACCGAGGCGGAAAAGAAGCTCACCGCCTATCACGAGGCGGGCCACGCCATCGTCGCGCTCAACGTGCCGGTCGCCGACCCGCTGCACAAGGCGACGATCATCCCGCGCGGCCGTGCGCTCGGCATGGTCATGCAGCTTCCCGAGGGCGACCGCTACTCGATGAGCTACAAGTGGATGGTCTCGCGCCTCGCCATCATGATGGGCGGCCGCGTCGCCGAGGAAGTGACCTTCGGCAAGGAGAACATCACCTCCGGCGCCTCGTCCGACATCGAGCAGGCGACGAAGCTCGCCCGCGCCATGGTCACGCAATGGGGCTTTTCCGACCAGCTCGGCCAGGTCGCCTATGGCGAGAACCAGCAGGAAGTCTTCCTCGGCCATTCCGTCGCGCAGCAGAAGAACGTTTCCGAAGCGACCGCGCAGAAGATCGACAACGAGATCCGCCGCCTGATCGACGAGGCCTATTCCGAGGCCAAGCGCATCATCACCGACCAGAACCACGAGTTCGTGGCGCTCGCCGAAGGCCTGCTCGAATACGAGACGCTGACGGGCGACGAGATCAAGGCGCTCATCCGCGGCGAGAAGCCCGCCCGGGACCTTGGCGACGACACCCCGCCGCACCGCGGCTCCGCCGTGCCCAAGGCCGGCCAGAAGAAGGGCGGCGAGCCCGAAGGCGGCCTCGAGCCGCAGCCGCAATAACGCGCCTCCATCCGCAGAAAACAGCGAGCGGCCGGGAAGAAATTCCCGGCCGTCGGTTTATCGGCAGGGCCCGCCTCCCTCTCCTCCGTCGTCCTCGGGTCTGATCCGAGGATCCAGGAGACAGGCATGGCCGGGCCGTGGAGCATGGATGGTCGGGTCAAGCCCGACCATGACAGAGAGGGTGAGGGAGAACGAGAGCGAGAGCGGAAGCAGGCTCGCGAGCAGCCCGATGCACCGGAAATTCTCGGCTGTTGCTCGCCGGCAGGCCCCGCCTCCCTCTCCTCCGTCGTCCTCGGGCCTGACCCGAGGATCCACGCCACAGGCAAGGCCGTGCCGTGGAGCATGGATGGTCGGGTCAAGCCCGACCATGACGGAGAGGGTGAGGGAGAACGAGAGCGAGAGCGGAAGCAGGCTCGCGAGCGCCCGATGCACCGGAAATTCTCGGCTGTTGCTCGCCGGGAGGCCCCGCCTCCCTCTCATCCGTCATCCTCGGGCCTGACCCGAGGATCCGGGTCACAGGCGAGGCCGGGCCGTGGAGCATGGATGGTCGGGTCAAGTCCGACCATGACGGAGAGGGTGAGCGCAAGGGAAACGGCGGCAGTCCGGCTCGCCGGCGCTTCCCGGCCGTTTTCTTTCGGTAACGGGCTGTAACGAATTCTGATGTCAGGGTGGATGCTCTTTTCGCGCTTTTGTGGCAAAGAAGCGCGATTGCTGCACGTCTTTAAGGTTAGGGTTACGCGGGAAGGCGTAGAATATTTCCCCATCCGGTGCCCTGATATATGGCGCCGGGGACGCGGCAGATGGAACGCGTATGCGCGAGGGCGCGGCGGAAGGTGCCGCAGACCCGGCGAATTCAGGAGCGAACATGAAACGTCGTTATTTCGGCACGGACGGCATCCGGGGTCAATCCAACCTCTTTCCGATGACGCCGGACCTTGCCATGCGGGTCGGCATCGCGGTGGGCACGATCTTCCGGCGCGGCGCGCACCGCCACCGCGTCGTCATCGGCAAGGACACGCGCCTTTCCGGCTACATGCTGGAAAACGCCATGGTGGCGGGCTTCACGGCGGCCGGCATCGACGCCTTCGTCCTCGGCCCGATCCCGACGCCCGCCGTCGCCATGCTGACGCGCTCGCTGCGCGCGGATATCGGCGTCATGATCTCGGCCTCGCACAACCCGTTCTACGACAACGGCATCAAGCTCTTCGGCCCGGACGGCTACAAGCTCTCCGACGAGCTGGAGATGGAAATCGAGGACCTGCTTGAAAAGGACATGATGGCGCAGCTCGCCAAGGCTGCCGAAATCGGCCGGGCCAAGCGCATCGACGGCGTGCACGACCGCTATATCGAGCATGCCAAGCGCACGCTGCCGCGCGATGTCACCCTGCAGGGCCTGCGCGTCGCCATCGACTGTGCCAACGGCGCGGCCTATCGCGTGGCGCCGGCGGCGCTGTGGGAGCTCGGCGCCGACGTCGTGACGATCGGCAACGAGCCGGACGGCGTCAACATCAACCTCGACTGCGGCTCCACCCATCCGGCCGCGCTCCAGCGCAAGGTGCACGAGGTGCGCGCCGATATCGGCATCGCGCTCGATGGCGATGCCGACCGCGTGCAGATCGTCGACGAGAACGGCAAGATCATCGACGGCGACCAGCTGATGGCCGTGATCGCCGAAAGCTGGGCGGCCGACGGCGTGCTGCGCGGCGAGGGGATCGTGGCGACCGTCATGTCCAATCTCGGCCTCGAACGGTTCCTCACCGGCAAGGGCCTCGGCCTGCAGCGCACCAAGGTCGGCGACCGCTACGTCGTCGAGCACATGCGCCAGAACGACTACAATGTCGGCGGCGAGCAGTCGGGCCACATCGTGCTCTCCGATTTCGGCACGACCGGCGACGGCCTCGTCGCCGCGCTGCAGATCCTCGCCTGCGTCAAGCGCTCCGGAAAGACGGTGAGCGAGGTGTGCAACCGCTTCGAGCCCGTGCCGCAGGTGCTGAAGAACGTCCGCATCAAGGCCGGCGCGCCGCTGGAGGACGCCGTCGTGCGCCAGGCGATCGCCGATGCCGAAAGCGAGCTTGCCCGCAACGGCCGCCTGCTCATCCGTCCGTCCGGCACGGAACCGCTCATCCGCGTCATGGCGGAAGGCGACGACCGCGCGCAGGTGGAACGCATCGTCGACGAACTCGTCGGCGTCATCGGCTCTGTGCGCAACGCCGCCTGACGGGGGCGTGATCCTCTTCTTGAAAGGCCGGGGCATTGCTCCGGCCTTTTCTTTGTGTGCCAAGTCGAGCTCGGAGCTTTATTTAAAAGTTTACCGGATTCGTGAACGCCGGTTAACAAATAGGGTAAATCTTCGTAGTTAATCGGGCCTTAACTATTCCCCGCCATTATCCTGCCTGATCGAAGGACTTGGGGACCGGCGTGCCGGCCGTGCCAAGCACAGCCTATTGGAGTGAGGCCATGAGGAAAGTTTTGAGTGGCGTCGTTGCCGTCCTGCTGACAGGCACGTCGGGTTACGCGGCCGATCTGTATCAGCCGCAGGTCATCGAGGCCCCGGTGCAGGAAGCGGCCATCGTCGAGACGGGCGGCTGGTACCTGCGCGGCGATGCGGGCTGGTCCTACAACAAGATGCGCGGCGCGCATTATTTCCAGGGGTCGAACGACCTCGATACCGATTTCGATACGGCAAGCCTGAAGAACGGCTTCACCATCGGCGGCGGTGTCGGCTACCAGATCAACGACCACTTCCGTACGGACGTGACGCTCGACTATATGTTCAAGTCTGATTTCCACGGCTCGACTTCAGGCACATGCGGCTTCAACACAAGTCTGGCTTGCACGTCCCGGGATGTTGCTTCTCTGACTGCTCTCAGCCTTCTCGCCAACGCTTATGTCGATATCGGGACATATGGCTCCTTTACGCCTTATGTCGGTGCCGGTATCGGTGGCACCTATGTGAAGTGGAACGATCTCACGAACACTTCTTGTGCCGACAATGGTTCGGGTTGCGATGATACCTACGTCCACGGCGGCAGGAAGAGCTGGCGCTTCACCTATGCCCTCATGGCAGGTGCAGCCATCGACGTGACCTGCAATCTCAAGGCCGACGTCGGTTACCGCTTCCGTCACGTCACCAAGGGCGACATGTTCGGCTACAATGAGGGCGGCGGCCCCGGCTACGACAAGGGCTTCTACAGCCACGAGGCCCGTGCGGGTCTGCGTTATTCCTTCAACGGCTGCGAAACGGCGTCCTATATCCCGCCGGCCGAAATTCCGATCGAGCAGCCGGTCTACAAGTAAGCCGGCTCTCCGGTTCCCCTTCAGGGCCGCCCTTCGGGGCGGCCTTTTGCGTTCGCGGCAAGGCTTAACGGTTTCTTCATTCCTTAAGAAATATGGTTAACCAAGGGTATAGGCGGCCGTCCTGCGGCCTGCCGCGCCCGTGCGCAACCGCCGGATTGTCCGGGCCGCAGGGAACGAAGAGATGAGCCGCCGTATCGCATCGCTTGGCATTGCCGCCCTCGCCGGCCTCGTGGCGACGGCTGCCGCGGCAACCGATCTCGACATCATCAACGCGCCGGAGATCGACGTGTCCGGGAGCGCGGCGGCGCAGGGCTGGTACGTTCGCGGCGACCTCGGCTATGCCGGCTGGACCAAGGCCGGGCGGGCGAGCGTGACGCAGTCCGGCGTGTCGACGGATTTCGACGAGGGGCGATTCTCGCATCCCGTCTCCTTCGGCGCGGGCCTCGGCTACCAGTTCGGCGATATCGTGCGCGCGGACCTGACGGCCGACTTCTCCCGGGACGATTTCGAGGGCAGGGCGGCCTGCGCCGGCGGGGCCTGCGCCTTCAAGGCCGACTATTCCACCGTCGGCCTCATGGTGAACGGCTATGCCGATCTCGGCACGTTCGCCGGCTTCACGCCCTATGTCGGCGCGGGGCTGGGGGCGACCTATCTCGACTGGCGCGATGCCGCCTGCTCCGGGGCGGGCTGCACGAGCGCCGGCCTCGAAGGCAAGGACGATTTCCGTTTCACCTACGCCCTGATGGCGGGCGCTTCCGTGGACCTCGCCCCGCGCGTCAAGCTCGACGTCGGCTACCGCTTCTCCGACACCGCCGGCGGCGCGGCCTTCGGTGCCGGGGCCATGGATGTGCGGGACGACGGCCTTCGCAAGCACGAATTCCGCATCGGCCTTCGCGTTCCCCTCTGGTAGGCCGGCCACCGTTTCCATTGCGCCGGATTATTTTTCATTTCCGACATATCGCGCTTGACTTCCAGCAAGCCCTCCCATATCCACGGCGGCGGGACACCCTTCCCCAACGAAGGGCTTTCTATCTGGAAGGATAGCCATCATGACGAAGACCGTCACCCCGCCGGACGTGCGTCCGAACAATACCCATTTCTCTTCTGGCCCGTGCTCGAAGCGTCCCGACTGGTCGCTCGAAGCGCTTTCCGATGCTCCGCTCGGTCGTTCGCACCGCGCCAAGATCGGCAAGACCAAGCTCAAGCAGGCCATTGATCTCACCCGCGACGTCCTGGAAGTGCCGGTGGATTACCGCATCGGCATCGTGCCGGCCTCCGACACCGGCGCCGTCGAGATGGCGCTGTGGTCGCTGCTTGGGCCCCGCGGCGTCGACATGGTCGCCTGGGAGAGCTTCGGTTCGGGCTGGGTCTCGGACGTCGTGAAGGAGCTGAAGCTCCCCGACACCCGCAAGATCACCGCCGACTATGGCCTTCTTCCCGACCTTTCCACGATCGATTTCGACCGTGACGTGGTCTTCACCTGGAACGGCACGACCTCGGGCGTGCGCGTGCCGAACGCCGACTTCATCCCGGCCGGCCGCAAGGGCCTGACGATCTGCGACGCCACTTCGGCCGCCTTCGCGCAGAACCTCGATTTCGCCAAGCTCGACGTCGTCACCTTCTCCTGGCAGAAGGTGCTGGGCGGCGAGGGCGCGCACGGCGTCATCATCCTCAGCCCCCGCGCCGTCGAGCGGCTGGAGAGCTACACGCCTTCCTGGCCGATGCCGAAGATCTTCCGCATGACGAAGGGCGGCAAGCTCATCGAGGGCATCTTCCAGGGCGAGACGATCAACACGCCCTCCATGCTCTGCGTCGAGGACTATATCGATGCGCTCCTCTGGGCAAAGCAGGTCGGCGGGCTCACGGGCCTGATGGCCCGCGCCGACGCCAATGCCAAGGTCATCTTCGATTTCGTCGAGAAGAACGACTGGATCGCCAACCTCGCCAGGGACCCGGCGACGCGCTCCAACACCTCGGTCTGCCTGACGATCGTCGACAAGGACGTGCTGGCGCTCGACGCCGAGGCGCAGGCAGCCTTCGCCAAGGGCCTCGTCTCGGCTCTCGACAGAGAGGGTGTCGCCTACGACATCGGCGCCTACCGCGATGCTCCCTCGGGTCTTCGCATCTGGGCCGGTGCCACCATCGACACCGCCGATCTCGAGGCGCTGATGCCCTGGCTGACCTGGGCCTTCGAGACCCAGAAGGCGACGCTTTCCAAGGCTGCGGCCTGATTTCGCGACCGGCTTCGTCCGCAGGGCGAAGCCACCTTTATCTCCATCTCCCCAGACCGATTTAAGGAGGCCTCTCGTGGCACCTCGCGTACTCGTATCCGACGAACTCTCGGAAACCGCCGTCCAGATCTTTCGCGATCGCGGCGTCGAAGTCGATTTCCAGCCGAAGCTCGGCAAGGACAAGGAAAAGCTCGCCGAGATCATCGGCAACTATGACGGCCTTGCCATCCGCTCCGCCACCAAGGCGACCGAGAAGCTGATCGCGGCGGCGACCAACCTCAAGGTCATCGGCCGCGCCGGTATCGGCGTCGACAATGTGGATATCCCGGCCGCCTCGCGCCGTGGCATCATCGTCATGAATACGCCCTTCGGCAACTCGATCACCACCGCCGAGCACGCCATCGCGCTGATGTTCGCCGTCGCCCGCCAGCTTCCGTCCGCGGACGCCTCGACCCAGGCCGGCAAGTGGGAGAAGTCGAAGTTCATGGGCGTCGAGATCACCGGCAAGACGCTCGGCGTCATCGGCGCCGGCAATATCGGCTCCATCGTCTGCTCGCGCGCCATCGGCCTCAAGATGCGCGTTCTGGCCTACGACCCCTTCCTTTCCAAGGAACGGGCCGAGGAGATGGGCGTGCAGAAGGTCGAGCTCGACGAGCTGCTGGCGCAGGCCGATTTCATCACGCTGCATGTGCCGCTGACCGACAAGACCCGCAACATCCTCAATGCCGAGGCGCTGGCCAAGACCAAGCCGGGCGTTCGCATCGTCAACTGCGCCCGCGGCGGTCTCGTGGACGAGGCGGCGCTTGCCGAGGCCATCAAGTCCGGCCATGTCGCCGGCGCCGGCTTCGACGTGTTCGAGGTCGAGCCCGCCACGGAAAGCCCGCTCTTCGGCCTGTCGAACGTCGTGTGCACGCCGCATCTCGGCGCCTCGACCACGGAAGCGCAGGAGAACGTCGCCCTCCAGGTCGCCGAGCAGATGTCGGACTACCTCGTCAAGGGCGCGGTCTCGAACGCCATCAACATGCCGTCGATCACGGCGGAGGAAGCGCCGATCCTGAAGCCCTTCATCCGCCTTGCCGACGTGCTCGGCGCCTTCGTCGGCCAGGTCACGGAAAGCGCGATCAAGGAAATCGAGATCCTCTATGACGGCTCGACGGCGGGCATGAACACCAAGGCGCTGACGAGCGCGGCGCTCGCCGGCCTCATCCGCTCGCAGGTCGCCGACGTCAACATGGTCTCCGCGCCCATCATGATCAAGGAGAAGGGGATCATCCTCTCCGAGGTGAAGCGCGACAAGTCGGGCGTCTTCGACGGCTATATCCGCCTCACGGTGAAGACCGCCAACCAGACCCGCTCGATCGCCGGCACGGTCTTCTCCGACGGCAAGCCGCGCTTCATCCAGATCAAGGGCATCAACCTCGACGCCGACGTCGGCAGCCACATGGTCTACATCACCAATACCGACGTTCCCGGCATGATCGGCTTCATCGGCACGACGCTGGGCGGTGCCGGCGTCAACATCGCCAACTTCCAGCTCGGCCGCGACAAGCAGGGAGGCGATGCCATCGCGCTGCTCTATGTCGACGGCGCGGTCTCGGACGCGGTGCTGGACAAGCTGCGCGCCAACGAGGCGATCCGCCAGGTCAAGCCGCTGGTCTTCAACGTCGACTGATCTTCGTCCTCCCAAGACGGAATGGAAAAGGCCCGCCGGAATCCTCCGGCGGGCCTTTTCGCGTCACGCCTTCTTCGGCCGGCCCCATTCGGCGACCGCGATGCCGCCGAGCACGAGCAGCAGCGCGACGATGTGGAACGGGTGCAGCGTCTCGCCGATCAGGAACACCGAAAGCAGCGTGCCGAAAACGGGAATGGCGTTGATGAAGAGGCCGGCGCGGTTGGCGCCGATCATCTCGACGCCGAACACGTAGAGCACCTGCGAGAGCAGCGAGGGGAAGATGCCGGCATAGACGACGATGGCCCAGCCGGTCGCATCGGGAAAGATCGTGGCGCCGCGCGACAGTTCCCATAAGAGGAGGGGAACGGCGCTGACGAGCGCGCCGACGACGGGCGCGGCGATGAAGCTCTGCCAGTGCAGTTCCGGCTTCCAGCGCAGCGAGACCGTGTAGCCGGCATAGACGATGCAGGCGAGCAGCATCAAGAGATCGCCGAAGTTGAACTGCAGTTCGGCAAGCGCCGAGAACTCGCCGTGCGCGGCCGTCACCAGCACGCCGACGAGCGTGACGGTGAAGCCGAGGATCTGGGCGAACGAGGCCTGGATGCGGAACAGCAGGAAATTGAAGACGAAGATCAGCATGGGAATGCCGGCCTGCTCGATGACGGCATTGATGGCGCTGGTATAGCCGAGCGCCGTATAGAGCAGGGCATTGAAGGCGGTGAAGCCGAAGACGCCGTAGAGCAGGAGCTGGAGCCAGTGCCGGCGGATGACCGGCCAGTCGCGCCGCACCTGCGGGGCCATGAAGGCAAGCACGAGGAGAAGCGCGATCGTCCAGCGGAACGTGGTCAGCGCCATCGGGCTCACATGGCCGACGGCGAGCTTGCCGGCGACCGAATTGCCACCCCAGAAAAGCGATGTGATGGTCAGGTACAGATAGGCTCTGATGTTCAAGGGCGGGTCGTCCGGATGGAGGGATGGTTCGGGCGGGGTGCCGGCGGGCGCTCCACATAAGGCGAAAAACCATGCGGTGTCATGCAAAAACCGGAGAGCGCCCGCCATAACAGGGTCGCATTCCCATAGACAACACAGTATAGATGCGCGGGTTTCAAGCCCGGCGCATCTCCATGCGCCTCAACGGTAAAGCGCTCGTGCGCGAAAACGGGAAAGATGAAATGACGAACGTGGTGGTTGTCGGATCGCAATGGGGTGACGAAGGCAAGGGCAAGATTGTCGACTGGCTTTCCGAACGCGCCGATATCGTTGTGCGCTTCCAGGGCGGTCACAATGCCGGCCATACGCTCGTCATCGACGGCGTGAGCTACAAGCTCTCGCTGCTGCCGTCCGGCGTCGTGCGTCCGGGCAAGATGGCCGTCATCGGCAACGGCGTCGTCGTCGACCCGCATGCGCTGATCGCCGAGATCGACAAGCTGGAAAAGCAGGGCGTCAAGATCTCGCCGGAGAACCTGCGCATCGCCGACAACGCGACGCTTATCCTCTCGCTGCACCGCGAGCTCGACGGCATCCGTGAGGACGCTGCTTCCAGGTCCAATTCCGGCGTCAAGATCGGCACGACCCGCCGCGGCATCGGCCCGGCCTACGAGGACAAGGTCGGCCGCCGCGCGATCCGCATCATGGACCTTGCCGACCTCGACACGCTGTCCGGCAAGGTCGAGCGCCTGTTGACCCACCACAACGCCCTTCGCCGGGGTCTTGGCGAGGCGGAGATCGCGCATGAGACGATCATGCAGGAACTGACCTCGGTGGCCGATCGCGTGCTGCCCTACCGCGACACGGTCTGGGTGCTGCTCGACCAGGAGCGTCGCCGCGGCGCGCGCATCCTGTTCGAAGGCGCGCAGGGCTCGCTCCTCGATATCGACCACGGCACCTATCCGTTCGTCACCTCCTCCAACACCGTCGCCGGCCAGGCCGCCGCCGGTTCCGGCATGGGCCCGGGCTCGCTCGGCTATATCCTCGGCATCACCAAGGCCTATACGACCCGCGTCGGCGAAGGCCCGTTCCCGACGGAACTGACCGACGAGATCGGCCAGTTCCTCGGCGAGAAGGGCCGCGAGTTCGGCACGGTGACGGGCCGCAAGCGCCGCTGCGGCTGGTTCGACGCCGCGCTGGTGCGCCAGTCGGTCGCCACCAACGGCATCACCGGCATCGCGCTCACCAAGCTCGACGTCCTCGACGGCCTCGACGAACTGAAGATCTGCGTCGGCTACAAGCTCGACGGCAAGGAGATCGACCACCTGCCGGCAAGCCAGGGCCAGCAGGCCCGCGTCGAGCCCGTCTACATCACGCTCGAAGGCTGGAAGGAATCGACCGTCGGCGCACGGAGCTGGGCGGATCTGCCGGCCCAGGCGATCAAATATGTGCGCCAGGTCGAGGAGCTGATCGGCGCGCCCGTCGCCCTGCTTTCGACCAGCCCGGAGCGCGACGACACCATACTTGTGACCGACCCGTTTGAGGACTAATCTCAAGCTCAACACCAGTTCCGTGACGTATTCCAATGGGATAGCGAGCGGACACGACGGAAAGTTCTGATGGCGGATTTTGTAGCAGTCATTCGAAGGGCCGTGGACGGCCTCTCGGACAACAATGCCGAGATGCGGCAGAAGGTTTACGAGAAGGCCCGCGGCGCCGTCCGCCGGCAGCTCGAATCCATGAACCCGCGCCCTTCCGATGAGCTCATGAAGCGCCAGCTCGACAAGCTCGAGGCGGCGATCGGCGACGTCGAGACCGAACACGCCGAAGCCTTGCCGGCCGAAGAGCCGGTGGAGGCGCTGCCGGTCGAGGAAGAGACCGTCGCCGTCGTCGAGCCGGAGCCCCAGCCCGTCGAAACCGAACCGGAAGAGCACGTCGAGCCCGCCGAGGAAGCGGTGCCGGCCGTCGGGGAAGAGCCCGTTGCCGAGCCGGTGGCGGAAGCCAAGCCGGTCGTCGTCGTGGACGAACCCGTTCACGAGGAGCCGATTGCCGAAGAGCCTGCCGTCGAGGAAGCTGTCGCCGAGGAGCCCGTCGCCGAGGAAAGCGTCGTCCACGAAGAGGTGGTCGCCGTGGAGGCGCATACCGAGCCGTCCTGGCAGGTAGAGGCCGAACCGGCCGAAGACTACGTGCCGTCCTGGCACGAACCGGAACAGGCTGCGGCGGCTGCGGACGTCCATCCCGAACTGCCTGTCGAGCCCGAACAGCAGGTCTATCCGGTCCACGACGCCGTCGTGCCCGAGGCGGAGCCGGTCGCCGATGCCCGCATGCCGGCATCCGAAGCCGAGTGGGACTGGCAGGAGGCCGTATCCGTCACCACCCCGGCCGAAAAGCCGGAAGAGGCCGTGCCGGCGGACGATCCGCTCGCCTGGGAATGGCCGGACGAGAAGGCGACCCGGTCCGACGCCGCGCAGGCTGCGCCCGCCAGGACGAACGAGTGGGGCGATCTCGAAGACCTGATCGGCTTTACCCCGAAGACCGCGGCAGGTGTGGCCGCTGCGACGACGCCCGCGGCGGATGCCGGGCTTGCCGCTGCCGCGGCGGAGCCGGCCCGTGCGCCGCAGCGTTCCTTCCGCGCCGAACCGCGCAAGTCGCGCTTCAGCCTTGCGGCCCTTGCCGCGACCGTCGCGGTCCTTGCCGTCGTCGGCGGAGCGGGGGCGGCCTACTGGTTCAACCGTGATGCGGTGAACGGCTGGGTCGACGCGCGCATCGCCTCCTTCACGGCGCCTTCCGAAAAGCCTGTGGAGACCTCCAAGGCCGGGGATACGGCCGAGGGCAGCCGCAGCCTGCCGGCGAATGCGGGCTCCGGGACGGGCGAAGCGGCGGGCAAGGGCAACGGCACCGAAGTGGCGTCCGCATCGCCCGCAAGCGGCGGCAAATTCACCCAGCGCCTGCTGGAGGACGGTTCGGAAGTGGACGAAGGCCCGGCGCCGGCGCTCGACGGCGCGAGCGAAGAGGGCAAGTCCGTCTCCGCACAGACGACGGCCGATGCCGGCGGCGTGGCGGCAGGCGCCACCGAGGGCGCGGCGCAGACGCCGGCCGGCGGCGAGACCGCCACGACCACCGGCGCCGCAACGACCGCTGCGGCAAGCGGCGATCAGGCCGCTGCCGGCGTGGCGCAGAAGATGTTCCTTTACGAGGAGCGCCTCGGCCAGACGTCGCCGACGGCCATCGAAGGCACGGTCGCCTGGTCGACCGCGGAGGAATCGCCGGGCGGCGACGCCAAGCCTGAGCCCGTGGTGCGCGCGCAGATCAACGTGCCCTCCAAGGGCCTGACGGCGCTGATCACCTTCCGCCGCAACACCGACAAGTCGCTGCCGGCGAGCCATATCGTCGAGCTGGTCTTCTCGCTGCCGGAGAATTTCGAGGGCGGCGGCATCGAGAGCGTCCAGCGCGTGGCGATGAAGCGCACCGAGCAGGACCGCGGCGACGCGCTGATCGCCGTGCCGGCGAAGATCACCGACGATTTCCACATGATCGCGCTCAACGATTTCCCGGAAGCCATCGCCAAGAACACCGAGCTCCTGCGTACGCGGAGCTGGATCGACATTCCGATCACCTACCGCAACGGCCGCCGTGCCCTGCTGACGCTCGACAAGGGCAAAGCCGGCGCGGAAGCCTTCGACAAGGTGATGAAGGCCTGGGCGAGCCTCGGCGGCGGGGCGGCCAATCGGTAAGCGCGAAAAGCAATTTTATCATGAAAAAGGCCCGGCATCGCTGCCGGGCCTTTTTCATGTCTGTTCGGTCGCCTGCGGTCAGGCGTCTTCGATGACGCGCACGGCGCGGGCCTGTTCGGCCGCGTATTTCTGCACGGCTTCCTGGACCTTCTCGAAGGCGCGCACCTCGATCTGGCGCACCCGCTCGCGGCTGATGTCGAACTCGGAGGAGAGCTCTTCCAGCGTCACCGGATCCTCGGCGAGGCGGCGGGCCTCGAAGATGCGGCGCTCGCGGTCGTTGAGGACGCCCATGGCCCGGGCCAGCATGGCGCGGCGCGTGTCCAGTTCGTCCTGCTCGATGAGCGTTTCTTCCTGGCTGTCATGGTCGTCGACGAGCCAGTCCTGCCACTGTCCGCTGTCGCCTTCGGATGCCTTGATCGGGGCATTCAGCGAGGCGTCGCCGGACAGGCGGCGGTTCATCGAGACGACTTCGTCTTCCGAGACGTTGAGCTTGGTCGCGATCTCCTTGACCTGGTCGGGGCGCAGGTCGCCGTCCTCGATGGCTTGGATCTTGCCCTTCATGCGGCGAAGGTTGAAGAACAGGCGCTTCTGGTTGGCGGTCGTGCCCATCTTGACCAGCGACCACGAGCGCAGGATGTATTCCTGGATCGAGGCCTTGATCCACCACATGGCATAGGTCGCAAGGCGGAAGCCGCGCTCCGGGTCGAACTTCTTGACGGCCTGCATCAGGCCGACATTGCCCTCGGAAACGACTTCGCCGATCGGCAGGCCGTAGCCGCGATAGCCCATCGCGATCTTGGCGACGAGGCGAAGGTGGCTTGTGACGAGCTGATGGGCGGCGTTGCGGTCGCCGTGCTCCTGGTAACGCTTGGCGAGCATGTATTCCTGCTGCGGCTCAAGCATGGGAAACTTGCGGATCTCATCGAGATAGCGGTTGAGACCGCCTTCTCCGGCCGTGATCGACGGCAGCGTGTTACGGGCCATTCAGCACCCCTTTCTGAGACGGCTTCCTTGCGGCAAGCCTTGGCACGGAGCTCGATCCCGAAACCGGATCCCCGCCGGAACCATGCTCCCCGTGGGTCATGGCGACCCCACGATCCTACAGATAGGTATGGCGAAACAATGTTTCAAGGTGCCGCAGGGCTTCACGGCTGCGTGAAGGCGGTGGTGGAGACGGATTGTGCGACACAGGCTTGAGATGGGGACGCCGCCCGGAAAATCAAGGGTCCGTGGGGGCGTCCATCGTGCGCAGCGCTTCGATGAGGCGTTCCATGTCGGCCGGCGGCGGGGCCTCGAAATGCATGGTCTCGCCGGTCGAGGGGTGCTCGAACTGCAGGAGGAAGGCATGCAGCGCCTGGCGGCGGAAGCCGTTCACCACCTTGCGCGCATCCTCCGGCAGGCGGTTCGCCTTGGTCTTGAAGGCTGCGCCGTATTCCGGGTCGCCGATCAGCGGGTTGCCGATATGGGCCATGTGCACGCGGATCTGGTGCGTGCGGCCGGTCTCCAGGTGGCATTCGACCAGCGAGGCGAGGCTGATGGCATCCTCGCCTTCGCCGAAGCGCTCGATGACTTCGTAGTGCGTGATGGCCTCGCGGGCGTCCTCGGCATCCTCGCGCTTGACGGCGCGCTTGGTGCGGTCGGCGCCGCGGCCGAGCGGGGCGTCGATCGTGCCGCGAAGCTGGCGCGGGCGGCCCCAGACGACGGCCTGGTAGGCGCGCTCCAGCGGGCCGGAGCGGCCGTGGTCGGCGAACTGGTCGGAGAGGTGGCGGTGGGCCGCGTCGTTCTTGGCGACGACCATGACGCCGCTCGTCTCCTTGTCGAGCCGGTGCACGATGCCGGGGCGCCGCACGCCGCCGATGCCCGACAGGCTTTCCCCGCAATGGTGGATGAGCGCATTGACGAGCGTCCCCGTCCAATTGCCGACGGCCGGATGCACGACGAGGCCGGCGGGCTTGACGAGCACGATGAGGTCGTCGTCCTCGTAAAGCACGTCGAGCGGGATGTCCTCGCCCTTCGGCTCGGGATCGCGCGGGGCGGGCATGGTGAACTCGACGACGTCGCCGGGGCGCACCTTGCGCTTGGGCTCCAGCATCGGCGCGCCGTTGACGAGGGCCGCGCCCTCCTCGATCAGCGCCTTGATGCGGCTGCGCGAATAATCGCCGGCCAGCGTGGCGGCGAGCCAGGCGTCGATGCGCCCTTCGGCGTCTTCCGGCACCGTCAGGACTTTTCTTGTGGCGTCGGCTTCTTTAAAGGGGTCGCTCATCGTCTCACTCAAAACGCATTGCCGGAAGGGCCGACATGTCCAACATCGAAACCGACGATCAGGAAGAAAAGCCGCTCGATCCGGTGATGGAGAATGTGCGGCGCAAGATGATCCGCCTCCAGCTCGTCTCGGGCGGCATCATGCTCCTGATGTTCATGGCGGTGCTCGCGGCCATTGTCTATAAGATCACCACGCGGGATGGCAAGCCGCAAGCGGCAGGCGTTGCCTCCGGCGTCGCGGTGCCGAGCGATGCGCCCGTCAAGGCGACCGCGGCGCTGCCGGACGGTTTCGCCGTCTCGGCGGTCTCCCAGTCGAACGGTCAGATCCTCTTCTACGGCGTCATGGCCGACGGCGCGCGCCGGGCCTTCCTCTTCGATATCGCCTCCGGCCGCACGGTCGCCGAGATCGATATCAAGGGCAACTGACCGCCATGGCGGCCGATCCCGTCCGCATCGAGGACCCCGCGGACCCGCGTATCTCCGGTTTCGTGTCGATCCGCGAGCGGGACCTGACCGGCCGCGACGGGCTGTTCATCGCCGAAGGCACGGTGGTGCTGCGCATGCTCGGGCAGGCGGCGGCGCGGGCGAACGGCTTTGCCGCCGAGGCGATCCTGCTTCTCGAAAACCGCCTTGCCGGCATCGCCGACCTGCTGGAGGCCTTTCCGCCGGGCGTGCCGGTCTATGTCGCCTCGGCCGCGGTCTTCGATGCCATCGCCGGCTTCAACATGCATCGCGGCGTGCTGGCGCTCGGCCGCAAGCCGGCGGCGGAAGCGGAGGCCGGCCTTCTCGGCCGCTTGCCCGAAACGAGCCTCGTGCTCGCAGGCTGCGGGCTTTCCAACCACGACAATGTCGGCTCGATCTTCCGCAACGCCGCCGCCTTCGGCGCCGACGCCGTCTTTCTCGACGAGACCTCCTGCGATCCGCTCTACCGCAAGGCGATCCGCGTTTCCGTCGGCTCGGTGCTGGCCGTGCCGTTTGCGCGCAGGCTCCCGGCGCAGGCCATGCTGCACGGGCTTGCCGATGCCGGCTTCGATATCTGGGGGCTTTCGCCGCGCGGGGAGGTGCTCGTCTCGGCCATTCCCGCGGCGCGGCGCATCGCGCTGGTGCTCGGGACGGAAGGCGAGGGACTGCCGCAAGGCATCCTCGCCTCGTTCCGCACCGCCCGCATTCCCCAGCGGCCGGGGCTCGACAGCCTCAACGTCGCGACGGCAAGCGGCATCGCGCTTTACGAGATCGCCTCGGCGATGGGGCGGATCGGCTAGCTTTCCTCGCCGTTGAGGCGCTCGCGCACCCGCCGGGCGAGGCTGCGCTCGTCGCCGTCGAGGGTGGGGTCGATGGTGGCGATCAGCTCGTGCACGGGGGAATTGGCGCCTTCGCGGGCGGCGGTCAGCACGATCATCTTGCTGGCGAGATCGGCCATCTCCTCGCGCAGCGCCGTGTCGTTCGTCGTCGAGCCCGCCGCAAGCAGGCGCTCCGTCAGCGCGGTGCCCTGGTTGCGCACGTCCTCTTCCAGCGCGGCGATGTCGAGCGGCGGCTGGGGCTTTTCCGTCCGCCGCGCGGCGATGCGGTTCGTCGCGATCGTGCGGGCAAGGCCGGTCGCGCGGGTTGCCTTGGCCACTTCCTTGTTTTCCGCCGTCAATGTCTTCACCTTGTCGCGCAGGCGGTTGATCTCCGCTATGCGCCGTTCGATCGCGTTGTCCTTGTCGGCGTTGCCGGCAAGCTCGCGCGTCAGCCTCGTTTCGAGCTGGCGCACGCGGCCTTCCTCGCGCGAAAGGCGCAGTTCCAGCCCCTTGGCCTTCTCGATCGCCGCCTTCAGCTCCTCGCGCAGCTTTTCCCGCTCGTCGCGAAGGTTGCCGGCGCGGCTCTTGATGTTCTCCACCGCCGTGTCGCGCGTGGCGAGCTCGATCTTCATGTTGTCGAGGTCGGCATTGAGGTGGTTGATGATGCCGTTCAGCTTCTCGATATCGGCGAGCCGGGCGCGCAGCTCCCGGTCGGCGCCGGCAAGCGCCGCCTTCAACTGCTCGCTCTTCATTTCCTCCCGGCGCAGCAGGGAGCGCATGTCGCCGGCCTCGATGTTCATGTCGGCGATCTGGGCGTGAAGCTCGGCGTTCTCCGTGCCGATCGCCGCGGCCTCGGCGAGGAGCTTCTCGTTGCGCACCATGGTCAGCGTGTGCTTTTCCCGCTCCTGGCGCACGCTCTCGCTGAGGCGGGCGTTTTCCGCGGCGAAGGCGGCGCGCGCCATGTCCTTCTGCGCGCGCACTTCCTGCGGGCTCAGCGGCATGGTGGCCAGCATGCGGTTTTCGGTGAACTTGACGATGCGCTTCTGGATGACCGGCGCGAGAAGCAGGCCGGTCAGCGTGGCGGCCAGGAAGCCGAGCGTGAACAGAAGGGCGTACTCGATCACGGGTTACTCGTTCCAAAACATGGCCCGAACGGGCGCGGACGAGCGCACTATAGCGGCTCGTCCGGCCTTGCGGGAGAGGGTGCCTGTGCGAATTCGGCACGCGGTTAATGGACGGGCGGGGCCGGCCGTTCATTCGCCTTTGAGGATCAGAAGGGGTTCCAGGTCGGCTGGCGCGTCAGCTTGAGGTAGCCGGCATTGATGCCGATGCGGGCGCCGATGCCGGTGCGGATCGGCACGAGCACGATGTCGCGGTTGACATGGACCTGCATGCCGAAGCCGGCGATGACATAGGCCGAGCCCGAGACGCCGCCGAAACGGTCGTAGAGGGCGTTCACGTCCGGCAGGTTGTAGACGAGCATCATGGTGCGGCTGCCCTGTCCGCCCCAGTCGAGGCCGAGCGAGGGGCCCTGCCAGAAGACGGGATGCTGGCCGGCATTCTTGGTGTTGAGCGTGCCTTCGCCGTAGGTCAGGCCCGCGAGGAAGGCGCCCGAGCCCTCCTGGCCGAGGATATAGCCGTTCGGCAGGCCGTAGGATTCGAAGGCGCGCTCGACGAGCTTGGCAAGCCCGCCCGAGGTCTCGCCGAAGAAGCCGTGGCCGGCATCGATGATCTCCTGCAGGGAATATTGGCCGTTGTTCTGCTGTGCGCTTGCCGGCGCGGCCAGAAGGAGCGCCAGAAATGCCGCAATCGCGAGCCTGACTGTCGCCGTGACCAGATTTGAAACACTCATGTCCCGTTCGCCTTCCCTGTGTTCGGCCTCCGTTCCATGAGCCAATTTGACCTTAGGGTCTTAACAATCGGTTTACCAAATGTGGTGTCATTATGGCTGTCTTCAAATCGGGCACGCCTCGCGCAATCGTGGCGTGCTATGCGTCGCGCGGAATGTACCCGCGTGCGCCTTCACTAGGCGTCCCGCGATGAATGAATGCGTGGATCTGGGAGAATTTTATGGCGAAAAATCCGAACCTTACGCTCACGGGTCCCGACCTGGCGGCGCTGCTTTGCAGCCGTGTCTGCCATGACGTCATCTCGCCCGTCGGCGCGATCAACAACGGGCTGGAACTGCTCGACGAGGGCGGCGCGGACACCGAGGCGATGGACCTCATCCGCACCAGTGCGCTCAACGCCTCCGTCCGGCTGAAGTTCGCCCGCCTCGCCTTCGGTGCTTCAGGCTCCGTCGGCGCCTCGATCGATACGGGCGAGGCGGAAAAGGCCGCGCGCGACTTCGCCGCCGCCGAAAAGAAGACGGAAATCACCTGGGCGGGCCCGCGCGCCATCGTCGCGAAGAACCGGGTCAAGCTGCTGCTCAACCTGTTCCTCATCGCCTACGGCGCCATTCCGCGCGGCGGCTCGATCGACGTGACGCTGGAAAACCCGGAATTCGACGCGGTCTTCAAGCTCGCCGTGAAGGGCCGCATGCTGCGCGTGCCGCCGAAGTTCACGGAAATCCTCTCCGGCACGCCGGAAGAGGCGGTCGACGCCCATTCCATCCAGCCCTACTACACGGTGCTGCTCGCCGACGAGGCGGGCATGGAGCTGGACGTTTCGGCAAGCCCCGAGGAAATCGTCTTCTCGGCCCGCACGGTTCCGGCCTCCGAATGATTCCGGCTGGCGGCCGTGGACGTTAACCATGGCCGCTAACGCTTTGTTTGCCAGGCGTCGGTAGAGTTGGTCCCGTATCGTTCCCGCTTTTCGAGCGGGAGACCTAGGAGCAGCTCATGCAGCGGTTGATGATCGCCGACGGTTCCGATGTCGTCCGGAAGGTCGGCAAGCGTATTCTTTCCGGTTTCGATTTCCTCGTGCTCGAGGCGTCGAGTTCGCTCGAGGCGCTGGTGCGCTGCGAGGCGGAGCTGCCCAATATCCTCATCGTCGATTCCACCATGGATGGCGCGCTCGAGCTGATCGGCAATGTGCGCAACCTGCCGCAGGGCAAGTCCGTGCGCATCTACTACTGCGTGGTCGAGGCGGACCTGAAGAAGATGATGATGGGCAAGCGCGCCGGGGCGGACGATTTCCTGCTCAAGCCCTTCGACCGCAAGATCCTCACCCAGGTCTTCGGCAACCTGTCGATCGCCGCCTGAGGCAGGACGAGACCGGCTCGCGCCGTACTCACTTGGGCGGGCAAAACCCGCGAATCCCTCTTTCGTCATGATCGGGCTTGACCCGACCATCCATCGCCGTTGCGGAAAGTGGATCCTCGGGTCAAGCCCGAGGATGACGACAGTGTGCGTGTGTGCGTGGGGGATGGCATGACGTTTAACCGCCCAAAAGAAAACCCGCCGGCAAGCGGCGGGTCGAGTTCTTGAGCGGGGCAGGGGGATCAGGCGCTTTCGGCGTAGTCGCCGCCGTCGGGTTCGCGCAGCACGTAGCCGCGGCCCCAGACCGTCTCGATATAGTTCGCGCCGCCGGCGGCGTTGGCCAGCTTCTTGCGCAGCTTGCAGATGAAGACGTCGATGATCTTCAGTTCCGGCTCGTCCATGCCGCCGTAAAGGTGGTTCAGGAACATTTCCTTGGTGAGCGTCGTGCCCTTGCGCAGCGAGAGCAGCTCGAGCATCTGGTATTCCTTGCCCGTCAGGTGCACGCGCTGACCGCCGACTTCGACCGTCTTGGCGTCGAGGTTGACGATGAGCTCGCCCGTGGCGATGACCGACTGGGCATGGCCCTTGGAGCGGCGCACGATGGCGTGGATGCGGGCAACGAGCTCGTCCTTGTGGAAGGGCTTCGTCATGTAGTCGTCGGCGCCGAAGCCGAGGCCGCGCACTTTGTCCTCGATGCCGGCCATGCCGGAGAGGATCAGGATCGGCGTCTTGACCTTGGAAAGGCGCAGCGTGCGCAGGACTTCGTAACCCGACATGTCGGGCAGGTTGAGATCGAGCAGGATGATATCGTAATCATACAACTTGCCCAGATCGACACCTTCCTCGCCGAGGTCGGTGGTATATACATTGAAGCTTTCGGACTTCAGCATCAATTCGATGCTCTGCGCCGTCGCGCTGTCGTCCTCAATGAGTAGAACCCGCATATCTGTCCCCTTTTCCGCCGCTCAAGGTACCTGGCCCCCTACGCGATACGGATCCAGTCGTTGCCTGATTTGGAGGCTGCCACGAAATGGTTAACAAATCCTGATTCACTTTGGCAAGGTGTATCGATCTGTTAATTATTGTAGGCAGACTCCTGATTTCATACATGAATCGGAAATGTGTCTCTTAATCTTTCACATTAAGGAGCACGGCTAACCGACTCTTTCGACTCATCAATGCAGCCACCCTGTTTTTTGTGAACTGCATTTACCGAGCCTTAAATCATCCTCCCTATGATTAACGATGCCCGTAAACGAAAGGTTACCAGCGGTAGGATTTCATTAATCTCGCTGAATTTTTTTGAAAGATCCGGCCGTGTTTGCCGGATTGCGGGCGGAAATGCCGGCTTGCGGCGTGCGGTGGATGCCGCGCACGCAGGCTGATTTGAATGCCGGGGTCTCGCTATCCACGGGAGTATTGCGTATGAAGTCGCGTGAGAGCCTAGTTCGCCTGAAGGAATTTCAGGTGAAAGACAAGAGACGGCAACTGGCCCAGCTCCAGCTTATGATGTCCGAATTCGAACGGATGTCGAAGGAGCTGGAAAGCCAGATCGCCATCGAGGAAAAGAAGTCGGGGATCACCGATCCCAACCACTTCGCCTATCCGACCTTTGCCAAGGCGGCGCGCCAGCGCTCCGACAATCTCCAGGTCTCGATCCGGGAGCTGAAGGTGCAGCAGGATGCGGCGGAACTGGCGCTGGAAGAGGCGGAGGCGGAATTCGCCAAGGCTTCGGCGCTGGAAGAGCGCGACAACGCGGTGCGCATGCGCGCCTGACCCGACAAAGGTTCTGGAGGACCCTCGCGAGCGGCCGGAAGACCGCTCACGAGGGCTCTTCGCGTTTGTCGCGGCCTCTTAAAGATTGACGACGTCCTGCCAGTCCTTGTGGCGCATGGCCTGCGCGCGGAAGAAGGGGCAGAGCGGCATGATCTTCCAGCCGCCCTTGCGCGCCTCGTCCACCGCGTGGGCGGCGAGCGCCTGGCCGACGCCCTTGCCGCGCAGCGCATCCGGCACGCCGGTATGGTCGACGATGATCAGGTGAGGGGAGGAGCGGGAATAGGTCAGTTCCGCCTCGTGCCCTTCGATGACGGTGAAGTAGCGCCCCTTGGCGCCGTTTTCCTCATGCCGGATGTCCATGCGATGCTCCTCGCTTCGTTGCGTCGGAGCCATCCTTTCCCCTCGCGGCCGATCCCGCAAGCCGCAGGGCGGTGAACGCTGTGTTCCCGCCGGACACTGTCCCAAATACAACTGCGGCCGCGCAAGGCGCGGCCGCAGGGTCTTGAACGAAACGGAAAAAGCCTAGTGGCGGTACTGCTGGATGCGCGTGGTGCGCAGGCCGGCAAGGCCGTGGTCATTGATGGAGGACTGCCAGGACAGGAATTCTTCGACCGTCAGCGTATAACGCTCGCAGGCTTCCTCGAGGCTGAGAAGCCCGCCACGCACGGCAGCGACGACTTCGGCCTTCCGGCGAATCACCCAGCGCCGCGTGTTGGCCGGCGGCAGATCGGCGATCGTCAGGGGGCTGCCATCGGGGCCGATGACGTATTTAACGCGGGGTCGTATCAGATCGGTCATTGGACTCTCTACATAAACTCAAGACCATATGAGCGGACTGTAGCCCGCCACATTTAAGATTTGCCTAAGCGCACGCTAACAATTTTCTAATCTTTTGAGCGGCTTCGCCTGTACTGTCGCAGGGCGCAAGCCCCTGCTTTCCGTTACGTAGGGCTGTTTGCGGCTACCGCCCGAACGCAGGACAGGCCTGCAAATATTTCATTTCCATTTTATTCAAATACTGCTAATACGCGCCAAAATTTGGAGGCGGCATCGGGTCGATGCTACCGGAAACCTCCAGGAAGCATCCACATGAAGACTAGGGCGCCGCGCGCGAAGACGTGCGAGGAGCGCCGTAGCATTGGGAATTTGCCGGGCCGCAATCCACGCGATCGAGGCCGGCGGAGCGCCGCAAGCCGTTTGCCTTCGGGATACGGCTCTCGCGGCGTTTCCGACATCACCCGTGGGACGGGTGCTCCCAAGAAATTTCCGGACCGAGAATGCACACGAGCCCGGCGTTCGCGCCCGGCTGCTGGAAAACGGAAAATGAGAGATCCAGACAACATGCTCCTGCAGCAGGGTTGGTCGCCGGAAATCCTGTCCTCGGCCAATCTCGAAACCGTGCAGACCGAATACGAGGTGCTGCACCTCATGCGCCAGTGCGCCAACCATTTCCGCTTCAGCCATTTCCTGGTGGCGCGCTATCCGGCGAACGAGCAGCAGCGGTTCGCCGAGCGCCTGATGGTCAGCAACTGGCCGGCCGAGCTGGTGCGCAAATACGACGCGATGAACCTCTTCCACATCAGCCGGCTGGCGGTGGAGACCGGCATGACCAAGCTGCCGGTGCAGGGCGACAGCGCGCTCTTTTCGCCCGCCGACTGGGAAAGCGGCCAGTCGGGCGAGGCGATCGCGCTTGCCGAGATGCACGGGCTTGCCGCCTCCACGGCCTTCCTCCTGCACTCCACCACCTCCGATCCCTATCTCATGGTGTTTTCCGGCAAGCGCCTGCCGCTCGCCCGCCCGGAGCTGACGGAGCTCCATTTCTCCGCGCTCCAGCTTTTCGAATGTCTCGAAAAGACCTTCGCCGCGGCGACGGCGAGCCGGGAAAAGCTCTCCACCCGCGAGGTCGAATGCCTGCGCTGGGCGGCGGCCGGCAAGAGCAGCGACGAGATCGCAATCATCCTCGGCATCTCGGTCTATACGGTGAGCAGCTACTTCAAGAGCGCCACGCGCAAGCTGCAGGCCGTCAACCGCATGCAGGCGATCGCCGTCGCGCTGCGCCTCCGGCTCATCTGAGGGTCCGGAGCGCCGCGCCTGCGGGCGCCCGGCTTCTCTTGCTCTCGGGGCGGCAAGTTTCTATATGTCGCCCCGAAGGCGCTCCACAGGCAACGGGGCGCCGCAACGGCCGGTTTCGGCCCCAATTGACAGGTGCCTGCACTCCAGCCCTGCGGCGAGGCGGCACCGGAACGGACCTCGCGTGAACAGTCTCGATTTCGATCGCAAGCCGGAAGATACGCGCGTCGTCGTCGCCATGTCGGGCGGCGTCGACAGCTCCGTCGTGGCCGGCATTCTCAAACGCGAAGGCTACGACGTTCTCGGCATCACCCTGCAGCTCTACGACCACGGCGCGGCCGTGCACCGCGCCGGCTCGTGCTGCGCGGGCCAGGACATCGACGATGCGCGCCGCGTCTGCGAGACGCTCGGCATCCCGCACTACGTGCTCGACTACGAGAAGCGCTTCCGCGAGACGGTGATCAATCCCTTCGCCGAGAGCTATGTCGCGGGCGAGACGCCGATCCCCTGCGTTGCCTGCAACCAGACCGTCAAGTTCGCCGATCTCCTCGCGACCGCCAAGGATCTCGGCGCCGATGCGCTGGCGACGGGCCATTACATCCGCTCGCGCCCGAACCCGGTGCCGGGCGCGCCGCATCGCCGCGCGCTCTACCGGCCGGTCGATGCCGAGCGCGACCAGAGCTATTTCCTCTTCGCCACCACGCAGGAGCAGATCGATTACCTGCGCTTTCCGCTCGGCCATCTCTCCAAGGCCGAGACCCGGGCGCTTGCCGAGGAGATGGGCCTCGTCGTCGCCAGGAAGGCGGACAGCCAGGACATCTGCTTCGTGCCGCAGGGCAAGTATTCCGACATCGTCAACAAGCTGAAGCCGAATGCGGCGCTGGCGGGCGAGATCGTCCATATCGACGGGCGCGTACTCGGCCGCCACGAGGGCATCCTGCACTATACGATCGGCCAGCGCCGCGGCATCGGCATCGCGACGGGCGAGCCGCTCTATGTCGTCTATCTCGATGCCCGCTCGCGCCGCGTCATCGTCGGCCCCAGGCAAGCGCTGGAAACGCGCCGGCTCTACCTGCGCGACATCAACTGGCTCGGCGACGGCGAGCTTGCGGCGGTCGCCGCCGGCGGCTTCGATTGCTTCGCGAAGGTCCGCTCCACCCGCCCGCCGCGCCCGGCGCGCCTTGCTGCCAGCGAGGGCGGCATCTACGTGGAGCTTGCCGAGGGCGAGCCCGGCGTCGCCCCCGGCCAGGCCTGCGCCCTCTATTCCGGAGAAGGCGAGGACGCGCGCATCTACGGCGGCGGCTTCATCCTGCGCTCCGAGCGCGAGGCCGAGGCCGAGGACGCGCTGAAGCGCATCCTTTCCACCCCCGCGGCGGCCTGAGGCGCCCCGCCCGGCAAGGCCTTTGCGGACAAGGCGATTTTTCCTGCGAACGTCGCTTGACACCCGCGGGAACAGCACCTTATAAGCCGCGCACCGGACGGAAACGGGTGATCGTTCTCGATCGTCCCTTCGGGCGGCGGAGTAGCTCAGTAGGTTAGAGCAGAGGAATCATAATCCTTGTGTCGGGGGTTCGAATCCCTCCTCCGCTACCACCGCTCCACACACCATTCATGTGGAGCGACGAAGACGGTCTCCCGCTACCATTAGACCCCCCATAAAATCCGGGTGGGGGGATTGACCAGATCGGACCTCCGCTACCAGCCGGCCTTCCCGATAGGAAGTTGCTGGCAGGGCATTGTGGCAAGCGCCAGCCATAGAACGCGCTTATTCTTTCCCAATTTCATAGCGAAAACGTGCCCGGATGGTTCGATGCCGGTGTCACGTTCGTGCAGCCGTTGACTGCAATTATTTTGCGCTGTCGGCGCATTTAATTCCGTTTGCGTTCCATTCATGAGGTGCACACACTTCTTTCGGTCTGCCGGCCCGGGCGGCGGCGGCGGGGAGAAACGTGATGTCACATACAAGCGAAGCTACAACGCATCCGCGGCCGGGGTTTGCCGGCCGATGGCTGTTTTCCACCAATCACAAGGACATCGGCACGCTCTATCTGCTGCTCTCCATGCTGTCGGGCATTCTCGGCACCGGCCTTTCCGTCGCGCTGCGCATGGAACTGCAGGAGCCTGGCATGCAGATATTCTCCGATCCGGGCGTCTTCAACGTCGTCGTCAGCGCGCACGGGCTTGTGATGATCTTCTTCGTCATCATGCCGGCGCTGATCGGCGGCTTCGGCAACTGGTTCATCCCGATCATGATCGGCGCGCCGGACATGGCCTTCCCGCGCATGAACAACGTCTCGTTCTGGCTGCTGGTCGCCTCGCTCGTCCTGTTCATCCTGTCGATGTTCGTGCCGGGCGCCATCGGCGTGAACGGCCATGGCGGCGGCTGGACGCTCTATCCGCCCTATTCGAGCGGCGGGCAGCCGGGACCGGCGGTCGACCTCGTCATCCTGTCCATCCACCTTTCCGGCGCCTCGTCGATCCTCGGTGCGATCAACTTCATCACGACGATCCTCAACATGCGCGCGCCGGGCATGACGCTGCACAAGATGCCGCTCTTCGCCTGGGCGATGCTCGTCACCGCCTTCATGCTGCTCTTCTCGCTGCCGGTGCTGGCGGGCGCCGTCACCATGCTCCTCACCGACCGCAACTTCGGCACCACCTTCTTCGCGCCGGAAGGCGGCGGCGACCCGATCCTCTACCAGCATCTCTTCTGGTTCTTCGGCCACCCGGAAGTCTACATCATGATCCTGCCGGCCTTCGGCATCGTCAGCCATGTGATCTCGACCTTCTCGCGCAAACCGATCTTCGGCTATCTCGGCATGGCCTATGCCATGGTGGCGATCAGCGTCATCGGCTTTGTCGTGTGGGCGCACCACATGTTCACGGTCGGGCTGTCGCTGGATTCGCAGCGCTATTTCGCCTTTGCCTCCATGGTCATCGCCGTGCCGACGGGCATCAAGGTCTTCTCCTGGCTTGCCACGATGTGGGGCGGGTCGATCCGTTTCGCGACGCCGATGCTGTGGGCGACCGGCTTCGTGCTGCTCTTCACCATCGGCGGCGTCACCGGCGTGGTGCTCGCCAATCCGGGCCTCGACCGCGAACTGCACGATACCTACTACGTGATCGCGCATTTCCACTATGTCCTGTCGCTCGGCGCCGCCTTCGCCATCTTCGCGGCCTGGTACTACTGGTTCCCCAAGATGAGCGGCTACTTGATGAGCGAGACGCTCGGCAAGGTGCATTTCTGGCTGACCTTCATCGGCGTCAACCTCGTCTTCTTCCCGCAGCATTTCCTTGGGCTTGCCGGCATGCCGCGCCGCTATGCGGACTATCCGGACGCCTTCGCCGGGTGGAACTTCGTCTCCTCGACGGGCTCCTACATCTCCGCCGCCGGCCTTCTCGTCTTCTTCGTCGCCGTCGCGGAAGCCTTTGCGCGGAAGCGCGTGGCCGGCGACAATCCCTGGGGGGACGGGGCCACCACGCTCGAATGGTCGCTCTCCTCCCCGCCGCCCTTCCACCAGTTCACGTCGCTGCCGCTGATCAAGTAGGGGCGGCGGCGCCCCGCGCCGTCTCTTCTCTTTGCGCACGGACAAACGGGCATCCGCAATCTGTTCGCAACCGCCCCGGGGAGATTGACGCGCCCGGTGCCCGTGACTAGGGTCCGCGCTGGAAACGGCTCCGCCCGAAAGGCGGATTAAAAGGGAACACGGTAAGGCCGATGGACGGCCGAAGCCGGGACTGCCCCCGCAACTGTGACCGTCGAGTCTTCTTCCATTTGCCACTGGCCGCATTCGGCGGCCGGGAAGGCGGAGGAAAGACGTAGAAACGGAAGTCAGGAGACCTGCCGCTCCAGTCACCCATGCCCGGTACGAGGGGTGCCGAGGCGCGGACGTCCGTAGCGGTGACACATTGTGTTGCCGTGTGCCGGGCGGACCGGGGTGGACCTTCTTTCGCTCCCAGTTCCAAGCCGGATCGCGGTTCGTAGCGAACCAGGGCGCCCACGCGCCCGCACTTGCCTTGGGGGCAGATTTTGAAGACCATCCTTATCACGACGGGCATCGTCACCCTGGCGGTGGCGGGGCTCACCCGCACGGCCGCCGCGCAGGACGCTGCCGGCGACGGCGTCACGCAGCTCGAAAGCATCGTCGTCACGACGCCGCTCCGCCGCGAAACGAGCCTGGAGCGCTCGACGTCTTCCGTGACGATCGTCACCGAGGAGGAGATCCGGCGGTCCGCCGCGTCCGACCTCACCGCGCTGCTCAGGGGATATCCGGGCGTCACCATCACCTCCAACGGCGGCATGGGCGCCGATTCCACCGTCTCGCTGCGCGGCACAACGCCGGTGCAGACGCTGGTCCTCGTCAACGGCGTTCGCGCCAGCTCGGCGACGGCGGGAACCGTCAATCTCTCCGCGATCCCGCTTGCCTCGATCGAGCGCATCGAGATCGCCAAGGGCGGGCATTCGGCGCAGTACGGTGCGGATGCCATCGGCGGCATCATCAACATCGTCACCCGGCAGGGCGGCGCCTGCGCCGACGGCAGCATGCGCTGCGGCACGGCCACCATAGGCATCCTTCATCCCTGGGGCGGCTACGCTTCGGGCAATGTGCAGGGACAGAGCGAGGACGGCGTCGACTATTCCGCCGGCGCCCAGCTGTTCGGGACCGAGGGATACGACTTCACCCTGCCTTCGACATACGGGCACGAACCCGATAAGGACGGCTTCCGCCGGGGCTCGTTCACCGCCTCGCTGTCGAAGGATTTCGACTGGGGACGCCTCTATGCCGACGGGCACTATGCGCGCGGCCGCAACCAGTACGACCGCCAGCCGGCGAACGCCGTCGACACGGACAATTTTTCCGGCCGCCTCGGTGCGCGTATCGACCATTCCGATAGCTGGTCGTCCACCGTGGAGATAATGAGCGCGCTCGACTATTCCGCGAATTTCGGGCCGGGCGTCACCGGCGACACGTTCGATACGGTGCGTTACGGCCTTCTCGCCTCGACGCGGAAGACCATCGAGACGGACGAGGCGAAGCACACGCTGGTGGGCGGGGTGGAAGCCTATCGCGACACGGTAGGCGGCTCGTCCGTCTCGAATGTCGGCTATGCCACGACGGAGCGCGACCTTGCCGCCGTCTTCGGGCAATACTCGTTCGAATATGAGGGGCTGACGGTGGACAGCGGCCTGCGCTACGACCACGACGAACAGTTCGGCGGCGCCACCACCTACAATATCGGCGCGAGCTACGAATGGGCGGAGGGCTTGGTGACGCGCGCCTCCTACGCGACGGGCTTTCGCGCGCCGACCTTCAACGATCTTTATTATCCGGACCCCTACCTGTCCGGCAATCCGGACCTGAGGCCGGAACGGTCACGTTCCTACGAGGTGGGGCTGAACTGGCGGTTCACGGACGAAACGAGCCTCGACATGGCGGTCTACCACACGCGCGTGAAAGACCAGATCAACTGGGCGCCGGTCGATCCGGCCAATACATTCGGCGCCTGGCATCCGGACAATGTCGAGAACGTGCAGATCACCGGCTTCGAGGCGACCCTCATGCATCGGTTCGATGCGGAATGGAGCGGCAATCTCGGCATCGACATCCGCGAGCCGCTGAACAAGAGCCCGGGCACGCACGGCAAGTATGTTTCCTACAGCGAGCGCTTCAAGGGCACGGTGGGGCTCGCCTACAAGCCGACGGCGGATCTCGAATTCTCCGCCGCCGTCCTCTATGGCGGCTCGCGCTATGCCGATGCCGCCAACACCCGGAAACTGCCGCACTACGTCACGGCGGATTTCACCGCGCTCTATGCGCTCGACGGGCAGTCGCAGTTCAAGCTTTCGGTGGCCAACATCCTCGACGAGCAGTATCAGACGAAGGAAGGGTACAGGGCTCCGGGCCGGACCGTCGATTTCAGCTTCACGCGGTCGTTCTGAAAGGGCTTGCCGTCATGATCCCTGCCCGAATGCGCAGAACCGGGGCCGCCGCCGTTGCGGCGGGCCTCCTCGCGCTGGCGCCGGCCGCGGCATTGGCCGGGCCGGCGCCGCAGCGGGTCGTTTCCATCAACCTGTGCACCGACCAACTCGCGATGCTGATGGCGGCGCCCGGCCAGCTCAGGTCGGTCTCCTCGCTCGCGAGCGAGGAGGGCACCTCCGTGATGGTGGAGGAGGCCGCGCACTACAAGCCGAATGGCGGCCAGGCGGAGGAAATCTTCCTCATGCAGCCGGACCTCGTGCTTGCCGGCACGTATACGGCCAAGGCGACGGTCGCCCTGCTGCGGGAGCTCGGCTTCCGGGTCGAGCAGTTCACGCCGGCCGCATCCTTCGACGATGTCCGCGAAAACCTCACGCGCATGGGCGGCCTGCTCCACCGCGAGCAGCGGGCCGCCGAACTCGTGGCCGAGCTGGACCGGGGTCTTGCGGATCTTGCAAGCCATCGCCCGCCAAGCAAGAGCGTCGCCATCTACTACGCCAACAGCTACACGTCGGGCTCCGGTACGCTCGCCGATGCGATCGTGCAGGCGGCGGGGCTTACCAATATCGGCGATACGCTCGGCTTTACCGGCATGACGCGTCTGCCGCTGGAACTGCTGGTTTCCGCCGATCCCGACATCATCCTCGAAGGCGACAGCCAGTACAGTGCGCCCGCGCTCGCCAAGGCGAATTTCTCGCATCCCGCCTTCAGGGCGCTTTCCGGCCGGACCGTCGCCATTCCCGACAAGTACACGATCTGCGGCGCTCCCTTCACGCTGGAGGCCTCGCGCATGCTCCAGCGCGCGGCGTTCGGCGGAAAAGGCGGTACGCCATGACGGATGCGATGCGTTTCCGGCTGGTGCTTGCCGGGCTCGGCCTCCTCACTCTTCTCCTGTTCTTCCTGTCGCTGATGACCGGCCCGGCGGCGGTGGCCTTCGGCGACAGCCTGCATGCGCTCTTTTCCGACAAGGGCGATACCGTCGCCCTCGTCATGCAGGAGATCCGGCTGCCGCGCGCGATCCTCGGCCTGATGATCGGCGCCACGCTGGGGCTTTCGGGGGCGGTGCTGCAGGGCTGGCTGCGCAATCCGCTCGCCGAGCCGGCGCTTCTCGGGGTGAGCGCTTCGGCCTCGCTCGGCGCGGTGATCGCCATCTATACCGGCTTTTCCGCCCTGTTCCCGCTCGGCCTGCCGCTCGCCGCGCTTGCAGGGGCGGTCGCCGCGGTTCTTGTGGTGCAGGCGATGGCCGGGCTTCGCGGCGGGGCGCTTGCGGTCATCCTCGCCGGCATCGCCGTCTCGAGCCTTGCGAGCGCCATGACCGCGCTTGCGCTCAACCTGTCGCCCAATCCCTTCGCGGCGCTGGAGATCATGTTCTGGATGCTGGGCTCGCTCAGCGATCGCTCGATGACCCATGTCTGGCTGGCGGCCCCGTTCATGGTCGCCGGCTGGGTCATGCTGGCAAGCCTCGGCCGCGCGCTCGATGCGCTGACGCTGGGCGGCGATGCGGCGGCGAGCATGGGCGTCGACATGCGCCGGGTGCAGTTCCTCGCCGTCTTCGGCACCGCCGCCAGCGTGGGGGCGGCGACGGCGGTCGCCGGCGTCATCGGCTTTGTCGGGCTGGTGGTGCCGCACATGCTTCGCCCGCTGGTCGGTGCGCGCCCGTCCCGGCTGCTGCCGGCCAGCGCGCTCGGCGGGGCCTGCGTGCTCCTTGCGGCCGATACGCTGGTGCGGCTCATCGCGCCTGAACGCGACCTCAAGCTCGGCGTGCTGACGGCCATCGTGGGGGCGCCGTTCTTCCTGTGGCTGGTCTACAAGACGCGGAGGAGCATGCTGTGACGCTGCTTTCGGTAAAGGCCCTCAGCGCCTCTCTCGCCGGCAAGGAAATCCTGAAGGACGTGTCGTTCGACCTTCCCGCCGGGGAGTTCGTCGGCCTGATCGGGCCGAACGGCGCGGGCAAGTCGACGCTGCTGCGCACCGTGCTCGGCCTGACGCCCCATCGGGGAGAGGTCGCCATCGAGGGCCGCGCCGTCGCATCGATGAGCGCGCGCGAGCGGGCGCGCCATGTCGCCTACCTGCCGCAGGAGCGCGATATCGCCTGGCCCGTTCCGGTCGAGATGATCGTGGCGCTCGGCCGCGACGTCCATCGCCCGGTCTTCTCCAGGCAAGGCGTGGCCGACCGGGAGATCATCGACCGCGCCATGCGGCGCATGGAGGTCGAGGCGTTCCGCGACCGCCCGGCGACGGAGCTTTCGGGCGGCGAGAAGGCGAGGGTGCTGATCGCGCGTGCGCTTGCGCAGGATGCGCCGCTGCTTCTTGCCGACGAGCCGGCGGCTGGGCTCGACCCCTCGCACCAGATCATGCTGATGAAGACCTTCGCGGCGCTTGCAGGCGAGGGCCGCAGCGTCGTCGCCTCGCTGCACGATCTCGGGCTTGCCGCGCGCTGGTGCTCGCGGCTGATCCTCCTGGACAAGGGACGGATCGTGGCTGACGGCCCGCCGCAAACGGTGCTGACGCGGGAGCGCCTGCGCTCGGTCTACGCCGTCGATGCCCATCTCGGCGAGGCCGGGGGGAAGCCGGTCGTCATGCCGCTCGACCTTGCGGATCGAAACGGCCCATAGGCCGCGGCAGGACCGGGGCGGTCCCGCCACGGGCCGGCACAGGCAATTATTTCCCGGCGTTGTACTTGGCGTCGACCTCGTTGATCGCCTGGACGTTGCCGGCCGAGCGGCCCTTCTCGTCGAAGGTCTGGGCGAGATAGGCGTCGGCGATGGCTTTTGCCAGTTCCGAGCCGATGACGCGGGCGCCCATGGTGATGATCTGCGCATTGTTGGAGAGCGCGGCGCGTTCGGCCGAATAGGTGTCGTGCGTCAGCGCGGCGCGGATGCCGGGCACCTTGTTGGCGGAGATGCAGACGCCGATGCCGGTGCCGCAGACGAGGATCGCGCGATCATATTCGCCTGCGACGACGGCGGAGGCGACGCGGTCGGAGAGATTGGCGTAGAAGGCATCGGGGCCCGCGTCGGTGCGCGAGACCTCGTGCACCTCGTGGCGGTCCTTCAGGTGGTCGGCGAGAACCTTTGCAAGGCCTTCGCCCGCGCTGTCACCGGCAATAGCGAGTTTCATGGGAGATCTCCTTTCAGATTGTGGCGGCTGAGCGCGCCAGGATGTCGAGATAGCCTTCAACCTTCCAGGCTGAGCGGCCGATGAAGAGCCCGTCGATGTTCGGGCAGGCGATCAGTTCCTCGCAGTTCTGCGGGTTCACCGAACCGCCGTAGAGGCAGGGGATGCGCCGGCCGAGGACGTCTTCCGCCACCCTGGCGATCTCGGCATGGCGCGCATCGGCATAGTCGGCGGTCGCGGGAATGCCCTTCTCGCCGATCGCCCAGACGGGCTCGTAGGCAAGGAGGATCTCGGCGTCCTTCTCAGCGCCTTCGAGCTTGCCGAGGGCGCCGCGCACCTCGCGGGCAAGCACGTCGTCGGCGCGGCCGCTCTCACGGTCGGCCAGCGTCTCGCCGATGCAGATCAGCGGCACGAGGCCGTGGCGCACGGCGGCCTTCGTCTTGAGGCCGACCGTCTCGTCCGTCTCGCCGAAATGCTCCCGGCGCTCGGAATGGCCGAGCTCGACGAGGTCGAGATTGCAGTCCTTCAGCATGACGGGCGAGATTTCGCCGGTCCAGGCGCCTTCGTCGGCCCAGTGCATGTTCTGCGCGCCGACCTTGACGGAGGTGCCGGCAAGCATCGCCTTGACCTCGCGCACGGCGGTGAACGGCGGAATGACGAAGCGCTGGATGCGGGGATCGCGCCCGCCGTCGGCGGCCTTCAGGCCCTCGGTGAAGACCCTTGCCTCGGCCAGCGTCTTGTTCATCTTCCAGCTCGTGCCGACCCAGAAATGGCGGTCCTCGCTCATGTCGTCGTCTCCTTGGCGATGCGCACCACGGTCTTGCCGCCGCCAAGCTCGGCGGCCGTGTCGTGGGGCAGGGGTTTGTCTGAAATGACCGTGTCGAATTCGGCAAGGTCGGCCAGCACATGCAGCGCCGTGTGGCCGAAGCGCCGGCTGTTGACGAGAAGGCAGGTCTGGCGGCTGGCGGCCATCATCGCCCGCTTGGTGCGCACGACGGCCTCGTCCATGTGATAGGAGAGGCGGCCGGAGGCGGCCGGGGCGGAGATGAAGGCGATGTCGGCGCGAAGGCGCGACAGGGCCTCTTCCGTGACGATGCCGAAATAGGCGTTGAACTTGGCGGAATAGACGCCGCCGAGGGCGATCAGCGTGACGCCGGAAAGGCCCTTGGCGCGCTCCATGATCGCGGCATTGTTGGTGACGATGGTGATCGGCTTTTTTTCCGCCAGCACGTCGCCGAGGACGGAGGCCATCGAGCCGTCGTTGATCATCACCGTCATGCCGGGCTCGACGAGGCCGGCGGCCTCCTCGGCCAGTGCCCGCTTCACGTCCGCCTCCTGCAATTCGCGGAAGCGGAAATCGCTCTCGAACTGCGTGCCGGCATCGATGGTCGCGCCGCCGCGCACCTTGCGCAGCACGCCGGCCCGTTCGAGGTCGTCGAGGTCGCGGTGGACGGTCATTTTCGAGACGCCGAAGCGCGCCGCGATGTCGTCGAGTTCGACGGCCCGGCTTTCGACGAGAAGATTGATGATCTCCTGCCTGCGCTCTTCCCGTTTCACGGCTTCTCCCCCGCGTTTCCGCTATGGGTGTTTCATAACATCGTTTCCGATAAAATGTAACATGAAAAATGTGATTTTGTTATGATGAACCTTGCAGGAGCAGGCGGGCCGTCCGCTCGTCCGTGATGAGGCCGTGCAGCTTGTTGCTGTGCAGAACGGCGCGGATGGCCTCGGTCTTGGCGGGGCCGCCGGCAATGGCGACGATCCGGTCGCCGCCGGTCTCCGAGAAGGAGGCGGCAAGGGTGCGGGCCGTCACCGAGGTTTCGAGGATGCGGCCCTTGCCGTCGAAGAAATGGCCGAGCAGTTCGCCGACGCCGCCGAGCGCGGCGATCTCCTCCAGTTCGTCCGGCTGCAGCATGCCGGAGGTGACGAGATGGGCCTGGTTGTCGACGGTGCCTATGCCGACGATCTTGAGGTCGGCGCTGCGGGCAAGGTCGAACACCTCGCTGACGCCGCGCTGGGAAAGCAGCACCTCGCGGTCCTCCTCCGTATTGGCGAAGAAGGGCACGGGCATCACATAGGCCTGCGTGCCCGTCTTGGCCGCGAGGCGGTGCATGACGTCGTAGGGGTTGGCCGCATAGTTGCGGGTGAGGCCGCCGAGCAGGGAGACGAAGCGTATGTTGCCGGCGCCGATGCGCGGCAGGTGACGGACGGCGGCCGAGAGCGTGCGGCCATGGCCGAAGCCGATGACGGCGGCTTCCCCGCGCTCGATCTCGCGGCGCAGGAAATCCGCGCCGACATGGCCGAGCGTCGTCAGCGCCAGCGCGTCGTCGTCGACATCGGGCGCGACCTCGCAATAGTCGAGCCCGTAGCGCTCGGAAAGCGCCACCTCCAGGTTGACGCATTCGGCGATATCGCCGTCGATGCTGACCTTCACCACGCCCTCGGCGACCGCGCGCGCGATCAGCCGGTGCGCCTTCACCGAGGGAATGCCGAGCCGCTTGGCGACGGCGGACTGGGTGAACCCCCCGATATAGTGCAGCCAGGCGGCGCGGACGGCGAGGGAATCTTCGTTGTCGGTCATCGGCGATGTCCTGTCTTGCGCTCCCGGTTGGGCTGTCCTAGCCGCCGCGGGTGGAGACGATCAACCTATATTGAGATCGGCCGCGCCGGTATCGATATGCGGGGCCCAGAAGGCGATGCTTTCGGCGATCTGCGGAATGACCTCGCGGTCGTTCGGCTCGCGCTCCTTGAAGGAGAGCTCGAGGCAGATCTCGTTGTCGGCGGCCCCGCCCTCGGCGAAGGCCTTCAGCAGCGGTTCCGGCTGGATGCGCCCCCTGGCGTTGAAGGCGGCGGTGAAGGGCCGGTGCCCGCCCTTGTCCATCAGGCTCTGCTTGATGTGGATGATCGGCGAGACCTTCGGCACCGCGCGCGCCCAGGCATAGGGATCGTAGTCGTCGGGATTGTCGGAGGTGACGTCGCCGTGGTCGATGTCGGCCATCATCCACATGGGGACGGCCATGCCGGCGGCGGTCAACCGGTCCTGGAGGGCAAGACAGCTTTCGATCGTCTCGCCGAATTCGCGGCCGATGCTCATCGGCTCCCAGAAGACATAGGAAAGGCCGGCATCCTTCGCGTGCTCGGCCACCTCGGCCCAGCAGTCGATGGCGATGCGGATCAGGTCCTCGCGGCGGGCCGGGTCGTCGTAATCCCTGTAGGTGAAGATGGCGAACTGGGTGCCGACGGAGGCGCCGCCGAGGTCGCCGATGATGTCGGCGAAGGTCTTGAACCAGTCGACATAGTAGCGCCGCACATCCGCATCCGGATGGCCGAAATGGTTGAGGCGGCCATAGGGGCCGGTCATGCCGGAGGTGACGCGAACGCCCGTGCGCCGGAGGGCTCGTCCCATCTGCCGCGTCAGCCGGCGGATCGTCGCGCCGTTCCAGCTCGGATTGATGAATTCGTGGGTGAGCTGGAGGTCGCGCAGCTTGAGGTCCCGCGCGACGGTCTCGATCAGGTCGTCGGGATCGGCGAAGCGGTTGACCAGCGGATTGGTGTTGAGCGAGAGCGTCAGCGGCATGGTCGTCCTCAGGCCGCGGCGAGCCGGGCGGCGTTGAACCAGTCGGCGAAGGCCGCGCGCTCGCCTTCCGTCAGGTGGAGGTAATGTTTCGTGCGGCGGTAGAGGATGTCCTCCGGCGTTTCCGCCCATTCGCTGGCGACGAGATAGCGCGCTTCCGCCTCGTAGAACCGGCCGCCGAAATGCCGGCCGAGCCCTTCGAGGCTCGCGGCGCTGCCGACGACCGCCTTCGTGCGGGTGCCGTAGAGGCGGCCGTAGTGATGCACCAGACTGCGCGGCATCCACGGGTAATTGTCGCGCAGGCTGTTGGCGAAGGTCTCGTAGTCGGCGTTCGGCATGTCGCCGCCGGGAAGCGGGGCCTTCTCCGTCCAGTCGCCGCCCATGGTCGGGAAGATGTGCTTGAGCCGATGCATGCCGCGCTCGGCAAGCTCGCGGAAGGTGGTGATCTTGCCGCCGAAGACGTTGAGCAGCGGCGCGCCGCCCGTCTCGTCGAGGTCGAAGACATAGTCGCGCGTGACGGCCGAGGGGTTGCCCTTGCCGTCGTCGAAGAGCGGGCGCACGCCGGAGAAGGAATGCAGCACGTCCTGCCGGCGCAGCTTCTCCTTGAAGTAGCGGTTCACGGCCTTCAGCAGGTAGTCGATTTCGCTCTCGTCGGCCGAGACGTCCTCGGCGCGGCCTTCGTAGGCGATGTCGGTGGTGCCGATCAGCGCCTTGTCGCCCTCGTAGGGGTTGATGAAGATGACGCGCTTGTCGTGGTTCTGCACGAGATAGGCGTTCGCCCCCGCCCAGAACTTCGGCACGATGATATGGCTGCCCTTGACGAGGCGCACGTTGCGCGTGGAATTCGAGCCGGCGACGCGGTTGATGACGTCCGACACCCAGGGGCCGGCGCAGTTGACGAGGCATTTGGCGCGGAAGGTGCGGGTCTCGCCGGTCACGCTGCTCTTCGTCGTCACGGTCCAGCCGCCGTTCTCGCGGCGGGCGGAGACGGCGGGCGAGCGGGTCAGCACAAGGGCGCCCTTCTCGGCGGCGCCGACGGCGTTGAGCGTGACGAGGCGGGCGTCGTCCACCCAGCAGTCGGAATATTCGAAGCCGCGCGTATACCGGTCGAGGATGGGCGTGCCTTCGGGATCGCGCGCAAGGTCGAGCGTGCGCGTGCCCGGCAGCTTCCTGCGTCCACCGAGATGGTCGTAGAGGAAGAGGCCGAGCCGCACGAGCCAGGCCGGCCGGTCCTCGGGGCTGTGCGGCAGCACGAAGCGCATCGGCCAGATGATGTGCGGGGCGGCATTGAGCAGCACTTCGCGCTCGATCAGCGCCTCGCGCACCAGGCGGAATTCGTAGTATTCGAGATAGCGAAGGCCGCCGTGCACGAGCTTGCCGGAGCGCGAGGAGGTGCCCTCGGCAAGGTCGTCCTTCTCGCAGAGCACGACCTTCAGCCCGCGCCCCGCCGCATCGCGCGCAAGGCCGGCGCCGTTGATGCCGCCGCCGATCACGAAGAGGTCGATGGGTTCGGGCTCGTTCATCTCTAGTCTCCTTCAGCGCCGGCCAACGGGCGGCGCAATCGTCGTTTCGTCAGCGCGCGGCGAGGATGTCCCAGGCCGGCGCGATGCCCCGGCGCACCTCGGAATAGGCGGCGAAGAGCCGTGTCATGCGGTCGATGTCCCCGGGCTTCGGCCGTTCGGCCTCGCCGAGCTCGGGCGTCACCCAGTCGGCGATGCAATCGTCCATCGTGCGGTAGGCGCCGATGGCGACGGCGGCCATCATCGAGGCGCCGGCAGCGCCCGCCTCCTCGCGCGTCGAGACGCGCACCGGCGCGCCGAGCGCTGCGGCGAGCGTGCCGCGCAGCGAGGCCGAGCGGGCGGCGCCGCCGCTGATGCGCAGCTCCGGGGGCAGGGCGCCCATGGCGGCGTAGCAGTCGCGCGTCGCCATGCCGAGGCCTTCCACGACGGCGCGCACGAGGTCCGGGTAGCGGTGGCGGCTGGAAAGGCCGGTGAAATTGGCGCGGGCGCGGGCGTTCACGAACGGCCCGCGCTCGCCGGCCTCGGAGATATAGGGGTGGTAGAGCACGTTGCCGGGCTTGCTCATGGCGAACCACTGGTCGACGCGGCCGATCATGTCGGTAAGGCTTGCCGCGACGCCGAACTCGCCGAGAAGATCGGCGCCGAGCTGCAGCAGCCAGTCGAGGTTGATCGTCGCGCCCATGTTGGTCTGCACCTGCGTGACGATGTCGGGGATCGGCAGGGCGATGACGTAGCCGGTGCGCTCGGCGTTCAGCACGACGTCGGCGACGGCCTTCGCCTGGAGATGAACGCCCGTCGAGCCGATGGCGGAGCAGGCGGCGTTGCGGCCTTCGCTGCGCACGCCCGCGCCGAGCGCCGTCATGCACATGTCGACATAGCCGAGGCAGACCGGCGTGCCGGCTTTAAGGCCCGAGGCGGCAGCCGCCTCCGCCGTCAGCGGATGGGAGATTTCCGTGCCGTCGATGACCTCCGGCAGCAGGCGCCGGAGATGCGTGAGGCCGAGGGCGGCGAGCACGTCGCCGTCATAGCGGCGGGTGCGGAAATTGCCGAAGGTGAAGCTGACTTCCGAGGGGTCGGTGGCGCGCACGCCCGTCAGGTTGAGATAGAGCCAGTCCTTGCAGTGCATCGCGGTTTCCGCGCCGGCGATGAGGTCCGGGCAATGGCGGTCCATATGGGCGAGCTGCGCGCCCTGCTGGCAGGTGTTGAGGCCGGTGCCGGTCGCCTCGAAGCGCTGGCGGTCGGCCTCGCTTGCGGCAAGGCGCTCGACGGTCGGCGCCGCGCGGGCGTCGAGCCAGAGCCAGGCATCGCCGACGGGACGGTTTCCCGCGCCGACGAGCCAGGTGCCGTCGCCCTGCGCGGTGACGGCGATGGCGGTGGTGCGCGCCGCCAGATTGTCCACCTTCTCGCCGAGCCCGCGCAGGGCGCGCGTGCAGTCGAGCCAGGTCTGGTCGAGGGATTGCGTGACGGAGCCGTCGTCGCCGGTCGTATAGGTGTTGCGGACGGACGCGCTGGCGATCTGCCGGCCGGCGAGCGTGAAGGCGACGGCCTTCATGACGGAGGTGCCGGCGTCGATGCCGACGATCAGGTCCATCGTCTCAGCCACGGCGCAGCTCCATCGATCCCGCGCCGGCATCCGCCGCTTCGCCCGACCTCAAACAAGGCATTCGATCCTCCCGACCGTCTCCCGCGAAAGCGCGTGCGTTCCTCTGGCTTCTCCTGCCGTGGAACGTAACACGAGCCCTCCGGATTTCGCAAAAGAACATACCATAAAGTTATCATGTGTCTCGAAAAATTTTTCGTGCTTTGAATTTTTTTTCAGATATGATGGAAGAACAGAAGGTATGAGGCGCGGCTGGTTTTCCGTCGATGCCTGACATTGCTGAGGCCGTTCTTCGCTGTCGCCATGCGGATGGCCGTGCTCGGCCATGTCGGTCGAAATCTTGTGTTTTTACAATTAAATCAGCGGCATGACGCAACCGCTCCTGCTTTCCCGGCTGAAGGCGGACGGGGAGAGGCCATTTGTCGCCGGATTTCCGGAGGGGCGCGAAGGCCTGCATGGAAAAGAGCGGATGGAAAGCGCTTCCGCTGCAAAAGGCCGATTGACAGGCTGTGTTAATTTAACATATATGTTGCGACATATAACACGTATATATCGCAAGTGCGAAAATATGTGCAATGCAGCGCAAGGCGGATGAGGAGATCCGGCCGGCGCCGTTCAGGGAGGACGTCATGACAGGTTCTGCTCGGAAAGCGTCGACATGCGGCCGGTGCGCCGTGGATGCGGCGTCGATCCCGTTCCCGCCATCGTCCCCGTGCGGGCGCTCCCGCTGACGCTTCCACCGTTCAACCGCAAGGCCGACCGACATGACTGACGCCACGCTCTCCAAATCGCCCCGCCCCGCTGCGCGCAGCTATCGCTGGTTCGGCGTCGCCGCCGCGGTCGTGCTGGTCGGCGCCATGGCCTTCGACACGAAGATCGTGCGCATCGGCTCGGAAAACGACGTCCGGGTGCAGAAGTTCTCCCCGCAGGCCTTCGGCGCCGAGCAGTTCCCGCTGATCCAGCAGAGCGTCGAGACGCGCGCCGTCGATGCCGTCGAGCTGGCGCAGGCGATCGCCGCCGACAAGAAGGCCGCCGGCGAGAAATACGGCGTGGCGACCTCCACGGGCCCCGTTCTTCCGGTCAAGTTCACCGGCGTGATCGGCGAGCGCAAGGCGAACTACAACGTCGTCGCCGTCGAGGGCCTGCCGCCGGAGCTGACGGTGCGCGTCCAGACCGGCCCCGCCCTCAACGGCACGGACCTGCGCGATGCGACGGGCCAGATCGAGTTCGGCCAGTTCCGCAACCAGATCGAGTACCAGGACGCGGGCTCGGCCATCAACAACGAGGTCAAGACGGCCGTTCTCGGCGGCATCGACCCGGCCTCGCTTTCCGGCAAGACCGTTTCGGTGATCGGCGTCTTCAAGCTGGTCAACCCGAAGAACTGGGTCGTCACGCCCGTGAGGTTCGACGTCAAATGAGCGCGCTCCCCGAAACCGGCCGGACGGACGAAGTGGTGCTTGCCGCGCGCAATGTGGCGAAGTCCTACGGCAGCGTGCGCGCCCTCAAGGGCGTCAATTTCGACATTCATCGCGGCCAGGTGACGACGCTCTTCGGCGAGAACGGCGCAGGCAAGTCGACGCTGATGAAGATCCTCTCCGGCGTCGTGCAGCCGACCTCGGGGGAAATCATTCTCGATGGAGAGCCAATCGTCTTTGCGTCGTCCTCCCAAGCACGCGATCACGGTATCTCCATCATCCATCAGGAGCTGAGCCTGGCTCCCAACATGAACGTTCGCGACAACATCTTCATGGGTCGCGAGATCATGACGGCGACGGGCGTGGATTTCGCCGAGGAAGAGCGCCAGACGCGCCTCCTGATGGAAGAACTCGAGGAGGAGATCGATCCCCTCACGCCGGTCGAGGACCTGCGCCTCGGCCAGCAGCAGATCGTCGAGATCGCCCGCGCGCTCTCGGTCAATTCGCGCATCCTGATCATGGACGAGCCGACCTCGGCGCTTTCCGCCTCGGAGGTCGAGGTGCTGTTCAAGGTTATCCGGGACCTGACCGCCCGCGGCGTTTCCATCGTCTATATCTCGCATCACTTGGAAGAGGCGCTGCAGATCACCCACCATGCGGTGGTGCTGCGCGACGGGGCGATGACGGCCTATGCCGACCGCAAGGACATCGACCTCGAATGGATCGTCCGCCATATGGTCGGCGAGAACTTCGACCTCGGCTCGCCGCCGGCCGGCTACGAAATGGGCGATGTCTCGCTGGAGATCGAGGGGCTGACGGTGCCCGATCCGGGCGGCGCGGATTATTCGGTCGTTGACGGCATGTCGCTCTCGGTGCGCGCGGGCGAGATCGTCTGCATATACGGCCTGATGGGCGCGGGGCGCACGGAGCTGCTCGAAACGGTCGCCGGCCGCCTCAAGGCGACGTCCGGCAAGGTCGTGCTGAAGGGCAGGGACATCACCGGCCGGTCGATCGCCGAGTGCATCCGCGCCGGCCTCGTCCTCGTTCCGGAAGACCGCCAGCGCGACGGCCTGGTGCAGACCATGACCGTCGGGCGCAACCTTTCGCTCGCCAGCCTTGGCGCCTTCACACGCGGCCTCTTTACCTCCGCCGCCCGCGAGGCCGATCTTGTCGGCCATGCGATCCGCAGGGTGCACATCAAGACCGACGGCGGCGCGGCGGCCATCGGCTCGCTCTCCGGCGGCAACCAGCAGAAGGTGGTCATCGGCAAGATGCTGGCGACCGACCCTGAGGTGATCCTGCTCGACGAACCGAGCCGCGGCATCGACATCGGCGCCAAGGCCGAGGTCTTCAAGCTGCTCGCCGAGCGGGCGCGGCAGGGCCTTGCCGTCGTCTACACCACGTCCGAGCTCGGCGAATGCCTCAGCATCGCCCACCGCATCATCGTCATGCGGCGCGGCCGCATCGCCGCGGAATTCGGCCCCGACGCGACCAAAGAACAGATCATGGCCGCCTCCGGCGAAGCCGTGCATGCCCATTAGGAGCGCTCCAGCATGTCAGTCACACCTGCAATGGACACGAAAGCGGCGGTAAGCGGCGGCAAGCGCAAGAAGAGCTTCGTCGAGCTGCTGTTCGAGGGCCGCGCCTTCTTCGCGCTGATCGCCATCGTCGTCGTCTTCTCGCTGATGTCGCCGAACTACTTCACGCTCAACAACTTCCTGATCATGGCCTCGCATGTGGCCATCTTCGGCCTGCTCGCGGTCGGCATGCTGCTCGTCATCCTCAACGGCGGCATCGACCTGTCGGTCGGCTCGACGCTCGGGCTCGCCGGCGTCGTCGCCGGGTTCCTCATGCAGGGTGTGGCGCTGCCGCAGCTCGGCGTAATCCTCTATCCCTCCGTCTGGGTCGTCGTGGTGCTGACCTGCCTGCTCGGCGCGGTCGTCGGCGCGGTCAACGGCGTGCTGATCGCCTATCTGCGCGTGCCGGCCTTCGTGGCGACGCTCGGCGTGCTCTATGTCGCCCGCGGCATCGCGCTCCTGATGACCAACGGCCTTACCTACAACAATCTCGGCGGCCGTCCCGAGCTCGGCAATACCGGCTTCGACTGGCTCGGCTTCAACCGCCTCGGCGGCGTGCCGATCGGCGTCATCGTGCTGCTCGTCTTCGCCATCGTCTGCCATATCCTGCTCTCCCGCACGGCCTTCGGCCGCTGGCTCTACGCGTCCGGCGGCAACGAGCGTGCGGCGGAGCTTTCGGGCGTGCCGGTCAAGCGCGTGCAGATCACGGTCTATGTGCTTTCCGGCATCTGCGCGGCCGTCGCCGGCCTCGTGCTCTCCTCGCAGCTCACCTCGGCAGGGCCCACGGCCGGTACGACCTACGAGCTGACGGCGATTGCCGCCGTTGTCATCGGCGGGGCGGCGTTGACGGGCGGGCGCGGCACGGTCGTCGGCACCATGCTCGGCGCCTTCGTGATCGGCTTCCTGTCGGACGGCCTCGTGATCATCGGGGTCTCGGCCTACTGGCAGACGGTCTTCACCGGCGCCGTCATCGTCACCGCGGTTCTTCTGAACAGCATCAAATACGGCCGCCGCTGAGAAGCGGCGCCCGACTGGAACTGACCGCGGCCGGGAGAGGCGGACCATCGAATGGCCCGGAAGCGGAAAGTATTGCCGGAAACCGGCGCAACCGAACTCAACAAAGGGAGTGAGATCATGTTCAAAAAAGGAATGCGTGTACTTTTCGCCGCAACGGCCGCCTTGCCGCTGCTTTTCAGCACCGCATGGGCCGAAGGCCTCATCACGGTCATCGTCAACGACCCGTCGAACCCCTACTGGTTCACGGAAGGCGAAGTGGCCAAGAAGACGGCCGAGAGCCTCGGCTACACGGCCAATGTCGGCGCCCACAAGGGTGACACCAACACCGAGAGCAACCTGATCGACACGGCGATCACCAACAAGTCGGTCGCCATCATCCTCGATCCGGCGAATGCCGACGGTTCGGTCGGCGCGGTCAAGAAGGCCGTCGCCGCGGGCATCCCGGTCATCCTCGTCAATGCCGAGATCAACCAGGAAGGCCTTGCCAAGGCGCAGCTCGTCTCGAACAACGCCCAGGGCGCAGCCCTCGGTGCCCAGCAGTGGGTCGAGGCTGTCGGCGACAAGGGCAAGTATGTCGAGCTCTTCGGCGCTCCCTCGGACAACAATGCGGCGACCCGTTCGAACGGCTATGAGACCGTCCTGACGCAGTATCCGGACCTCGAAAAGGTCGCCAAGGAAGTGGCCGACTGGGACCGCACCAAGGGCCATGACAAGATGCAGTCCATGCTGCAGGCTCATCCGGACATCATCGGCGTGATCAGCGGCAACGACGAAATGGCCCTCGGCGCCATCGCCGCCCTCAAGGAAGCCGGCAAGCTCGACCAGGTGAAGGTCGGCGGCTTCGACGGCTCGCCGGACGCGGTCGCCGCCATCAAGGCCGGCGAACTGCAGTACACCGTCCTCCAGCCGGTCGCCGTCTTCTCGGAACAGGCCGTCAAGCAGGCCGACAACCTGATCAAGAACGGCTCCACGGGCGTCGATACCGAAAAGCAGCTCTTCGATTGCCTCCTGATCACCAAGGACAATGTCGACAAGTACACCGCTCCCTTCGTCCTGAGCGAGTAAGTCGATCCGGGGGCGCCCTTCGGGGCGCTCCCGACCCCAACCCGGACCAGCTTGGCATTTTCCTTGCCGCCCGATACGAGATACGAAACCTCTATCTTCGCAGCATGGCAGGGTCTCCCCGTGAACAAGAAAGTCGACGTCAAGGATTTGCTTTCGGAAGAATTGCCGAGCGACAGCCGGCATGCGCGCCAGCTCGTGCGCCGCCGGATGATCGCCGAGACGGTCATCGCCGAAGGCTCCATCCGCATCGAGGACCTGACCGAGCGCTTCGGCATCAGCCTCATGACGGCGCACCGCGATGTCGACGAGCTCGTCAGCCGCGGCCTCTTCCGCAAGACGCGCGGCATCGTCTCGGCCGCGCCCACGAGCCTGATCGAATCCTCCGACGTCTACCGCGCCACCAAGCAGGCGAGGGAAAAGAAGGCGGTCGCGAAGGCCGCCATGCAATTCGTCGAGCCGGGGCAGGCGATCTTCATGGACGACGCCACGACCGTGCACGAGATGACCCGCTTCCTGCCGGCCAAGGTGCCGCTGACGGTCATTACCAATTCGCTTGTCCTCATCAACGAGCTGAAGGAGGTGAGCGACCTCAACCTCATCTGTCTCGGCGGCCAGTTCTACCACTGGTGCAATGCCTTCATGGGGCACATCACCACCAACGAGATCCGCCGGCTGCGCGCCGATACCGTTTTCATGTCGCTGTCGGCCATCGTCGACGACGTGGTCTACCACCAGTCGCCGGAGACGGTGGAGACCAAGCGGGCGATGTTCGAAAGCGCCTCGCGCCGCGTGCTTCTGGCCGACCACACCAAGTTCGAGCGGCGCGCGCTGCATCACTTCGCGACGCTCCAGGAGTTCGACGCGGTGATCGTCGACGAGGATATCCCGATCTCCCATCTTTCGCGCATGCGGGCCAAGGGGATCAACGTCATCGTGGCGGACGGGGAACGGGCCGGCTGAGGCTGCCGCTGCCGCGGTTGCCCGTCATGCCGGTCGCCGTTCCGCCATTCGCTTGAGAATGGAGGCATGGATGCCCTGCATCATGGGTATAGACAGCGGCCTGACGGTGACCAAGGCCGTCATCTTCGACGCGGACGGGACGGTGCTTGCCATAGCCCGGCGACGCGTTCCCCAGCTGATCCCCGCGCCGCAGCATGTCGAGCGCGACATGGACGGTCTCTGGTCCGCGACCGCCGATGCCATAAGCGAGGCGGTGGCCGCCTGCGGGCGCCCGGCTTCCGATATCGTCGCGATTGCCGCGACGGCCCATGGCGACGGCATCTACCTGCTCGACGGGGACCGTCGGCCGCTCGGCAACGCCATCGTCTCGCTCGACACGCGCGCCGGCGCGATTGCCGATGCGTGGAACGAGGGCGAGGTCGGCGCACGCTCGCTGGACCTGACCGGCCAGAAGCCGCACGCTTCCGCGCCCTCCGCGATCCTCTACTGGATCCGCGAGCACCAGCCGGAGCGTTATGCCCGCATCGCCCATTTCATCGCCGCGAAGGACTGGCTGCGCTTCTGCCTCACCGGCACCATCGGCACGGACCGCACGGAGGCGAGCACGTCCTTCACCGATGTGCGCACGCAGGACTATGCCGAGGAGGCCTTCCGCCTCTTCGGGCTGGAGCGCCTTGCCGGCCGGCAGCCGCCGATGGCGGCGTCCACCGAGGTCGTCGGCGGCGTGAGCGCAGAAACCGCGCGGCTGACGGGGCTCGTCGCTGGCACGCCCGTCATGGCCGGCCTCCACGACGTCACGGCCTCCGCACTCGGCATGGGCGGCTATGGCGAGGGCATGGTGGCGGTCATTGCCGGCACCTATTCCATCAACGAGACGGTGTCCCGCGCGCCGAAGGTCGACGGCCGCTGGTTCTGCCGCAACGGCATCCTGCCCGGCGAATGGAACAGCATGTCCATCTCGCCTGCCTCCACGGCCAATTACGACTGGTTCATCGACCAGTTCTGCGCCGCCGACGCGCGGCAGGCCGAAGCCGCCGGCGAAAGCATCCATGCGGTTCTCGGCAGGGAGTTCGAGGCCGCCTGCAAGCGCCCGTCGGGCGTCTTCTTCCATCCCTATCTCTTCGGCTCGCCCTTCGGCGGGGCGTCGAGCGCCGGGTTCTACGGCCTCAATGCCTGGCACGACCGGGGCGATCTGGTGCGCGCGGTGCTGGAAGGCATCGCCTTCAACCACCGGGTCCATGTCGATGCGCTTCGTGACGGTTTCGCGCCGGCCGCCGCGCGGCTGACGGGCGGCATCTCGCGCAACCCCGCCATGGCCGGTCTCTTCGCCGATATCCTCGGCATGCCGGTCACCGCGACGCGCACCGAGGAGGCGGCGGCCTGGGGCGCGGCGCTCTGTGCGGGAGCGGGCGCCGGGCTCTTCGCCTCGCCGACCGACGATCCGCGCGACCTTGCCGCCATCGAAACGACCTACCGGCCCGACCCCGTCCGGCAACGGGCCTATGACGAGAAATACCGCGTCTTCCTCGACCTCGCCGAGGCGATGAAGCCGCTCTGGCCGACGCTGCGGCGTCTCGGCGCGGAATAAGAGCAGGAATACCCATCATGACGGACATCACAGCCGGCACGGTCGAGACCTTCGACGTCGTCATCCTCGGCGCCGGCATCAACGGGGCAGGGCTCTTCCGCGACCTCTGCCTTCAGGGCCTCAAGTGCCTGATCGTCGACAAGGCCGATTTCGGCTCCGGCACCAGCGCCGCACCCTCGCGCCTCATCCACGGCGGCATCAAGTACCTGGAGACGGGCGAGCTCGGCCTCGTCGCGCAGTCGACGCTGGAGCGCAACCTGCTGCTGCGCAACGCCCCCCATTGCGTGGAGCCGCTGCCGACCTTCATTCCCTCCTTCTCGCTGATGAAGGGGGCCTTCGCGGCGCTGCGCACGCTCTTCGGCTCTACCACGGCCCCGCGCAGCCGCGGCGCCGTGCTCATCAAGATCGGCCTTGCCCTCTACGACCTCTACGGCGCGCGCCATCGCGTCATGCCGAAACACCGGTTCTTCTTCCGCCGCCGGGCGCTTGCGGAAATGCCGGCGATCACCCCGCGCATCGTCGCCGGCGGCATCTATTACGACGCCAAGATCAGCCGGCCGGAGCGGCTCGTCTGGGAACTGGTGCGCGACGGCCTTAATGCGAGCCCCGCTTCCGCCGCCATGAACGATACGGCGCTGCTCGGGCAGGCGGACGGCGTGCTGCGGCTGCGAGACGGGGACGGCGGCGAGCGGCTGGTCCGCGCCGGCATCGTCGTCAACGGCGCGGGGCCGTGGATCGACCATGTCAATGCGACGCTCGGCATTCTCGGCAAGCTGATCGGCGGCACCAAGGGCTCGCACATCCTGCTGCGGCATCCCGAGCTCGTTAAAAGCCTCAAGGGCCGCATGATCTATTTCGAGGCGGACGACGGGCGCATCTGCCTCGTCTACGATTTCCTCGGCCTCGCGCTCGTCGGCTCGACGGACATCAAGGCCGACAATCCGGATACGGTGCGCTGCGAGGAGGAGGAGATCGACTACTTCCTCGCCAGCCTTCGCTCGCTGCTGCCGAAGCTGGAGTTCGGCCGCGAGCAGATCGTCTATGCCTATAGCGGCATCCGCCCGCTGCCGGCCTCGGATGCCAGCCAGCCCGGCCTCATCAGCCGCGACCATTCGGCGCCGGTGGCCGAGCCGGCCGAAGGGCGGCCGTTCCCGGTCGTCTCGCTCGTCGGCGGCAAGTGGACGACCTTCCGCGGCTTTGCCGAGGAGGTGGCCGATACGATCCTTTCCCGCCTCGGCCGCAGCCGCAAGGTCAGCACGCAGATGCTGCCGATCGGCGGCGGGCGCGGCTTTCCGGTGGATGGCAAGGCCCGTGAGGTCTGGCTCTCCGAACGCGCCGGGCGGAGCGGCCTGCCCGCGGTGCGCGTTTCCGCGCTGCTGGCGCGTTACGGCACGACGGCCGATGCCGTGCTTGCGCATATCGCGGCGGTCGGCGATGCGCCGCTCGCCCATGTCGAGGGCTACGGCCGCGCGGAGATCGACTGGATCGCCCGCAACGAGATGGTTCGCCACCTTGCCGATATCGTCATGCGCCGCACGACGCTCGCCATCGAGGGCGGGCTGACGGCGGCGGGCATCGGGGAGATTGCCGGCGTGGCGGCCGCGGCGCTCGGCTGGAGCGACGAGCGGCGAGAAAAGGAGATCGCGGCGGTCACGGCGCATCTGGCAAGGTTCAACCGCGTCGCCCTTTGAGGCCTTTGCCCTTTCCGCGGGCCGATCCATGTTGCATCTTCGGGGCCTGATCGCCCGCAGGAGGATTTCATGACCAAGATCGTCGACGACCCGGAGGCCTTCGCCTCGTCCGCCCTTGCGGGCTTTTCCCGCGTCTATGGCCGCTATGTCCGGCTGGTGAAGGGCGGTGTCGTCCGCTCGACGGCGGTGCCGAGAGGCAAGGTCTCGGTCATTGTCGGCGGCGGGTCGGGCCATTATCCGGCCTTCGCCGGCTATGTCGGCCCCGGCATGGCGGATGCGGCCGTGGCGGGCGAGATCTTCGCCTCGCCCTCGACGGCGGCGGTCGCGCGGGTCTGCCGCAACGCGGACCATGGCGGCGGCATCGTCCTCGGCTTCGGCAACTATGCCGGCGACGTCCTCAATTTCGGCGTTGCGGCGGAGCGCCTGCGCGCCGAAGGCATCGACGTGCGCATCGTCACGGTGACCGACGACGTGGCGAGCGCGCCGCCCGACCGGCCCCTGCAGCGCCGCGGCATCGCGGGCGATTTCGTGGTCTTCAAGGTCGCCGGCGCGGCGGCGGAGGCCGGCCTTTCCATCGGCGAGGTCGAGCGCGTCACCCGGCTTGCCAACAGCCGCACCTTTTCCTTCGGCGTCGCTTTCGGCGGCTGCACCCTGCCGGGCGCGAAGGAGCCGCTCTTCACCGTGCCGAAGGGCATGATGGCGCTCGGCCTCGGCATCCACGGCGAGCCCGGCATCCGCGATACGGACATCGTGCCGGCAAGCGACCTGGCAAGGCTCCTGGTGGAGACCGTCCTTGCGGAACGCCCTGCCGGCGCAGGCCGCGCCGCCGTTCTGCTCAACGGCCTCGGCGCCACCAAGTACGAGGAGCTCTTCGTCCTCTGGGGCGTGGTGGAAAGCCTGCTGCAGGCATCGGGCGTCGATCTCGTCGCGCCCGAAGTCGGCGAATATGTCACCAGCCTCGACATGCAGGGCTGCTCGCTGACGGTGATGTGGCTCGACGAGGAACTGGAACGCTACTGGCTCGCACCGTGCGACACGCCCGTCTTCCGCCGCGGCGAGACGCTTCGCACGCAGCCGGCGGCGGCAAGGGCCGATGTGGAGGACGAGGCGCTGCGCTTCGGCCCGGCCTCTCCCGCGTCGCAGGAGAGCGCCCGCTGCCTTGCCGGCATCCTCGACGCCATGGTCTCCGTCCTCGGCGAGGCCGAAGCCGAACTCGGCCGCATCGACGCCTTTGCCGGCGACGGCGACCACGGGCAGGGCATGCGGCGCGGAGCGGGCGCTGCGCGTGAGGCGATCCAAAGGGCCGTTGCCGGCGGCGCCGGTGCAAGGAGTGCGCTTGCGGCCGCGGGCGATGCCTGGGCGGACCGCGCCGGCGGCACGTCCGGCGCCATCTGGGGGCTGCTGCTCCGCTCGTGGAGCTCGGCTTTCTCCGACGGGGAAGCTGTCGGCGAGGCGGATGCGGTGCGCGGCGCGCGCCTTGCGCTCGACGACGTGATGCGGCTCGGCGGAGCGAAGCCGGGCGACAAGACGCTGGTTGACGCCTTCGTGCCCTTCGTCGAGGCGCTGGAAGCCGGGCACGCGGAGGGCCTGCCGCTGAAGGCCGCATGGCATAAGGCGAGCGCCATCTGCGAGGAGGCCGCGCAGGCAACGGCGCCGCTCGTTCCGCGGCTCGGGCGCGCCCGCCCGCTCGCCGAGCGCAGCGTCGGCCATCCCGATGCCGGCGCCGTCTCCCTCGCACTGATCGCAAGGACCATCGCCGAACGCCTCTGAGCGGTTTTCCCTATTATCCGGATCATCGGGCCGAACGTCGCAGGACGTTCGGCTTTTTTTGCGCTGTTCATGAAGACATCACATATTTACAGAGATAGTCATTGACATGTCATACCAGTTGAAGGATATAAGCTCACGCCGGGTTGCCCGGAGGAGGAAATTCCGGCCGGACAGGCTCGTCGTCCGGTCGTGCGCATTCAGGGAGGTCTTCGATGACATCGATCGCGCTGTTCGGTGCTGGTGGCAAAATGGGCTACCGGCTGGCCAAGAATCTCAAGGGTTCGCGTTTCGATGTCTGCCATGTCGAAGTGAGCGAGGCCGGCAAGGCGCGCCTTTCGAACGATCTCGGCATTGCCTGCGTTTCGCCCGAAGAGGGCCTTGCGGGCGCCGACGTCGTCATCCTGGCGGTTCCCGATACGGCCATCGGCAAGGTCGCCGCCGGCATCGCCGACAAGCTGGAGCCCGGCACGATGGTCGTGGCGCTCGATGCGGCCGCGCCCTTTGCCGGCCACCTGCCGGAGCGCGCGGACCTCACCTATTTCGTCACGCATCCTTGCCATCCGCCGATCTTCAACGACGAGACGGACCCGGCGGCCAAGCGCGACTTCTTCGGCGGCATCGCCGCCAAGCAGCACATCGTTTCCGCCCTGATGCAGGGCCCGGAGGAGGCCTATGCGCTCGGCGAGGAGATCGCCAAGGTCATCTGGGCGCCGGTCATGCGCTCGCACCGCGTCACGGTCGAGCAGATGGCGCTCCTGGAGCCCGGCCTTTCGGAAACCGTCTGCGCCTCGCTGCTCGTCGTCATGCGCGAGGCCATGGACGAATGCGTGCGTCGCGGCGTTGCCAAGGAGGCCGCCCGCGACTTCCTGCTCGGCCACATGAACGTGCTCGGCGCCGTGATCTTCGAGGAGACGCCCGGCGTCTTCTCCGACGCCTGCAACAAGGCGATCGAATTCGGCAAGCCGGTGCTGATGAAGGACGACTGGAAGCGCGTCTTCGAGCCTGCGGAAATCGCGGCCAGCATCCATCGCATCACCTGATTTGCAGCGGGCGCCAGCCCAAGAGATCGCACCGGATCGGCCAGTTTCCATGGAGGGATGGCCGGGGAGGCCGGTGCTTAACCGGGAGGAAAATATGAAGGTTACCCGTAGACTGATCACTGTCGGTTTTGCTGCCGTCATGGCCGCAGGCGTCGCCATGCCGTCGTTCGCCGCCGACCTCATCGCCATCATCACGCCGAGCCACGACAACCCCTTCTTCAAGGCCGAGGCCGTCGGCGCGGAAGCCAAGGCCAAGGAACTCGGCTACGAGGCCCTCGTCCTCGTGCATGACGACGACGCCAACAAGCAGTCGCAGCTCATCGACACGGCGATCGGCCGCGGCGCGAAGGCGATCATCCTCGACAATGCCGGTGCCGACGCTTCGGTTGCCGCCGTGCAGAAGGCCAAGGACGCGGGCATCCCGTCCTTCCTGATCGACCGCGAGATCAACGCGGCCGGCGTCGCCGTCTCGCAGATCGTCTCGAACAACTACCAGGGCGCCCAGCTCGGCGCCGAGGAATTCGTCAAGCTGATGGGCGAGAAGGGCAACTATGTCGAGCTCGTCGGCAAGGAATCCGACACCAATGCCGGCATCCGCTCCAAGGGCTACCACGACGTCATCGACGAATATCCGGACATGAAGATGGTCGCCCAGCAGTCGGCCAACTGGAGCCAGACGGAAGCCTATTCCAAGATGGAGACCATCCTTCAGGCCAATCCGGATATCCAGGGCGTCATCGCCGGCAACGACACGATGGCGATGGGCGCCATCGCCGCCCTCCAGGCGGCCGGCAAGAAGGACGTGATCGTCACCGGCTTCGACGGCTCGAACGACGTTCGCGACTCCATCAAGGCGGGCGGCATCAAGGCCACCGTGCTGCAGCCGGCCTATGCACAGGCCCAGCTCGCCGTCCAGCAGGCGCATGACTTCATCACGAGCGGCAAGAAGCCGGCGGAAGAAAAGCAGCTCATGGACTGCGTGCTGATCAACGCCGACAATGCCGACAAGCTCGAGACCTTCGCGCTGAAGGACTGATCTTCGAAAGAAGCGGGCGCGGGGTGATCGCCATCCCGCGCCCTGCCATATGCCGGAGTACCGACCCATGCGCTTCAAGGCCGCCGCCGTCATCGTGTTCGCCGCAGCTTTCGGGCTCGCCGGCTGCAAGTTCGTGAAAACCGCCGACAAGGAAAAAGAGGATCAGGCCGGGGCCTTCGATCCCGACACGCTCGTTGCCGAAATGTGGGACGGCAAGGTGCTGCCCTATCTCGAAAAGCGCGCCGCCCCCCTTGCGGAGGTGCTGGCGGCGACGGCCGCCGATCCCGACGCGGCGGGCCGGAAATACGGCTACAAGGCAAAGCAGGGCAATGCGCCCTGGACCTTCATGGCGAAGGTCGACGGCGTGATCGTCGCGGAAGAGACCAATTCGCGCGCGGCCTATGTCGACGTCGACGTCGACGGCGACGCCAAGGCGGATGTGCGCGTTTCCATCGGCCCGGCCATCCGCGGCACGGCGCTGCGCGACTGCCTCGACTTCGTCGATTTCAACGCCTTCAAGAACCAGATCGAATGGGCGCAGTTCGGCAAGGCGTTCAACACCCATGTGAACGCCACAATTCTGGAAAAGCTGCCGCGCGAGGGGCTGACGGGCAAGACGGTGACGGCGACGGGCGCCTATCCGCTGCCGGCCAAGGGGCAGTTGCCGCAGCTCGTCCCCGCCACCATCGCCATCGGAGGCTGACATGAGCGGCAGTAACGATGGCGACGTCATTCTCGAACTGAAGGCCATCACCAAGGCCTATTCCGGCATCGTCGCGCTGAAGAAGGCGGACCTGAAACTTCGCCGCGGCGCGGTGAACGTGCTTGTCGGCGAGAACGGCGCCGGCAAGTCGACGATGATGCGCATCATCGCCGGCGTCGAGCGGCCGACGCTCGGCGAGATCTGGATGGACGGCGCGCGTATCCACCTCGACAGCCCCGCCGACGCGGTGCGCCACGGCATCGGCATCGTCTTCCAGGAACTGAACCTATTCGGCAATCTCTCCGTCGCCGAGAACATCTTCGCGACGCGCGAGATTACCCGCGGCATCCGCGGCATCGACCACAAGGCGCAGGTCGAGAAGGCCAACGAGTTTTTGAACCGCCTCGAAGCGGGCATTGCCGCCGATACGCTCGCCGAGGACCTGCCGATCGGCCAGCAGCAGCTCGTCGAGATCGCGCGCGCCGTCTCGCTCGACACGCGCATTCTCATCATGGACGAGCCGACATCTGCGTTGAGTGCGGCGGAAGTCGACGTGCTCTTCCGCGTCATCGCCGACCTCAAGGCGCGGGGCGTTGCCATCGTCTATATCTCGCACCGGCTGGAAGAGCTGATGCGCATCGGCGACTACGTCACCGTCCTGAAGGACGGCCAGATCACCGGCCACGCCATGGTCAAGGACATCGACACGCGCTGGATCGTGCGCTCGATGATCGGTTCCGACGCCAAGGATTTCGCCAAGGAGGTCGACCACGAGATGGGCGAAGAGGTCTTCCGCACCCAGGATATCTGCCTGCCGCGCGCGCAGGGCGGCTATGCGGTCGACCATGTCTCGCTCGGCGTGCGCAAGGGCGAGATTCTCGGCATCTACGGCCTGATGGGCGCGGGGCGCTCCGAGCTTTTCGAATGCATCATGGGCCGGCACGAGCATTCGACCGGCAAGGTCTTCGTCGGCGGCGAGGCGCTGAAGGGCCGCGACACGACGAAACGCATCCGCGAGGGGCTGGCGCTGATCCCGGAGGATCGCCAGCGCGAAGGCCTCGTGCAGTCCATGTCGATTGCCGACAACCTTTCCATGGCGAGCCTCGGCCAGTTCCTCAGGGCCGGCTTCCATATCGACCTGAAACGCGAGAAGACCGCGATCCTCGAGACGATCCGCAACCTCTCGATCAAGGCGAAGAACCCGGAACTGGACGTCACCTCCATGTCGGGCGGCAACCAGCAGAAGGTCGTCATCGGCAAGGCGCTGATGACCGGGCCGAAGGTGCTTTTGATGGACGAGCCGAGCCGCGGCATCGACGTCGGCGCGAAGGCGGACGTCTTCCGCACCATGCGGCAACTGGCGGGCGAGGGGCTTGCCATCCTCTTCTCCACCTCCGACCTCGAAGAGGTCATGGCGCTTTCCGACCGCATCGCCGTGATGAGCAACGGGAAGCTGGTGACGGTGGTGGACCGCAAGGACGCCACCGAGGAGATGATCGTCTCGGCCTCCGCGGCAGGGCACAAAACCAAAAGGATGCATGCGTGATGACGACAGCAACGCAAACTGCCGCCGGCAACAGCCTGTCCACCGGGGCGGCCCTGCTCACGCTCATGAAGCTGAGGACCTTCATCGCGCTCTTCGCGGTGATCATCTTCTTCTCGATCTTCGCGCCGAATTTCCTGTCGACCGCGAACATGATCCTGATGTCGAAGCACGCGACGCAGAACGCCTTCCTCGCCATCGGCATGACCTTCGTCATCATCACCGGCGGCATCGACCTTTCGGTCGGCTCCATCGTTGGCCTTTGCGGCATGATCGCCGGCGGCCTCATCATGTACGGCGTCGCCCTGCCGTTCGGCTACACGGTCTATTTCAACGTTTTCGAGGTGGCGGTCATCGTTATGGCGGCGGGCATCGTCATCGGCGCGGTCAACGGCCTCCTCATCACCCGGCTCAACGTCGCGCCGTTCATCGCCACCCTCGGCACGCTCTATGTGGCGCGCGGCATGGCGCTGCTCTATTCCGACGGCCAGACCCTGCCGCACCTTACGGGGCGCGAAGACCTCGGCAACCAGGGCTTTTCCTATCTCGGCTCCGGCACGATCCTCGGGCTTCCCGTCTCGGTGTGGATCCTCATCGTCGTCGCGCTGGGCGCTGCCTATTTCGCCCGCTTCGTCCCGCTCGGCCGGCACATCTTCGCCGTCGGCGGCAATGAGCGCGCGTCCCGCATGTCCGGCATCCGCGTCAACCGCGTGAAGATGTTCGTCTACATGTTCTCCGGCTTCTGCGCGGCCATCGTCGGCCTCGTCATCTCCTCCGAGCTGATGGCCTCGCATCCGGCGACCGGCACGAACCTAGAGCTCAACGCCATTGCGGCGGCCGTTCTCGGTGGTACATCCATGTCGGGCGGGCGCGGCACGATCGGCGGCACGATCATCGGCGCCTTCGTGATCGGCATTCTTTCCGACGGGTTGGTGATGATGGGTGTCAGTTCCTTCTGGCAGATGGTGATCAAGGGCCTCGTGATCATCGTGGCGGTCGTGGTCGACCAGGCGCAGCGCCGCCTCCAGCAGCGCGTGACCCTGATGCAGATGGCAAAGGCTGGCTGAGATGGCGAGGTTCAGGGGCGCGCTGATCGGCTGCGGTTTCTTCGCCGTCAACCAGATGCACGGCTGGCAGGACCTTGCCGGCGTGGAGATCGTGGCGATCTGCGACCGCGATGCGGAGCGGCTTGCCATCGTCGGCGACCAGTTCTCCGTCGCGCGGCGCTATTCGTCGGCCGAGGAAATGTTCGCCGACGGCGGCTTCGATTTCGTCGACATCGCGACGACCGTGGGCAGTCACCGGGCATTGGTGGAGCTTGCCGCGAAGCACAGGGTTCCGGCGATCTGCCAGAAGCCGTTCGCGCCGACGCTGGCCGATGCCAAGGCCATGGTCGCCGCGGCCGAGGCGGCGGGCATTCCGCTGATGATCCACGAGAATTTCCGCTGGCAGACGCCGATCCTCGCGGTGAAGCAAGTGCTGGACAGCGGCGCCATCGGCACGCCCTTCTGGGGCCGCGTCTCCTTCCGCTCCGGCTTTGACGTCTTCTCCGGCCAGCCCTATCTCGCCAGGGGAAAGCGCTTCATCATCGAGGACCTTGGCATCCATTCGCTGGATATCGCCCGCTTCCTCTTCGGCGATGCCACAAGCATGACCGCGCGCACGCGCCGCATCAACCCGGATATCGCCGGCGAGGACGTGGCGACCATGCTGCTCGGCCACGAGAACGGCATCACCTCCATCGTCGATGTCAGCTATGCGACGAAGCTGCCGGAGGAACCCTTCCCGGAAACTTTTGTCGAGATCGACGGCGACAAGGGCACGTTGCGCCTCGGCAAGGATTACAGGCTCACCGTCCACGGCCCCGAGGGCACGGTGGAAAGCGTCGTCGCGCCGAACCTCCTGCTATGGGCCTCGCGGCCCTGGCACAATATCCAGGAGAGCGTGGCGCTCATCCAGAAGCACTGGATCGAGCGTCTGGCGGCGGGCCGCGAGCCGGACACGTCCGGCCGCGACAATCTCAAGACCTTCGCCCTCGTCGAGGCCGCCTATCTCAGCGCCGAGCGCGGCGGGACCGTCGCCCTTGCGGACCTCCTGGCATGAGTGCGGACCTCGTCAGGCTCTACGGGACGAGCGAGCGCGAGCCGGAAAGCCGCATTCTCGTCGCCGGCGACCTGAGCGTGGCCTTGCAGGACGGCAACCTTCGCACCCTGCGGTTTCGCGGCCACGAGGTGCTGCGCGCCGTCGCCTTCCTCGTGCGGGACAAGGATTGGGGCACCTGCGCGGCCAGGATCACCGATCTTTCCGTGGAAGAGGCAGGCGATGGCTTCTCCGTCGCCTACAAGGCCCGCTTCACCGCGCCTTCCGGCGCCAACCTCGATTGCACTGTGGCGATCTCCGGTACGGCCAAGGCCGTGACCTTCGCTGCCGATTGCGTCAGCGACGCCGATTTCGAGACGGCCCGCGCGGGCTTTGCCGTGCTGCATCCCATCGTCGGCGTGGCGGGCGAGCCCGTCGAGGTCCGGCACAGCGACGGCAGCGTCGAGCGGTCGTGCTGGCCGGATCAAATCGAGCCGTGGCAGCCCTTCAAGGACATTTCCGCCATCACGCACAATGTCGCGCCCGGCATTTCGGCGATGACGGCGTTCGGCGGCGACATCTTCGAGATGGAGGACCAGCGCAACTGGACCGACGGGTCCTACAAGACCTATGTGCGGCCGCTGGCGCTGCCCTGGCCCTATCGCGTGGCGAAGGGCGAGCCCTTCCGCCAGTCCGTCACCGTCACGATTGCGGCGGAAGGCGATGCCGCGCCCGCTGCCGGCGCGTCCGGCGCCGTCATTTTGCAACTCACACCGACGAGCCGTCGCTTTCCCGAGATCGGCGTCGGCCTCAGGCCGGATTGCCTCGCGCAGGAATTGTCCGCGCTCGACATGCTGGAAACCATCGGTGCCCGGCACCTGATCGCCCATTTCGACCCCGATGCGGGCCATGGCCTTGCCGCCTTGCAGGGCTATGCGCAGGTTGCGGAAAGATCCGGCCTCAAGGTGACGCTGGAGCTGGCGGTGCCCTGCAAGCGCCCGCTGGGTGAGGAGATGGCCGGGTTCGCCGCGCTGGCGCGCGCGGCCGGCCTTCACCTCGACACGCTGTTCGTCTGCCCGTCCGTCGACCGCCAGTCGACGCCGCCGGGCAGCGCGTGGCCGGATTGCCCGCCGCTGGAAGATGTCTATGCCGCGGCGCGCGCCGCCTTTCCGGGCGTGCGGCTCGGCGGCGGCATGATGAGCTATTTCACCGAACTCAACCGCAAGCGCGTGCCGGGAGAACTGGTCGACTATGTCAGCCATTGCACGAACCCCATCGTGCATGCGGCCGACGATCTTTCCGTCATGCAGACCTTCGAGGCGCTGCGCTTCGTCGTGAGTTCGGCCCGCGCCATCTATAGCGAGAAGCCCTATCGCATCGGCCCTTCGACCATCGCCATGCGGCAGAACCCCTATGGCAGCGCGACGAAGGACAATCCGTCCGGTGCGCGCATCCCCATGGCCAATGTCGATCCGCGGCATAACGGCCAGTTCGGCGCGGCCTGGACGCTGGCCTATGCTGCGACGGTCGCTTCCGCCGGGCTGGAGGTGCTGACGCTCTCGACGCTCGCCGGCCCGTTCGGGCTGGTTGCCGGGACGGGCGAAGCGACGGCGGAGGGCAATATGCGGCCGCTTGGGCATGTGCTTGCGCGCCTCGGCGCACTGGCGGGCGAACCGGTGCTCTCGGTGGAGACGTCGCGGCCGGATGCGGTGCTGGGCCTTGCCTCGCCGGAGCGTCTGCTCTTGGCGAACATCACGCCGGAGTCGCAGGCCGTGGCCCTCCCGGCGGGCAAAGAGACTACCCTGCCGCCCTATGGCTGGGTCGAAATCGCGCTCTAAAGCCTTAACTCTGTCCCTTGAGGGCATAGAGCGCGCGGGAGCGTTCGAGGTGCTTGATCATCGCCTTTTCGGCCAGGTCCGCATTGCCCTTTTCAAGGGCGCGGATGATCTCCTCGTGCTCGGCGAGGGTGACGTTCTCGCGGCCCGTCCAGATGAGCATTTCGGTGTGGTAGGATTTCAGCCAGCCGAGCATCGCGCCGCTGACGGCCGCGAAGATCGGATTGCCGGAAATGGCGGCGATGGACTGGTGGAACTCCATGTCGGCGTCGATGAAGGCATCCGCATCGCCGAGGCTCTGCCTCTGCTTGTCGAGGAGAGCCTTGAGGTTCGCGATATCCTCGGGCGTCGCCTTGCCCGCCGCCTCACGGATCATGCCGCGTTCGAAGAAGATGCGCGCGCTCTTCAGGTGCTCCAGCGTGTCGGAGGAGCCGGAGAGCATCAGCTTGGCCGGCAGGTCGACCTGCCGGATGATCGTCTCGGCGGTGATGCGCAGCACCTTGGCGCGCTCGCCCTGCGAGATCTCGACGAGGCCCTTGCCGGCGAGCGCCTGCATGGCCTCGCGGATCGCCGGGCGGCCGACGCCGTAGCGCTCCATCAACTCGCGCTCGGAGGGCATGTCGTCGCCGGCCTTCAGTTCGCCGGTCTCGATCATGTGCTTCAGCCGGGCGAAGACTTCGTCGGAGAGTTTCTTGCGGACGATCGGTTCGGAAGCGACGTTCATGGTTCACCTGATTTCGTCGGATTTGAATATGCAGCAATAGGCCTCGCCGCAACAACTTTCACCGCAATCGGCTTGCAATAACATAAATACTCATTATACCAGTTGTCCTGTTTTAACAAGCGGCAAGACCCGGCTGCGGGAGGAGAAAACGTGATCCGTCTGACCTATCGGATAGAGACGCCCGGTTCGGTGGAGGCCATGGCGAAGAAGATCGCCAGCGACCAGTCGACCGGCACCTTCGTCGCGCTGCCGGGCGAGACGGAAGAGCTGAAGGCGCGCGTCGCCGCGCGCGTCGCCGCCATCCGCCCGTTGCCGCCGGGGAGCCATGCATCCTTTCCGGACGAGGCGGGCGGCGCCACGCGGTTCAACCGCGCGGATGTCGATATCGATTTCCCGATGGATGCCGTCGGCACCGACCTTTCCGCGCTGATGACCATCGCCATCGGCGGCGTCTTCTCCATCAAGGGGCTGACGGGCATCCGCATCGTCGACATGAAGCTGCCGCAGGAATTTTCCGCCGCCCATCCCGGCCCGCAGTTCGGCGTTGCGGGCAGCTTCGCGCTGACGGGTGTGAAGGGCCGGCCGATCATCGGCAGCATCGTCAAGCCCGCGCTCGGCCTTCGCCCGCACGAGACGGCGGAGATGGTCGGCGAGCTGATCGAGGCGGGCGTCGATTTCATCAAGGACGACGAGAAGCTGATGAGCCCGGCCTATTCGCCGCTCAAGGACCGGGTGGCGGCGATCATGCCGAAGATCCGCGACCGCGAGCAGAAGACCGGCAAGAAGGTGATGTATGCCTTCGGCATCAGCCATGCCGATCCGGACGAGATGATGCGCAACCACGACACGGTGCTGGAGGCGGGCGGCAATTGCGCCGTCGTCAACATCGCCTCCGTCGGCTTCGGCGGCCTCGCCTTCCTGCGCAAGCGCTCCGGCCTCGTGCTGCACGCGCACCGCAACGGCTGGGACCTCCTCACGCGCCATGCCGGGCTCGGCTTCGAGTTCTCCGTCTGGCAGCAGTTCTGGCGGCTGCTCGGCGTCGACCAGTTCCAGATCAACGGCATCCGTGTGAAATACTGGGAGCCGGACGAGAGCTTCGTGCGCTCCTACAAGGCCGTCACGACGCCGCTGTTTTCGGGCGGGGACGTGGCGCTGCCGGTCGTCTGCTCCGGCCAGTGGGGCGGGCAGGCACCCGATACCATCGCCGCGACGGGCGGATCGATGGACCTTCTCTACCTGTGCGGCGGCGGCATCGTCAGCCATCCGGGCGGGCCGGGGGCGGGGGTGAAGGCGGTCAGGCAGGCCTGGGAGGCGGCGTCCGCCGGTGTGCCGCTCGGAACCTATGCGAAGGATCACCCGGAACTGGCGCAGTCGCTCGCAAAATTCGCCGACGGCAAGGGAGCCTGAACCATGGCGCGGCCGCTGATCAGCTATTACGGCGACGATTTCACCGGCTCGACCGACGTGATGGAAGCGCTCGCCTCCAACGGCGTGGAAACGGTGCTCTTCCTGAAGGTGCCGGATGCGGACCTCCTGTCGCGCTTTTCCGGCGCGCGCGCCTTCGGCCTTGCCGGCACCAGCCGCAGCGAGACGCCGGGCTGGATGGACGTCCATCTTCGCGAGGCCTTCGGCTGGCTGAAGACGCTGGATGCGGAGCTCTGCCACTACAAGGTTTGCTCGACCTTCGATTCGGCCCCGCATGTCGGCAATATCGGCCGGGCCATCGAGATCGGCCGGCAGGTCTTCGGGGAAGCGACCGTGCCGCTCATCGTCGGCGCGCCGCAGATCCGCCGTTATACCGCCTTCGGCGAGCTCTTCGCCGCCTATCAGGGCCGCAACTACCGCATCGACCGGCATCCGGTCATGTCGCGCCATCCGGTCACGCCGATGGACGAGGCCAACCTGCTGCTGCATCTTGCGCGCCAGACCTCGCTGACCTCGGCACTGATGGACGTCGTCGCGCTCTCCGGCAAGGCGGAGCCGGAAGCGGCCGACATCCTGCTTCTCGACGTGCTCGACGCGGCGACGCAGGCGGCGGCCGGCAGGCTGGTATGGGAGACGCTTCGTGCGGAAGGCCGGTTCGTCTGCGGCTCCTCCGGCGTGGAATATGCCCTCATCTCCGCATGGCGGCAGGCGGGGCTGATCGGCGGGAAGCCGGCCTTTCCGGCTGCCGGGCCTGTCGACCGCATCGCCGTCGTCTCCGGGAGCGTCTCGCCCACCACCGAGCGCCAGATCCGCCACGCCCTTGCCAACGGCTTCGACGGCATTCCGGTCGATCCGCTCGCCCTCACCGGCGAGGGAGCGGAGGGGGCCATCGACAAGGCCGTCGAAGCGGGGCTGCGCGTCCTCGAAAGCGGGCGCAGCGTCGTGCTCTATACCGCGCTCGGCCCCGCGGCCGACCGGGGCGGCGAACTCGATGCGGCTTCCGGCGCGCGCCACCGGCTCGGCCGGGCGCTCGGGCGCATCCAGGCGGAACTCGTCGCGCGCGCCGGCCTTTCCCGCGCCGTCGTCGCCGGCGGGGATACGTCCAGCCATGCGCTCGGCGAAATGGATATCTCCGCCCTCACCCTGAAGATGCCGCTGCCCCAGACCCCCGGTTCGCCGCTCTGCATTGCCCATGGCGGGGCTGCCGACGGGCTGGAAATCGCCCTCAAGGGCGGCCAGGTCGGGGGCGACGATTACTTTTCCATGATCCGCGCCGGTTCCGCCTGACCCACGGCGGAACCAAAACCGCATTCCGCGAATTCCCGCGCAGGGCGATCAGTCTTTCGGGACCCGGCGCCGAGAGTGCAACCGGAGGGTTTTCGTTGAGCGGTACAAATTCCATCGTCCAGCCCGGGCGGAATGTCTGGCGCGTCGCTTCGGCCGACCGGCTTCGCGTGCTCATCGACGGCCAGGCCTATTTCGAGGCGCTGGAGACGGCGCTGGCGCAGGCGAGGCGCGAAGTGTGGATCGTCGGCTGGGACTTCAACCCGGATATCCGCATGCGGCCCGATGAGCCGCAGTCCCCGACCCTCGGCGCCTTCCTCCTGAAGCTGGTGGAGGAGCGGCCGGAAATCGTCGTGCGCGTGCTCGTCTGGGCGATGGGGCCAATCTATTCGGGCAAGTCGCTGAAGATGTTCCGCAAGCGCCGCTGGTCCTCCCATCCGCGCATCGTGCTGGCCTTCGACAGCCGCCATCCGCTCCGGGGCTCGCATCACCAGAAGCTCGTCGTGGTGGACGACCGCGTCGCCTTCGTCGGCGGCATCGATCTTACCGCCAAGCGCTGGGACACCCCCGACCATCGGGCGGGCGATCCCCGCCGCACCATGCCGGGCGGCAAGCGTTACGATCCGGTGCACGACATGCAGGTGGCCCTCGACGGGCAGGCCGCGCGGCTTGCCGGCGACATCGCCCGTCGTCGCTGGCTCTTCGCCACGGACGAGGCGGTGCCGGCGCCCGATGCGCCCACGGATATCTGCTTCGACGGGCAAGTCCCGGACATGACGAAGGTGGACGTCGCCTTCGCGCGCACGGAGCCCGCCATCCGCGGGCGACCGGCGGTGCGCGAGGCGGCGGACCTCACCCTTGCCGCCCTCAGGGTCGCCCGCCGCCATATCTATATCGAAAGCCAGTATTTCGCTTCGCCCAAGGTCTGCGACGTGCTGTGCGAGCGGCTTGCCGAGCCGGACGGGCCGGAGGTCGTCATCGTTTCGACGCTCAGTTCCCACGGGCTCATCGAGCGCCTCGTCCTCGGCATCAACCGCGACCGCCTCATCCGCCGCCTCAGCCGATGCGACCGGCACGGCCGGATGCGCGCCTTCTATCCCGTGGTGCCGAAGCCCGACGGCACGAAGCAGGAGATCGTCGTGCATTCCAAGCTCGTCATCGTCGACGATCTCTTCCTGCGCATCGGTTCCTCCAATATCAACCAGCGCAGCGAAGGGCTGGACACGGAACTCGACATCGCCGTCGAGGCGCGCACGGATGCCGAGCGCCGCAGCATCGTCATGCTGCGCGACCGGCTGCTGGCGGAACATCTCGATGCGGACGCCGAAGCCTTCGGTGCCGCCGTGCGCGCGGGCGGCCATCTCGGCAGGGCCATCGATGCGTTCAACACAGGCGAGCGCGGCCTGCAGCCGTTCCGCGATGCGAAGGGAAGGGGCGCGATCGTCCCCGTCCCCGGCACGGGCATCGTCGATCCCGCCGCGCCCTGGTGGCCTCTGTCCGCCTGGGCCGGGCGCCTGCGCCATCAGTTCGGGTTGTCGCGCAGGCGTGCTGTCTCCCCGTTTGCGGCCAGCACCTCGCCGGCCAGCAGGCAGGCGAGCCCCAGCGGCAGCGGAATGAAGAAGTAGACGACGCGGAAGGCGATCAGCGCGCCGATCGACGTCGCGCTGCCGAGCAGGAAACCGATGGTCGCCTCCAGCACGCCGAGCCCGCCCGGCACATGGCTGACGAGCGCCGTCAGGTTGCCGACGACATAGGCGGCCGTCGTTTCCAGGTAGCCGACATCGCCGTTCAGAAGCTGGTGAAGGCAGGCGGCGACGAGCGCGAAGTTCACCGTTCCGGCGAGGATCTGCAAGGCGGCGATGCCCGGCGCCGGCAGGCCGAAGCGCCATTTCCACACCTTGATCTCGCCGCGCAGGAAGGCGGCGAGCGCCACATAGGCCGCGCTTGCCGCAAGGCAGGCGATGCCGAGCGCGACGGAGGCCGCCGTCCCGAGCCCGGCCACCTTGCCGGCGGTGCCGGGCAGGACGAGCAGGCACAGCCCGGCAAGCGTTACCAGCCCCAGCCCCACCGTCACGCCGCAGAAGACGACCAGCCTGGCGACCTCCCCCGCATCGAGGCCCCAGCGGGAATAGAAGCGGTAGCGCACCGCGCCGCTGCTGAGGCCCGCCACGCCGATATTGTGGCCGAGGGAAAGGCTTGAAAAGGAGGCGATGGCGGCGCGGGGATAGGAGAGCGGCTTGCCGACATAATGGAGGGCAAGGAAATCGAAGAATGTCAGGCAGAGATAGGAGCCGGCCGCAAAGGCGAGCGCGAGGCAAAGGTTCAGCCTCGGAATGGCAAGGACGGAACTGCGGATGTCTTCCCAGGAATACTGGCCGAGCGTGCGGTAGATCAGCCAACCGCCGAGGAGGGTCGCGCCTGCGAGGAGCGCGTGAAGGATATGGGTTCGGTTCATGCCGTCTCCTTGGACTGTCGCAAGGGAACGAAATGGAGGCTTTTCGTGTTCCCGTGGCACAGGCGGAACGAGAGGAAGGCATGGGCAGGCGGCTCAGGATCGTGACCTATAATGTGCACAGTTGTTTCGGCACGGACCGGAAGCTCGACCCAGGCCGCATCGCGGATGTGATCGCCGAATGCGAGGCGGATATCGTCGCCCTGCAGGAGGTAGACGTCGCGCGCGCCCGCAGCGGCGGCATCGACCAGGCGCAGGCGATCGCCGGCCATCTGCAGATGGTCTCGCATTTCCATCCGGCGCTGCATCTTGAAGAAGAGCGCTATGGCGATGCCCTCCTGACGGCGCTGCCGACGCGCCTCGTCAAGGCCGGCGCCCTGCCGTCGCGCGGCGAGCCGCGGGGGGCGCTCTGGGTGGAGGTCCCGCTCGAAGAAGCAAGGCTCCAGGTCTTCGTCACGCATCTCGGCCTTTTCGGCGCCGAGCGCGTCAGGCAGGCGGAGGTGCTGCTCGGGCCGGGCTGGCTGGGCGCGGACATGCCGGAGGATGCGCGCATCGTCTTTGCCGGCGATCTCAACGCAATCCCGCGTTCGGCCTCTTACCGGCTTTTGGCGCGGCGTCTCAGGGATGCCCAGGTCGAAGCCGGCGGGAAGCTCAGGGCGACCTTTCCCTCACGCCTGCCGCTGCTGCGGATCGATCATATCCTGCTTGGCGACGGGCTCGGCGTGCACAGGACCTTCGTCCACGGCAGCCCGCTCGCCCGCCGCGCGTCCGATCATCTTCCGCTCTGCGCGGATATCGAGATCGGGTGACGCTTTCCCGTCATTTCCGCGTCTTCAGGGCGTCCGAGGGGCGGTTGCGCTCGGGGTTGCGGTTGGTCTCGCCCACGGCGTCCGGGTTCCTGTCCGGGTCGTCCTTCGCCGGCAGATAGCCGCGGGGCCGGCTCTCCTCAGGCCCTTCCCAGCGCGGGGATTGCTCGGTGGTGCCGGCAGCGCCGTCCTTCGGTTTTGCGATAGCCATGTCGGTTCTCCTTTCGGGATACTAACCGGCCGGCATCGGCGAAGGTTCCTCCCGCGGGCCGCCCTAATTCAGCCTGTGGCGGAACATCCAGGCGGCAAACGGCATCGTCACGGCGGCAATCGCGACGAGGGCCAGCATGTCGGGCAAGAGTTCGGCGAAGCGGCCGCCTTCCAGATAGACGACGCGCGTGATGCGGATCGCATAGGTCAGCGGATTGATCATCGTCAGGTATTGCAGGACAGCCGGCATGTTCTCGGTGGGCGACATGAGGCCGGACAGCAGCATGAAGGGCATCAGGAAGACGAAGGCGAGGATCATCGCCTGCTGCATGTTGCCGGCGAGCGAGGAGAGGAACAGGCCGAAGCCGATGGCCGCGGCAAGGAACAGGGCAAGGCCCGCATAGAGCGTGAAGAACGATCCGGCGAAGGGGATCTTGAACCAGAAGAGCGCGACGAGCAGCACCGCCGAGGCCTGGGTGATGCCGACGATCATGGAGGGGACGGCCTTGCCGATCATGATCTCCGTCGGCGTGAAGGGCGCCACAAGGAGCTGGTCGAACGTGCCTTCCTCCCGCTCGCGCGCCACCGACATCGCCGTCAGCATCATGGTCATCATCATGGTGATGGTGCCGATCAGCGACGGGATCATGCTCCACCGGGTCTCCAGTTGCGGGTTGAACCAGGCGCGCGTCGAGACCGTCACGCCGGCGGCGGGAAAGCCTCTTTCGGCTCGCCACGCGGCGGCGAAATCGCCGATGATGGCGCCGGCATAGCTCTGGGCGATGCCGCTGGTGTTGGAGTTCCTGCCGTCCGCGATCACCTGCACGGGGGCGGGCACGCCGGTCTCGAGGTTGCGCTCGAAGCCGTTCCCGATGACGACGATGAGCAGCGCGCGCCGGGCATCGAGCTGCGGCACGGCCTCCGTCATCCGCGCGAACGTGCCCTCGCGCCGGAAGATGCCGGAGCCCTCAAGTTTTGCGACGAGCGCGATGGAGGCGGCGCTGCGGTCCTGGTCCACCAGCGCATAGGGCACGCTGTTGAGGTCGTAGGTCGCCGCATAGCCGAAGATCAGGCATTGCAGGATCGGCGGCAGGATGAGGCTCGCCCGGCTCTTCGGGTCCTTCAGGAGGACGAGCAGTTCCTTGCGGATGAGCGTGAGGATGCGCAGGAGCGACACGATCATCACGCGATCCTCTTGCGGGTGAGGCGCACGGCGAGCGCCAGGAGCGCCGCCGCCATGCCGGCAAGCACCGCCGCATTGGGCAGGATGACGCTCCAGTTGTTGCCGGACAGGAAGAGCGTCTGGAGCAGGGTCACGAAATAGCGTGCCGGGAAGACATAGGTGATCGCCTGCACCGCGAGCGGCATGCTGCGCGGATCGTACATGAAGCCGGAGAGCATCATGGCCGGCAGGAAGGTGACGAGCACCGTCACCTGGCTTGCCACGAACTGGCTCTTCGTGGCCGAGGAGATGACGAGGCCGAGCCCGAGCGCGACGAGGAGATAGAGCATCGACACGAGGGTGAGGATGACGAGCGAGCCGCGCAGCGGCACGCCGAACAGCAGCTTGCTGCCGACAACGCAAAGCGCAAGGCCGATCAGGCCGAGGACGAAATAGGGCACGGTCTTGCCGAGAAGGATCTCGGCCGAGCGCACGGGCGTCACGAAAAGCGCCTCGAAGGTGCCGCGCTCCCATTCGCGCGCCATCACCAGCGCGGTAAGAAGCGCGCCGATCAGCGTCATGACCAGCACGATCAGGCCGGGCACGAGGAAATAGCTGCTGTCGTTCGCCTCGTTGAACCAGAGGCGCGGTTCGACGGCGATGCCGCCGGCAGCGCCCGCGTTGCCGGTGCGCTCGGCCTCCTTGGCCGCCCATGTCGCGACCGCGCCCTGCGCATAGCCGAGCGAGATGCGCGCCGTGTTGGCATCGGCGCCGTTGATGATCAGCTGCACGTCGGCCGCGCCGAGATCGATGCTGCGGGCGAAGTCGGAGGGGATGCGCACGATGGCCCGCACGTCGCCGGCCATCAGCATGCGCTCGGCATCGTTCATCGTGCGCACGCGCTGGGTGGAGAAGTAGGGCGAGAGCTCGAAGGCGGCGGCAACGCCCCGCGCCGGCGCGGAATCGTCTTCCATGAGCACGGCGACGGGCACGTTCCTGACATCGAGGTTGATGCCGTAGCCGAAGAGGACGAGCAGCGTCACGGGCATGACGATGCCGATCGCGATGCTGCTGAAATCGCGCAGGAGCTGGCGCGTTTCCTTGCGGATCAGCGCCCGCGTCCGCCGCAAAAGACCGGCAAAGCCGCCGGCCATGGTGCGGGGGGCGCTCATGCGGCCTTCTCCGTCCGCTTTGCCCGCTCCCGCTCGACGATGGCGATGAAGGCCTCTTCCATCGAGGGCGCGGTTTTACCGGAGACGGCGCGCTCGCGGATCTCGACGGGCGTTCCTTCCGCAAGGTTCCGGCCGGCATCGAGGATGATCACCCGGTCGCAATATTCCGCCTCCTCCATGAAATGGGTCGTGACGATGACCGTCACGCCCTGTTCCGAAAGGGCGGTGATGCGCCCCCAGAACTGCCGGCGGGCGAGGGGATCGGCCCCGCTCGTCGCCTCGTCGAGGAAGAGGATGTCGGGTTCGTGCAGGAGGGCTGCGGCCAGCGCGAGGCGCTGCCGGAAGCCGCCGGGAAGCTGGCCGCTCGGCAGGTCGCGGAAGCGTTCGAGCTCGAAGGCCGCCGTCAGCGTGGCGATCCGCTCCTTCTTGCGATTGCCGCGCAGCCCGTAGGCGCTGGCGAAGAATTCGAGGTTCTCCCCGACCGTGAGCTGGCCGTAGAGCGAGAATTTCTGGGCGACGTAGCCGAGGCGTTCGCGCGCCTTCGCGCCCGCCTTGAGGAGATCGTTGCCGGCCACCCGCAGCGTGCCGGCGGTGGCGGGCAGGAGGCCGCAGAGCATGCGGAAGGTCGTGCTCTTGCCCGCGCCGTTCGGCCCCAGAAGCCCGTAGACCTCGCCGCGGCGGACGCTGAAAGTGACATGGTCGACGGCGGTGAAATCGCCGAATTTGCGCACGAGGTCGCGCACCTCGACGACCGTCCCGTCCGCCGCGTTCTCCGGGCTTGCGGCAAGCGGCGCGGGGCTCGTGTGATCCCGCTCCCCCGCCACGCTGTCGAACAGCATCATGAAGGCATCCTCGAAGCGGGCCCCGGTCGGCTCCGTTTCGAGCTGGAGGCCTTCGAGCGTCAGCGGCTCCTCCAGCCGGTCCGGCCGGCGCACGATGCGCACGCGCCCGGCCTCCGGCACGGCGTCGACGACGCCGGGAAGGGCGAAGAGGCGGGCCTGTAGCGAGCGGGCCGGAACGCCTTCCGGTCCCTTGACGAGGAAGCAGCAGCCGTCCGCCTTCGCCGTGATCTCCGCCGGCGGGCCTTCGGCGAGGATTTCCCCCGCATGCATCAGCACCGCATGCTCGCAGCGTTCCGCCTCGTCGAGATAGGAGGTGGCGACGACGACGGAAAGGCCGTCCTCGCGGATCAGCTTGAACACGATCTCCCACAATTCGCGCCGCGAAAGCGGATCGACGCCGACCGTCGGCTCGTCGAGCAGCAGGAGTTCGGGCGCGCGGACCAGGGTGCAGGCAAGGCCGAGCTTCTGCTTCATGCCGCCGGAGAGCTTGCCCGCCGGGCGGTCCTTGAACGGGCCGAGCTGCGTCATCTCGAAGAGGCGCGGATAGACCGTCCGGCGCTCGGCGGGGGAAACGCCGTTGAGATCGGCGTAAAGGTCGAGGTTCTCCTGCACGCTAAGGTCTTCGTAGAGGCCGAAGCGCTGCGGCATGTAGCCGATCCGGTCCTGCACGGCCTGCGGCTTTTCCGCCACGTCGAGGCCGACGACCGTGAGGCTGCCGCTATCGGGAAGGATCAGCCCGCTCGCCAGCCGCAGAAGGGTCGTCTTGCCGGCGCCGTCGGGGCCGACGAGCGCCGTCAGCGTGCCCTTGCGGACGGTGAGCGATATGCCGCCGAGCGCCTCGACCGTCTCCTTCGCGTCGCGGCGGAAGCTCTTGCGCAGGTCCCGCGCGACAAGGGAGAGCGGGCGGTCCTCCATCGTCTCTCACCCGCCCTGTTGCGCGGCGGCCGGCGCCGTGTCGCCGGCCAGCGGGCGCACGGTGGCGGGCATGCCGAGGCGCAGCACGTTGTCCGGGTCCTCGACGAAGACGCGCACCTCGAAGACGAGGCTGGTGCGCAGCTCCTCCGTCTGGACGGTCTTGGGCGTGAACTCGGCGACCGAGGAGATGAAGCCGATCCAGCCGGGTATGGTGCGGCCGGGTAGCGAATCGACCAGGACCTCGGCCTTCATGCCGGGGTGGATCTGCCCGAGCTGCGTTTCCGAGACATAGGCGCGGATCCATTTCGGACTGACGGTGGCGAGCGAGAAGGCGGCGCGCGTCGGCGAGGCCATCTCGCCGGGCTCGATGAGCCGGGAGCGCACGACCGCGTCCACCGGGGCCTTGAGATCGGCATCGGCAAGCTCGGCCCTCAGAAGCGCGACCTGCGCCTCGGCGGCCCGCAACTGCGCGGCGGCCTGCTGGATGTCCTCCGCCCGCGGCCCGGCGACGACAAGGTCGAACGCCTTCTGCGTCGCGACGACCTTGGCTTCCGCCACCGCCGCGTTCGAGCGGGCGTTGTCGAGCGCCTGCTGGCTGACGGCCGCGCGCGGCACGAGCGCGCTCTGGCGCTCCAGTTGCAGGCGCGCATTGGCGGCTTCCGCTTCCGCGGCGGCGAGGTTGGCGCGTGCCTGGGCGATCTCCTCCGGCCGGCTGCCGTTCTTCAGGCGGGTGAGGCTTGCCTGCTGGGCGTCCACCTGGGCAAGGGCCTGATCGATCTGCGGGCGGATCCTGCCGGTGTCGAGCCGGGCGATGACCTCTCCCTTTTTGACCGCGGCGCCCTCCTCGACGAGGACCTCGGCCACCGGCCCGCTGCCGTTGAAGGCGAGCGTCACCTGCCGGAAGTCGACGTTTCCATAGAGGACGAGCTCCGCCGGCCCGCTGTCGCGGTGCCGATACCACCAGGCGCCGGCGGCAAGCGCGGCGATGAGGAGTGCGACGACGATGAGACGCTTCATTCCGTTTCGCCTCCGGGGCGGGGTTCTGTTCCCTAGCCTAAGGACGATCGGAAGGGATTGTCAAATCCAAATTTGAAATCTAGATTTGAATTTGTACGGAGAGGAAGGAATATGGCGCGAGGTCCAAGACGGTCGTCGGTTTCCGGGCCGCGGCCGGATGGCGCGGCGACGCGGGCAAGCCTGCTGGAGGCGGCCGGCGCGGTGTTCGCCGAATGCGGTTTCGACGGGGCGACGGCCAAGGCGATCGCCCTTCGCGCCGGCGCCAATGCCGCCGCCGTCAACTATCATTTCGGGGGGATCGCGCCGCTCTACGAGGAGGTCTTGGCCGAGGCGCACCGCCGCCTCGTCAGCTATCAGAGCCTTGCGCGCGCCGCCTCCGCCGACACGGACCCGAAGGACAGGCTGCGGCGCCTGATCGGCCTTCTCGTGCGCGTGGTGCGCTCGCAGGGCGATGCGTCCTGGCCAGCGAAGGTGATCGTGCGCGAGCTGATCTCGCCGACGCCGCATTTCGAGAAGCTGCGGCGCGAGGAGCTGGAGCCGAAGAAGGCGCTCCTCTTCGGCGTCGTCGCCGGGATCATGGGCGTTTCCATAGATCACCCGCTCGTCGCCCAGTCGGTCTTTTCGATCCTCGCGCCCTGTTTCATGCTGCTGATCGCCGAAAAGCGGCTGTCGGAGGTGATGCCGCCGCTCGCCCGCGCCAATGTCAGCAACGAGGTGCTCGCAAGCCGCCTGGCGAATTTCGCCCTCGGCGGCATCGCGCAACTGGCTTCAGGAGAGGGGGGCGGCTAGACGGCGCAAAAGGGCCCCAATGCGTTCCATCGGCGCAGCCGGGATGCTGCGCCGCTTTCGCAAGGCCTGCGGGGCCGGGAATAGGGCCGGTTACTTCCGCTTCTTCGTCGGCAGGGGCGTCGGCGTCGCGGCTTCTTTTGCCAGCCGCAGCGCCCTCAGCTTTTCCGTCTTCTTGTCCCGCGCAGCGGTCTCCTGGGCGATGATGCCCTTGGCGACGGAATTGGTTTCTTCCGCCTTCGCCGCGGCGCTGGTTTTCGCCGGCTTGAAGAACTGCTCTCGTGTGGCGGTGGTCATCTACGGTCTCCCTGGCATGGCATGTCCGGCCGCCTAGCGGGCCCGGCCGGCGGGCGCTTTCTTCTTGGGGCCGGGCAGCAGGCCTTCGCGCTGCGCCTTCTTGCGGGCGAGCTTGCGTGCCCGGCGGATGGCTTCAGCCTTTTCCCGCGCCCTCTTCTCGGAAGGCTTCTCATAGGCGCTGCGCGCCTTCATCTCGCGGAAGAGCCCCTCCCGCTGCATCTTCTTCTTCAGAACCCGGATGGCCTGTTCGACATTGTTTTCCCTGACGAGAACCTGCAAAACATATCCTTTCCATGCGGCCGTGCCGCTTTCCTGTGGTTATTTCCTGACGCGGATGCTCGCGGGCTTGAGCCAGGGCTCGCCCTGCAAGCGCTTCGGCGCCGTAGTCTTCGCCGGCTCGTCCGCAGCCCCCGGCGGGGCGTCGATGTCGCTGGCGACGACCCTTCGCTCGTGCGTCTCGGTGCCGATCCGGATCCGGTACTGCACTTCGCCGTGGTCGGCCGGAAGGATCGCGACGATCCTGCAATCGCGTCCGGCATCGCCGGAGCGGAAGAGGTCGGTCTTGAGCGTCACCGTGTCGCCGACCGCATAGGTCTTCTGGCTCATGAGCCTGTCCTTCAATCCCTGACGCCGGAAACAAAAAGGCCGGGCGTTACCCCGACCTCTCCTGTCGCTCTCCGTCTTGCTGCCAGTACATCCGTGGTCAGCGAGAGGGGCAACAATCCTTATGCGGCGCGCAGGTTGTCGGCCGAGCTCTTGCCCGAGCGGCGATCCTGGACGATGTCGTAGCTCACCTTCTGGCCTTCGGCGAGACTGCCGAGACCGGAGCGTTCGACGGCCGAAATGTGAACGAACACGTCATTCGTGCCGTTGTCGGGCGCGATGAAGCCGAAACCCTTGGTGCTGTTGAACCACTTGACGGTGCCTGAATTCATAACGATATCCTTTCAATCGTTGGAGGAAGCGGCAGGTATTGCCGCGGATAGATCGACGATGAGAGGAAATCTGACCGGCTCGCCGAAGCGATAGACAAAGGTCACTAGCAAAGTTCGATACCGGGAAGGTAGGTATTTTTCCCGCATTCTGCAAGGTATTTATTTCACGGCAGGCCGGAAACGACATTGCCGATATCGATTTAATCGCATCAAAACAGCGGCGTAGCCCGGATTTTATTTTTCGCCCTCGCGGAATGATTGAGGCGCGGGATCGCCCCTTCACTGCCCCGAAAGGCTGATCCAGTAGGCGCCCTCGAAGGGCACGGCGGCAAAGCGGGTGTTGATCTCCTTCATCGTCTCGTCCGGATCGACATCGGCGAAGATCTCCGGGCGCAGCCAGTGCGCGAAGGCTTCCGCCGCAAGGATGTTGAGCGGCACGGCGTTGAAGAAGTTCCACAGACCATGGACGCGCCCGTTCTTGACCGCCTTCAGATTGGCGAGGAAAGGGTTTTCCACGGCGCGGGCGAGCGATGCGCGCGCCTCGGCCGGATCGACGCCCGGGCCGACGGAAAAGCCGCTGTAGATGCCGCCCGGCGAGGCGGTGGCGATATAGACCTCGGGATCGGCCGCGACGATGAATTCCGCGCTGACGGTGCCGCCCTGCGGCGGCAGGCTCTCGGCGATGTTGCGGCTGCCGGTGATGGCGATGAAGGCGCCGAGCCCGCCGGTGCCGTAGGCGAAGCAGCACCGCTCGGGGTTCGGGAAGGCGTCCATCACCACCGTGGGGCCGGGCTCGGGATGGGCCGCGACCCGCTCGCGTATCCGCTTCAGGCGCGCCTCGTAGAAATCGGCGAAGGCATCGGCCTCGTCCTCGCGGTTCAGCACGCGGCCGAGCAGGCGCATGTTGTCCGCCGTGTTCTCCAGCGCGTCGCTGTTGAAATCGACCACCACGACGGGCACGCCGCTTTGCTCGAGATAGGCGATCGCCTGCTTGCCGAGGTCGGTTTCGGCCTGCCAGTTCGCAAGGATCGCAAGGTCCGCCTTGAGCGACAGGACCGCCTCGAAGGAGACGGTGATGCCGTCGCCGATGACCGGGACCTTCGCGATGGCCGGGAACTTCTCGCGGAAGCGCTCGTAGATCGCCGGATTGTCGCCCTTTATGTCGTTCGCCCATCCCGCGAGCAGGCTGACGGGATCGGGGTGGATGAGCGAGAGCGCCACGAGATTGAAGCCCGAACCGAGCAGCACCGCCTTCGGCTCAGCCGGAATGGTGACCTCGCGGCCGACGGCGTCCGTGACGGTCAGCGGATAGCGGATCTCGGCGCGGGCGGGCAGGGCGGCGAATAGGAAGGCGGCGGCGAGGAGGGCGGCAAAACGCAGGATCATTGTTTTCTCAGTTCCGGGAGGGCGCAGAGCTCGCCGCAGCCCGGAATGCCGGGCAGCATGTAGCGCAGGCAGCAGACCTTGCGGCGACAATGGACGGTGCCTTCCTCCCTCTCGTGGCGCAGGCAGCCGTGGAAGGGATTGCGGCTGCCGTTGCCGAGCAGCGGGCAGTCGAAGAGCGGGCGCGAGGGCCAGTAGTCGTCGCCGTCCGCCGGCGTGCGGTCCGTCACGTTGAAGGCATAGTCGATATAGACGGCGGCATTGTTCCAGGCGAGCTTCGGCGCGATGCCGGACTTTTCCTTGAGGAGGGCGACGGCGCGGGAAAGGTGGCAATCCACCAGCGGCGTCACGACGTTAAGAAGGTCCTCGCCCTCGCTCCAGTCGCCCTCGTGCGGCAGGCCGAAGGCGCGCGGCAGCCCGTCCTCCCCGAGCGCGATGGTCATCTCATCGAAGGCGACGGGAAGGCGCGTCTCCGCCCGCCGGGCCACGACATAGGGAATGGTCAGCGCCGAGAAATAATAGAGCGACCAGAAGGATGCGGCCGCGCGCCGGTCGGCCTTGCCGTGGCTTTCCGCATAGCGGTCCAGCGTCCTGGAAAACCCGTCCCCCTCCAGGAAGTCCCCAAGCGGCACGGCGCCCTCGAGATCCGCCGAGAGCATCATTTTCTCGCCGCACCAGGCATGCTCGCCGGAAAAGACCGCCTTCAGGCCCTGCGGCCGGAAAGCGGTCTCACCGTCCCGGGAGGATATCGTCGTCAAGGCCTCACCACGTATACTTCAGGGTGCCGATGACCGTGCGGCGGCGGTCGAATAGGCCGGTCGCGTCGATCTGCGGTTTTAGATCCTCGCGACTTATTCCATCATGTTTATGCTCCCGCAATTATATTCATGACAATTGTTGTCATGTTTATGCCGTAGTTGCGCCATTGCCACAATGGATTGGGCGACCTGATGCGGCCTCGGCCGTTGCGGTTTCGCCGGCAGGTCGCCTGCCGGCGGCGGGGGTTACATGACGGCGCCGATCTGCCAGGGGACGAACTCGTTGCGGCCGTAGCCGAGCAGCTCGGATTTCGAGGGCTTGCCGGAGGAAATGGCAAGGATCGCCTCGAAGATCTCGCGGCCCTTCACCTCCAGCGGCACGCCGTCGATGACGTCGCCGCAGTTGATGTCCATGTCGTCGGTCATGCGGGCGTAGAGCTCGTTGTTGGTGGCGAGCTTGATCGAGGGCACGGGCTTGCAGCCGTAGGCCGAGCCTCGCCCGGTGGTGAAGCAGAGGACGTTCGCGCCGCCCGCGACCTGGCCCGTTGCCGCCACGGGGTCGTAGCCGGGCGTGTCCATGTAGACGAAGCCCTTGCGGTCGATGCGCTCGGCATAGCGGTAGACGCCGCGCAGCGTCGAGGTGCCGCCCTTGGCGACGGCGCCGAGCGATTTTTCCAGGATGGTGGTGAGGCCGCCGGCCTTGTTGCCGGGGGAGGGGTTGTTGTTCATCTCGCCGCCGTTGCGGCTGGTGTAGTCCTCCCACCAGTGGATGAGGTCGACGATCTTCTGCCCCACCTCGGCGCTCTCGGCGCGGCGGGTGAGCAGGTGTTCGGCGCCGTAGATCTCCGGCGTTTCGGAGAGGATCGCGGTGCCGCCCTGGCGCACCAGCATGTCGGCGGCAAAGCCGAGTGCCGGGTTGGCGGTCAGCCCCGAATAGCCGTCCGAACCGCCGCATTGCAGGGCGAGCGTCAGTTCCGAGGCGGAGATGGGCTCGCGCTTCGACCGCGCGGCGAAGGGCAGCATCTCGCGGATGCGCGCCACGCCCGCCTCGACCGCCTTGCGCGTGCCGCCGATCTCCTGGATCGTCAGCGACTGGAAATGGTCGCCCTCGGCGATGCCGTAGGTGTCCTTCATGCGCGGGATCTGGAAGACCTCGCAGCCGAGGCCGACGAGGAGCACGGCGGCGAAGTTCGGGTGGCTGGCATAGCCCCATTGCGTGCGCGAGAGCACGTCGAAGGCTTCGCCGCGCCCGGCCATGCCGCAGCCCTGTCCGTGCGGCAGCGGAACGATGCCGTCGATGCCCGGATAATCGTCGAGGATGCCGGAGCGGTTGATCTCGTCGGCGACATAGTCGACGACGGTGGCCGAACAGTTCACCGAGGAGAGGATGCCGATATAGTTGCGCGTGCCGGCGCGCCCGTCGGCGCGCTTGTAGCCCTCGAAGAAGGCGGGCGTCTCGTCCGTGCGCGGGCCTTCCGGCGGGCGGGCCTCGCTCGCGAAGGCGTAGTCGCGGTCGAAATCCTCGCCCATGGTGACGTTCTTCTCGTGCACCCAGTCGCCGGGCTCGATATCGGTGCTGGCAAAGCCGATCACCTGGCCGAACTTGCGGATCGGCTCGCCCGTCGCGATGAAGCGGCTCGCCGTCTTGTGGCCGCGCGGCACGCGGGCGCGGGTGACGATCTCGCCCTCCACGGCGCTGCCGGCCGGCAGGTCGGCGATCGCCACGACGATATTGTCCTCGGGATTGAGACGCAGCGTCTTCTTCGCGTTCATGGCTCAGACCTCCAGGATGGCCTTGATCACGCCCGCCTCGGGGCGGGCCCATTCTACCAGCAATGCGGCGCCGTCTTCCAGGCGGCCGCGATGGGTGTTGAGTGCGCGGGTCGGCACCTTGCCGGCCTCGATCTGCCGCACCACCTCGGCGAAATCGTCGGGCTGGGCGTTGCGGCTCGCAAAAAGCGTCGCCTCGCGCTTGTGGAATTCCGGGTCGGAGAAGGTGATGTCCTGCCGCACGACGGAGAGCAGCACATAGCGCGCGCCGTGGGCGAGGAAGCCGAAGCCGCGCTCGATGGGGCCGGCATTGCCGGTGGCGTCGATCACCACGTCGAAACCGTCGCCGCCGGTGAGGCGATTCACCTCCGCCTCGGCGGACGCGTCTGCCAGCAGCGTGGCGTCGGCACCGAGCCGGTCGGCGGCGAAGGCGAGGCGGTCGGTGCGCGTGTCCATGACGGTGACGTTCGCGCCGCGCGCCTTGGCGAAGATGATCGCCGACATGCCGATGGGACCGGAGCCGGTGACGAGCACGCGGTCGGCGGCAGCGATATTGCCGCGCTTGACGCCGTGCGCGCCGATGGCGAGGAACTCGATCATCGCGGCGTCTTCCAGCGCGATGTTGCCGGTCGGAACGACATTGCTTTCGGGCACCGACACATAGTCGGCCATGCCGCCGTCGCAATGGACGCCGAGCACGCGGATCGACTGGCAGGCATTGGTGAGGCCCTTGCGGCAGGCGTGGCACTGTCCGCAGGAAAGATAGGGCACGATATAGACAGGCTCGCCCGCCTTGAGGCGGCTGCCCTCGGGCGCCGCCTCGACCGTGCCGGAGAGCTCGTGGCCCATGACGCGCGGATATTCCAGGAAGGGATGCTTGCCGGCGAAGATGTGGAAATCCGTGCCGCAGATGCCGACATGGCGGATGCGCACGAGAACCTCGCCCTCCCCGCGCACGGGCGCCGGGCGGGAGACGAGGGAGAGGCGGCCGGGTTCTTCGCAGAGGAGCGCTTTCATGGGGTCCTGTCCTTGGGAGGTATGGGGAGCGGCCGCGTATCGGCCGCTCCGGTATGGTGTCGATCCGTGTCCCACCCCCTGCGTCATCCTCGGGCTTGACCCGAGGATCCATTCTCCTCGAAGACTGATGGATGGTCGGGTCAAGCCCGACCATGACGAAAGAGAGGTTTCGGGATCGCGTTGGCGGGGCGGCCCGCACAGCCGCCCCGTTCTTTCGTCAGGGCTTCGGCATTTCCGCCGGCAGGTCGACGTTGTTGTACTTCTTGTAGATCGCGTTCAGCTTGCCGTTGGCAAGGTCCGTCTTGACCCAGTCGTTGATGGCCGCCTTCAGGGCGTCCTCGCCCTTGCGCAGGCCGACCGCGTAGGGGTTGACCTTGAGCACGAACTTGACCTCCAGCGGGTCGTTCGTGCGGCGCTCGTTGACGGCGTTCATGATCTGCGGGGCGGAGATCATGATGTTGTTCTGGCCGGAGACGAGGGCGGTCACGAGCGTCGCGTCGTCGTCGTAGCGCACGATGTTGGCGTCCTTCGCCTGGGTCGTGGCTTCCTTGTCGTTGGTGGTGCCGCGGGTGGTGGCGACGTCCTTGCCCTTCAGGTCCTCGACGCTCTTGATGTCGACGTCCTTCGGCGCGGCGGCGATGACCTGGATGACGCCGTGCGGATCGGCGAAGTCGATCACCTGCTTGCGCTCCTCGCTGATGGAAAGCGAGGCGACGACGACGTCGGCCTTGTTGGTGAGCAGGAACGGGATGCGGTTGGGGCTCGTCACCTCGACGATCTCGAGCTTGACGCCGAGATGGTCGGCGAGGAGCTTTGCGCTTTCCACTTCCGAGCCGGTCGGCTGCATGTTGGCATCCTGCATGCCGAAGGGCGGCGAGCCGAGGTCGATGGCCGCGCGCAGCGTGCCGCGGGCCTTGATGTCGTCGAGCGTGTCGGCGACGGCGAGTGCCGGGACGGCCGCGAAGACGGCGAGCGCCAGGGCGCTGGTCATCAGGGTTCTGCGTTTCATGTCTATCTCCTCCTTGAGACGTTGCGATGGGTCAAAGGTCGTTGCTGAGGAACTCGGCGAGTTCCTTCGTCTGCGGGTTGGCGAGCATCGCGCCGGGGCCGGTCTCCCAGACCTTGCCCTGGTGCATGAAGATCACCTTGCTCGCCACCTTGCGGGCGAAGGCCATCTCGTGGGTCACGAGGATCATGCTCATGCCGCCGCGGGCGAGGTCCTCCATGACGCGCAGCACCTCGCCGGTGAGCTGGGGGTCGAGCGCCGAGGTCACCTCGTCGAAGAGCATCAGCTTCGGCTGCATGGCGAGCGAGCGGGCGATGGCCACGCGCTGCTGCTGGCCGCCGGAAAGCTGCTCGGGGTAGTTGTCGGCCTTTTCGGCAAGGCCGACCTTCGCCAGCACTTCCTCTGCGAGCCGGCGGGCCTCGGCCTTGCCCATGTCCTTCACGCAGGTCGGGGCGAGCATGATGTTCTGCGCCACCGTCAGGTGCGGGAAGAGGTTGTAGCTCTGAAAGACGATGCCGACGTCGCGGCGAAGCGCCCGCCGGTCGAGCTCCGGGTCGTGGACCTTGTGGCCGCACACGACGATCTCGCCGCTGTCGATGGTCTCCAGCGCGTTGATGCAGCGCAGCGCCGTCGACTTGCCGGAGCCCGATGCGCCGATCACCGCGACCACCTCGCCGGCGGCGACGTCGAAGCTGACCCCCTTGAGGACCTGCAGGGCCCCGAAGCTCTTGTGCACATTGCTGAGGCTAACGACGGCCGGCATTGAGTTTCCTTTCCAGGCTGCGGCTCCAGGCCGAGAGGGGGTAGCAGATGACGAAGTAGAAGGCGGCGACCACGATGAAGACCGTGAAGGGTTCGAAGATCGTGTTGTTGACCAGCTTGCCGGCCTGGGCGAGCTCGACGAAGCCGACGACCGAGGCGAGCGAGGTGTTCTTGACGATCTGCACGAGGAAGCCGACCGTCGGGGCCGTGGCGATGCGCATGGCCTGCGGCAGGATCACCCGCACCATGCGCTGCCAGCGGGTGAGCGCCAGGCATTCGGCCGCCTCCCACTGGGTCTTCGGCACGGATTCGAGGCACCCGCGCCAGATCTCCGCGAGGAAGGCGGAGGAATAGATGACGAGGCCGAGGCCGGCCGCGACGATGGCCGGCAGGCTGTCGAAGCCGACGACGGCAAGGCCGAAATAGAAGAGGAAGAGCGTGACGAGCAGCGGCGTGCCCTGCACGATCTGGATATAGGTGCCGGCGCAGCGCCGGACGAACGGGACCGGCGAGATGCGGGCGAGCGCCAGCGCGAAGCCGAGGATGGAACCGCCGACGAAGGCGATGGCCGAAAGGCCGACGGTCCAGAGCGCGCCGGTGGCGATGAACTCGATATGGACGGGTGTGAGCGACATGTCCGGTTCCCCCTCAGATGGCCGTGCCGAGCTTGCGCCGGCGCGGGAAGATGACGAGGGCGAAGAGGGTGAAGGCGAGCCGCACCACGAAGGACAGGATGATGTAGAGCACCCCGGTGACGATATAGGTCTCGAAGGAGCGGAACGTGTCCGACTGGATGCGGTTGGCGACCGCCGTCAGCTCCTCGGCGGAGATCTGCGAGGTGATCGAGGAGGCGAGCATCAGCAGCACGTACTGGCTGGTGAGCGCCGGATAGACGCGCTCGATGGCCGGTCGGACGATGACGTGCCAGTAGGTCTGCGTGCGCGTCAGTCCGAGACATTCGGCGGCTTCGAGCTGCGACTTGTGGATCGATTCGAGGCCGGCGCGCACGATCTCGCAGGTATAGGCCCCGACATTGACGACGAGGGCCGCGACGGCGGCGGTGTTCGCCGTCACCTTCAGCCCCAGCGAGGCGAAGCCGAAATAGACGAGGAAGATCTGCACGAGCAGCGGCGTGTTGCGGATCATCTCGACATAGATCGCCACCACCGTCTTCAGCCAGCGCGGGCCCTCCGCCCGCGCGACGGCGCAGAGCGTGCCGACGACGAAGCCGAAGATCGTTGCGAGCGCCGAGAGCTTCAGCGTGAGCCAGACGCCCTCCAGGAAGAGCGGCCAGTAGGGCAGGAGGGCGGAGAAATCGAACTGGTAGGTCATGCCGCCGCCCTCTGCCCGGAAACGATGGAGGAAAGGATGGGGGCGGGCGTGCCCGCCCAGTCGAGGAAGGCGGCGATGCGCCGCTCGACCTTCAGCGCATGGTTGCCGGCGATGTCGGCGATGCGGTGGTCGAGATAGGGATTGCGGAAGCGGTCCATGGTGGTGGCGACGTAGGCGCGCGCCGCGTCCTCCATGCCGTGGGCGGCAAAACCCGGCAGGACCTCGTCGGCGTAGATCGCGGCAAGGCGCGGGGCGACGGCGGGGTCGGCGAGGATTTCCCGCACGGTCTCGCCCTCCGGCCGGCCCTCGCGCCGCCAGATTTCGGCAAGCACGGTATGGCCGAGGTTGAGGATGTGCAGCTTCAGCCGCTCGAAGGGTTCGAGATCGTCGGTCAGAACGATGGAGGGGTGCTCGCAGGGCAGGCGCAGGCCCGGCGCGCGCTCGATCGCCCAGAGCGCATAGGGCTCGGCGACGGCGCCGGCCGGTTCCAGCGGCGCGGAGACGATGCGGTCGACCAGCGTGTTGGCGAAGAGGACGTCCTCGTCGAGATAGTGCAGGAAATCCGCGGAGGCGCCGGCCGTTACCGCGAGGTCGCGGACGATGGCCTTCAGCACCGGGCCGTTGCGGTTGACGAGTTCGCAGGGCAGCACCGTCAGCGGACGGCCGCCGCGCTGCCAGCGGGCGTGGAGAAGCTGGAGGAGCTTGCCGGGGAAGGAGGCGAGCGGCGCGTCGAGCGCAAGGCCTTTGGCGGCCTCGTCCGGGTCGGCCGCATAGCCGGCATCGCCCGTGTTGGAGAGGATGAAGTCCGCCTCGCCCGCGAAAAGATCAACGACCTCGGCCCAGTCGCGGCTGGTCGAAAGGCCGCGCGAAACGCTTCTCACGGCCACACGGCGCTCGACCGGCGCGCCGTTCTCAAGGCCGCGGATGACGACCGGGAAACCGGCGGGATCGGCGAAGGCGGCAAGCCGGCCGGCCCGCTCGGCCGAGCCCGAGGTCTGGACGATGACGACCGGCGGCACGTCCTGTCCGGCCTCGCGGGCCTCGTGCAGGAAGAGGTCCGCATGGGCCTGGAGGAAACGGCTCGTGCCGAACTGAAGGACAAGCCCCGTCATCGGCCGGCACCGGGCGCGCAACAGCAAGGGAAATGGGTGCAAGGGCGCGTTGCGCGCCCGTTGGCCGTTTGCATGAACTCCTCCTTCCATACAGGCGGTCTGTTCTTTTTGAATAAAAGACATTCCCTTGACAGGCAATCTGTTTTTTATATAAAAAAATCACATTAAAAAACAGCGTGGCCGGAGGGGGCTCCATGAAGACCAACACGCTCTACAAACGGACCTTCAACCAGTGCCTCGACCTTCTGGCGCGCAGCACCCCGGGTACGGTGCTTGCCTCCGAGCCCGCGCTCGCGGCAAGGCTCAAGGTCAGCCGGACGACGCTGCGCGCCGTGCTGGCGGGGCTTGCGGGTGCCGGCATCGTTGCGCTGGAGGGGCGTTCGAAGGTGCTGCTGCGCCTGCCGCGTGCGGAGGATTATCTTGCCGGCACCGACCTGGAGCCGCTTGCGGACATGGTGGAGCGCAAGTTCATGACCTGGATGGTCGGGCCCGATTGCAGCCCCGGCCAGAGCATCAATGCGCTCGACCTTGCGCGCCAGTTCGGCGTCTCAACCTCGGCGATCCGCGAATGCCTCAGCACGTTCAGCCATTTCGGCCTGCTGGAGCGGCAGAGCAACGGGCGCTGGCGGGCGCTCGGCCTGACGGTGGATTTCGTGGCCGAGCTCTTCGACATGCGCGAATTCATGGAATTCCGGGCGATGGAGCGCTTCGTGGCGCTGCCGTCCGATCATCCCGCCTGGCGCACGCTGGCCGGGCTGGAACAGGAGCACCGCGACATGCTGGCCGACATCGACCGGCGCTACCGGGATTTCTCCAATCTCGACCACCGTTTCCACCGGCTGGTCAACGGCACGGCGCCCAACCGCTTCTTCATCAACATCCAGGGCGTGATGTCGGTGATCTTCCACTACCATTACCAATGGAACAAGAAGGACGAGCGGGAGCGCAACAAGGTCGCCGTCGAAGAGCACCTTGCCTATATCGCCGCCTTGCAGACCGGCGACCTGCAACAGGCGCGCCATGCCTGCGGCGAGCACCTGAAGACCGCCCGCTCGACGCTCCTCACCTCGATCGAGATCGCCACGGACTGAGACGGCGGAAAGGTGCGATGCGCGCGGGGCGCATCGCAGCCGGGCATGGCCGCGCCCTCAGAGCGCGGCTTCGACCTTGGCGGCGGCTTCCGGGGAAACCCACTCCTTCCAGATGTCGGGATTTTCCTCGAGGAAGTGCTTGGCGCCGTCCTCGCCGCTGGCCTGGTTGTCGGTCATCCAGGCCATCAGCTTGTTGATGGTCGCGTTGCTCCACGAGCGCTTCTTCAGGTAATCCATGACCTCGGGGCCCGCCTTTTCGGAGAACGGCTTGGCGACGAGCGTCACGATGGTATCGACCGGCCAGGCGCTCGGCTTCGGATCCGGGCAGTCGGCAACGGTATTGCAGCGCTTCCATTCGGCCGCATCGTAGGGAACGCCGGCCTCGAGCTGCACCATCTCGTACTTGCCGAGGAGGGCGGTCGGTGCCCAGTAGTAGCCGGCCCAGGGCTGCTGGCGTTCATAGGCCTTGGCGATGGAGCCGTCGAGGCCGGCGGCCGAGCCCGTGTCGATCAGCGTCCAGCCGGCCTTCTCCGCTTCGAAGGCCTTGTAGAGCTGCGCGGTCACCACGGTGCCGCCCCAGCCCTGCGGACCGTTGTAGATCGCGCCCTTGCTCGGGTCCTCCGGGGCGGGGAACAGGTCGGGATGCTTCAGGAGATCGGGAATGGTCTTGATGTCCGGGTGGGCGTCGGCGAAGTATTTCGGGATCCACCAGCCCTGCACGCCGCCGTCGGGAAGCGGCGAGCCGACCGTGATGATGCGGCCTTCCTCCGTGCCCTTCTTGACGACGTCGGGCAGGAGGTCGATCCAGGCCTCGGGGGCGATGTCCGGCTCGCCCTTCTCGGCCATCGAGGTGATGGTCGGCACGGTGTCGCCGATGGTGATCTCGGCGTTGCAGCCGTAGCCTTCGTTGAGGATGATCTTGTCGAGGTTGGAGATCACCTCCGCGCTCTGCCAGTTCATGCTGGCGATGGTGACGTTTCCGCAGTCGGCTGCGCTGGCGAACGAGGATCCGGCGATGGTTCCGAGAAGGAGGCATGTCGATGCAAGCAGTTTGTTCATTATCGTTCCCTCTGTGTGCGGCTTGTCTTGCCGGGCGGGGTGCCGCGTAGGCCCGCCCGCAACGGCGTTAGGGCGTTTTTCCCATGCGTGCCGATTTCTCGAAGGCCGCGGTGAGGCCGCGCGCCACGGCGATGCCAAAGCCCGCCGAATTCATCGCCTCGATCGCCGCCGCCGTGGTGCCGCGATAGTCGAGGAAAGTCCTGACCGTCTCGGCGGGACAGTCGTCCCGCCGTTCCAGGAGCCTCCCGGCGCCGACGAGGACCGTGTTGACCGCGCGCCGCGCGACCTCCGGGTCGAGGCCGTGCGCGACGGCGTCCGCCATCATCGCTTCGGCGAGCAGCGCGGGAAAGGCGGGGCCGGAGCCGGTGAGGCCGGTGAGATAGTCGATCTCCGCTTCGGAGCGCACCTCGTCCTCTACCCCGCAGGCACCGAAGATCGCGCGGACGATCCTGCGGTCGTCCGCGCCGGCACCGTCGCTGGCGATCCAGGGCGTATAGGATTTGCGGACCTCGGCGGCCGCGTTCGGCAGGGTGCGCACGGCGCGGTGGGTCCGGTGCTGCGCGCAGAGGGCGGAAAGGCGGATGCCGGCCATGACGGAGATGACGAGCTTGTCTTTCGCATCGACGGCGAGAGGCTGCCAGTCGGCCGGGCGGACGGAAAGGACGATGACGTCCGAGCGGTCGGCGAGCGCCTGGTTGTCCGTGGTCCAGAAGGCGCCGGGAAAGCGGTCCGGGCGCTGCCGGCGATAGGAGAGGGCAAGGTCCGAAGGGGCGGCGATGCCCGCATCCAGCACGGCGGTGGCGATTGCCCCGCCCAGCCAGCCGGCACCGCCGATCACGCCGATCCTCAAGCCCCTGCCTTCGTCCACCTTGTCCTCACTCCGGTTTGTATCCATGCCGCGCGAAGAAACGGTCGAGTTCCCGTTGCTGGGGGATCTGGCCGGTATAGATCGCGATATATTCGGGGATGCGCTTCATGCGCAGCGCAAGGTCCTCGCGGGACTGCATCGAGATGTAGCCGATCTGGACGAGGTAGGTCGTGCGCGCGCGGACATCCGCCGGCCCTTCCTCATAGCCGAAGCGCATGAACATGCGGCCGAGCGCTTCCACGCGCACCCGGTCGGCCTCCTGCACCTCGGCCAGGATCTCCGGCGATTGCAGGGCCCAGCTACGCACGGCGAATTCGAACTGGGAATCGAAGAGGTCCTTGTTCAGCCAGCAGTCGAAGACGTTCAGCATCGCCTCGGCAAGCGATTCCGCATAGGCCTCGGACTGTCTGACGAGGTTGCCGGTGTTCTTTTCCCGCCAGCGCGTGATGAGCGCGCCCAGCAATTCCTCCCGGTCCTTGAAGAACCAGTAGAAGCTGGTGCGGGAGAGATTGAGCCGCTTGGCGAGCGGCAGGATCTTCACCGAATCCACGCCGGATTCGAGCAGGGAGTCGTAGGCCGCCTCCAGCCAACCCTCCTGAGAACCTCGCCAACCGCTGTCGCTCGTCGCCTGTTCCATGACCGTCTCCTAACAAATCCCGCCGATGCTGACAAGCAAAATGTACATGAGTGTTCATATGGAGAACTACTGTGTCAATTTATATTGACACTTGTGTACATTCACGCTTACCGTTTTGATGAAGTCCCCTTAGACCGGAGCCCGTCGCATGTCGAACGATCCTCTCCTCCAGCCCTTCCAACTGAAGCACCTGACCCTCAGAAACCGCATCATCGTCACCTCGCACGAGCCGGCCTATCCCGAGGACGGCATGCCGAAGGGCCGCTACCGCGCCTATACGGTGGAGCGGGCGCGCGGCGGGGTGGCGATGACGATGACGGCCGGCTCCGCGGCGGTCTCGAAGGACAGCCCGCCGGTCTTCAACAACCTCCTCGCCTACAAGGACGAGATCGTCCCGTGGATCCGGGAGATGACCGACGCCGTGCACGAAGCGGGCGCGGCGATCATGATCCAGCTCACCCATCTCGGCCGGCGCACGCGCTGGGACAAGGGCGACTGGCTGCCCGTCGTCGCCCCCTCGCATCACCGCGAGGCCGCGCACCGGGCCTTTCCCAAGAAGCTGGAAGACTGGGACATCGAGCGCATCATCAAGGATTTCGCCGATGCCGCCGAGCGCATGAAGGCGGGCGGCATGGACGGCGTGGAGCTGGAGGCCTACGGCCACCTCATCGACCAGTTCACCTCGCCGCTCACCAACGAGCTCGACGGTCCCTATGGCGGCGATCTGGACAATCGCATGCGCTTCTGTTTCGACGTCTTCAAGGCGATGCGGAAACGGGTCGGCGACGACTTCATCCTCGGTGTGCGCTACACGGCCGACGAATGTCTTCCCGGCGGGACCGGAAAGGCAGAGGGCCTTGAAATCTCCCGCCACCTCAAGGAAAGCGGCCTCATCGACTACCTCAACGTCATCCGCGGCCATATCGATACGGACCCGGGCCTGACCGACGTCATCCCGATCCAGGGCATGGCGAGCGCGCCGCATCTCGACTTTGCCGGCGAGGTGCGCGCCGCGACGAAGTTCCCGACCTTCCACGCTGCCAAGATTCAGGATGTGGCGACCGCCCGTCATGCGATTGCCGCCGGCAAGGTCGACATGATCGGCATGACGCGCGCGCACATGACCGACCCGCATATCGTGCGCAAGATCATCGAGAAGCGCGAGGACGACATCCGCCCCTGCGTCGGCGCGAACTACTGTCTCGACCGCATCTACCAGGGCGGCCTTGCCTTCTGCATCCACAACGCGGCGACCGGCCGCGAGGAGACGATGCCGCACACCATCCCGAAGGCGGAGGTGCGCCGGAAGGTGGTGGTCGTCGGCGCCGGCCCGGCCGGGCTGGAGGCGGCGCGCGTTTGTGCCGAGCGCGGCCACGAGGTCGTCGTCTTCGAGGCGGCGAACGATCCCGGCGGCCAGATCCGGCTGACGGCGCTCAGCGAGCGCCGGCGCGAGATGATCGGCATCATCGACTGGCGCATGAGCCAGTGCGAGAAGCACGGCGTCACCTTCCACTTCAACACCTGGGCGGATGCGGACACGGTGCTGGCCGAAAAGCCGGACGTCGTCATCGTCGCGACGGGCGGCCTGCCGCACACGGACGTCCTCACCAGGGGCAACGAGCTCGTCGTCTCCTCCTGGGACATCATCTCGGGTGACGTGAAGCCGGGCGCCAACGTGCTCGTCTTCGACGATGCCGGCGACCATGCGGGCCTGCAGGCGGCCGAGTTCATCGCCAGGGCCGGCGGCAAGGTCGAGATCATGACGCCGGACCGATCCTTCGCGCCGGAGGTCATGGCGATGAACCTCGTGCCCTACATGCGCTCGCTGCAGAAGCTCGATGCGACCTTCACCGTCACCTACAGGCTGGAATCGGCGGAGAAGAGCGGCAACCAGATCATCGCCCATGTCGGCAGCGACTACGGCGGCGTCTCCAGGCAGCGCACGGTCGACCAGATCGTCGTCAACCACGGCACCATTCCGCTGGACGACCTCTATTTCGAGCTGAAGCCCGGCTCGAAGAACCTCGGCGCGGTGTCCTACGATGCGCTGGTCGCGGGGAAGCCGCAGGGCCTCGACCGCAATCCGGACGGCGCCTACCAGCTCTTCCGCATCGGCGACGCGGTCGCCGCCCGCAACACGCATGCGGCGATCTACGATGCGCTGCGCCTTGCCAAGGATCTCTGACATGGCCCGGAGCGGCGCATTGCAGGATTTCCTCGACGCGGCCTCCGCCGCCTATGACGGGTTCGCGAAAGACCCGGAGGGCCGCCGGTCGCTCGCGCGGATCGTGGAGCGCCTGAAGACGCCCGGGCCGGAGCGGCCCGGTATCGGGAAACGGCTCGCCGTCTGCGACGCGCATCTCGATACGGTCCTTGCGGCCGGGACCGGCGAACCCCTGCTCGATGCGCTGGCCGAACGGTTCCGGGCAATCGAGCCGCTGCTGGAATGGAAGGCGCGGGCGGGCGACGGCACGGCGAGCGAGAATTTCCCGGCGGGCCATGCCAATGCGATGGTCGTCGGGCCGGGCGGGCTGGAAGACCGCAGGGACGTCTGGCTCGGCGCGAGCCTGCTGGCGCCGGACGTGCGCTATCCCGATCACGACCACGCGCCGGAGGAAACCTACCTCGTCCTGACGGAGGGCGAGTTCATGCACGGCAATTCCGGCTGGTTCACGCCGGGCGTCGGCGGCTCCTTCCACAACACGCCGGGCATCCGCCACGCCATGCGCTCGGGCGGCAAGCCGCTCTTCGCCTTCTGGGCGCTCCTGCCGCAAGAAGCCTAAAGGCCGTTAGAGCCTGTATTCGTTTGCGAGCGTGACATGGTGGTGGATGCGGCCGTCGAAGAATTCGGCGAGCACCGCCTCGGTGGCCGCGCGGGCCTCGGTTCGCGCGGGGCTGGCAAGCGCCGCCTCCACGGCCTGAAGGCTCGGATAGTTGACGGCGAGGATCATCGGATATTCCGGCGCCCCCTCGTCGCGGCTCTCGGCGAAGCAGACCCGCACGTCGGTGGCGTGCGGGAACTCTTTCCACTTCGGCAGGATACGCTCGATCACGGCCTTGCGGAAGGCATCGGTCCTGCCCTCCTTCACCTTGCCCTCGAACAATGCGTAGCGGGTGATCATGCGAAGTTCTCCTTGCTCGGGCCGCGGAAGAATTCCATCAGGGCCGCCTGGTCCTCTCCGCCGAGGCCTGCGGCCGTCAGCATACGGTGGATCTCGGCGCAGGCCGCCGTCAGCGGCATGGCGGTGTTGGTGCGGCGGGCAAGGTCCTGCGC